>NZ_JAVJIU010000001.1:0-824940 GCF_031344135.1 Christiangramia sediminicola
AAAAGGAAATACTTACAGTTGTATCTCAACGAGTTTATTTACAAATTAAACAGACGGTATTTTGGAGACAAACTCTTTGACAGACTAGTAATTGCGAATATAACAGGTGCATAAACGGATAATCAGAAAATTTTTAAATAATTTGTATTTTAAATCGGAAAATGTTCCAGCATTTTCCGATTTTCTATTTTTTGTAGCCTTATGTCATATAATTACTTTTTTGGGTTAATAGTGATTTTATTATTTTTTATATTATAACTGAAGGAGGCGGCTCTTTGAAACGTTTTAAGAACTTCTTCTATAGACTCATTTCGAAAACGTCCTGTAAAACTCTGCTCCAATAAATCTTCATCTTTACAATCTATGTCAATATTGTAGTGTCTTTCAAGTTTACGTTGAATCGTGCTGAACTTTTCATTTCTAAAAAGCATAATTCCTTTAGTCCACGCAATATGATTCATAGCATTGGTCTTGATGCTATGCAAAGAATTCTTAGATTTTTGAAATACGGCCATTTCATTTGGTTCAAGAATTCTTTCTTGATCCAATTCTTCTGTAGAAACGTGCACTGAACCTTCTAGCAATACTATGTTTTCATTCTTATCTTTAGGATAGGCCGAAACATTAAACTTGGTTCCTAAAACCTGAGTTTTAATATGATCTGAAATCACTTTAAAGGGTTCTTCTGGATTTGAAGCTACTTCAAAATATGCTTCCCCTTCAAGATAAACCTCACGACCCTTACCTTCCAGGAAAGTTTTAGGATACTTTAAAGAAGAGCCTGCATTAATTATAGTTTTGGAACCATCAGATAAAACCAATGTTAGTGATTTTCCAAAAGGCACACGTATCGTATTAAATTCCAGTTTCTCGTTTGAAGGATCTTTCCCTTGCGCATACAATAATTCACCCTGTTTATAAGTGAAATCTGAATGCTCTACCAAATCTTCTTGTGAGTCTAATGTCTTTATACTACCATCTTCTAATTCAATAGTTATTTCTGGACTCTCTAGAACATCAGAAGTGGGCTTAAAGAACCAGATTGATGCACTTAGTATTCCAATAAAGATGGCTGCATATTTTAGAAAAGCAGTTAATTTAATACGCGACGACTGATTTTCTGAATTCACCTGCTTCATTAGATCTTGAAAGACTAACTCCTTTTTCTCTCTAGACAGATCAGCAGCCTTAGGGCTATTCCATTCATCTAATAAGAAAGGCTCAATCTCATCATAGGAATTCCTTTTGAAGTAATTCCTTAAAGTATTTATTTCCTCTGCAGTACAGTTACCCTCAAAGAATTTTTCTAATAAGTTGTAAATATTTTGAGACATCGATTACAAGTGTTTCTATAAGGATTACGATCCTCAACTAGGAAATCACTAGTTATAAATGTTAAAATTTTAATTTTTTAAAGGATGGGGAAGAAAAAGCTAAAAAGTTGAATATTTTTTTTCAAAAATTTCATAGCGGTTGAAAAGTGGCTGGAAACCGTATGTTTAGAAATACCAAGTGTAGAAGCAACCTCACTATAAGAAAGGCCTTCAAATTTAATCAATTTAAATATCTCTTGTTGCCGCTTGGGGAGTTGCTCTAATAAGCTGTTCAGTTTTTTTATTTGCTCGTTCTTATTGGAAGATACTGTATCTTGAGTTTGCTCCTGATATAACCTGTATTCATTCAAGAGGTTTTCTTCATTCACTTTTTTCCGAAAATAATCAAAAACCACATTCTTTGTAATTACATATAACTGCTGATCTAAAGGAATGTCTAAATTAATATTTTTACGATTTCGCCATATTTTCAAAAAAGAATCCTGCACAAGGTCTAGAGCGACAGTTTCATTTTTTACGAATTTAATAGCCACGGCATAAACCTTAGGAAAATACAGATTGTAAATTTCCTCTAATGCTTTTGAATCTCCTGCTCTCAATTTTCTTTGCAGCATTCTTAAACCTTTTATGCTAGGGATAGGCTGTAATAATGGATACAATTGTTAATAAAAAGCTAATATACTATTTCTGAAGCTTTCTAATCTTTTTCTAAAAGCTATAAATCATCAAAGCTAAAATTTATTGGATATAATACCTTAGTCTAAACTCGGTATTTTGGGAAGCATCCTTATCGATATGAAATCGGTGTAACAAGCACTTGTGGTCTTTTCTGAATTCTAAGGACAGTATAAAAGGATTATAATAAAACTCTGAAATCCTGATAGGTAAATTTTAGTTACTATCAAGCGGACTTGAGTTGAAAAGCTTAAACTAGTGAATCAAATTCACCTATTCATCTTCAAAGCTTTTTGGCTCGTGTCCAAGACCATTTATAATGAACCTCTTTTATTCAAGCAAAGCTTTTGCGCAGTGAAGATAAAAGTGGTGAATGGCACTGTTAATTAAACTTTTCCGTGAAAAAATCACCGGTATCACTGGGCTGAAAACATTTTTCCGTGAAAAATTATTTTCAAATTTTCCAGACTAAAATAATTTCACCTTATTTACCATCATAAAGCCCTAAAATTTACGAAAATGATTACCCAACACAGCGTAGCGTGTTATCCTCTTGCTGTCATTTTCTATTATGGTTTAAAACTTTGAGCTACCTAAATAATTGAATAGTTGTAACGATTCTTATGTTTTCATTACCTATCAATAAATTAATCATTCCATGACATTTTCTCAATGGTTTCTACTTTTCGTAGGAATTCAAGTGATCCATTTCTTAGGTACCTTTAAACTCTATAAAAAAGCAGGAAGAAAGCCCTGGGAAGCAGCAATTCCTATTTATAATGCTGTGGCTTTAATGAAAATTATAAACCGGCCTTGGTGGTGGACTATTTTATTATTTATTCCAATTGTAAACCTTATAATGTTCCCGGTCCTTTGGGTGGAAACAGTTAGAAGTTTTGGGAAACATTCAAAATTAGACACCTGGTTGGCAATATTAACCTTTGGGTTTTATATTTATTACCTCAATTATTTCCTAGATGTTTCCCATATAAACGATAGAAGCCTTAAACCAAGAACTTCCGTTGGCGAATGGGTTAGTTCTATTCTATTCGCGATTATTGCGGCCACGATTGTGCACACTTACTTTATACAGCCTTATACCATACCATCTTCATCCTTAGAAAAAACCTTATTAGTAGGTGATTTTTTATTGGTCAGTAAGATCAATTATGGAGCAAGGATACCTATGACTACCATTGCGGCGCCAATGGTTCATGATACTATCCCCGGCTTAGGTAAATCATACCTTTTTAATGATGAGAAAGAGAAAAAAAATTCTTCTTGGATCAATAAATTTCAATTCCCATATTTGAGATTTCCCGGTTTAGAAAAAATTGAAAGAAATGATTTGGTGGTTTTCAACCAGCCAGCGGATACCCTCTTGAATATGAATGATTTTAGTCCAGAGCGTAATTATTATAAGCCTGTCGATAAAATCCAATCTGGTTAAGAGGGCTGTTGGAGTACCTGGGGACACTTTAGAAATCAAGGAGGGATATATTTATATAAATGGTAACCGAACAGTTTTACCCGATCGAGCAAAACCTCAATATAATTTTTTTATAAATACTCAGGGACAAGCAATAGACCAAAACTTACTGAATAAAAGATATGGAGCTCGGGAAGGTTTGAAATATTCAACTGGAAAATTCGCCTTAAATAAAGATGGAGGCTATTTGTTAACCCTTACCGATCCTGAGGCAAATTTGATCAGTAAAAATCCTGTGGTTAAAGACGTTAGAAAACTATTGAGTAAACCGGGTGAACCTCAAAGTGTTTTTCCATATATAGACACCTTATCCTGGAATTTGGATAATTATGGCCCTCTTTATATTCCAAAGAAAGGCTCAACAGTCAAATTAAGTAAAAGCAACTTACCTTTTTATAAAAGAATTATTAACGAATATGAAGATAATCACCTACAAATAATTGATAATGAAATATTTGTAAACGGCATGCAAACTGATGATTATACATTTCAACAGGATTATTACTGGATGATGGGGGATAACCGTCAGAATTCACTAGATGCTCGGAAATGGGGATATGTTCCATTTGATCATGTAGTTGGTAAGCCCGTATTTATCTGGTTAAGCTTAAATAATATGGAGGAAGGATGGAATAAAATCAGATGGGATAGGATGTTTACAACTGTTGGAGGTGAAGGGAAACCACGGTCATATTTAGTTTATTTTATTGTCCTACTATTAATAATTTTTGGAATTCAAAAAGTTTTGAAAAATAAACGACATTAAGAGTTTTTACCTAAACTTTCCTTTTATCAATTTACCTTTTTAAAATTTGTCGCAAAAAGTCGCCTGTTTATGCAGCTTTCCAGGCCATTTGTCGCAAATTGATATAAAATCATAGTTATCACAGGGTATAAATAACTAAAAATGAGGGTTTTAAAAAAAAGTAACATCGCGCAGCGTGTTACCCTCTTGCTACTCATTTTTCTGCGCTTTGCTCCTTAAAATGCTATTAATTAATCCAACCTCAAATATTTTTAAAAAATAAGTAGCCCACGCCGTTATATATGCTATGCGCATTTAGTGAGTAAAGTGTTCAACTCACCTTAGGGGTTTACAAGCACCCTCTCAATCTATTCGGATAATTAGTAATATTCTGTTTTTTAGAATCACCTTTTTCTTTCCAATTTGTGTGTCTCAATTGGGTATACTTACTAAGAGAGACCCACGCGTTGTATATGCTAAGCGCATTTAGTGAGTGAAATGTTCCCTTCACCTTGCGGGTGTACAAGCGCCCTCGAAAATGTTTTAACCAATGATCAGTTCAATACCGGCTTTTTCGGCCTTGTATTTTATTTTGGTCATTAGATCATAGTAGCCCCAGTTTCTTAGCACAAATGCGTCCTCTTTGGCGAATTCAATTTTTTGCTCCTGGTCTACTAAAATGAGTGTTCCTGCCTGGTGTTTTACACAGAAATCTATTAGCTCCCTGCTGTATACATGCAGTCGCTGGTTCACATAATTGCGTTCCTTATCTTTAAACCTGGCTGCGGCTTTTGTTTTTCGTTTCTGCCCATTACCAGACCTGGCATATTTTACACCCTCTCGGGTTCTTCTACTGGCGGCTTGTATAGCTAACCGTCGGTAAAAAAATTCTTCCCTGCTCCCTATGCTAAGCTTGGCCTTACCAATTTTCACGATAATTGGATACTCCAGGGATAACATAGCTTCTGCAACCACTTCTGTTCTTAGGTTGTGTTTTTCTTTCTCCATTTCAAAGGCGGCCATCATAAAGATCTTACCATCTTTTAACTTGAGATAGGAAGTGCGCATTTTAATCTCGCCCTTGGTGAGCTGGTGCATTAATTTCCATTTGTCATTAAATGCCCTACCTATATAGGTTTTTACCGGGATAGAAAAGAACCGAAAACAAAAGGCACTTTTCTCAGGGTTGAATTCAAGCCCGCAAACCCCTTCCATCGTAAAGGGAAAGGCCATTTCTTTTTTAAAATTATGTAGGGAACGCTCGCCTTTCCAGTATTCCTCCCTGTTTTTCTTGAAAGTACTTTGAATACTGCTGTTAAGTTGGGATAATATATTGGTGGGCATTTTTCCTTTATAGCGGTCAGATACCAACCGGTAGGTGGTATTCATCCGCGACCGGTCAAAGAGGCCGAGTTCATCCTTTTTCTCATCCACCAGCTTATACTTCACCCCTTCTGATAGATAGAAAAACTCCTGGATCATTTCCTGAACATATAGATGGGAAACGATAAGGTTCGCAGCTTTATGACAGCGGTAACGCCATTGGTACAGCTTACTTTTAGCCTCCTGGCGTTCTTCCTGGGTAGGCAGGTCGATCTCTAACCGGATACTACGGGTGAGTGTTATCGTGTCCTTTCCCATAACTAAGCCGATTGTTGTTCGTGTTTGAGCTGTAGTAGCTTATAGGCGGTCATAAATTCCTGGTGAACCTCCTTTTGGGAAAGGTTTAGCTCTTTAGCAATGGAAGCAAAAGAATATTGCCGTTCGTTGCGGAGCTGCAAGACCTTTTCCTGTTCCTCGGTCATTTCGCCCTGAATCTTTACCGCCAGCATCGGTTTTGGTTTTGATTCCAAATTGCTCCCCTGGTGGATAATGTTTTTAATATCTTCGATAGCCCTTTTTACCTCGTTGCTAGTATAGGTGATACTGGTTCCCATTAATTGACCAATAGTTTTATAGCGAAAATCATATTTTAAACAAAGTTCTATCAAGCGTCGTCTTTCGGGGCTTAGTAGGGGAAAAACACGGCTTACCCGATCGAAGGCTTTCTGCTGGGTCTCGCAATCCAACAGATGTTCATCCTCCTTCTCGGGGTCATAGCCGTGCATATATTCCTGGTAGTTCTCATAATATTCCAGGCGGTTGATATTCCGGTAAAAATTATTCTTAGGGCGGGCATAGTAATAGGTACAATCCCTTTTCATCACATAACGCAGGAAAAAGTAAATATGTTCGGGTCTTTCTATCCCATCCCTTTGCTCCCATAATTTTAAGAAAGTATCCTGAAGGATGGTCTCAATGACAAATTCATCTCGTATTAATTGCTTTCCTACCCAAAAGAGTTTGCGGTGGTACCTGGCGTAAATAAACTCCAAAGCATCAGGATGTCCTTGTTGTAATAATTCAAAAATACGCTGTAACATAAGCATTCGCTTTTAAGTGGAGGTATAAACCTCCAGAGTTAAAATGGATTTAGCTTAAGCGAATTCTTATAAGATATAAAGAGAAGATAGCTTTGAAAACAATTGAGAAGAAGGCCTGTTTTTTTATAACAAAAAAGGCGTGGAGACTCAACTTATCGAACAGAGGCACTGGTATACCTTACCACGATGAAGTAAGCCCACGCCCGGGTCGTGAGCATTTACACTTATCATCTTGTGGTTTGTTGAAAATTACCAGTTTTCTGTTCAAGACTCAAAGCGAATGCTTCTAATATTTTACTTTAAGAAGTATCGCAAATATAAAAATTAAATCATTTTGATCTAACTATCAGCTAAGTAACAAAAAATATGTTTTTGTTACAAGTTCTTGTAACATTATTTAATCAAAAATTTCTTGTATTTACTTTTCAAGTAAGTATTATGGAAGATTTAGACCTTAAAAGACAACGAATTTTCGGGAGGCAAGTGAAAAGGCTTCGTGAAGAAAAAGGTCTAAGTCAAGACGATATTGCCGCACGATGCAGAGTAACAAAAGGCAGTTTAAGTGTTATTGAAAATGGTAATAGAAATTTTTCCTTTACTACATTATTAGCATTAGCCAAAGCCCTGGAAGTTGAACCTAAAATGCTTCTCGATATTGATTTTGAATTATTTTCTGAATAAATTCCTTTAATTCTTCTCTCTTTACGTATTTCCCAATTTCTCCATTATTTTGATGTTTTATATTTGGTAAAACCACCTTTACTCCCAATATATTACTGAAAAGGCAAATTGTTTGAGGTGTAACGCATTGCCCAATATAATAGAGCAAAAATTGAGTCTAAAGAATTTATTTATATATTTGATACATCAATTATATCTACATCAATGAAAAACAACAGTTTTGAAAATCCAAAAGAGACAATTTTCTACCAAATAGAAAAAGCCATAAAGCAGTATAGAACTATGGCACAAAACAACCTAAATAAACTTGGCTACTCTATTACTATCAACCAAATTCTAATATTAATTGAAATAGAGAAAAGACCTGAAATAAGCCAAGTGGAACTATCAGAATTACTCTTTAAGGACGTTGCTTCAATAACCCGAATGATCGAACTCTTATTCAAAAGAGGTTTCCTATCGCGTAAGGAGAATGAAACAGACCGAAGAAAAAAAGATTTGAGAATTACTGACAAGGGAAGAAAAATTCTGGAATTAGCAATTCCCATAATCAAAGAAAACAGACAAACTGCTTTAGAAAAAATAAACGCAGAAGAACAAGAAAACTTATTAAGCACATTAAACAAAATAATTTTAAACACATCGAAATGAATAATCGTATTCTAATCCTAATAGTTTTTATAGCTTTTGGTTGTAAAAACTCTAATAGTCAAGAAAAAAAAGAAAAAAGTAGTAGTAACGGTTTAAATATCATTCAAATAGAAGAATATTTAAATAATCAAGCAAAGAAGGATAGCCTTCACGGAGTAGTTCTTATTGCAGATAGAGACCAAATCCTATTGAAAAAAGCTTTTGGCTATAAAGACCTTGAATATTCAAAAAAGCATTCTGTCGATAGTAGTATAGGCTTGGCTTCTATGTCAAAAATGTTTACTGCCATTTCTATTATGCAACTTAAGTCTCAAAATAAAATCAATTTAGATGCGTCTTTAGGAAACTACCTGCCAAAAATTGAAAACGGCTTTTTGAGAGATAGTATAACCGTTAGGGAGCTCTTAAGCCATACAGGTGGGGTTGGAAATTATTGGGATTTTACAAGCGATGCAGAACAAAATGATTTCGATACTTTGTATAAACTAATATTAAAAAAAGTCTCGATAAAAGACCACGGTAACTTTCAATATAGTAATTCTGACTATATAATATTAGGAAAAATAATCGAATCGATCAGTAAAATGTCTTATACGGCATATGTCGAAAATAATATTTTAAGACCCTTGGAGATGAATAATACTTCGGGAGGATTGCCAGATGGAGGTAGCAATTCTACAGTTGATGATTTATTTAAATTTTCGCGAGCATTAAGAAACAATCAACTTCTTCCTATAGAATTAATAGAAGAAATGAGAAGTAAACAATCGAATGCAAACTATGGGCTTGGCTTCCAGCTTAATTTCAAAGGTGAAAGTAAAATTTATGGACACCCGGGTGGTTATTATCTAGATAATACTACTCTTGGAGTTGCTTCTGCTTTAGATATAATTGATGATAGATATACCGTTATCGTTTTAACAAATAGAAACCCAGGGATGGGAGGTTCAAGTGTACGCAATTTTCTTCTTGATTACATAGCATCAAAAAAAATATAATGGAACAACGTTTGGTAACAGCGGTTCATCGCAAATTACGGGTATCGCAGAAAAAGAGTATTTTTGGTTATCAAGTAATAAATGGTTCATCCGACAAGTCCGCGATCCAACTCCAGCAACTTGCGAACCGTAACTGTTAGGTGCAAGATAAGATGAAAACAATAACTAGTGAACAAGAACTTACCGAGAATTTGATAACTCTCGAATACTATTTGGTTAACGGCAACAAGAATCAATCTGAAAAAACCACATCCCTAGTAAAAGGCGGAACTTGTTTTGTTGCGTATCAAACAGAAAAGGAATTTCGGTTTGCACCGAGTCGGTTCGTAGGATACCTGAAGAATACTCTTGATAAGCACGACCAAAACTCTACAAAACATGGTAGCCATACAAATCAAGCAATTTCTAAAGTTCTTTCAAATCAACCAATACCAAACAAAAAGCTTGAATCTGAATACAACAGATACTGTACAAATCTTGGAATATCACCTAACAACAAGGGTGCTTTTGGACATGAAAGAAAATTTTGGCTTCTAAAACTCGATTCAGATTTTGAGCAGAACTTAGAAATAATAGGAGAATTCCCCGAAGGGAAAATTGTTGAACGAAAACATAAAGCACGCGAACGAAATTCAAAAGTGACTCAAATTGCTAAATCGAACTTCAAGACCAAACACGGAAGACTCTTTTGCGAAATATGTAATTTTGACTTTCAAGAACATTATGGAGAACTTGGTAAAGATTTTATCGAAGCACACCATACTATTCCAGTTAGTGAAATGAAAGAAGGAGATACGACAAGACCAGAAGATATTGCACTCCTCTGCTCAAATTGTCATAGAATGGCACACAAAAAAAGACCTTGGTTGAATATATATAAATTAAAAAAATTGAGGAAAACGTAAATGGTTAAGACTGTTAATCGCCAATAGCCAGTGGCGTTAGAAATAAATTAATTATCTTGAACAGGAACTAATACTAAGCCGACAAATCAGTCTCCAATTCTTCGCCAACTGGCGATAACCGTAGACCGCTAACAGCAAAGCGTTTAATGAAGATTCTGCAAAATGACAGAAGATCCTATTAATATTCCCAATAAAAAATATTCAAAAGAACTAAAGGTTTTTGCATATAGGATATATTCAGAAAACAATTCTTTATTTAATCACACATTATTCCAATTACTTAAAAGTGAACTATGTGATAAATCGCTAAAGGAGTTAAAATTAGATAAGAACGATATATTATCTCTTGATGATTTATTTAAGGAAGTAAATAATAAAGAAGTTATTGCTAGATGGAATGACTATAAGTTTATGTGTATTAAAGAGAACAAAGTCTTTCATATTGAAAAGGCTGTAGAAGCTTATCTAGAAGTATATAAAAAAGTTAAAGAAGTAGATTACATAAACAGGGCTCTTACCCTTATTAAAAAAACGAAATCAATTTTTCAAGATCAAATTGAAGGATTTTCAGAATATTCTATTAGAGAAATTAAAAAAATAGAATCATCTCATATACAATTAAATCTTACTAAAAACGCCGTTTTTCTAGATCAAAAAAAAATTCTGGAAGAATTAAAAGATTATTTTGAAGATTTGAAAAAGCTTAGTTATAGTTCCTGTAACTACACTGATACTAAAAATTATATAGAAATATTATTTGTAATAAAATTTTATACTCAGAAAGAATATAAAATACAATTAGCATTATGTTTTGAGGCTGAAGCTGATCAATACAATTCTGATAAGGAGGAAAATACTTTTTATCCCAACATCTTACCGCTTTATATTCAAAGTTTAAAGGAACTCAAAGGAATAAAAGAATCTTTATCAATTAAAAATAGACTTGAAAGGAAAATAAAGAAAGAACAGTTAATTTATTCTGAAATGCTCCAGAGAGTAGGAATTAAATCCAATAATTCTTTAAAAAGAGAAACATTTAACTCACTAGGTGTAAAAGATTTTAAATCTGGTTATCAAACATTAATTGCTCTTCCAATTTTACCAAATGAAAAAATTAACTATAAAAAGACATTTCTATCCCAATTTTTTAAAGATTATATCCATTTAAATAATAAAGGTGCTGTTGCCGGAATTGGAGATGAAGAAACTTATAATTTCAACTTTTCCAGGAATTTTTATCGTAACAACCTAATTTCTATTATTAGAGAAATCAAAATAATTATGGATTTCGATAAAATTATTTCCAAAGAATTGGTTTACTCTTTAATTGATAAATCAAAGAGTAATTTCATTCCATCACATAGAACATATTTATTCGCAGAAGGCTTATATCAAGGTTTTGCAAATAACTTCATTCTCTCAACACATATCCTTCTTCCACAAATAGAAAATAGTCTAAAAGATATAATTCAACAAAATGGAAGAAATACTACTCGACTTACGGATGATATCCAAAATGATAATACATTGGGTAGTATTTTGTCTATAGATAAAAGCAACAAAATGCTTGATGGAATCTGTGATAAAGATTTACTACTAGAGCTAAACAATTTTCTTATTGATGGTAATAATACTAATTTTAGAAATCAAGTTTGTCACGGATTAATAGAACCAATTTTAATAGATTATTATGGAATATACTTATGGTGGTTGACACTCAAAATGTCTATTAAAACAGAGGAATTATTTAAATTCAATAAAGGTTAAAATCACCAGCTGCTAAGTCAGTTAATCGCAAATAAAGGGTTTAGTTGAAAAACTGTAAATTTAGAGAACTAGAAAAAAACTAATCCGGTATTTCTCGGTACTGGATTTATATCATTATTATTAAACGAAGAACAACATGGAAATCCTTGTTCTTTTAGCGGTCGTTCTTATTATTGGCGCATTATTAGGCGGCAAAAGTTTTGGAGGGACAGTCAGAAAAGGATGCGGGTTTCTGATTATACTATTAGTATTAGGTATAATTGTTATTGGGATATTTTACTATTCAAAAACAGATACCGAAGACCAAGAGTCGATTCCCACCCTCGAGAATTCTCCTAATTATATTGCAACAGAAAACTGTGCTACGTACAGCAAACCAGATATTGAATCGACTTCCGAAGGAAGTCTTGAAACAGGGAATAATTATCTTGTAGAGGACAGTAGTAAATTCAAATATTTTTATGAGATCACTTTTAAAAACGGTGAAAAGTTATTCGTAAGGCAAGAATGCCTAGAAAGAAAATAAAGCTTAAAATGAACTGAATAGTTAGCACCCGTGTTTCGAAAATCTAGTTTTTTATATTGGATTAAGCTGGTTCCTTCACATTCCCTCCATTTCCCTTATATTTGTCATATTCCCACCCTACAGGAATATTTAATTGCAGCCAAAACATTAAATTCAGGCTGTTTAAATAAACTACAAGACCCAACCTACCATACATGGCAAAAGCAGATATTGATTTTGAGAAAGAACTCTGGGACGCGGCGAACGAACTTAGAGGTGCCGTTTCAGAAAACAATTATAAAAACTACATTCTTCCCCTGGTATTCCTTAAACACCTTAGCGAACGTTACGAGGTGATTCGGGAGGAATTAAAGGGTTTAATAAACGATCCTTCTTCAGATTATCATACTACCGATTCCGAAGAAATGAATTATGTACTGGAAGACCGGGACGAATACCGTTCCCGCAATACCTTTAAAATTCCGGAAAAAGCTTCCTGGCAGTATTTAAAAGACAATGCCGAGCAGGATGATATTAAGGTAAAAGTAGATGATGCTTTTGATGAAATCCAGGGATTGCTTACCGAATACAACCCGCAGCTTCAAAATTTATTGCCGCGAATATTTGTCCGTAGTGAATTGTCACCAAAACAAACCGGCGGCATTATTAACCTGCTTTCCAAACCTAAATTTTCTGAAAAGGAAAATCCCGAAAGTGATGTTTTAGGCCGTATTTATGAATATTATATCGGTCGTTTTGCGATGGCCGAAGGTTCTGGCGCAGGACAGTTTTTTACGCCGGGAAGTATTGTACGTTTACTGGTGGAACTGCTGGAACCTTACAAAGGAAGGATCTTTGATCCTGCCTGCGGAAGCGGGGGAATGTTTGTGCAGAGTTTAAAATTCCTGCAGGAACACGGCGGAAATAAAAGCGATATCGCTATTTACGGACAGGAAATGACCGCGCAAACTTTACGATTGTGCTTGATGAACCTGATGCTGCGGAACCTTTCTTTCGACATCAAACTTGGGAATTCGCTTTTAGATGATAAATTTCCTGAACTAAAAGCCGATTATATCATTGCCAACCCACCATTCAATGTGAGCAACTGGCACCCAGAAGATTTGCCGGAGGGCGACCCCAGGTTATTTGGAACCCGGGAAGAATTCACCACCGATGGTAGCGCCAATTATATGTGGATGCAAACCTTTTGGCACCACCTAAGCGAAACCGGAACCGCCGGGATCGTGATGGCCAACGGCGCGATGACTTCCAATAAAAAAGGAGAAAAAAATGTACGCCAGTATATGGTAGACAATTCTATGATAGATGCCATTGTACGTTTACCCGATAAATTGTTCCTTACCACCGGAATACCTGCCTGCATTTTCATTCTAAGCAAAAACCGAAACGGCAACGACGGCACCCACCGCGAGCGAAACGATGAAATTTTATTTATAGACGCCTCCAAAATGGGCAAAATGGCCAGCAGAAAACTGCGGGTTTTCAATGGTAATGATATCAGTCGAATTGCAGAAACTTACCACAACTGGAGAAACTGCGACGGTAATTACGAAGATGTTGAGGGATTTGCTAAAGCAGCAACTATTACTGATGTACAAAAACAAGATTACAAATTAACCCCGGGTATTTATGTTGGGACCGAAGCGGAGGAAGACGACGGAATTCCTTTTGAAGAAAAAATGGAGGGGCTTAAAACCCAGTTACTGGAGCAGTTTGAAAAAGGAGAGGAACTGAAGGAAAGAATCAAAGCAAATTTTGACAAAATAATTTAAAAGTCGAATTGTGATAATCTGGAAAAATGAACAGAAAAGTAATGTCCTGGTGCATTTAAACAATAGAATAAATTAAGAATTCATTTAGCGCAATGTTATATGTAACTGTAAAATCTAACTTTCATCAAATATTAAGTATAATATGACACTATGCCTAAGCTGGAAAAGAAATAATACTATCCATTTTTCATCTGATTCACGAGTTTCAACAGATGAGGAAAGTTATGCCGACATAGGAATAAAAGTGATGGAAATTCCTGTTATTATAAATGGTCCACGAGATTTTAATACTGGGATTGAAAGAACTGTTTATAATTACAAAATTGGAATTAGTTATTGTGGATCCACGGTTACAGCTCACTTGTTAAAAGAAACAATTTCGGAGGTCTTATTAAACTTACAAGTTTTACCGGACTCAGACAGTTTCTCATTTGAAGGTATCTGTAATGTAGTAAAATTATTCTTCGAACGCACAGCGGAAGAACTTATCAATGGCGCGGATTTGGAACCTGATATTGAATTTTTGTTAGGAGGATACTGTCCCCAACACCAGGAAGTCTTGGTTTATAAATTTGATCTTATTGAAATTGATAATGTGAGTTTTGAAGTAATTTTTGACAGAGTATTAGAGGAAAATGAGGAGTATATTGCTTTAGGTTCTGGTGCCGGAAATGCAGAGAATATACTCAATACCTTAGAAGAAATTCCAGATAATAAATATTTAAAAGTTTTAAAACAAATTTGCAAGGATGAAAATGTACCATCCGTTGGAGGATTCCTACAATATGGGAAATTTCAAAATAATAATTTTAAAGTTTATGGAGTCCAAGATTATATTCAAAATGATAATGGAGGCTTAGAATTTATTTACCCATTTAGAGGTACAATTTTGTATGAAAATGATCTAAATATAAGAGATTTAGGCTTTCACATTGCCGCTAATTTTATACAACCTTTTGAAGATGAAGTGTTTTAAATCTGAGGAAAACTATTATAAACCATTCGCCATCAATAAAAAAAATGCTAAAAATGATCCCAATTCGAATCTTTATACCCGCTTACATCGCCAGATAGGCCTGTGGACGATTACGCTGAAAAGCTCGCACTGATTTAATAAGGGACGTTACCAAACAAAAATATGAGCGTATTTATAAGTTATTCAAGTAAGGATAGAGACTTTGTTGAAAAGCTTTCAATTGAATTAGTCAAAAATAGAATTAACGTTTGGCTGGACAAATGGTCTATGCAGCCTGGAGATTCACTAATCGATAAAATAGAAGAAGGATTGACTGATTCATCATTTCTATTAGTGGTTTTATCGAATAATTCAATTCAAAGTGAATGGTGCAAAAAGGAATTGAATGCGGGTCTAATGAGAGAATTAGATGAAAAAAAGGTTGTTGTTATTCCTATTTTACTGGAGGAATGCAAAATTCCATTATTTCTTAAGGAAAAATTATATGCAGATTTCACACAAGATTTTGAAGAAGGATTACAAACTTTAATTCGTCCCTTAAGGCAACTCTCATCTGAACATATGGGACGTCAATCTGACGGGGAAAACGTTCACGATTTTGCAATAAATTGGGGTTTGGATAAAATAACAGGAGAATATCTTTTGGAAATTGATTGTGTTACTTGGTTTCCTAAGGACAAAAAAACAGTTTTACTGCAAATAATAATTAAAGGTGATAAAACTGCCACTAAGAGGTACAAATCTCAGTATGATTCGGGGTTTCCTCATTTAATGAAAGATACACTTCTAAATGAGTTAAAAACCAATAAAAACACCAAAGATATAAACATACTTTGTCAGAACGATAAAATAGACCCTTGGATGATTAAGCTTATTGATAGTAAAATGAACTTAACATTTGAAATAGAAATAAGAGGTGTTTTAATGGGAGTTGATACTGGAAATGATACCGTTATAAATTTAATTGAAATACTTGAAATGTTAGACAGTTTAAAGCGGACGGAATAAAAAATGTGTGGTCCTTTATTTTAAAAAATGCTCAAATCTGTCATAAATAGAGACTCGTGCCCCTGGCTAATCGGATTGTCCTGTGGTCATTCACGCTCGCTAGTTCACTGTATTTATACGAGATGTTGATTGTAATATAAAGCAAACGATTTTAGGAAATATAAAAAAGCACAAAGGGCAAGGATTAGTCGCCTTCTTAGATATTCTTGGTTTTTCGAAGGAAATTATAGAAAACTGGGAAAGAACCGAAAATAATCCACTCGACAAGCTTCTCGAATTGAAAGAGCATTTACCCTTTTATTCGAATGAAGAACTTGCGGAATCCGATTCTGAAATTAAGGGGAAACGTATTTACCCCTGTAGAGTTCAAACAATATCAGATAGTGTCGTGGTTTCATTTGGGTTTGAGGAAAAACCCGTTTATGGTGATGTGTTTTTGGCTACGATTTCATTTTTTCATACAATTTCTGTCATATGGAGGAATGCTCTGGAAGCAGGATTTACTATTAGGGGTGCTGCTGATTGGGGGCCGATATTTTGGAATGACAAAGAAATAATCGGTCCTTCTTTTATAAATGCTTATTCCCTTGAACAGAATCAATCGAAGTCTTCAAGAGTAATTATTTCATCCTCTCTAAACAGAAACCTGGCGAAAGTTTTTATGGAAGTCAAAACTTTCTGGAATGATGAAATTTTAAAGATATTAAGAAAAGATAATGATGGGTTTCTAATTATAAATCCACATTATTTATACGAAAATGATGACGAAGAAGAAAAAGAACGTTTAATAATGCGCTTAAAAGATTTACGTTCAAAAGCAAATCATATTAATAAAGAGAAGTATAATCCATTACTCACAGCATTAAATTCAGAAAAATTTTCTCTATTAAGTGAGGACCTTGGAAATTATTAAAAACTACACACTACACTAGATGAAAACAATGGTAAAACCTGTTTCAAACCGAAGGGCCGTGCTCGCTTGTTTAGCGGATTATCCTGTGAACAATCAAGCCGCAAACTCGCACAATTTTTAAATGATTTGTTATCAATAACTTAAAAAAAATAAATAATGGGACATAAAAACAAAACATACATAATTTTTGACGGAGATAATGATAAATGGGCTTATGCAAGAATGAAAGGATGGAAAGCATTGGAGCATATCGATTTTGATTTTGAAAATGCTCACGATGAATATAGTTTGACAACCAATGCAAGTAATGAAGATTATATTAAAGGTAAGCTTCGAAAGAGGTTTCAAAATGCAAGTCAAGTAATAGTTTTAATTGGCGAATCAACCAAAAATCTATATAAATATGTTAGATGGGAATTAGAAGTTGCCCAAAACCTGAATATTCCAATAATAGCCGTAAACCTTAATGGAGATAGGAAACAAAATAACAATACTTGTCCGCCAATTATAAGAGATACATATGTTGTTCATATTTCTTTTAAAATGAAAATAATAAAATATGCATTGGACAACTTTCCTTCTGAGTTTAAAAAAAGAACTACAGACAAATCAATCGGCGGTAGAACTTATAATGAATCGGTTTATTCATCACTTGGCTTAAATGACTGAATAATGGAAGAAAAAGATTTTCCTGGCTTGTATCAAGCTTCAGATGCTGCATCATTAAAAGCTCAAAAAAATTATAAAGGAATAATAGCCTACGATTTAATTACAATGATAATTGCATCTGCACTAGCAATATATAATTATCAAGATACAGAACCTAAACTATGGGTTTATGTTATTTCCGGAATTTTTCTTTTGGTCAGCTTTACGTTAACGTTAATAATCCGAACAAAGAAATTTGAAGATACTTGGTATCAAGGGAGAGCATTAGCAGAATCTTGTAAGACGTTAACGTGGCGATTCATAACCTGCGCTGAAAGTTTCGAAGTAAATCTTGATAAAGAAGTTGTCAAAGAAAAATTTATTTCACGATTAAAAGAATTTAGCAATGAATTCAAAGAGTTAAATGAATCTTTAAATGCCAAAACTATAGTCCTTCCAATAATTACAGACAAGATGTGGGAGGTTCGAAATTTAAACACACTAGAAAGGAAGGATTTTTACATTCAAAATAGAATAAATGACCAAAAGGATTGGTATGCAAATAAAGCTGAGTTTAATAAAGAGAAATATGGTAATTGGTTCTTAGTTATAATTTTTTCTCAACTCGTCGCAATTATAAGTATAGGCTTTTTAATCAAATTTCCAGATTCTAATTGGAATTTAGTTGGTTTTTTTACAACAATATCTGCATCGGCTTTAAGCTGGTTACAACTTAAACAGCATCAAGAATTAAAACAGGCATATACAACAGCTGCACAAGAATTAAACTTTATACAAGCTTCATTTGGTGATGTGAACTCAGATGATGAATTAGCCGAATTTGTATTAGATTCTGAGAACGCAATTTCCAGAGAACATACTCTTTGGCTTGCTCAAAAAAGAAAATAATGGTAAAAGGATATAATAAAGCAGATGTTTGGGACAAAATTTCTTGGTTATTAGAACCAAAAGAAGTCAAAGAAAGACCTTGTGTTTTTCTAAGTCACAAAAAGGAAGATAAAAAGGAATGCAGAAAAATAGTTGAATATTTAAAAGAAGCTGAAATTGATTACTATTTAGATGAGTTAGATAAGGATTTACAACAGGCTGCGGCTCAAGGAAATTCAGAGTTGATTACAGAGAGTATAAAAAAGGGCATTAGAGAAAGCACACATATGTTGGTTGTTGTTTCTGAGAAAACATATAAATCTCAATGGGTTCCTTTTGAAATTGGATATGGTCATTCCGCAATCTTGGATAAAGGATTGCAAGAAGGGATAATAGAGAATAGAATTAAACTTTCAGTCTTAACGTTAAAAGATATTTCTGAAAAACAACTACCCGATTTTCTTCAAGTTGCATACATCATTAGGGGAACTAAAAGCTTAAACGAATATATTTCTAAAGTTACTAATAGGTTAGAAAAGTCCTTAATTAATGAGAGTAGAATATTTTCAAACAACCAAAGGAGTCATCCATTAGACGATGTACTAAATTGGAAATTATAAAAGTTAAAAGGTTGGAGATATTACAGATGTTCAAAACTGACAGGCCTTCAAAAAATTCGAAAAATGAGTATTAATTTTCCTAATAAGCCGGATAACTGGAAAGTCTCTGAATTCAGAAGAATAGCTGAACTGAGACACGGTTATCAATTTAGAAATTACGATTTTACCTCAGAAGGAATAAAAATTTTCAAGATAACACAGATAAAAGGTAATGCAACAGTGGACATTTCTTCTTGCAGTTACATTGATCCCGATAGACTCAAAAAGTTCGAGGGTTTCCGTATAAATAAAGGTGATATTTTGATGGCATTAACTGGTGCCACGATTGGAAAAATAGCAAGATATACCGAAAACGAAACAATACTTCAAAATTACCGGGTTGGTAATTTTTTCCCTTTGGATGAAGATGTTTTTTCTAAGGATTATTTATATCATTTTTTACGATCAAAAAATTTTTACAATCAAATTTTAGCGGGCCAAACTCAATCAGCTCAACAGAATATTGGTAAAGAAGACATAAATAAAATGTCGATTCTTGTTCCGCCCATAAAAGAACAAAAATCCATCGCCTCCATCCTCTCTGCTTTAGACGATAAGATTGAGCTCAACCTCCAGATGAACAAAACCCTGGAAGAAATGGCTATGGCTATATACAAACATTGGTTTGTAGATTTTGGGCCTTTTCAGGATGGGGAATTTGTAGATTCTGAATTGGGAGAAATTCCGAAGGGGTGGGAAGTGAAAAACATCAAAGAAATTGCTGAGGTTAACTCTAAGTCCATTAGTAAAAATTCAAAAATTGATATTATTGAGTACATAGATATTGCTTCTGTTGGTGAAGGTTTGGTAGAAAATATTCAGCCTATATTATTATCGGAAGCACCAAGTAGAGCTCGGAGAATTATTTCAGACGGAGACATCGTTTGGTCCACAGTAAGACCAAATAGAAAATCCAGATTTTTAGCTTTAGGTTTTAATAACCGGACTATAGTTTCAACGGGATTTGCTGTTACTTCTCCAAAGACTGTTCCATATTCCTTTTTGTATCCTTTTACTTGCACTGAGAATTTCGTGGATTATTTAGTTTCTAGAGCGACTGGATCTTCATACCCAGCAGTAACTGGGAAAATTTTTGAAGAAGCAAAACTTGTAGTTCCAACCCAAAATATATTGGAAAAGTACAATGAAATAGCCGAACCTTTATACCTACAATTTTCCAAAAATAATATGGAAAACCAAACCCTCACCCAGCTCCGCGACACCTTATTGCCAAAACTCATCAGCGGGGAAGTCAGGGTAAAAGATGCTGAAAAAACCTTATCTGAAGTCTTATGATAGAAATTACGGTTCAAAATGCGGCAATTGAGTATCTAAAAGACCTGGGATACCAGCATCGGGAAGGAAATTCCCTAAACCGGGACCTTAAAAAAGTAGTGCTGGAAGAGGAGCTTAGAAATTTCCTGGTTTCCACTTATCCCGATGTTCCGGCCACGGCTATTAATGAAGCGATGGCGAGTTTCACCCGGCATTCCGGGATGGATCTAGACCACCGCAACCGGGATTTTCACCGTAAACTTACCCAGGGCATTTCGGTTTCCTGGAAAGATAAAAACGGCAAAGAATTGGCAAAACATCTTTACCCAATCAACTACCACGAACCGGAGAAAAACCAGTTTATCTGTTCCGATGAAGTAAAAGTGATAGGGAAAAACAGTCGGCGCGCAGATTTGGTGATCTTCATCAACGGCCTTCCGCTCATCGTTTTTGAATTCAAAAATATGTTTGATGCCGAAGTTGGAGTAGATAACGCCCACCTGCAAATTGGCCATTATTTGCAGGATATTCCGCAGCTTTTCGATTTTAATGCCATCACCATTCTTTCAGACGGAATGCAAACGCTCCACGGGATGTATAATTCTTCCTTAAAATGGTTTGCCCCCTGGAAAAGTTTACGTGGCGACGATATAAAACAGGAGACCGAGCTTCAATTGGAAACCTTACTTAACGGACTTTTTCCAAAAGCTACCCTGTTAAACTACATTCAGAATTTTATTTTCCACGAAGACCATAACGGGAAAATTATCAAAAAAGGAGCGAAATACCATCAATATTGGGGCATTCAAAAAGCAGTAGAAAGCGCCGTAGAAAATCTCAAACCCCAGGGTGATGGTCGGCTGGGAGTGATTTGGCATACCCAGGGCTCGGGTAAAAGTATTTCAATGGCCATTCTTACCGGGATTTTACGCCAAATGCCCGAAATGAAAAATCCTACCATCGTAATCCAGGTTGACCGTTCCGATCTGGATCAGCAATTATACGAAAATTTTGTGTTGGCCAAAGACCTGGTAGGTGATGTACAGCACGCTGATACTACAGAAGAACTAAGGAATCTGCTACATTCAGATGGAGGCGGGGTAATTTTCACCACTATTGAGAAATTCCGTTTAAAAGACCTGGAAGCAGGAAAAGAAACCCGGCACCCATTACTTTCAGAAAGATACAACCTGATTATTATGGCCGATGAAGCTCACCGCACCCAATACGGGTTTCATGATGGCGGCTTCGCACAAAACATACGAAGGGCTTTGCCTAATGCTTCTTTTATCGGCTTTACCGGTACGCCTGTAGACGGCAAAGATGCCGATACGCAAATGGTGTTTGGGCCGACCCTGCACAGCTATGATATAGAACAGGCGGTTAAAGATGGGGCCACAGTGCCCATTTATTACGAGCCTAAAATGGTTCCTTTAAATATTAAAGCCGCCTACAGCGCGCAGCTCGATGAAATTGAAGACGATGAAGATAATCCTTCAAATGCAGTTTGGGCCGCGATAGAAGATGCCGCAGGAGCACAGAGCCGGGTAGAAAAAGTGGCCGGGGATATCCTGGAGCATTTTCTGGCAAGAACGGCTACGCTGGAAGGAAAGGCGATGGTGGTTTGTATGAGTAGGCGTAATTGTGTAAAAATGTATGATGCCTTAACTGCTTTGGATGGCTGCCCTGAAATTGCGGTGATTATGACCGGAAACATCAGTAAAGATCCACCGGAATGGAATAAGCACATTCGCACTAAAGATGCTATGGAATCGGTAAAAAAGCGCTTCCGAAATCCGAAGGACCCTTTAAAGATGGTCATCGTTAGGGATATGTGGCTTACAGGTTTTGATGCGCCGATTATACATACGATGTATGTAGATAAGATTATGAAAGGCCATAATTTGATGCAGGCCATTGCCCGGGTGAATCGCGTGTTTGAAGACAAACCCAGTGGGCTGGTGGTAGATTTTATTGGCATTTCCGGCTACCTGGCAGAAGCAACCAAAAAATATACTTCAGGCGGGGGAAAAGGAAAACCCGCAGTAGATATTGAACTTGCAGTGAACTTATGTTTTGAGCAACTGGAAACAGTCAAAGAGTTAATGGGCGATTTTACTATGGAAGAAATCGACCAAATGGATGATCGAGAAAAACTGCGGTGGTCTAAGAAAGTAATCAACGATCTACTGCAAACTGATCCTATAACCGATAACTTTTTACGGGAAGAAAGAAAACTATCGGAGTTGGTGTCTATGACCAGCTCAGATAAACGTATATGGGAAATTCAGGATGATGTGGCGATTATTCAGAAAATAAGAAAGACTATCAGGAAGATTAAATTTCCGCCGGGCCCGCAGCGAGAGAAAAACGAGCGGATTAAAGATCTTATCAGTAAATCATTGGAATCCCAGGAGATTGTAGACCTGGCAAAGATGTATGACCTGGACAAGATTGATATCTCCATTATAGATGATCGCTTTCAGGCTACAGTAAAAGAAAAAGGAGATGAGAATGTAAAAATTGAATTGCTGCGGCGCATTATCAATGATGAGTTGCGGGTACGAATGCCCAAGAATATTAAAAAAGCTAGGAGACTTCGAGACGAACTTGAAAAGGTGCTGAGTAACTATCATAAAAACAGCCTGGATTCCATAGCCGCGATTAAGCATTTGCTTGATATAGCCGATGAGTTCCAGCAGGATGATATTAGAACCAAACAACTCGGTTTAACCGAGGATGAACTGGCATTTTACGATCTGCTTTCCGCCAATGAAAAGATATTGAATAAAGCCGGTCCTATTCAGGATTTAGTGCATAAAGTAGTAGATTCTGTAAAGAAAAACCTGCAACTAGATTGGACAAAAAAAGAAAATGCTCGGGCAGCAATACGCCTGGCCGTAAAAAAAGAACTCCGGGGAAAAGTACCATTTTCAGAGCTGGATAATTTACTGAAAGAAGTGATTGAGCAGGCAGAAGGGCAGTATAGGGATTGGCCGGTGGAGGCTTAAATTTTAAAATGAAAGATTACATAAAATGAACTCTGTTAATTAAAAAATGAAAAAACAAATCTTATCTCTTGTTGCATTAAGCCTATTCCTATTTTCATGTTCAAAAGACGAGCAAGAACCAGAATCCGAACCTTTATTTGAAATACCTGCGGGTAATGACCAACTTAATATTGATGATTTTAGTATTAAACTCAATGCCCAACTAGATGCTTCACAGATGGGGGGCTGGACTATTGTATCTGGACTCATCGATGAAAAAGTATTTTTTGATAAGGTAGATGAACCACAAACAGTGTTTCATGGTTTACCGGGAGAAGAATACCAATTGGAATGGAGAGTTACCTCAAGAGGAATGGTATCTCGAGATACAATTACCATTAGTTTTGAACCTCTAAAAACGGAAATTACTGATAAAAGTTTAAACTTCTACAGCACTAGAAAACATCTAGAAGCAATAGAGTACGATGGGGGGATTTGGAAAATAGAAGGAGACGATTACCGGTGGATATGGAATCAAAATTTTGGAGGAACTGTTATACCAGATGAAGAATCTAATCATATAAAGTTCTTCGGATACGAAAATAAATCATATAAAATTATTTGGGAAACTTGGTATGGTAGCGTTTCTGCAACTGACACCCTATATTTTGACAGCAAAGAATATCATCAATATGAAGCTTTAGAGTCACTCAACATATTGGGAAATGAATATTATTACAAATTAGATGATAATGGCAATGTAGTCCAATTATTGCTTGGTGGTGATATGGAAGGAACCAAATTCGATAGAATAGATTCCTATCCCAGTCTAAAATCACTGGTACATCTAAAAAGGCTTGATTTATCAGGAGACGGTTTACACGAAAGTCCGGAGGTAATTACCAATAATTATCTTGAACTCGAATATTTAGACCTGGGGGCAAATCATTTTGAAAGAATACCAGGAAATATTGGTAACCTTAAGAAAATGGATACTTTAATTCTTGATCATATGCAAGGCGGGCACAAAATGAAAATGTTGCCTGAAAGTTTTGGTCAACTGGAATCACTCAAGTTTCTTGAATTGGGATCAATGGGGCTTGAAAGTCTACCAGAAAGCTTTTCTGAATTGACTAATTTAGAGTTTTTAGACCTGGAAGGAAATCATATTGCTAGCCTACCTACGGAATTCGGTAATTTGAAAAAATTAAAGCGTTTTCGCGGACCAGCAATTTATACAAATTTACCAGAATCATTCTCTGAATTGGAAAGTTTAGAATTTGCCTTCTTTTATCTTCAAAATTCTAATCCTAGACTGCCTGAAAACTTTGGTGACCTGGATAATTTGGAAACCCTATGGCTTTTTTCAGACATTCATCAGTTGCCTGATAGTTTTACTGATTTAGAAAAAATAAAGGATTTAGAATTTACTGGGGCTACGGAATTGCTTCATAACCTACCCGAAGATATAGGAAAGCTAAATACTCTTGAAAATCTTAGAATACACGGTAGTTTTAAAACCCTACCAGAATCAATAGGCAACCTTAAAAAGCTGAAATTTTTACATATCTCTGGAACACTGGAAAATTTACCAGCTAGTATTGTTGATTTAGAACAATTGGAATACTTGAACCTATATGCAATGAATGTAAAAGCTTTGCCAGAGGACATAAATAAGCTAAAGAATTTAAAAACTATTCGCCTGGGCAACAATAAAGTTGAAGCTATTCCTGAAAATCTCGGATATATGGAAAGCCTTACAGAATTGGATTTGAGCTATAATAGACTTTCAAGCTTTCCAACAAGTCTTTCAAATCTCAAGGATGTTCTAACAAAATTTTATATCAGAGGTAATAACTATTCTAGCGAGGAGTTACAAAAACTGAAAGAAATGTTACCCAATACATATTTATACTATGATTGATTTTCAATTACTCCTAAGTTGAAAATAATTAAAGAATGTTGGTATAAAATATAATCAATAAACCTAAAAGAATGGAAAATAAATTATGGATGGTTAGGTCTGGCGAAAGCGGATATCTCTTTGAGAAGTTTATAGAACAGAGTATCGTTGCCATAGGATGGAATGAAATTGGTGATATCTCTAAAAAACTGAACCTTGAAGATTTAAAAGATAAAATTCAAGCTAGCTACCCTAACTATAAAATAAGCCAGGTCAATAACTTTGCCGGTCAAATTTTTAGGTTTAAGAATGAGTTTCAAAAAGGAGATCATGTGATTACTTATAATCCCGAAACCCGCCAGTACACTTTAGGGAAAATTACTTCTGATTATAAATATTCTGCTGAAAAGGAATTTAACCATTACCGCGAGGTAAAGTGGGAAAGAACCATTCCCAGGGATAATTTAAGTACTAAGACAAAAAATACTTTAGGTTCTGTTTTAACTATTTTTAAAATTACCGGGAATGCCTGGGAAGAAATTCTTGGTAAAACCAGGACTGCAACTTCCAATGAAAGTTTAGAAGATAATTCAGAGGATGAAGAAGTTGAAGAAACTCTAGATTTACTAAAGGAGAATTTTGAAGCTAAATCCCACGAGTTTATAAAAGACAAAGTGCAGGCACTAGACTGGGAAGAAATGGAAGAATTGATAGCCGGGATTTTAAGAGGAATGGGATATAAAACAATCTTAACTCCTAAAGGTCCAGATAGAGGTGTAGATATAGTGGCATCACCAGATGGACTAGGTTTAGAGAATCCTAGAATTAAAGTAGAAGTAAAACATCGTCAAAATTCTATGGGAGCTTCCGAAATAAGGAATTTTATTGGAGGCCTTAGACCAAATGATAAGGGGTTGTATGTATCAACCGGAGGCTTCTCAAAAGATGCCAAATACGAAGCAGAACGATCTAATAATCCATTAACCTTAATTGATCTTGATTTACTGGTACATCTCATAGTTCAACATTATGATCAGTTTGATCCCGGTACCAGGTCCCTTATTCCTTTAAAGCGAATTTATTGGCCAGTATAATTTTTTAGAAATGGATAATTTGCTTAAAGAAGTAATTGACCAAGCCAAGGGACAATATAGGGATTGGCCGGTGTGGGCTTAGATATTAATTAACAATCTTCAACAAATGACAAAAGTGGAATATTTGAAGAAAATGGGTTTTGAAATAAACCCTTTTCAATATACAAACGCAGATAAAGAAAAAGACTATATTGAAAGATACTTTATATTCCCAGACTATTTTGAGGACGTTTGGGGAGATCCTGTAAATCCTGTTTCGAATATAATATATGCTCCAAGAGGAGCGGGAAAGACAGCCCAGAGGATAATGATCGAAAAGAGAGCTCAAAAACATGAGAATCTTATAACTATTACTTATACCGATCATGATTTATCAAATTTCACTAGTGCATCTGAGATTAGTTTAAATTATCATTTAGAATATTTAAATAGGTTACTTTTACTTTCATTCTTTACAAGATTATCAACTCTTGAGGACATTAAATTTGTCAACCTTTTTTCCTTCAATGAGAGACAGTACTTATATAAACTTTGTAAAATCTATTTATATGATACTCCAGCAAGTTTCCCTAAACAGGCACTGAAATCTTTAAAAACAATAGAAGACATTGGACTTGATTTATGGAAAAAATTTAAAGCTCCTTTTTCTGAAGTTATAAAAAACATAAGTAAAGCTAAAGGGGTGGAAATTGACTTATCAAAAATTGAGGTAGATAAAAGCCTAAAATTCTCACATAAAGATAATTTAAGTAATATTTTAAGCCTATTAGGAAAATTAAACATAGATTCAGTTTATATTCTAGTGGATAAAGTAGATGAGCAGAGCTTAACAGGAAACGATCCAAAGGCTAGTTATCAGTTTATATCATCTCTAATTAAGGATCTAGAATTATTAGAAATGCCAAAGCTGGCCTTTAAGTTTTTCCTTTGGGATGCGTTAATACCATTGTGTGCCATTGATGCCAGACCGGATCGAGTGTTCTCATTTAAATTAAAGTGGACCGACCATCAAATTAAACTTATGCTTGATAAGAGGTTGGCTGCATATAGCCAGCAGGCAGTCACTGATTCTTTTAAATTATTCCAGGAGAAGAAAAACTTAGGACGAATAGTTTTATTCTCAGAATTTTCTCCTCGCGACAGCATTAGGATATGTAATCGTATTCTTTCTGAGCAATATAAACATGATTTTACATCCCCGATTTTTCAAAGTAGTATTGTTAATAATGCCATAGATGAATTTTCGAAAGAAAAAATAAAAGAAATATTACCGGATTTAAAGAGTATTAATTATCTGATTAAAACAAATACCGCATCTTTTACCAATGGCCAGCTTGTAAATGACAAAGTTGCTGGTACTGCGGCAGCCATTAGAAATATTACAAGACCTTGGGCATCTCATAATATTTCAAAAAAAATAGGTTTAGTAACTAGAAAAGGTAAAAAAGCAGTAAACGAATATGCCTTTATCGATATTAGAGCTGCGCGAGTAGCTTGTTCTTCAATGAGTTTAGACAATTTTATAAATAATAAAGTCAGAAGATGTTCAGGGGAAAATTGTTCAGAAATCTACTATAGAAATTTTGATAATGCAATATATACTTGTCCCGAGTGTGGAACTATTGGAGATCCCCATTAATAATTATCGTTAAAATTAAGTTAAAGGTGTCAAATTCGGTGACACTCTATAATCACCTAAACGGAAAGCTTAGTAAATGCAGGGTAAGAGAGATTTAAAGCACTCCCGCCTCGAGTACTTAAAAACCCTTATAAATTTAATGTTTATAAGGGTTTTTTGTTTTTGGAGTAACAAAATGGTAACAAAAATCCTGGTTTATAGTCGAATTTTAATGAAATAGAGAAACTTTATATGCTATTTGAATCTTTAAATTGTTGTTTATAATTGGCAATCGGTTTTAATCAACTTCTTATTAATCATTATATACGGTGAACCATTGTTAGGCAAATTATGTTATTCAATCAATTTTAATATTTGAATTGTTAGAATAACCTCTTAATTCATCAGGTTTTTGATGTATATAATCACTTCATCTGAAACTTCGATTGGACATCCCCAATAATCAAATATTCCACCTTGATTTGAATTCTGACCACAAACCACAAATACATCTGAACCTAGGTCATCCTTTATCTTCGTAGCTAACCATCCAACAAATCCACTATTATCTAAATCTTTTTCAAAGTGAAAACTGAATATTCTGAATTCCTCATTTCCTTTTTTATCAACTGGGATCAACTGACTCCATACGTCATTATCTCTAACAAAAGCTAACGCTTTCTCATTAAACTCAAATTTTTCAACCGGTATTTCATTAAAATAGTAAGACTTTTCAAACACTTTAAAGCGTGATTTTTTTAATACTTTTTTTAAGCGTAAATCTGTTTCTTTGGGTGTTTCTTTACTTATATACATATATTGTTATTCTTTAATTAATTTTTTTTAGGTTATATAATCATAAATCCAATGATCTACATAAAGGTCTAGTTTATCGCCGGTTGGCGGAGTAAGGGACGCAGATTTATCGCCTTAGTATTGGTTCGTTGGTCAAGTTAATTATTTTCCTACTAATGGCGCCATCATTGGCGATGAACCGATGTTAGCTGAAGTGGTTTTTACTAAAGCTTAATTAAAAGAATTGCGATATGCTAAAGGTGACACATCGGTTTTGTTCTTAAAAAGTCTGTTGAACGATTGCGAATGCTCAAAACCAAGCTGAAACGCGATTTCACCTATCGACTTTGATGTTGTCGTTAAATACTCTTTCGCTTTTTCAATTAATTTTGCATGAATATGTTGTTGTGTATTTTGACCTGTAATCGCTCTTAACATATCTCTTAAATAATTTGGCGAAACGTTCATTTCGTCTGCAATACTTCTAACCGTCGGTAATTTCGATTCAGTACTTTCATCAAAATATTCTGATAGCTTACTTTCAAAATTGACGAGCAAATCATTACTCGCCATTTTTCTAGTTATAAATTGCCTATTGTAAAAGCGATTGCAATAGTTCAGCAACAATTCAAGATTTGAAACAATTTCGTCTTGACTATACAAATCAATTGTTGAATTATATTCCTCTTGAATGTTCTGAACCGAACTTTCAATGGTTTTTTCTTCCTTATCTGAAAGGTGTAAAGCCTCATTTACGCCATAAGAGAAAAAACCATAGGTTTTAATGGATTTCGATAAACCATAATTTGCAATCAAATCTGGATGAAACAGTAAAGACCAACCATCTTTGTTGCGTTCGCCTTTTTCGTCAACCGTAAATACTTGATTTGGCGAAAGAAAAGACATCGTACCTTCGTCAAAATCATAATGGGTTTTACCATATTTCAATTGACCTTGAAAACTTCTTTTAATAGTAATATTATAGAAATTGAGCAGCATTTTTTGATTGCCTAAATTGGTTTCTTCTCTTTCTTGAGAATGGTCAATTAGGGTAATCAAAGGATTTGTAGGTTTTGGCAATCCTAAAATCTTATGCAATTCGGTTATTGAATTTATGATGTTTGGGATATTATTATGTTCCATAGCTTTCTTTAAGATAAGAAATCTTGTCCGCTACTTCGGTCTGCGGTCATTACTTCAACAACACTTTGAGGATATTCTGGATTCATTTTGCTGACTTCATTCAAACTTTTCAGTTCTTCATCTGTTAATGTAACATCTACAGCTTTAAGATTATCCTGAAGTTGAGATAGTTTTGAAGCACCTATAAGTAGGCTTGTAACGGTAGGTTGATGTAGCAACCAGGCTAAAGCCAATTGAGGAACGCTTATGTTTTTTTCTTCTGCCATCGGAAATAGCACATCTAAAACATCATAAGCTAATTCTTCATTTGCAGGTGGAAATGGAAAATTGTCATAGCGACCACCACCTTTTTTCTTATTTCTTTTATACTTACCTGTCAAAAACCCACAACTTAATGGACTGTAAACCAACAAACCAACTTTTTGGTCATTTAATAATGGTATGAACTCACGTTCTAAAGCTCGATTATCTAACGAATACATTCCTTGAAATGAGGCGAATTTTTCTAAATTGTTGTAATTAGAATAGCCTAATGCTTTCATAAAATTCCAGGCCATAAAATTGCTTGCTCCAATGTAGCGAACTTTTCCACTACGTACTAAATCGTCTAAAGCTCTCAAGGTTTCCTCGATTGGTGTTAATGGATCGGAAGTATGAAGTTGGTAAAGGTCAATGTAATCTGTATTCATTCTTTTTAGACTTTCGTCAACTTGCTGAATGATGTGTTTTCTTGACAAACCTCTGTTGTTTTCGCCTTTACCCATACTACCTCTTACTTTGGTCGCTAAAACGAGGTCGTCTCTTTTAATTGAAAGATTCTTAATTGCTTTCCCAATCATTACTTCGGAAAGTCCTTCTGAATAAATATTGGCAGTATCAATAAAATTTACTCCTGCATCAAGTACGGTTTTTATTTGTTCGTCAACTTCTGCTTGACCTAAATCACCCATATGATTGAAAAATCCTTTTCCGCCATAATTCATTGTTCCCAAACATAGCGTTGAGACTTTTAATCCAGTGTTTCCTAAATTTTTGTAGTTCATCTTTTTTTCGTTTTTGTTCTCTGCAAAGTTCACAGATGGACAAAAACTAAATGTAACTATATCCAATTGTGTTGTAACCGAAATGAAGATTTTTGCCTAAAGATTAATGGCTTGCATGAATTTTTTTACCATTACAGCTAACTTTATATATGCGGAGTTAAATACACATTTACTCAAATAAGCTCCAAGATAAACGCAGGTTTTAAAGTTTACTGAATCTTCTTCCCTTTAGAACCGGCAAATATCATTGTCATAAAATTTGCGAGTAAAACCCACTTAAAAAAGTAAGCTTTTATCATCATGGATTTTTAGCTGCATTCCGGAATAGGCGATTCCCGGGAATTTGTAGTATTTAAAATCAGCATTGTAGGATCTCTGATTTTATTTGAAAATTGATTCTTTTTAAAGGCAGTTTTCCATGAATTCGATTCAATAATGTTTCTACGGCCAATTTACCCTGCATATGTCCTTTCTGATCTAGGGAGCTAAGATTTGGAAGGAAATTTCTACTAACATTTCCATTGCTAAGGGCAACTACAGGTATGTTTTTAATAATTTGAGAATCCGTGTTACGGATCTTTTTCAATAAATTACCTGCAGAATACCTGCTACACGCGATGATACCGTCAAGCCTTTTGTTTTTTATCATTCCTGCAATTTTATGAAAGGGGACAACCGTATCTTCGATCAAAATAGCCGGTAGGTTTAATTTTTCTACAGCTAAGCAATAGCCATCCTTATATTTTTGTTGTAAACAAGCTTCGGAATTTTGCGTAATAAAAGCGATTTTGGAACAACCGGCAATATTTAATTCATTTACAGCCAGTTCAGTTTGTAAAGAATTCTCCATAGAAACCTTATCACAGTTAAGAATTTTAGTGACACTATCAAAGATAACCAGGGGAACATCAAGATTTATCAATTCATTTAAATGCGTAATATCGCCCGATTCCTGGGTTTCTTGTGTAGGAAAAACGATGACCCCGTCTACCTGGGTTTCCAGGAATCTTTTAATACATTCTTTCTCTTTCTCTACAGAATTGTTCGATATACAGAGAAAAACCTTGTAATTCATTTCGTCTGCTTTTGCCTCGATACCTTCTAATAATGCCGCGGAAAAGGTTGATTTTAAAGAGGGTATGACCACTCCTATTATATTGGATTGTCTATTCTTCAGGCTTTTTGCCGCATCATTTGGAATATAGTTGTGCAGAAAAGCAGTATCTCTTACCCGTTGTTTTGTCTTTGAACTAATCTCACTACTATCATTTAATGATTTTGAAACCGTACTGATTGAAAGATTTAAAAGTTTTGATAGTTCTTTTAACGTTGTGCGACTTTTCATAGGAAATAAAATAGGTAAAACGATTTAGTTTTAAGAATAATGCAATATAAATTATATATTTCAAAGAATAAGTAAATAACCAATAAAATCTTGGGGGACTATTTGATGGTAAATAAGGACGATACCATGAAATAGGTGAATTATTAATTTATTAAATTAGCCGATACTGAAAAATCTATACTAATCTTCTGTAGTTCTTATCATAAATGAAGAAAAGACCTTCTCTAAAGGATATTGCAAAAAAACTTAACGTATCAGTTACCACTGTATCTTTTGTTTTAAATGGTAAAGGGAAGGAAAAAAAGATTTCTGACGAACTTATTAAAAAGGTAATTGATTATACAGATAGTATAAATTATCGCCCTAATAAAGTAGCTCAAAGTTTACGTACGGGTAAGACGAATATTCTTGTATTCATGGTGGAAGATATCAGCAATTATTTCTTTTCGAAGATCGCCAGGATCATGGAAGACATCGCCTACGATAAAGGTTATAAGGTATTGTTCTGTAGTAATGAGAATGAGGATGAGAGGTCAAAAGAACTTATTCAGTTATTTTCTGAGAGACAGGTAGACGGTTTTATTATTAGTCCATCACCAGGAATTCAAAATGAAATAGAATCTCTAATTGAAAACAAGATTCCGGTTGTTCTTTTTGACAGGTATTTTGAAGACCTGGATGTTAGCCATGTCATTATAGATAATGAGGATGCTTCTTCTAAAGCGACCAAACATCTAATTGATAATGACTTTAGCAGAATTGGATTTATAACCATAGAATCCAGTCAAAACCAGATGACTAATAGGGAAAAAGGATATGTAGACGCTATGAAGTCTGCAGGTCTGGAACCTTTGATACTTAAAATTCCGTTTGAAAAAATTCATAAAGAGGAAACTAAATTAGAGATCAGGAAGTTTATCATTGAAGGCCAGGAATTAGATTCTGTTTTCTTTTCTACTAACTATCTTACCAGAACTGCTTTGGAGGTTATCAAAGAGACAGATCAAACCTTGCTTGAGAAGCTCGGAGTGGTAACTTTTGATGATAATGAATTGTTTCGAATAAATACTCCCACCATAACAGCGGTATCTCAACCATTACAGGAATTAGGTGAATCGCTCATGAATACAATGTTAAATCTTCTTAATTCAAAAGCGGAAAATCTCAAGCCGACAAAAAGTGTTCTAAAAGCGTCTTTAATTGTTAGAAATTCATCTATTAATAAAAACTAGCATCAATTCTGGTAAATACGTAATAAAATCACCCTAAAAATGTTAAAATTTCAATTTTTTGCTTAGAATGCTTTTTTTCATTTTGATTAACTAAATCGTTTTAGTAAGTTTATCAAGTATTAACAAAGTGTTAATCTTAAATTCAAAATTAACATTGAATGGATAATGTACAACTAACTAAAAATTTTGAGGGGCGAGATGTTCCTTGTCCTTTAAAGTGGGATCGTAAATTCGCTTTAAGTAGAACATTCGTTTTTTTACTTTTAAGCTTACTGCTTTTTACCGGGCGTGGTTACGCCTTTCAGCAAACTGGAAAAACAGTAACAGGAACTGTTACCGATAATCAGGGGATACCGCTTCCGGGTGTTACTGTAATGCAGGAAGGTAGTAATATCGGTACGCAAACTGATTTCGACGGAAATTATTCTATTAGTTTAACCAAGGAAGATGCTGTTCTGGTTTTTTCCTTTGTAGGCTTACAAACAACCGAGAGAACTGTTGGCAATCAATCTGTGGTTGATGTTACAATGGAGGATGATACCCAGGCTCTTGATGAAGTGGTCGTGGTAGGCTATGGTACTCAGAGTCGAAGCAGGGTAGCTGCTGCAGTAGACCAGGTAGGTGAAGAAGACCTTGAAGGTAGGCCTACAACCAATGTAACCCAGGCGTTACAGGGTAAATCGCCAAGTTTGGTGATTCAGCAAAGGAATTCTGAACCTGGAGCCGCCATCAATTTAAACATCAGGGGGATTAGTACTTTAGGAGATAACAGCCCGCTAATTGTGATAGATGGTATTGTGGGAGGAGATATCAATTCTCTGAATCCGGCAGATATTGAAAGTGTCTCAGTGCTTAAAGATGCAGGTAGTGCGGCTATATATGGTTCGCGTGCCAGTAATGGTGTTGTATTGATCACTACTAAAAAAGGTAAGAAGAACCAGGCACTTACTGTTAAGTATAGTGGTCTAGCAGGTTTCAATACTCCTCACTTCTTCAATGAGCCTGTTTCTGGTTACGAAAACGCCATGCTTCGAAATGAGGCAGCATTTAATTCAAATGAAAGCTCTGCAGTATTTTCTCCTGAAGAAATTAGACAAATCCGTGAAAATGGAGATGAAGAATGGTTTGCAGATGAAATTACCAAGGACGCATTACAGCTGAATCAGAACATATCTGTTTCAGGCGGAAGTGAAACTTCAAGTTATTTGGTTTCCATTGGGTACTTGGATCAGCAAAGCAATTTTGTGGGGCCAGATAAAGGCTTGAAAAGATATAATTATCGAATTAACCTTGTTAACGAATATGGTGCGTTTAAGCTGACCTCTACGTTGGCTTACACTAAGCAAAAGATCAAAGATCATTCATCTAGTACAGGAACCTTGTTTGCTGATGCGAACAGAGTACCATTATATTACAAGCAAAGAGATTCATTAGGTAGATTTGTGACAAATGATGTATTGCAGCAATTCAATTCACTGGGTATTTTGGAAGAAGGTGGATTTAGAGAATATGATAATGATGATATTTTCGGTAATATAACTGCAGAACTGGATATCACCGATAATTTTAAAATAAAAGGTGTTTTTGGAGGTCGTCTTTATCAGAATAGCCTTTATTCCAGAGTAACCCGTGTAGACTTTTTTCCTCAGGGAGTTTACGGTGCAGATCGTAATACCAGGGATGAGAATAGAAAAAGCCTAGATTTGAATACCCAGTTAATCGCTGAATATTCAAATACCTTTAATAAGATCCATGACCTAACCGTATTACTGGGAGGATCTAATGAGAATCATGAAGATCGCGGTTCTGGTTTATTCAAGAGATATACAGATCCAGATCTGGGAACTCCTATAACAGATACCGAAATTGAAGAAAACTCTTATAATTCTAATCAGAGTTCTTCAGAAAATAGTCTTTATTCTGTGTTCGGTAGAGCTTCCTATGCTTTTAATGATAAGTACATCGCTGAATTTAGCTTTAGATATGATGGTTCCTCAAAATTTAGAGAAGATCTAAGATGGGGATTCTTTCCCTCGGTGTTAGCCGCTTATCGAGTTACTGAAGAGCCGTTTATGCAGAATTACCAGGATAATGTAGGAAATATAAAATTGAGAGCTTCCTATGGTGTGCTGGGTAACCAGAACGTAGGAAACTACCAGTATCAAACTACCTATTTCACCTTTCAAAATGCATATGGGTTTAATAATAATGGCGTAGGAGGAACAGGTTACAATTTCGCAAACCCGGATATACAGTGGGAGCGAGCAGCTACTTTGAATATTGGGGCAGACCTTGATTTCTTTGATAATGCTCTGAGCATTCAAATGGATTATTTTAATAAGGTTACATCAGATATTCTTGTCCCACCGCAAGTTCCTGGTGTGTATGGTACCGGTCTCCCAGATTTTAATGCTGGTAAAGTTGGAAGCCAGGGATGGGAGATAAGTGCCACCTATCGCCATACCGGGGAATTGTTCAGCCATATGATCTCTGCGAATATTGGAGATAGCTGGAATGAAGTATTGGAATTTCAAGGCGATGAAAGATTAACCGGGGTGGAAGAACTTCAAACCTTATTGAGAGAAGGTCAGCCATATAACTCCTATGTAGGATTGAAAAGAGACGGATATTTCCAGAACCTGGAAGAGATTGAAAATGGTCCTGTACCGGAAGGCCTTAATGTGGTTCCCGGGGATAATAGATATGTAGATATTAATGGTGATGGTATTATCAACGATGACGATAAAGTGATTTTTGGAAATCCTTTTCCTAGATACAATTTCGGTTTCACTTATAACCTGGGATATAAAAATTTTGACTTAAGTCTGTTTGTTCAGGGAGTTGGAAAAAGAACCATGATGATTAGAGGTGAGCTGGTAGAACCATTTCACTTTAATTATGGAAACGCAATTTATGAGCACATGCTTGATTACTGGACACCACAGAATCCAGATGCAAGATATCCTCGTTTGGCAAATAGCGGAAGCCAGTCTAACACCAATAACTGGAGAAGAGGTTCAGATTTATATCTATATGATGGAGCATATGCCCGTTTGAAAAATTTACAGATCGGATATTCTTTACCTAGTGACTTTGCTAATAGAATCGGATTGAAAAGCTATAGAATGTATGTTTCAGGACGAAACCTTTTAACCTTATCTAAAGTAGATTTTGTTGATCCTGAACTATCAGAGTTTGATAGTAATCTAACCTCTGCAGGTGCTAATAGCGCGAGAGCTTATCCAACGATGGTTTATTATGGAGTTGGGGTAGATATCACTTTCTAAAAAATATTATTATGATTATAAAGAATATAAAAGTTTTAATAGGTGTGATTGCGCTGGCGATTACATTCACAGGCTGTAAAAAGCTGGAATTAACTCCGGAGAATTCGTTTACAGACCTTAATTACTGGACAAGTCAGGATAAGGCTCAGAGTGTTCTAAATACTGCTTATGGACAAATGTTTTCCAGCTCTTATTTCTTCTACAACGAGGCGACATCAGATAATGCGTATAACGGTAGGGGAGATATCGCAGGTTCAGCATCTATAGCAGCAGGAACTTATGATCCTTCTCTCCAGCGTTTGAAGAACGAATGGAACAATAGATATGCGGGGATAAAAACGACAAACCTGCTTCTTGAAAACATTAATAGAGTGCCAGATTTGTCTGATGAGGTTCGAAACCGAATGATCGCTGAGGCAAGATTTCTTCGCGCCTGGCAACATTTTCAGTTAATGACCTGGTTCGGTGATATTCCACTGGCAGATCATGATCTTTCGCTGGAAGAAGCTCAGAGTATTTCCAGAACCCCAAGGGCACAGGTACTTCAGTTTATTTTAACTGAACTGGAAGAAGCTTCTGAAGATCTTCCAACAAATACAGAACAGGAGATTTCCAACCGTGGAAAAATCACCAAAGGTGCTGCCATAGCATTAAAAGCCAGAGCTTACTTATATGAAAATGACTGGCAGAATGTTGTTACTGAAACTGAACGTATCATAAATGGATCTGTTGGAAGTTACGGCTTGTTCAATTCTTATGAAGGTTTGTTCTTACCGGAAAATCAATACAGCCAGGAAGATATTCTAAGCTTGCAATACGTTCCGGAATTAAGAACCTGGGGCGAATTTTTCGATATGGCACCTTTGTCTGCGGGAGCAAGGCTAAATGCTTTGGCTGCTACTCAGGAGCTAGTGGATAGCTATCTTACCATCAACGGAAAGGCAATTGATGATCCTGATTCTAATTATGATGAGTCAAATCCTTATGAGAATAGAGACCCTCGATTGACAAATACTATCGTATATCATAATTACGAATGGCAGGAAGCAGGCGGCGGTTCTCATATTATCTATATAGAGCCTGGATCAGATCCAGATGAGCCTTTAGACGAATATGCTCCGGGATCTTCAAAAACTTCAACGGGATATTACACCAGAAAATATTTTGATCCAGAACACCAGTCTGGTCTGGCATCAGGTCTTAATTTAATGCTTATTAGATATGCAGATATACTATTAATGAACGCTGAAGCTAAAAATGAGCTTGGTGATTTTGACCAGGGAACATGGGATCAAACCATTGGAGCATTGAGAGATAGAGCTGGATTTACAGATGCTCAGGCTCTTAATTTTGACTCTTCACTAAATCAGGCTGAATATAGATCTGTAATTAGAAATGAAAGAAGGGTAGAATTAGCGATGGAAGGTTTAAGGGTATTCGATATCCGAAGATGGAGAACTGCTGAAGATGTATTGAATGGGTGGGCTCACGGTGCTCAGTTTGGACCTTCTTCTATAGATGATGGATACTTAAGAGTAAACCTGAGAACTTTTGATCCTGGTAAACATTACCTGTGGCCTATCCCTAGAGATGAAAGATTAATAAATCCTAACCTGTCGCAAAACCCAGGTTGGTAAATAAAAAGACACAATAACTAATAAATTAAATGAGATGAAAAATATTTTAAATTATATCGTTTTTTTCATGGCGGCCATAGTTCTTGTTGGCTGTGATTCTGATGATGATTCACTAGATCATACTACGGTTTCTCCAGTGAATGCTCTATACAGCCCTCAGGATAATGCATATTTTAATCTTGGTGCTCAGAGCACTGTAAACTTCGAATGGGAAGCTGCAAAAGCTGAGGATAACGGGGTGGTACTTTATGATGTTGCTTTCTTCCAGGAAGGAAGTGATTTGTCTGAACCGCTTTACGTAATGCCTTCAGACGGAAAAGGTTTACAGAGAACTCTTACTCTACCATTTGCAGATTTGAATAGAATTGCAACCATGGCTGGAATCCAACCAGAATCTATAGGTACATTACAATGGACGGTTTGGTCTTCTAAAGGGATTAACGTTCAGAAATCTGAAATTTACCGAACTATTGAGGTGGAAAGACCAGGTGGTTTCCCAACACCAGATGAACTTTACATAACTGGTTCCGGAACCGAAGCCGGTGAAGACCTTGGTTCAGCATTAGCATTTAAAAAGACAGGAGCAGATACTTATGAAATCTACACCAGTCTCAGTGCAGGAGATTATCAATTTGTAACGAGAAATTCAGGTGATCCTGAAACCTATTATGTAGAAGGTAGTGACCTTAAAGCAGGTGGCTCAACGAACTTCTCAGGTACAGAAGGAGTTTATAGAATCCGAGTTGACTTCAGTGACGGTTCAGTTAGTATGACTATGGTGGAGAAGGTAGAACTTTATTTCTCTCCAAATGATGAGTATTTATTCGAACTACCATACAACGGTAATGGTACCTGGATGGCAGAAGAAAAAAATATAGTGTTCAGACAGGAAGATTGGGGTCGAGATGAAAGATATAAATTCAAGTTTACAACTTCAGATGGTGAAGAGTGGTTTGGTAGTGTAAATGCTGATAACCAAAGACCTAATGCCGATACAGCTCCAGCATACTGGAATATGGTTCCTGTTACTAATGACAGATGGGCCAATACCTTCAAGTTTGCAACGGAAGTGGATGAAAATATTAATAACGTAGAAATAATTTTCAATTCTACGGTACCTGAATATACTCATGTAATTACAGTTCTTGATTAGCTATGATTTCCAGGCTGCTCATCTTATGTGAGCAGCCTATTTTAAAACGAAAAATTATGATTAACAGATTTAAATATTTTACTGTTCTCACCTTAATGGGGTTTTTTGCACTCACTTCATGTTCTAATGATGACTGGGAGCCATTAAATCCTCCGCAGGGAAATAATGGTGAAGAACCGGTGGCTTTTGAATACACCTGGGCTGCTACTGCAGATTCTCTGCAGGAATCACTCCAGAATAATTATTTGGGGTTTAATGGAACTTATGTCCAGGACAATGCCGGAAGTTCGAGATTTAATTACTGGCCAAATGCCCATGTATTGCACGTACTTGTTGATGCCTACCATAGAACAGGTGAAGACATTTATAAACAAAGAGCCTTATCCTTGCTGAGAGGAATCGAAATTGAAAATGGTGGAGATTACAATAATGTCTTTAATGATGACATGTTGTGGTTGGGAAATGCTTCTATGAGAGCTTATAATGCTACTAATGAAGAAGAATATAAAGAGGTAGCAGAATACCTTTGGGAAATTATAAAAATGAGCTGGAGCGATGATGTATTTGGAGGTGGTATCACCTGGAAACAGGATACGCCTTTCCAAAAAAATGCGGTATCAAATGGACCGGCTGCAGTTCTCGCGATGCGACTTTATGAAGTAGATAATGATCAAGATGATCTTGAATGGGCGAAAAAAATCTATGAGTGGCAAAAGAATAATCTGGTAGATCCTCAAACAGGGTTGGTCTGGGATAATATTTCTCTACAGGATGGTGAAGTTGTCACCAATACAGATTGGGTTTTTACTTATAATGTAGGAACCTGGATTGGAGCTGGTTTAAAACTTTACAATGCTACTGGTGAAACTCAGTATCTAAACGACGCTGTAAAAACGGCTAAATCTACCATGAACAGCCCTAGGCTCACTACCAACGGTGTACTTCGTGACGAAGGCCAGGGCGATGGAGGACTGTTTAAAGGTATTTTGGTAAGATATTTTACACAGCTTATTATGGAGCCGGACATTAGCGAATCAGATCGACAGGATTTCATAGACTTTCTTGAATATAATGCCAAGACTTTCTATGATAATGGTCTAAGCAGACCAGGAATGTTTGCTAGCCCAAATTGGGCTCAGGCGCCTGGGAATACTACAGATCTTACCACACAACTAAGCGGTATGATGTTAATAGAGGCCGCTGCTCTTCTAAAGGAAGAGGGTTATATTGAATAATCTAAAGAATCATTTGGTTTGTAATTTACAGTTGAAAAAATGAATAAAAACGTTTTTATTTTTATTCTGATATTCTTTTCAGGATTCGTACATGCTAAATCTATCGATCTTTTATCACCAAAAGGTGATTTGAAAATTGAGATAGAAGTGGGAGAGCAAATTTTTTATTCAATTTTTCTGCAAGATCAACCTGTTTTATTGAAGAATCGGCTTCAACTGGAACTGGAGGATGAGGTATTGGGTTTTAATTCCACCTTAATAGGAACAAAAAAAGATCAGGTTTCTGAAGTATTCAAACCCGTCACACCTTTAAAATTCTCGAGCATTCAGAATCATTATAATGTGGTTAGGCTCAACTTTAAGGAAGGATTTTCGGTAGAATTCAGGGCTTACGATGGCGGTTTTGCTTATCGCTTTATAACCTCTAAAAGATATAGAATAAAAGTTCTGAGTGAAGATGTGCAAATTAATTTAGCTTCCACTGCGATGGCTCATCTTCAGCAAACCGAAACATTCAAAACGTCTTATGAGTATGCTTACACGCATTTAAGTTCAAAAGAATTTTCCGAAGAAACCACAATGTCAACACTACCAGTGCTTCTGGAAACCGATAATGATATAACTATTTTAATTTCGGAAAGTGATCTTCGGGATTATCCGGCCATGTTTTTAAAAGGGAATGCGAAAGATACATTTCAGGGGGTGTTTCCCAAGGAACCCCTTGAAGTTGAACCTGATGGGGATCGTAGTCAAAAAATCTTAAAGGAAGCAGATTATATTGCTTTAACCGATGGGTCACGAAACTTCCCATGGCGCTATTTTTTGATCTCCTTGGAGGAGGAAGATATCCTCACCAATACCATGACGGCAAAACTGGCTGGGAAACCACTAATAGAAAATACCTCCTGGTTGAAACCGGGTCAGGCCTCCTGGGAATGGTGGAACGGTGCATCGCCTTATGACGTTGATTTTGTTGCGGGTTATAATGAGGAAACCTATCGCTATTTTATTGACTTCGCATCAGAGTTTGGAATACCATATATCATCATGGATGAAGGATGGGCAAAAACTACAACCGATCCTTATACCCCAAATCCTGATATTGACCTATTTGCTCTGATAAAATATGGAAAAGAAAAAAATGTAGATATCGTTCTCTGGCTTACTTGGCTTACGGTTGAAAATAATATGCAATTATTTGAAAAATTTCATGATTGGGGAATTGCTGGTGTAAAGATCGATTTTATGGATCGTAGTGACCAGTGGATGGTCAATTTTTACGAACGTGTAGCCAAGAAAGCAGCTGAAAATGAAATTTTTGTAGATTTCCATGGAGCTTTTAAACCGGCTGGACTGGAATATCTTTATCCGAACATTTTTTCCTACGAAGGGGTACTTGGGATGGAGCAAATGGAAAGAGCTACACCAGAGAATTCCATATACCTTCCTTTTATTCGGAATGCTGTAGGCGGAATGGATTATACACCCGGAGCAATGCTAAGTATGCAGCCGGAATTCTACTATAGCCGAAGACCTAATTCTGCATCTATTGGTACCAGAAGTTATCAAATGGCTCTCTTTGTCATTTTCGAAAGTGCACTTCAAATGTTAGCTGATAATCCCACAAATTATTATAAAAACAGGGACTGTACCGAATTCATCACATCGGTCCCTACCACCTGGGATGAAACGGTCGTTTTAGATGCGGAAATTGGCAAGAATGTGATCGTTGCAAAACGAAAAGGGAACAGTTGGTTTATTGGCGGAATGAATGGGACCAATGAAGATATTCAGTTAGACCTAGAGTTAGATTTTCTTCCGAAGAATAAGAGTTTTGAAATGGTTTCATTTGAAGATGGTATCAACGCAGGAAGACAGGCTATGGATTACAAAAAGATTCAAACAGAGATAGATTCAAATACTAAATATAAAATAAGGATGGTTCGTAATGGCGGCTGGGCAGCGGTTATTAATGAATTAGACAAATAATAATAAAAATGGAAAGAAGAAGATTTATTCAGAATACAGCGCTATTTACCGGTTTGACTTTTATTAATCCACTGGATATTATCGCAGGAACTACGAGCAAAGGTTTTCCTGTTGTTCGAATACCTGAAGGAGAAAGAAATTTTCAAAGTACGATCATTGAAAAAATGATCAAGGAATTTCAAAAAAACGTAAAGGATGAAGAACTGGGTTGGTTGTTTAATAACTGCTTCCCTAATACGCTGGATACAACAGTAACCTATTCAGAAAAAAATGGAAAGCCGGATACCTATGTAATTACCGGTGATATTGATGCTATGTGGCTTCGCGATAGTTCTGCACAGGTTTGGCCATATATGGCTTTTACCGATAAGGATAAAAAACTGAAAAATCTTATTGCGGGAGTCATTCACAGGCAAACCCAGTATATTTTGAAGGATCCTTTTGCGAATGCTTTTTATGATGATCCGGATAAAAAAGGAGAATGGTTTAGCGATCAAACCGATATGAAACCCGGCGTGCATGAAAGAAAATGGGAAATAGACTCCTTATGTTATCCTATCCGTTTAGGGTATAATTACTGGAAAACAACAGGAGATTCTTCACCTTTTGATAAAAACTGGGAAAAAGCGATAAAATCGATTCTCACCGTATTCAAAGATCAGCAGAAGAAAGAAGATCGTGGTTCTTACTCATTCCAGAGAAATACTCCAAAGGCAACAGATACCAGAGCTCTTCATGGATATGGATATCCTGTGAATCCGGTGGGTCTCATTTGCTCTGCTTTTAGGCCTAGTGATGATGCGAGTGTTTATTCATTTTTAATTCCATCTAACTTTTTCGCAGTGGTTAGCTTAAAACAGGCTGCAGAAATGATGACGGAAATTGCTAATGACTCTGAAACTGCTGCGGAATTAATTTCATTGAAAGATGAAGTGGAGGCAGCATTGAAAAAGCATGCTATAGTAGATCATGAAAAATATGGTAAAATCTATGCCTTTGAAGTAGATGGTTTTGGAAACCGCTTGATGATGGACGATGCGAATGTACCAAGTTTACTTTCATTGCCTTATCTGGATGCTGTGGATAGTTCAGATCCCATATACCAAAATACCAGGAAATTTGTGCTTTCTAAAGACAATCCTTTCTACTTTGAAGGGAAAGCAGCCAAAGGAATTGGTGGGCCTCATGTAGGAATGGATATGATCTGGCCAATGGCTATTACCATGCAAGGTTTAACCAGTAATAGTGATGAAGAAATTAGAGAATGTATAAAAACCTTAAAAAGCACACACGCCGGTACAGGTTTTATGCATGAAACTTTCCATAAAGACGATCCTTCAGATTTTACCAGGTCCTGGTTTGCATGGGCTAACACGCTTTTCGGAGAATTTTTATGGGAGACCTACAAAAAGAATCCCTCGTTATTAAGCTAACCAGGAATAATTAGCAGATCCTGAAATAGGAAGATCATTTAAAACTTTTAAAATGAATACTAAAAACCCCATTCTTATAATAGGGCTCTTATTTATATTTTTCTCCTGTAGTTCTCAAGAGCGAGCGGAATCTATGAAATCGCAGTCAACCAATAAATCTGGTTATGATTATGTAAATACCTTTATTGGAACTGCGCCTTTGCTCGATGAAGAGATCATTGGATATACTCCTCCAAAAGATTGGAGAGTTTGGGCGGGTCTCACTTATCCCGGAGCCTCATTGCCTAATGCTTTAGTTCAGGTAAGCCCGATCACTGAGTATGGATCTGGAGCAGGATATGAATATGAGGACAATGAAATCCTGGGTTTTACCCACACGAACAAGGGACACTGGAATCTATGTAATATTCCTGTTCTTCCTTTATCTTCAAATGCGGTTGCACCTTTTAAAGCAACTTTCAATCATGAGGAGGAAAATTCTGCGCCGGGATATTATCAGGTGAAACTTCAGGATTATAATATCAATGTAAGATTAACTTCTAGTTTAAGGGCAGCCGTTCATGAATATGAATTTATGGATTCCGGAGAAAAAAGAATTTTATTCGACCTGGGTACGGCTAATAACAGGGTATCTACGTGGGAAATTGAAAAAGTTTCCTCTAATGAATTGAAAGGTTTCCAGCAGGTTGGTGGAGATAAGATTCATTTTTATGCCACGCTTGACAGCGAAATTAAAGGAATTGAGTCTACAAATCAAGGTGAGCGTGATGGCTATTCCGTAATTACACTTAATGACTCAGGGAAGAGTACCGTAACGCTGAAAATAGGATTGTCTTATGTAAGCACTGAGAATGCTAAAGAAAACTTAGACAGGGAAATTGGTGAAAAATCATTTGATGATATCATGAATGAGGGTAAAAAGACCTGGACAGAATTTCTTGATCAAATTCAGGTTGAAGGAGGCTCTGAGAAAGAAAAGGAAATGTTTTACACGTCATTATACAGATCTTTTTTATGGCCTGCTCTGCGAAGTGATATCAATGGTGAATTTGTAGATATAGAAGGAAAAGTTCGTAATGAAGGATTTCGCTATTATACCAAACCTTCTTTATGGGATACTTATCGAAACAAGGTGGTTTTACTCGAGATTATGCGACCAGATGTTACTACAGATATTATTAAGTCATTAATAAATCGCGGTGAGATCACAGGATTTATCCCTACGTTTTTCCATGGTGATCACGCCGCATCATTTATCACTGGAGCTTATAAGAGAGGAATTAGAGATTTTGATGTGCAGAAGGCGTATAAACTGCTTCTTAATAATGCTTACAAAGAAGGAGGAACACGCCCCCACATCAAAGAATATATCGAATTAGGATATATTTCAACACCTGAGATCAAAGATCCAAATACAGAGACCAAGGCAAAAGCGGGAGTGTCAAAAACTCTGGAATTTGCTTATGACGATTATTCACTTTCTCTTTTGGCAGAAGAAATGAAAGATTCAGAGCATCAAAAAGATCTATTTGCAAGATCCATGAATTATAAGAATGTTTTTGATAAGAAAACGAATTTTATGCGGGGGCGATTGGAAAACGGCGACTGGGTTTCGCCTTTCAATGCTGAATATCCTTATTATGAATATATGTACAGGGAGGCAAACGCCTGGCAGGTTTCATTTTATACACCCCATGATATGCCCGGTCTGGTTGAGCTTTATGGAGGTAAAGAGAAGTTTGAAGAAAAACTGGATTCCTTATTCAGTTATAAATGGAACCCGAAGCATATTGCCAGAAATGTCTCCGGATTTATGGGGCAGTATAGTCAGGGAAATCAGCCTGCTCACGAGGCTCCGTTCTCGTATTATTTTATAGACAAACCTGAGAAATCACAGGCTATTATAGATAAGTTACTTTCAGATTATTATGGAATTGGAGAGGAAGGATTAGCCCTTTCCGGGATGGATGATGCAGGTGAAATGTCCTCCTGGTATGTTTTTAGCGCCCTGGGTTTATATCCATTTTCTCCTTCAGATCCTGAATATCTTGTCACCATCCCAATTTTTGATTCGGTTACATGGAACACCACAGATGGAAAATCATTAAAGATCCAGAATGAAGGCGGTACCCGAAAGGTGAAAGATATTAGGGTAAACGGGAATGTGATTGATGGATATTTTATAAGTCATGACCTGTTCAAGAATGGAGGAGAAGTGATTGTAGAGACTAATTAAAATGATGATTAAATGAATTGCTTTAAAAAAATTCTACTGTGCTTTTTGATTTTTCTCTCGATAAGCGCGATTGGTCAGGAGACAAATTATACCGAAACTCAGAATCTCAATTATTACGAAACTGAAGATCAAACAGCGTATCAGCAAGAAATGTGCAGGCTGGATATTCATCATCCTGAACAGGGAAAGGCGCCGGTGATAATCTGGTTTCACGGTGGTGGTTTAACAAGCGGGAGCAAGGAAATTCCTGAAGCTCTCAAGCAGAAAGGTTTTTGTATAGTTGGTGTGGGATATAGACTTTCGCCAGAAGTTAAGGCTGAAGTTAGCGTCGAAGATGCCGCGGCTTCCATTGCCTGGGTCTTGAAAAACATTCAAAAATATAACGGCGATCCAGATCAGGTATTTGTATCCGGGCATTCTGCCGGAGGTTACTTAGCCCTGATGAGCGTCATGAACAAATCCTTTCTGGATAAATACGATCTCGACGCAAATGATATCGCTGGTCTTATTCCCTTCAGCGGCCATACCATTACTCATTTTACGATTAGAAAGCAAAATGACATACCTGGTGAACAACCCATAATTGACGAATGGGCACCCTTATTTTATGTTCGTAATGACGCCCCGCCTACACTTTTAATCACCGGAGATCGGGAAATGGAGATGTTAGGGCGATACGAGGAAAATGCTTATTTCTATCGTATGATGAAAGTTGCCGGTCATAAAGAAATAGATATTTATGAAATGCAGGGATATGGCCATAACATGGCCCACCCGGCTTTTCCACTTCTGTTGAATTTTGTTAGAAAACATTCAGAAAGTATACAGGAAAATTAACCGGACAGATCTATCAGAAATCTGAAGAATAAATTTTAATGCTTAAGAATACGAATGAATCTTTATAATGATAAGAGGATAGTAATGACGCTTGATGCGGGAGGAACCAATTTTGTTTTTTCGGCATTGCAATGTGGAAAGGAGATCATTACGCCAATTATACTACCATCAAACTCTTCTGATCTTGAAAAGTGCCTGAAAACAATTATTTCAGGATTTAAAGAAGTTCAGAATGAACTCCTTCCGGAATCTCCTGTGGCCATAAGTTTTGCTTTCCCGGGACCTGCAGATTATGAAAATGGTATTATTGGAGATCTGCCAAATTTCAAAAGCTTTAGAGGAGGTGTAGCCCTGGGCCCGATGTTGGAGAATGTGTTTAACCTGCCAACATTTATAAATAATGACGGAGACCTTTTTACCTATGGAGGGGCCATGGCGGGATTCTTACCTGAAATTAATAAAAACCTGAAAAATGCTGGAATCCAAAAGGAATATCGAAATCTTTTCGGGATTACTCTGGGTACTGGTTTTGGTGGAGGTATGGTGATCAACGGAAAGATTTTCAAAGGAGACAATTCTGCCTCTAGCGAGATCTGGCTGATGCGTAACTTTAAAGAACCAAATTTAATCGCTGAAGAAGGTGTTAGTATCAGGGCGGTTAAAAGGTGGTATTGCGAGAAGGTGGAGAACTCAACTCATCTTTCTCCTGAAGATATTTTTCTTATCGCTAAAGGTCTGAAAGATGGAAACCAGGACGCTGCTTTGCAGGCATACGAGAGAATGTCTGTAGTAATTGGAGAATCGCTGGCCAATGCCCTGACTCTTTTTGATGGTCCAGTGGTTATAGGAGGTGGTATCTCCGGAGCTTCAGATATATTGCTACCTAAGATCATAGAACATTTAAACGGTGAAATAGAAACCAGAACCGGTGAAAAAATTCCTCGTTTGGTTTCAAAAGTCTTCAATATTGAGAACAAATCTGAATACTGTGCATTCTTAGATCAGAAATTCCAGAATATACAGATTCCTTTCACTCAGAAAAGTGTGAATATCAACACCGAAAAGAGAATACCTATAGGCTTAAGTAAGCTTGGAACCAGTGAAGCGGTTTGTTTAGGAGCTTATGCATTTGCCTTGATTTCACTTAAGAATCATAAACTAGCTTAACGAATCATGAAATTTAAAACTCTATTTTTCTTCCTTGGCTCGATCTTATGGATGCTTTCTTGCAATACAAGCCAGGAAGTTGAAAATAACAACGAGAAACCAGAAGCGATATTAAAAACACGATGGACAGATAAGGTGGATCCTGAAAATGTTCTGGCCGAATATCCCAGGCCAATTCAAAAACGTGAAAAATGGATGAATCTTAATGGTTACTGGGAGCTGGAAACAGGAAAAATAGATTCTATTCAATTTGGACAACAATTGCCGGAGAAGATCCTGGTTCCATTCGCAGTGGAATCTTACCTCTCAGGAGTAATGAAAAAAGCTGATCATCTTTTATATAGAAAAGAATTTTCAGTTCCAGAAGATTGGAATGAGCAGGATATAATCTTAAATTTTGAAGGTGTAGATTATCAAACCGTTGCTTACCTGAATGGTAAGAAAGTTGGAGAGCATAAGGGTGCTTTTGATCATTTCTCCTTTAATATTACGCCTTATCTTAAAGAAGGAAAACAGGAGCTTATAGTGAAGGTTTTTGATGCGTCAAACGACGGACTTCAGCCCGTGGGAAAACAGGTGAGAGAACCCGAAGGAATTTTCTATACTTCGACTACAGGTATCTGGCAGACCGTATGGATCGAACCGCTAAATGAAAACCATATTGAGTCTTTTAAGATTGAAACCGATATAGATAAAAAGAGTATATCATTTCAATCTGAGGCCACTGCCGGTGATGGGAGGATTAAACTTGTTTTGAAGGACGGTGATAATATTGTTTCTGAAGTTGAAGGTAATCCTGGAGAAAAAATTGAAATGCAGGTCCCTTCTCCAAAATTATGGAGCCCGGAAAATCCTTTTTTATATGATCTTGAAGTAGAGCTAATTTCGGAAGATAAAGTGCTGGATAAATTTTCGAGTTATGTGGCCATGAGGAAGATCAGTCTTGGGAAGGATGAAAATAACAATACCAGGATCATGCTGAACAATGAACCATATTTCCAGGTGGGTGTTCTGGATCAGGGTTATTGGCCAGATGGTTTGATGACTCCTCCTACTGAAGAAGCTTATGTTTGGGATATCGAGACTTTCAAGAAAATGGGCTTTAATCTTCTTCGAAAGCATGCAAAAACAGAAAGCCAGCGCTGGTACTACCTGTGTGACAAAATCGGAATGCTTGTCTGGCAGGATATGCCGCAGGTCTATCCCCATGAAGATTTTGAAGACCGCTTAACTGATCAAGATAAAGCACATTTCGAAAAAGAAATGCAGGCAATGATAGATGATCTTTATAACTACCCGAGTATTGTGATGTGGGTAGTGTTCAATGAAGGTTGGGGGCAGTATGATACAGAAAGGCTTACCAGGTGGGTAGAAGATTTGGATGAAACAAGGTTGGTAAGCAATGCCAGTGGATGGACAGATCATAATGTAGGTGACATAATTGACATGCATAGTTATCCAGGGCCTGATATTTATCCTGTGGAAGAAAACAGAGCCACCGTTCTGGGTGAATTTGGTGGACTTGGATTAACCGTTCCAGATCATTTATGGCAGGAGAAAAATTGGGGGTATCGGGAAATGACAGATACCCTGGAATTTAAAAATTCCTACAAGCAACTTTGGGATGACGTGTGGCAAATGAAGGAAGATAAGGCAGCCAGTGCAGTAGTATACACCCAACTTTCAGACGTGGAGGGGGAAGTTAACGGACTGGTTACCTACGACCGGGAGATAATCAAGTTGCCAATTGAATATTTAAACGATCTGCATACCGATAATATGATCTCTCCGGTTTCTATTGATTCTGATCATTCTTTATTCCTAGATAGTGAGGAGGTTACCCTGAAAAACAGAAAAAATGAACCTATTTATTATACCATTGATGGGACGGAACCCACTGTAGAATCGATGAAATATTCCGGGCCTTTTCAGATTGAAAATACTTCAACCCTTAAAGCTCGCTCGATTACTGATAATGCGAAAAGTGCAATCGTTCAGAAGAATTTTGAAAAAGTGAGTTCTTTTAAATCACCGCAATTCAACCTGAGTCAAAATTTTGACAAAGGTCTTAAGTATTCCTATTATGAAGGAATATGGGATAGCATACCAGATTTTGAGAATATGAACGCGGTTAAAAGCGGAATCGCAACTGATATTGATCTAAAGGAATCTTCAAGGGATAGTGACTTCGGTTTGACTTTCAGCGGTTTGATTCGAATTGACCAAAATGGCGTGTATACTTTTAATTTAACTTCAGATGATGGTTCCAGTCTTAGCATTAATGATGAATTTAAGATAGATCATGACGGACACCATTCTATGGAAACGAAAACTCTGGACTTAGCTTTAGAAAAAGGTTATTATAAGATCGCTTTAGATTATTTTCAGGCTCGTGGAGGGCTCGGTCTCAATCTCGAAATCATAGGGCCGGATGGTAAAATTTTACCACCTGGTAATTATCACCAACAATAGTACATATCATCTTATCAGAATCGAACAGAATGAATTTAATTAAGAGTACCATTTTATTTCTTATATCCATACAGGTTTTGCAGGCGCAAAAAGAAAGGATAGGAAAAATTGAGAATCCGGTGGATTATGTAAATCCGTTGATTGGTACAGACTCAGATTATTCCTTATCAAATGGAAATGTTTATCCGGCCATCGCTATGCCCTGGGGCATGAATTTCTGGACACCTCAAACCGGTGAAATGGGAAATGGCTGGGCTTATACCTACGATGCGAACAAAATACGAGGCTTCAAACAAACACATCAACCATCACCGTGGATGAATGATTATGGCCAATTTTCCATCATGCCGGTTACCGGATCTTTAAAGTTTAAAGAAGAGGAAAGGCAAAGCTGGTTTTCTCATAAAGCTGAAATTGTAAAACCAAATTATTATAGCGTTTACCTGGCAGATCATGATGTAACTACAGAGATCACTCCAACTGAAAGAGCAGCAAGATTTAAATTCACTTTTCCCGAAACTGATAGTTCATTCGTAATTATCGATGCCTTCGATAAGGGTTCCTATGTAAAGATTTTACCAGACGAAAATAAAGTGATTGGGTATACTACTCGAAATAGTGGGGGAGTTCCTGAAAATTTCAAAAATTATTTTGTGGTCATTTTCGACAAGAAATTTGAGATAAAAAAGACCTTCAGCGATTCTATATTAAATTCTTCTCTGGAATCAAATTCAAATCATGCTGGTGCCGTCGTTGGATTTAAAACCATGAAGGGTGAAGTAGTAAATGCTAAGGTTGCATCTTCTTTTATTAGTCACGAACAGGCAGAAAGAAATTTGAAAGAGATAGGGAATAAAGATTTTGAGGAAGTCAAAAAGGGAGGTCGCGAAAAATGGAATAAGGAATTGAGTAGGATAGAAGTGGAGGGTGGAACCCCGGGACAGATCCAGACTTTTTATTCGGCTCTGTATAGAACCTTATTGTTTCCGCGGAAATTTTATGAATTTGCTGAAGATGGAAATATAGTCCACTACAGTCCTTACAACGGAGAAGTTCGTGAAGGCTATATGTTTACTGATACCGGTTTTTGGGATACTTTTCGGGCTTTGTTTCCTTTTCTAAATCTCATGTATCCTGAACTGAACGGACAAATGCAGGAAGGACTTTCCAATGCTTATGATGAAAGTGGCTGGTTGCCGGAGTGGGCGAGCCCCGGGCTTAGAAATATTATGGTGGGCAATAATTCGGCTTCGGTAGTTTCAGAAGCTTATTTAAAAAGCGGGGATGCTTACGAATATGATATTGAGAACCTCTACGAAGCTTTAATTCATGGAGCAAACAATGAGGGACCCATGACTGCGGTGGGTAGAGCCGGAGCAGAATATTACAAGGAACTGGGTTACGTGCCTTACGATGTGGATATTAACGAAAATGCCGCCAGGACTTTAGAATATGCTTATGATGATTTTGCGATCTATCAATTGGCTAAGAAATTAAATAAGCCAAAAGCTGAAATTGATAAATATCGTCAGCGAGCTTTGAATTATAAAAACCTTTACGATCCCGAAACAAAGCTGATGCGAGGTAAGAATGAAAATGGTGAATTTATGAAGCCGTTTAATCCTTTCAAATGGGGAGATGCTTTTACTGAAGGGAACAGCTGGCACTACAGCTGGTCTGTTTTTCATGATATTCAGGGATTGATAGATCTCATGGGCGGCAAAAGTGAATTTAATGCACAGTTGGATAAAGTGTTTTCTTTACCTCCCAAATTTGACGACAGTTATTATGGCGGCGTCATCCATGAAATTCGTGAAATGCAGATCGCCAATATGGGTCAATATGCACACGGAAATCAACCAATTCAGCATATGATCTATTTATATAATTATTCAGGGCAACCATGGAAGGCTCAATATTGGGCTCGAGAAACGTTGGATAGAATGTATACTCCATCTCCAGATGGATATTCGGGTGATGAAGATAATGGTCAAACTTCAGCGTGGTATGTTTTCTCAGCGCTTGGGTTTTATCCGGTGGCACCGGCGACAGATCAGTATGTATTAGGAGCACCATTATTTGAAAAGGTAACGCTCCATCTGGAAAATGGGAATAAAGTAATCATAAATGCTCCAGAAAATTCCAATGAAAACAGGTATATCCAATCGATGAAATTCAATGAAAAAGACTATACCAGAAACTATTTAAGCCATAAGGAACTTATGAGGGGAGCAACCCTGGATTTTAAAATGAATAGTGAACCAAATAAACAGAGAGGTATAAATAATGCAGATTTTCCATACTCTCTGTCTAATGATCAAAGCAAATTAAATGAACCAGAATAAATCTCATAGAACTGCCTTTATATTTCTTACTGTATTATTTTTCCTTTGGGGATTTATCACAGTGCTTGTAGATTCTTTGATTCCAAGATTAAGAGAAGTATTTACATTGTCTTATTTCCAGGCCGGGATGGTACAATTTGCCTTTTTCGGCGCTTATTTTCTATTATCAATCCCTGCGGGCTATATTCTTTCAAAGATTGGCTATAAAAAAGGTATCATCTTAGGATTGGTGACCATGGGAATTGGCTGTTTGCTTTTTTATCCCGCAGCATCCATGAGGATATTCGGAGTTTTCATGCTGGCTTATTTCATGCTGGCCGCTGGAATTACGGTACTTCAGGTTGCAGCAAATCCATACGTTACCGTATTAGGACCAGAAAAAACGGCTTCCAGTAGATTAAATCTATCCCAGGCTTTCAATTCTCTAGGGACAGCCATCGCGCCAGCAATTGGTGCTTTATTTATTCTGAAAGACCGTGTGATGACCTCTGGGGAAATTGAGGCTTTAGACAATACGGCAAGGACTGAATATTACATCAATGAAGCATCAGCTGTACAGGTTCCATTTCTAGGAATTGCAGCTTTTATAGGGATCATTGCTTTGGTGTTTGTTTTTGTAAACCTTCCAAAAATTGGAGATACCGCGGCGTCTAACGATTATAGAGGGGTTCTCAAGAATAGAAATTTATTATTGGGAGCACTCGGTATTTTCTTTTATGTAGGAGCTGAGGTCGCACTGGGAAGCTATATGGTAAATTATTTTTTAAGTATTGATCTGGCGGAGATCATAAAGAATAACTCTTTGATGCGCTCTGTTGCCGAATGGATTTTAAGTTCAGGAATTTCCACCTCAAGCGACATGGCTATCGTAGGAGTTTTTGTGACGTTTTACTGGACCGGAGCGATGATAGGCAGGTTCATAGGATCTTATTTAACCAGGCTTATTAACCCCGCAAAAGTATTACTCATATTTGCCATGTTAGCGGTGAGTATGATAGTTATTTCCGCATTTTCGACAGGTCTGGTCGCCATGTGGACCTTAATAGCTGTTGGTCTTTTCAATTCAATTATGTTCCCGACAATCTTTAGTCTTGCGTTAGACGGATTAGGGAATGACAAACCTCAGGGATCGGGTGTGCTATGTACTATGATCGTTGGTGGTGCGGTGATTCCGCCTGCTTTTGGATTTATTACCGATTCTTATGGTTTTCATATTGCATTTCTTCTTGTAATTTTAAGCTATGCATATATTTTCTTTTACGGATTTAGAAATAAATCCCGAAAAGTGACCATTTAAAACCGTGATTCCGATGAATTTGAAGAAGCTATTTTTACCGATATTATTCATAAGTGGTTTTTGCGCACTTTCACAAAATAATCCCGTTTTCCCTGGCTGGTATGCAGATCCTGAAGGTATAGTTTTCAATGATGAGTACTGGATTTATCCAACTTACTCGGCTCCATATGAAAAACAGGTTTTTCTCGATGCATTTTCTTCGGAAGATCTTGTAAACTGGGAATTTCATCACCGAATTATAGATACTTCCGAGGTGAAATGGGCGAAAAAAGCCATGTGGGCCCCGGCTATTATTTCCAAAGAAGATAAATATTACCTGTTTTTTGCCGCGAATGACATCCAAAGCGATGACGAATTAGGCGGAATTGGAGTGGCGGTCGCAGACCAGCCTCAGGGTCCGTTTAAAGATCTGCTTGGCAAACCACTAATCGGAAAGTTTCATAACGGCGCACAACCTATAGATCAGTTCGTTTTTAAAGATGGAGCTGATTACTATATGTTCTATGGAGGATGGAAGCATTGCAATGTTGCCAAAATGAACGATGATTTCACCGGTTTTGTGCCTTTTGAAGACGGAACAACGTTCAAGGAAGTAACACCCGATAAATATGTGGAAGGACCATTTATGTTCAAACGTAATGGCAAATACTACTTTATGTGGTCTGAAGGTGGCTGGACCGGTCCAAATTACAGCGTAGCGTATGCTATTGCCGATTCACCTCTGGGACCCTTTAAAAGAGTAGGAACCATTCTTAAACAGGATATGGATATCGCCACTGGCGCAGGACACCATTCAGTGATAAAAAACCCGGAGAAAGACGAATATTATATCGTTTACCACCGCCGCCCATTAACTGAAACCGATGGAAATTCAAGGGTTACCTGTATCGATGAAATGACTTTTGATGAAAATGGTCATATCAATCCTGTAAAAATTACAAATGAAGGAGTAGACCTTGGAGAAGATAAATATTAGATTAAATACCACTATGAAAAATAAATTAGGAACGATTGCAGGATCACTTGCCGTCATTTCATCCATACTATTTACTACCCATACATCAGCACAGGAAGAGCAGGATTTTGCTCAATATGTGGATCCCATGATCGGAACTGCGAAAATGGGACACACCTATCCCGGTGCTACAGTGCCTTTTGGCAGCATTCAGTTAAGTCCAGATACCGATACGATTCCGTATGCGGTGGATGGCCATTACAATCCTGATGTGTACAAATATTGCGCTGGCTATCAGTATGACGATCATACGATTGTAGGTTTTAGCCATACACATTTCAGCGGAACAGGACATTCCGATCTTGGTGATTTCCTGATCATGCCAACCACCGGCGATCTTAAATTGAATCCTGGAACCGAGTCCAATCCGGAAAACGGCTATCGAAGCAGGTTTTCTCATGATCGTGAAACTGCCGAAGCTGGATATTACAGCGTAATGCTTGACGATTATAATATTAAAGCGGAAATGACCGCTTCAACCCGTGTGGGAATGCACCGCTATACTTTTCCGGAAGGGGAAAAAAGCCACCTGGTTTTTGACCTGATGCACGGCATTTACAATTATGAAGATAAGAACGTGTGGACATTCGTTCGGGTTGAAAATGATACGCTGGTTACCGGTTATCGCCAGACGAACGGCTGGGCCCGAACCCGAAAAGTGTATTTTGCGATGACTTTCAATAAACCGATCAAGGAATACGGAAGAGAGCGTTACGACAAACAGCCGTATCACGGTTTCTGGGGTAAATTCGATCCGACTCATAACTTTCCGGAGATTGCCGGAGAACAGATAAGAATGTGGTTCGATTTTGATACTTCAGTACCTCTGGAAGTAAAACTTGCAATTTCACCGGTGAGTACCGAAGGAGCCATTCAGAATATGAAAGATGAAATTCCCGGTTGGAATTTTGATGAGGTTCGCCAGCAGGCCAGAGATACCTGGAATAAGGAACTTTCAAAAGTAGATATTTCCGAAGAAGACCAGGAAGAGAAAGTCAATTTTTATACCGCCATGTATCACGCATTTTTAGGCCCGACGGTCTATATGGATACCGACGGGCAGTATATGGGAATAGATAGAAACAGATATGAGGCTGATGGTTTTACCAATTATACCAGCTTTTCACTTTGGGATACGTATCGCGCATTACACCCGCTTTTTAATGTTTTGCAACCCGAACGAAATCAGGATATGGTGCAGGCGATGATGGCACATTATGACCAGAGTGTACACTCCATGTTACCGGTTTGGTCGCACTATGGCAATGAGAACTGGTGTATGATCGGGTATCACAGTGCTTCGGTAATTGCTGATGCGATCGTAAAGGGAAATGCCGATTTTGACGAGCAACATGCCCTGGAAGCCATGGTGAATACCGCGAAAACCGGCTATTATGACGGACTTCAGTATTATATGGATATGGGTTATGTGCCGGAGGATAAGAATGGTGCTTCGGTCTCAAAGACTTTGGAATATGCTTATGACGACTGGGCGATTGCTCAGGCGGCGAAAAAACTTGGAAATAACCAGGTTTATGATGAATTCATGAAACGTGCTGAAAATTATAAAAATGTGTACGATCCAAAATCAGGATTTATGCGTCCTAAGTTGAGCGACGGAACTTTCAAAAAAGAATTCGATGAACTGAATACGCACGGCCAGGGATATATTGAAGGAAACGGATGGAATTATAGTTTATATGTGCCACATCAACCGGCAGAACTAATCGAAATGATGGGTGGAAAAAACCAGTTTTCACAGCATCTCGATTCATTATTTACCATGGAATTACCGGACAAATATTTTGAAAATACCGAAGACATTTCACGTGAAGGGATCATCGGGAATTATGTGCACGGTAACGAACCTTCGCACCACGTCGCATACATGTATAACTGGACCAACGATCCCTGGAAAGCTCAGGATAAAATAAGGATGATCCTGAAGATGAAGTATATGAACGGTGCTGACGGACTAAGCGGAAACGACGATTTTGGACAAATGAGCGCCTGGTATATTTTCAGTACGCTTGGATTTTACCCGGTTGCTCCGGGATCGGTAGATTATGCTATTGGCAGCCCGGCTATCAGCGAAGCCACGCTATACCTGGACAATGGGAATACGTTTAAGGTAATCGCTAAAAATCAGAGTGATAAAAATGTGTATATCAAAAAGGTCGAACTGAATGGAAAAGAACTTACGGAACCATTTATCAAGCATGATGAGATTATGAATGGTGGAGAACTGAAGTTCTGGATGAGCAGTAAGCCAAATAAAAACTTATTTAAATAATAATCTATGTCTTTCCAAATTATAGAGCAGCCTGTAAAATACGACATTTGCATCGTCGGCTCAGGTGCCGGTGGTGGAATGGCAGCTAAAATTCTATCAGAAAAAGGGTTTAAAATAGCCTTGTTAGAAGCCGGACCAGATTTTGACCCTGCCAACCCTGAACAACGAACACAACTTAGATGGCCTTACGAATCTCCCCGTCGTGGCGCATCAACCGTAAGACCTTTTGGAGATTTTGATATGGCCTATGGAGGATGGGAGCTTGAGGGAGAACCTTACACCAAAGAGAGAGGAACAGAATTCGATTGGTTTAGATCCAGAATGGTTGGAGGTAGAACCAATCACTGGGGTAGAATTTCTTTACGTTTTGGACCTCTGGATTTCAAGAGAAAAGATTTCGATGGTAAAGGAGACAACTGGCCTATTGGCTATGACGATGTAAAGCCATATTACGATAAAATTGATAAACTTATTGGTGTTTTTGGAACGAAGGAAGGAATTGCAAATGAACCAGATGGATACTTTCTGCCGCCTCCAAAACCTAGATTACATGAATTATATATAAAAAAAGGAGCTGATAAAGCAGGGATTCCCATGATTCCATCCCGTTTATCTATTCTCACCAAAAGAGTAAATAAAAAGAGACAGGCATGTTTCTATTGTAATCAATGTTCCCGATCCTGTACGGTGTATGGAGATTTTTCCTCTTCTTCAGTTTTAGTAAATCCTGCCAAGGAAACCGGGAACGTAGATCTCTTTGTAAATGCCATGGTTAGAGAGGTCACCACAGATGAAAATGGCAAGGCAACCGGAGTGCATTATATAGATAAAACCAATTTAAAAGATTATAAAGTCAGGGCAAAAGTAGTGATTCTGGCAGCGAGCGCCTGTAGCTCTGCCAGAATTCTACTGAACTCAAAATCTTCAGCTCATCCAAACGGATTGGCAAATTCGAGTGATGTGGTAGGCCGGTACTTGCATGATTCAACCGGATCTTCAAGAATGGCTTTCATTCCGTCATTGATGGATAGAAAGCGATATAATGAAGATGGAGTGGGAGGTATGCACCTTTATACGCCATGGTGGCAAAATGATAATAAGAATCTAGGTTTCACCAGGGGATATCATATAGAATATTGGGGAGGTATGGGAATGCCTTCTTATGGCTTTGGTTTCAATATGGAATCTTTGAACAGCTTAGTGCCCGGAATGAATGGGGAGAAGAAAAAAGCAGGTGGCTATGGTCTTGGATTTATGGAGGATGTAAAACGTTTTTACGGCTCCACAGTTGGAATGGCAGGTAGAGGAGAAAGTATTCCGCGTAAAGACAATCGTTGTAAAATTGATAATGACAAACTGGATAAATTCGGAATTCCTGTTCTTAAATTTAATTATAAGTGGAGCGATGAAGAAGTAAAACAGGCTGAGCATATGCAGGATAGTTTTGAAGAGATCATTCATGCCATGGGCGGGGTAGCCCTGGGAGATAAACCTGGAAAAGAATCAAGTTTTGGGCTGGAGAATCCGGGTAGAATTATTCATGAAGTGGGTACTACCAGGATGGGAGATGATCCAAATACTTCAGTTCTCAACAAATACAATCAGGCGCATGATGTTCCGAATTTATTTGTCATGGACGGTGGAGCGTTTGTATCACAGGCAGATAAAAACCCAACCTGGACAATTCTTGCACTTGCCTGGAGAGCTTCAGATTATTTAGCGGAAGAAATGAAAAAAGGTAAAATTTAAATCTTCAGAAGATGAATAGAAGAGAATCACTTAAAAGTCTACTAGTTGGCGGTGTTGGTACTGGTCTTTTAATTAGCTGCAGATTAGATGATGATCCGGATCTGAGCAAGGTGACCGATATCAGGGAAAAAGATTTTGATTATGGTCGGACTCCGGAAGAAGCTGAATATGACGAGGAGCTCATGTCGAAGAAATTCTATACCGACGAGGAAATGGCTACCATATTGCTAATTGCAGACATCATTATTCCAGGCGATGGAGATCATCCGCCAGCTTCAAAAACAGGACTGGCTGAATTTATCGAATTCATTACAAAAGATCTTCCGGAGCATAAAACTCCTATGCGAGGTGGCTTGAGATGGCTTGATAACGAAAGTAACCAGAGGTTTGAAAAAGGCTTTAAAATGTTATCTGAAGATGAACAGATTGCCATCATCGATGATATAGCATATCCTGCTGAAGTGAAGCCACAGCATGTTCACGGAGCAAAATTTTTCAGCAGACTTAGAAATTTAGTTACCACAGGTTATTTCACGAGTAAAGAAGGAATTGAATATTTAGGGTATCAGGGGAATCGGCCGAATGTGTGGGACGGTGTTCCTCCTGAAGTTTTAGAAAAACATGGTTTGGCGTATGATGAAAAAATGCTGAAAAATTCAATCAAACCTGAGGAGAGAAATGAAATTGAAGACTGGAAAAACTATGAAATTTGATATTGTTAACTATGAGCAAAAACAGAATTCTAATATTGATTTTCCTTGTTGTTTTTTCTTCTTGTAAGCAGAATAAAAATTCTTCTGATGATTCAATAGAATTACCTGAAGAGGAGGCGACGAAAAAGATGATTTTGAATTCCGGTAATTTCGATACCATTATCAACGGTAAACAGGTAGAATTGTTCTGGATACAGAATGGTAAAATGAAAGCTGCGTTCACCAATTTCGGAGGTAGAATTGTAAGCCTTCAGGTTCCAGATAAAGAGGGAAAGCTAATAGATGTTGTAGTGGGGATGAATAGTGTAAAAGCGTATGAGGAATCTTCTGAACCTTATTTCGGGGCGACCATAGGAAGAGTAGGAAATAGAATTAAAGAGGGTAAATTTGAACTGGAGGGTAAAGAATATCAAGTTCCGAAAAATAATAACGGTCATGCACTGCACGGTGGAGATAAAGGATTTCAATATGTAGTTTTCGATGCAAACCAGAGTAATGATAGTACACTGGTTTTTAGTTATCTATCCCCTGATGGAGAGCAAGGATTTCCGGGAAATCTCGAGGTTAGAGTGACCTATACTTTAACTGAGGATAATGCTTTATTAATGGAATATAAGGCCAACACCGATATGGCTACACCGGTAAATCTTACCAATCATGCCTTCTTCAATTTAAATGGCGAAGGTAGTGGCACTATTCTCAATCATCAACTACAAATTAATGCTGAAAAATATACTCCGGTAGATCAGGGTCTAATTCCAACCGGTGAGTTGCGGAGTGTTGACGATACACCATTTGACTTCAGGAATTTTAAAGCTATAGGGCGGGATATAGATTTTGAGAAGGAGCAATTATCTTTCGGTTCGGGCTACGATCATAATTTTGTTCTGAATAATAGAGGAGAGGATGAACTTTATTTAGCAGCAAAAGTAATCGGGGATAAATCTGGTATTCAAATGAAAATTTATACGGAAGAACCCGGACTGCAATTTTATAGCGGAAATTTTATGGAGGGTGAAAACGTTTTCAAAACCGGAGCAAAAGATAAATTTAGGGAGGCTTTTGCTTTAGAAACACAGCATTTTCCTGATGCTCCAAATCAGCCGAATTTTCCTTCCATTATTTTGAACGAAAACGAAACGTATCAAACGGTCTCAAAATACCAGTTCGAGGTGGTCAGAAACCAAAATAAACAGTAAGTATGCTATGAAAGGATTTATTTTTCTATTTTTCATTGTATTCAATATCAGTTTGGGTCACTCTCAAACTGAAAAGTATCAGGAACTTATGAGCCAGGACTGGGCAAATCTCGAAAAATATAGAGAAGCTAATCAGGAGATTATTGCTTCCGGTAATTTTCCAGAGGTTGTTTTTATGGGGAATTCCATTACTGAAGGCTGGACAAATTTGCATCCTGAATTCTTTGAAAAACATAATTTCATAGGAAGAGGAATAGGTGGGCAAACCACTCCACAGATGTTAATAAGATTTACACCCGATGTAATCGATCTGAATCCAAAGCTGGTGGTGATTCTCGCAGGTACCAATGATATTGCAGGTAATACAGGTTTCTCATCGAAAAAGATGATTACTGATAATATCAAAGCGATGGTGCAGTTGGCGCAACAAAATAATATTAAAGTGATCTTGAGTTCAATTCTACCGGTTTATGATTACCCCTGGAGACCTGGCCTGGAGCCTGTTTCCAGGATATCAGAAATAAACAAATGGATGGAAAATTATGCCAGGGAAAATGAAATATCCTATCTGGATTATTTCAGTCACCTTTCAAATTCACAAAAAGGTATGAAGAAAGAGTTTGCCGATGATGGAGTCCATCCTACAGAAGCAGGTTATAAAATCATGGAGCCCCTGGTTCTGGAGGCTATCAAAGATGCTCTGAAAACAGATTGAAATCTGACTTCCTTTTATGGATCTATTCGAATTAAGAAAAGAATTTGTAGTATTGTTCAGCCATAATTCATACAAATGGAATTTAAAATAGATCACAAAAGTCCGGTTCCTTTACACGCCCAGGTAGAAGATTTACTGCGTGAATTGATAAAAAAAGAAGAGTACAGAGATGGTAAAATTCTTCCCGGTGAAGTTGAATTAGCAAAAAAACTGGCTATATCAAGATCTACCGTTAGGCAGGCTGTTAAGAAACTTGTATTCGAAGGACTGCTTATTCGAAAGAAACGAATGGGCACTAAGGTAGCTCCTGAACCGGTGAGCTCCAAGTCTAACAACTGGCTAAGCTTTTCTCAGGAAATGAAATTGCGAGGCATCCCGATCAAGAATTTTGAACTTCATTTAAGCTGGGTTCCCGCTGACGAGGAATTAGCTAAGTTTTTTGAAATTAAAAAAGGAAGAGAGGTACTAAAGATGGAACGTCTTCGTGGTAGGCCAAACGAACCTTTTGTTTATTTTATCTCTTTTTTCCATCCTCGTGTTGAGCTTACCGGCAATGAAGATTTCACTCGTCCACTATACGAGATGCTGGAAAAAGAACATTCAGTGATCGCTTTCCTTTCTAAAGAAGAAATCAGCGCCACGGCTGCTGGTGAATTCATTGGAAGTAAATTACAAATAGAGGAGGGTTCGCCAGTTCTCTTCAGAAAAAGATTTGTATTTGATCAGGGCGAAAGACCTATAGAATATAATCTCGGATATTATAAAGCGGATAGTTTTCTTTACACCGTTGAAAGTACGAGATGAAGTTAAACCAGAGAATTATCATTTCTTTTATCAATTTAGAAATTAGTGATAGTTAAAATTATTAGTCTGTGAAAATTATTTGACTAATATTAAGATATCTTTAAATAAAATTAATATGTTTGTACATATGCACAAATAATAAATAATTCATTTAGTATGAAATTGCGAAGTTTTACCTTTCTTTTTATAATTTTTTCTTTAATAACTCTAAGTGGTTGTGCACAGAAAAATCTGAACGAACCAAAAGAACAGAATACTGAAGTTGAAGGTCCAATGTCTTATGTTGATCCCAACATAGGTACGGCGCACAGCAGATGGTTCTTTTACACTCCGGCTGCAGTACCATTTGGAATGGCCAAGTTAGGTCCGTCTACCAATGGTAGTTATGGAAATGAAAATGGATGGGAAGCTGTAGGTTATGATGAAAGACATAACAGCATTGAAGGTTTCGCCAACCTTCACGAATTCCAGGTTGGAGGTTTTTTATTCACAGGTATGACCGGTGATTTGAAAACAATTCCTGGAAAACTGGAAAATCCTGATGAAGGTTACAGGTCAAGATTTGATAGGCAAAATGAAATCGCAGAACCAGGATATTATAGCGTTTTATTAAAAGACTATGATGTGATGGCTGAATTGACTGCTACTAAAAGAGTAGGTTTTCAGCGTTATACTTTTCCTAAGAATGACGAAAGCTACCTCATTTTTGATGTGGGCAACCAGCTTGGTGAAAGTGGAGAGGTAAAAGATGCTTCCGTTACTTTTAATAAGGATAATAATACAATTGAAGGCTGGGTAATTACCTATCCCGAGTATGTGAAGAAGTATCAGCCAGATGGAGTTGTAAAAATGTACTTTTTTGGAGAAGTAAGTGAAAAACCTGATTCTTTCGGAACGTTTAAAGGCAATGATGAATATGAAAATCAGGCTACAATTCAGGGTAAAGGCTCAGGTCTTTATCTGAAATTTGAAACTGAAGAAAACGAAGCTATAGAAATAAAAGCAGGATTCTCTTATACTTCCGTAGAAAATGCCCGCCTTAATTTAAAATCTGAAGCCGAAAACCTGACTTTTGAGGAGGCGAAGAAATTGGCTCAGAATACCTGGAGTGAAGAACTAAATAAAATTCAGATTTCTGATTCTTCCGTTGAAAATAAAACAAAATTCTATACAGGATTATTTCATGCCCTATTAGGTCGTGGCCTGGCTAGTGATGTGAATGGTAAATTTCCGCAGAATGATGGAACCGTTGGTCAAATTCCTATGGATGAGAACGGAGAACCGGAATTCCAATTCTATAATACAGATTCAGTTTGGGGAGCTTACTGGAATTTAACCCAATTATGGGCTCTGGTTTGGCCGGAATATTTTAACGATTTTGTTCAAACACACCTGGCGGTATATGAAAATTCCGGTTGGTTAGGAGACGGGCTTGCTAATTCCAAATTCGTATCTGGAGTAGGTACCAATTTCGTAGGACTTGTAATTGCTTCAGCTTACCAGTCTGGAATCAGGGATTATAACATTGAACAGGCTTTCCAGGCAGCTTACGAGAATGAAGTGAAATATAAAGATCGTAATGAAGGAGCAGGCAAAACAGATCTGGGTCAATTCGTTAATCAGGGTTATATAGATTTCGTTCCTGGATGGGAAACTACTCCTGAGGGATCAGGATTTTCAGTATCGCATCAGTTGGAATATAGTTATAGTAGTTATGCCGTAGCTCAATTTGCCAAGGCTTTAGGTAAAGATTCGGCTTATGAAGAGTTGATGAAATTATCTAGTAACTGGGAGAATATATATGACGACCAGACTAATTTCGTTCGACCTAAATTACCTTCCGGAGAATTTAAGAAAGATTTTGATCCATTTGAACCATGGGCAGGTTTTCAGGAAGGTAACGCATGGCAATATACTTTCTATGTGCCGCATACACCTAGAAAACTAGTCAAACGTATGGGTGAGGAACGTTTTGTAAAACGCCTGGATTCAATTTTTACAATTTCTGAAAAAACAAAATTCGGAGGAGAGGATATTGATGCCTTTGCCGGTGTTAAATACCTCTATAATCAGGGCAACCAGCCAAATCTTCATATCGCCTGGCTGTTTAATTATACAGATCATCCCTGGTTAACTCAAAAATGGGTACGAAGAATTTCTGATGAATTTTATGGAACCGGGGGAGTTCATGGATATGGATTTGGTCAGGATGAAGACCAGGGGCAATTAGGAGCCTGGTATGTGATGAGCTCTATGGGGCTTTTTGATGTAAAAGGTCTTACAGAGATCGGTCCTTCTTATCAGCTGGGAAGTCCATTATTCAGTAAAATCAATATTAAGAACGGTTATGGAAATATTGTAACTATTGAAACCAAAAATAATGGTCCGGAGAATTATTATATCCAGTCAGTCACATTAAATGGTCAGCCATACGATCAAAGAGATATTTCATTAGATCGACTTAAAGATGGCGCTCAATTAATCTTTACAATGGGAAGTTCGCCGAATAAAGAGGTCTTCAAAGAATGGTAATCATATAATGATTCTATACTACGAATCATTACACAAATTTAAAATGTATAGACATATGAACTTAATAGTAAAAAATTATGGGTAAGCATTCGTTATTCTACGTATTGATTGCATCACTATTGATTTCCTTCAATTTGCATGCGCAAGAAAATACCGTTTCAGGTACGATCACAGATGAATCTGGCCCTCTTCCTGGCGTTTCTGTTTTTGAAAAAGGAACATCTAATGGAACTGTGACAGATTTTGATGGCCGGTTCGAGTTGAGCCTGCAGGATAGTAATTCAGAATTATTGGTGATTAGTTTTATGGGGTACAAAACTCAGGAAATATCCATTGTTCCCGGAAAAACAGATTATCAGGTTAACCTTGAAAGTGAAGTCAATCAGCTGGACGACGTGGTTGTAGTTGGTTATGGAACTGAAAAAAGAGCGAATTTAACCGGCGCAGTAAGCACTATCGAAGAAAAATCGATTCAGGGAAAACCTGTAACGAATGCATATCAGGCACTACAGGGAGAGTCTTCAGGACTTATTATTCAAAATACGACCTCCAGGCCTGGTTCTGTGCCAAGCATCAATATCAGAGGTATAAGTACTATAAATGGAAATACACCATTAATTTTGGTAGATGGAGTTATATCTTCTCTGAACAATGTGAACCCAAACAACATCGAGAGCATAAGTGTTCTAAAAGATGCTGCCTCTTCTGCTATTTACGGTTCTCGAGCAGCTAATGGTGTTATCCTGGTTACTACGAAAAATGGTAAAGAAGGAAAACCGAAATTTCAATACAGAGGATCTTTTGGGGTACAGGAGCCTACAAACTTTCCAAAATATGCGAACTCCTGGGAGTACGCTACGCTTCGTAATGAAGCTCTGATCAATTCAGGATTGTCTCCCGCATTTACTCCTGAGCAAATACAGGATTTTAGAGAGAATGGACCCAATACTTACTGGAACGAGGAAATCTATAAAGACATGGCGCTTCAAAGCAGCCACAACCTTTCAGTAAGTGGTGCCGATAATGGACTTAATTATTTACTGTCCCTGGGATATCTAGATCAGGAAAGTTTATTCAAGGGCCCGGAATATGGATATGAAAGATATAATGCAAGAATGAATATTAGCAAAGAGATAGGTGATAAGCTCACCATTGGCGGTCGTATGTCTTTTGCCAGAAATGATATTAAGGATCATGCTTATTTTGAGCAATGGATCGTGGAACCGACACTTCGAATCCCACCTATCTATAGAATCCTGGATGAAAATGGAGATTACACTTTGCCGAGTGGAAGTAATAGTAATCCATTAGCTCAACTGGAAGTTGGCGGTACAACTCGAAATCAAAACGATGAGTTTCTAGGGAATTTCAGCATAGAGCTGCGTCCTACAGAACACATTACTTTAAGAGGAGTTTTTGGAGGTAATATTACGAGCAATAAGAGTCACCAGTTCCGTAAAGCGATTGATTTTGCTTATCCCGGAGGAGGTAATAACGAAAATTCAGTGACAGATAATTATTACCGATCTCTTTATCTGAATCCATATGTGACTGCTGCCTACGATAACACATTTGGTGAAAGGCATGATTTCAACCTTTTAATAGGTGGTTCTACGGAAAAATTTAAAGATGAATTCTTCGGAGTTACGGGAATTGATATTCCGGGGAATGATTTTGGTGTCATAAGTAATGCCGGTGACATTCAGGGAGCTAATGGTTCTGGTAGTGAATGGGCAATTCAATCTGTTTTTGGGAAAATAGGTTATAGCTATGATGATAGATATCAACTTAATGGTAACATTAGATATGACGGCTCTTCCAGATTTTCTTCGGAAAACCGATGGGGTGTTTTTCCTTCAGTTTCGGCCGGATGGATCATAAGTAATGAAGATTTTCTAAAACCAATCGAGGACATAGTTTCATTTGCTAAAATTCGAGCATCGTGGGGTCAGTTGGGTAACCAGGATATAAATGACCTTTACGGATACCAGAGTCTGGTTGGCCCGGGAAGTAATGTTTATAGTTTTGGAGGCGTAGGAGTTTCTGGATCTTATTACTCCGTTAGCAACGCTAATAGAACCTGGGAAACATCCACGATGAAAAACTTAGGACTGGACTTATCATTCTTTGAGCGAAAATTAGATCTTACATTTGAAGTTTTTGATAATCTTACTGAAGATATCTTACTTCAATTACCGGTTCCTGCTACTTATGGATTGGGTCAACCATTTCAAAACGCCGGTTCTGTGCGAAACAGAGGTTGGGAAGTTAGCATGAATTATCAATTTGAAACAGGCGCAGTAAATCATTCCTTCAATTTCAATTTGACCGATACAAAGAACGAAATTGAAGATTTGCGGGGAAGAGAATTTATCAATGGCTTTGATGTGAATACAATTTTACGCGAAGGTTACTCCATCAATTCATATTATGCTCTAAAATCAAACGGTTATTTCAACAGCGAAGAAGAAATATCGAATAGTGCTACCCCTTTATTCGTGAATGACGTTGATCCAGGAGATATTAAATATGTAGATCGTAACGGAGATGGCCAGATCGATTATGAAAACGACCGATTTATTCTTGGAAATGAATTTCCAAGATATACTTACGGAGCCACGTATGCTACTAACTGGAATGGATTCGATTTTTCAATTTTTGTTCAGGGTGTAGGACAAAGACAACAATGGCTGAGAGGGGAACTAATAGAAGCTTTTCATAATAATAACGAAGGACCTGTCTTTCAGAGACATTTAGATAGATGGACTCCACAAAATCTTGATGCAAGTTATCCTCGATTAACGGTAGGAGCAGAATCTGTGAACAACGCAGCAAAATCTGATTTCTACATATTCGATGCTCAATATCTAAGAATTAAAAATGTCCAGTTAGGATATTCTCTTCCTGCAACGGCTATGCAGCAAATGGGAATTGAAAATATCAGGCTTTATCTCACAGGATTGAATCTTGCGACTTTTAGTCCATTGAATGATATAGGGGTCGATGCTGAGAATATTGATGCCAACGGAAGAATCTATCCGGTATCACGAATTTTCTCATTAGGATTGGATGTTAATTTTTAAAAAAAAATGATCATGAAAAAACTATTTATATATCTAAGCGTTATTATAGCGTTTTCCGCGTGTACTTCAGATCTAGACCTTTCTCCATTAGATTCTCAGAGTGAATTAACCTATTGGGATACTGAAGAGGACGCTAGAATTTTTCTGAATTCAATTTATGCAGATATTGAAAATGCTGAACGTTACCTTTATTACAGCACAATGTCTGATGATGCCTACACCAGGGTGGAGGCTTACAGAAATATTGCCAGCGGTAGTTATGGTCCTACCAATGGAGTGGTGACGGGAGTGTGGTCCTCCAGGTATGAAGCTATTAGACGAGCGAACATATTCTTTAATAACATAAATGATGTCACAGAAATTTCAGAAGAAACCAGGGCAGAATATATAGCCCAGGCTCGATTTATTCGTGCATGGCATTATTTTATCCTGATTGAATTATATGGAGATGTTCCGTTTGTTACTGATGAAATTAGTATTGAAGAATCTTTAGAATTGGAGCGTACTAATAGAGATACGATTCTTTCCTTCATTTATGATGAACTTGAAGCTGCAATTTCAGACTTGCCGGAATCATATTCATCAGATCAAAATGGTAGAATTACAAGAGGTGCAGCCATTGCTTTCAAATCTCGCGTGCACTTATATAATGCAGATTACACAAACGCCGCGGAACTATCAAGCCAGTTAATTGGAAATTATAGTCTTTTTCCAAATTATGGCGATCTTTTTAAAATTGATAATGAAACTGCAGACGAGATTATATTGAGTTTGCAATATATACCAACGTTCAGGGAACACAATATTCAGTATTCCTTAATTCCTCCAAGTCTAGGTGGTTATGCGAACTTTTCACCGCTTCAGGAACTAGTAGACAGCTATCCAACAATTAATGGTTACGATATTGACGATCCTTTGGCAAATTTCGATCCTGCGAACCCATATCAGAACCGAGATCCGCGTCTTACAGCCTCTATTATTTATGATGAATATGTGATGAAAGATTTTCAGGGAAATGATATTATAATTGATACATCACCCGGAGCTGCACCAGATGGGTTGAATTACTCTTCAAATACAACTCCTACAGGATATTATGTACATAAATTTTTCGATCCTACTGCACGTAACCAAACAAACTCAGGTTTAAATCTCATTCTTATAAGATATGCTGAAGTACTGCTGAACTATGCGGAAGCTAAGATCGAGATGGGTTCATTTACTCAAACCGATTGGAATACGACAATTAGAGCCCTACGTAGCAGAGCAGGTTTACAGGGGCAGGCGCTAGAATATCCAGGAGATGATCAAGGTATGTTACGTTCTATAGTTCGTAACGAAAGAAGAATAGAATTAGCCTTTGAAGCAGGACATCGCTTTTTCGATATCCGCAGATGGAGAATTGCAGAAGATGTTTTAAATGGCTGGACTCATGGAATCCAAACAAATGAGAGCATGGAGGATGATGGTTATATTAGGGTGAGTTTTAGAACTTTTGATCCTGCAAAGCATTATTTATGGCCTATTCCACAAAGTGAAATTGACATTAATGATAATTTAACTCAAAACCCAAACTGGTAATGAAAACAATATTTAAAAGTTTGATGATGCTGATGATTCTTTCAGTATCATTCATTTCCTGCGATAGTGAGGAATATGAATTGGATCCTGAAATTGTGGAGATGGGAAATTTGGAATCTCCTTCAAATAATGAATCAATATCCATAAATACAGAGAGCGGAAGCAATATTATTTTTTCCTGGTCTCCCGCACAATCTGCAGATGGTGGCGCGATCTCTTATATGATCAAATTTGATGAAGAAGGGGGAGACTTTTCAGATCCGCTTTACACATCTGTTTCAGATAATGGGGGTGGAGCTACCAAATTTACGATGAGCCCTTCCAGACTAAACGTTATTGCTGCCCAGGCGGGTATTCCGCAATTGGAGACAGGGAATATTATCTGGACGGTGGAAGCTACAAGCAGCTATTTTAGAGAAAATTTTCCTGGTAGTTCTACCGTAAGCTTAACGCGTCCGGAAGGTCTGGCAATTTTCCCTGATTTTATGTATATCTATGGTTCTGCTACTGAGGCATCATCTATTAACAATGCTGTGGCATTCAAAGAGATTTCTAATCAATTGCCTAGCGATAACATTGAACCTGGTGTTTTTGAGTCTATTACTAAACTTACTCCTGGTGAATTTTATATTGTGAATGGCAGAGATGAAAGTTCAGAAGATTTTACTTCTTATTATGTGAACGAGGAAGGTAAAATTCGTGCTGGTGATCAGGCAACTGCTTTCGATATGGAAGAGGCAGTATATCGCATAAGAATGGATCTTGCCAAGGCAACCATTACTTACACAAAAGTATCTAACCTAAGGCTTTACATTATGGCAAACGACATCACCAAAGCAGAACTTGAATACGTAGGAGATCATACTTTTGAAGCTACAGGAGCTTACTTTGATTTCTTGGTGCCGGGCGCGCCAGAAGCACCATCCTGGTTAGGTTGGGAAGAAGAACGTTATCGTTTCAAATTCCAATTAGGAGACGATCAAACATCTTACTTGGGAAGTTACCACAATGATGCATTAAATGGTTCATTAGTTCCAGGATTGGATGGCTATAATGGTAGACCAGATGGAGGAGAACCAGATTACTATAACAACGTTTATTTCTTAGGACCTGAGGCAAGTTACTGGCAGGGAGCGTATAAATTTCCTTCGTCTTACAATGGTGCCACTTTTACTGTACGTGTAGTGTTTGATCCAATGGCAGCTCATTACTATCACGAATTAATTCTAGAATAATCAATATGAAATCAAAACTGATGATACAATCTAAAATTTTAATACTCTGGACGGTTTCATTTTTAATGGCTATGGGATGCAGTAGTGATCCTTCCGTTGAAGATCAAATGGAAACCCCTACGGAAGGCCAGAACCCGAAACCTGAAGAACCTTCAGAAACTCTGAGCTATAAGGAAAAGGCTAAAGAAACCTATGATATGATTCAGGAGTTATATGCGAAAGGGTCATTGTACAAAGAAAATTATCCAGAGCAGAGTGGTGAAAGAGAATATAGTTATCTATGGCCTTATGTAGGAATGCTTACTGCCGGAAACGTATTGTATGAACTTGGTTATGACCAGTCAATACTGGATAAGGAATTCTCCGGTTTAGAAGCTTATTATGATGACAGGAGCAATTTACCTACTTATCAGGCATACCCGGTTTCTGGAGGTTCCACAGATCATTATTATGATGATAGCGCCATAGTTGCTATGGAACTGATCGATGCTTATGAAAATACGGGAGATAATTTTTACCTGGAAAGAGCAAAATCTGTTACTGAATTTATCATGTCTGGCGAAGATTCTAGATTGGGTGGTGGTTTATACTGGTTCGAAGGAGAATCTGAAAATTGTACCAGTGGGCCGAATTGCATGAAAGCTGCTAATACCTCGGCATATGCTGCATTTGTGACTAGTAAAATGTATCAAATCACTAACAATACGCAGTATCTTACTTTTGCTAAAAGAGTTTATGAGTGGAATTATGAAACACTACGTGATCCTTCAGATAATTTATATTGGAATGATATAAATATTGGAACCGAGCAGATAAATACCACAAAATGGACTTATAACGCTGCATTGATGATCATGTCAGGAATAAATTTATATGAAATAACAGACGATCAGAAATTCTTGAATCAATCCATAGAGACCGCTCGATCTGCTTATTCAAAATTCACCAAAGTAGTTAATGGAAGAATATTTTATCAAACCAATGATCCCTGGTTTAATGTTGAATTACTGGATGCTTTTATCCAACTTTCAGAATATGACGATAAGTCTAATGATTATGTAGCAGTATTCAAAGACAATGTAGATTACGCGTGGGAAAATGCACGTAATTCAAACGGTCAGTTTTACGAAGATTGGTCTGGAAACAGTCAGGGTCGATATTTTTGGCTATTACATCAGGCGGCTTTAATAGAAGCTTATGGAAGAATAGCTTTGTACGAACAAAGTTAATTTGCAATACGCAAGATCAAAGAATTTGGTCTTGAAAACTTAAAGAATCAATTTTATAAATGGCAGAACTAATCCCAGATCAGGTTTCTAAAACTTATATTATTAAGATTACAACCGTGGCAGCTCTTGGCGGATTGTTATTTGGTTATGATACTGCTGTTATAGCCGGAGCGATAGGATTTCTTCAGGAAAAATTTGAATTATCTCCTGTGCTTGTTGGCTGGGCAGCAAGCAGTGCCATTTGGGGGTGCGTTGCCGGAGCTATGGTTGCCGGGTATGCAAGTGATAAATGGGGTCGAAAAAAGGTTTTAATTTTCACGGCTCTTTTATTCTTCATATCGGCTTTAGGTTCCGCAATCGCTAATGATCTTACTCCATTTGTTTTAGCCCGTTTTATTGGAGGTTTAGGGGTGAGAGCCGCCTCTATGCTCTCGCCGCTATACATTTCTGAAGTTGCTCCCGCGAAGATTCGGGGAACTTTGGTGAGCGTCTATCAATTGGCGATCGTTCTGGGGATAAATATAATTTACATAGTAAATTATTGGATTTCAGGATATGGAACTGCAGATTGGAATATAAACTATGGCTGGAGATATATGTTAGGTTCTGAAACCATTCCTGCCATCATCTTTTTTGCTCTATTGTTTACCGTTCCTGAAAGCCCAAGATGGTTATTAAAAAAGGGAAAAGATCTGGTTGCTCGTGATATTCTGAAAAAGGTGAATGGAAAACAAGCTTCAGAAATTGAAACTGAGATCAAATCTACTTTGAATGAGGAGAAAGGAAGTTTAAAAGAACTATTTGGGAAACGATACCGCATGGCTTTAACCATTGGTGTAGTGCTGGCTTTATTTTCGCAAATTACCGGTATTAACGCCGTAATTTATTTTGCTCCGGAAATTTTTAAAAGTATAGGCATCGGAGTAGAATCAGCGCTTTCCCAAACTATTTTAATCGGACTCATTAATACAATATTCACTTTTGTTGCTTTAGGTTTAATAGACAATGCAGGCCGGAGAAATTTACTTTTAGTTGGAGTAAGTGGTATGATAGTTTGTTTACTGGGTACCGGCCTGTGTTTCTATTTTGAAATTTTTGAAGGTCCCTGGCTATTGTTATTTATCCTGGGTTTCATTGCAAGTTTTGCTTCTTCATTAGGGCCAATACCATGGGTTCTCATTTCAGAAATCTTTCCAACAAAGACAAGAGGCATAGCCATGTCGGTTTGTACGCTAATTCTTTGGCTCGGGGTAATATTAATAACCCAGTTAACTCCTGTTCTATTAGACCAGATTGGAGGCGCTGGTACCTTCTTCATTTTTATGGTAAATGCCTTGATTCTATTGGTCTTCACTTGGAAGTTCGTGCCGGAAACAAAGCAAAAGAGTCTTGAAGAAATTGAAAAAGGCTGGAGAGAAAATGATCTTATAAAAATGGAAAATAGATAATTTGTGAAAGAGGTTTTTTTGGGATTAGATATGGGCGGAACCCAGATCAAATTAGGTCTGGTGGATAGAGAAGGTAATTTAATGGAGACAGAAATGTTTCCGGCTAAGTCAGATCTAACTATACAGGATCGGCTTGATGAGTTAGTAAGCGATATAGATCTAAAAATTGCAAACTATAAATTGCTGGGAATTGGTATTGCTTTTCCTGGTATCGTGGATAATCAGAAAAACAAAATTGTATCCAAATATGTCAAGTATACCGATGCTCATAAAGCAGATCTAAATTCCTGGGCCGGGAGTCACTGGAATGTGCCGGTAACTTTGGAGAATGATGCCAGAGCGGCGCTAATTGGAGAATGGCAATATGGTTCCGGAAAGGGAAGTAATAATATTGTCATGGTAACGCTGGGGACCGGGATGGGTTCGGCAGTATTGATTGAAGGTAAACTTTTACGTGGTAGAAATTTTCTTGCAGGAAATCTGGGCGGACATATGAGTATAAATTTTGAAGGAGATGAGTGTAATTGCGGAAACGTAGGCTGTGTAGAAACTGCCGCTTCCACCTGGGCACTGCCAAAAAATCTTAGAAAGATCGAAAATTACGAAAAAAGCGAGCTTTCTAAAATGTCATCATTCGAATACAAAGACATTTTCGAATTAGCTTCTAAAGGCGATATCGCTGCAGAAAAATTAAAAAGTAAAAGTCTGGAGGCCTGGTCTTCAGGAATAATTAATCTTTTACATGCCTACGATCCTGAACTATTGATTATTGGAGGAGGAATAATGAAAAGCAAAAATGAGATTATTCCTTTTTTCGAAAAAAGAATAAATGAAAGATCATGGCTGCCCAAAGATTCAATTAGAATTGAAACGGCCAATCAAACAAAATATGCAGGAATCTTAGGTGTCTGCTATTTATCAAAAATATAAATTTACTATGAAATCTAACTACGATAAAAATCCCAGCATACGGGTTAGCGAAAATGACGGAGAGTGCATTTCGGGATGGGAAAACATAGCAAAAAGCTTAAATGAGCGTATTGATCAGGAAGCTTCTTCTGTAATTGCGATTGAAACCTACCAGGGAGTCGATGATGATGAGGTTATAAAAGCATTGGAACAATTATTACCCGCACATCAATTTTACAGCACTTCAAAAGCTTTTAAAGAAGTAAGTGCTATTGAAAAAATGGTTTACCCTTTCGTAACCGATGATCGTGTTTTTGGATATATGACCGACCTGAAAATGGAGGATTTTTTGGATAAGGATAGATTTACACAGCTTAAAAAGCAAACCCAGAAAGAAGATAAAGTTTTGAAGATCGTCTACGGGCCTGCCGCAACACTTGTTTCAGATCCAGACCTGGTGATCTATATAGATATGGCTCGCTGGGAGATCCAGCAGCGTATGCGTGATAAAGAGGTGAATAACTTAGGGGTTGAAAATAAAGATGCAGAAGCTGCATTGCTTTATAAACAATCATATTTTGTAGACTGGAGGGTGCTGGATCAGCATAAACTCTCCCTCTTCGATAAGGTTGATTATTTCATTGACGGAAATAAAAAGAGCAATCCTAAAATGATTACCGGCGATTCTTTAAATGCGGGATTGAAGAAAGCGAACAGCCAGCCTTTTCGCGTTGTGCCATTTTTTGATCCTGGTGTTTGGGGTGGTCAATGGCTTAAGGAAGTGGTAGATCTGGACCGGTCTGCAATAAATTACGCCTGGGGATTTGATTGCGTTCCAGAAGAGAACAGCATTCTGCTGGCCTATGGTTCCGAAGTTTTTGAAACTCCTGCTGTCAACCTGGTACTGAGAGAGCCTAAGGATCTTTTAGGGCAGGAAGTATACAATAAGTTTGGAGCAGAATTTCCTATTCGTTTTGATTTTCTAGATACCATGGATGGAGGGAATTTAAGTTTGCAGGTCCATCCCGATAAGAAATATATTAAAGAGAAATTCGGAATGACCTACACCCAGGATGAAAGCTATTATATTCTGGATGCTAAAGAGGGCGCTCATGTATATCTTGGCCTTAGCGAAGATATCGAGCCAGAGAAAATGGTTTCCGAGTTGAAAGACGCCCAGGAAAATGGGAGCACTTTTGAGGCTGAAAAACATGTTGCTAAATGGCCGGTGAAAAAACACGATCATGTACTGATTCCCGCCGGAACAGTTCATTGTTCAGGTAAAGACAGTATGGTTCTGGAAATAAGCGCCACTCCATATATTTTCACCTTTAAGTTGTACGACTGGGGTCGCCTGGGAATGGATAATAAGCCAAGGCCCATTAATATAGGTCACGGTGAAAAAGTGATTCAGTGGGACCGAACCAGGGATTGGACAGGAGAAAATCTGGTGAATAATATTGAAAAAGTTGAAGAAGGAGATTCCTGGGTTGAAGAGCGAACAGGTCTGTATGAAACTAATTTTATTGAGACCAGAAGACATTGGTTTACAGGTAAAGTAACTCATACCACCGGTGGAGGTGTTAACGTATTGAATCTAGTGGAAGGTAGTGAAGTTATTGTCGAAAGTCCTACAGATTCCTTCCCGCCATTTATAGTGCATTATGCGGAAACCTTTATTATTCCTGCTGCAGTAGGCGAGTACACTATTCGTCCTCACGGAGAATCTGAAGGGCAGAAATGCGGAACGGTAAAAGCTTATGTTAGAAATTAAAGATTATTGCTCTTAGGAAAGCAATATATTTTCAATTATTTGAATAAATATGATATCCGAAAAATTTGAATCTTACGGAATAAAATTTCAGCCAATTCTCAAAGATAAGATCTGGGGAGGCTCCAAGCTAAAAACGATCCTAGGAAAACCTGCTTCTCCAAATGCCGGAGAAAGTTGGGAAATTTCGACAGTAAACGGTGAAATAAGTGTAATAGAAAATGGTCCCTATTCAGGTGTTAAATTCGACGATTTAATTGCAAAATTTCAGTCTGAAATTCTTGGCAAAATGGTTGTTGAGAAATTCGGGGGAAAATTTCCGCTTTTATTCAAATATATAGATGCCGCACAAAATTTATCTGTTCAGGTTCATCCAGGAGATGAAATGGCGAAAAAGTTCCATAATTCCTATGGAAAAACAGAGATGTGGTATATCATTCAGGCAGATGAAAAAGCTGAAATTAATGTAGGCTGGAAAAATGAAATCACCCCAGAGCAGTACGAGGAAGTTTTACAGAATGGAACTATTGCTGAACATTTGAATTTCATCAAAGTTTCTGAAGGGGATTCTTTCTTTATAAAAGCTGGAAAAGTCCACGCGATTGGAGCGGGGGTATTACTTGCAGAAATTCAGCAGACCTCTGATGTTACGTATAGAGTTTATGATTGGGATCGGGTAGACGATAAAGGAAACGGAAGGGAATTGCATATCGATAAAGCCCGTGATGCCATGAATTTTAAAGTTCTGGACGATCATTCTGTTAAGTATAAATCAAAAATCAATGAATCTTCTAAATTGGTTGATTGTGAATATTTTACGACTAATTTTATAGCAGTTCAGGGATCTATGCAAAAAGACTATTCATCCATGGATTCTTTTGTGGTATATATGTGTGTGAAGGGTGAAGTAAAAATTTCGGTTGATGGAGCAGATGAAAACCTTGAGTATGGACAAACAATTCTTATTCCAGCAGCCGCTAAAGTTGTTGAATTAAAGAGTGAATCTGCAGATATTCTAGAGGTTTCCATATCTGGGAATTAAGATCAGCTATAAATTCAGTTTTGTCGAAAAAATTAAAATAACAGTTTAATTAATTTACTTCCGCAATTCCTATCTTCCAAAATCTATAATATTTCACGCTAATCCAGACTGCATAAACCGCTGGGCTTTTTATAAGTCTTTCTTATCGCTATTTTTATTTTCGGTTTAAAGTATTTCAGTTTTAAAAGCGCCAGCTTTAAAAATGGAATAACAAGAGGATGACACGCTGCTAGATACTATGATTGGTAAAGCCTTTAAAAGCAAATGTCCTTATTCCAAGTCTTCTATTTATTTGTGCTGGTAACCTATGTGTCCATATTTCCTAATTAGCAAAAAGGGGAATAGTAAGAAGTCGGCATTGATCGCTTTATGTAGTGAGCCTCTATAATAGGCATTTGCAATCGCCAAATCAGAAACTTTTTATCAGGAAAATTATATATAGAAATTAGCTTAAAAAGACTTGGATTTTACCTTAGTTCTTTTTTGTAGAGCGTATTTATGTTCCGAAATTTTTTTGGATATATTGCTCAACTTTACTTTTCCGGAGAAACTCCGAATAATCTTCTATACTTAAAATATCTTGCACAGTTTTTTCTGGATCTTGAATTTGTTCGTAGTAAGCTTTACAAATGATATATCCCATCCAATATCCTGCATTTCTTGGTCGTTCTTCACTTTCTTGTTGCCATGATCTCCAAATACTTTTGTTCTTTTCTTTTTTGAAATCATTCCAAATCTCCATTTCTCTGCCTTTGAATTTTGAATAATCAGCATCAGTTTCTCCGCCTATTAATTCAGCTATAAATTCGGCTGAACCTTCTCGGATACTTTTCCAAAGTAGCGTGTTACCATCTTTCATTTTATCTTGATTAAAATGGATTATTTCGTGGCTTACAGTAATTGGAATATGTTTTCTTTCCAGGGTAATTCTTAGAATATCTTCATTCCAATTTACAGTATCTGAATCTGGAGTTTTAGCAAGCATTTCTGTACCGATTAATAATCCCTCATTAGAAATAGTTCCATTGGATTGAAATTTTCCAACTAAGAAATAAACATCTGGGAATCTAGCTTGTGGATATAGATTTTCAAATTCTTGAAAGTTGCTGTCAATCTGATTTCCTAAATCATTTAAATTGGAAATATCTTTTTTTATGGATTGATAATAATCCTCGAAAGCAAGAACGAATTCTGTGAATTTTTCTTTTGATTGGATTTTCGTTTTGTAGAAATCATTTAATCCTGGAGAACCTTTTTTGAAATAATATTTATTAAATAAGCTTTCAGCGTTTGCCGAATCTTTTGTAGCTAAATCAAATGCTTGATAAAAGTTTTCAATATCTGAAGTTATAATGTTTGATTCTTTTGGGTTCTCAGAAGTTTCTAACCTAGAATTGAATATTGAACAGGATTGAACTAAAATTAATAATAGAAGTAATAAACTTAGTTTTTTCTTGTTCTTTTTCTGCAAAATTATCTTGTTTTAAATATGCTTTACAACGGTCTCGGTTATCGCCAATTGGCGGAATAGGAGACGCGGATTTGTCGGCTTAGTATTTTGTTGTTTGTCAAGTTAATTATTTTCTTACTAACGATGTCGCTTATTAACTATGGAACGTTGCTTAAACAAGTTTTTGTTTAGATTCTAAAATGAGAACTTCAGGCTGGCCAGAATTTGTGATGGGCGAAGCCTGTAAGTATTCTGAATATAGCTGAAATCTGATGAGGAAACATTTATATATTGCTCAGTATTCAAAATATTATTCCAGCTTACATTAAGGTCGATTCCAGATTTTCCAAAAGTATATTGATAGCCAAGATTAAGGAAATAATTTTCATCAACTTCTGTTATAGAATTCCCATAGTATTCTCCAGCAATATCTAGATATTGGTTGTCAGCGAGAAAAATGTAAAAACTCAAAAAATGCTGATGATTTTTAATTTGCTGAAATTTCGTATTATCAAGGGCTGTTCCATAGAAGTTGAAACTCCCATCATAGTTCGCACTAAGCCATTCGAAAATTTCAGAATCAATAGATAATTCAGCTTTTAAATTCTGGTTCTCAACTTCAGTAACAATTTCATTCAAAATACGTTCTGCCGAAATCAGTGAATAGGAGCCGTTGATTTTCAGGGTACTTTTAAGATCAGAAACGTACTTGCTCGCCGTTAAAGAAAGATTATGGGAATTTGAAAAATTATCCTGTGCTATCGAATTTAAAATTATACTTCCGTTATCAGCAATAGTACTGGAAAAGAGCAAATTGCTTCTCGTTTTGCTAAAACGATAGGATAGCGTAGCAAACAGTTGTGAAAGAGGTTTGCGAAAAGAGAGGCTATAGCTGTAATTCTGGCTCTGTCTTTCTGAAATTGGAGCGTCATATCTCTGTATGTTTCGGTAATTACTGATTATATACCCAGGATATATCCTGTTTATTTCTCCAAAATTATAATTCAGGTTTCCGGAAATACTGGTTTCCCAACTTGCCGAAAGTTTTTTACTTAGGTATAAAGAAGGTTCAAAAAGCAAACGTTCTACGGATTCACGGTCATTTCCGTATTCTTCGACTTTTATATTTTTAAACGTGAGTGGTGTACTTAATCGGAGATTCCAAATTTCATCCTCGGTTTTGAACCTTATTGCATTCTTGAAATACACTTCATTGTTGAATAGATCAAGCTGATTTCTAAAATTTGAATCCTCCAGAATTCCGTTCGTTCTGATGCGACTGTTTAATTGTTGATTTTGAAAAGAAAACCCGATTTTAGGTGTTATGGTAAATTGACCTAAAGCTTTGGTGAAACCTGCTGAATTATCTGTAAAGAATTCACTCGAATTGACCAGCTGATTTAATTGGTCGTAATTTTCGTTATTATTTAAAATATCTGGGAATTGTCCGGGGTTCACCACCAGTTCTTCTTCAGTTTGCTTAAAACCGGTATTAGAATTGAAGGTGATTAATTGCTTCCCGATAGGTTTTAATAGATCAAGGGTATTTTTTATTGCTTTAAATGGAGAGTTTACGCGTTGGAAAACTGTATTCTCGAGGTTCTGTAAATTCCCTCTTTCTGAATTCCAGAATCCTTTAAATTCCAATTGATTTTTCAGATAATCCTTTTCCACGTTCTTTTCTAAAGTAAGTTTCCCTGTAAGTTTATTAATGTAAAAGTTGTTTCTGGTAACTTCTGAAATGGCTATAGTATCGTTTGGAGTGAAATAGCTGGTTTGCCTGCTGCCTTCCTGTAATTGTGAATCGTTAAGATAGGAGATATTCGTTTTAAGCTGATAATCTTTTCCAATTCTCGTAAGGAAATTTACAGATCCCAGGTGAGCGTTATTGTCCAGCCACCGTTCTTCAGAAAAAGGTGGTTCAGGAATATTGAGTAAGGAGACCCAGTTCTGCTGGTCGATTGTATAACTCGAACCAAAGCTATTAAATGAAAAATCGTTGATTTCCCGGGATAGATCATTTCCAGTATTGTTAGCCTGATAGGTAATAATCGCCTGTTGGTCCTTGGTGAAAATCATTGGTGTGACTTTAGCTTTCCAAAGCAATGGAGAAGCTCCCAGGCCTGCTTCTGCAGTTCCACTTAACGTGACATCTTTTTTAAGTTTAATATTCAGGGATGCTCGTTCTGAGAATTCAAGGGAATCAAGCACTTTGATTGGCTGATGGTTCTCCAGAATTTCAACTTTTGAAACCGCATCGACGTTCAAATTTTCATTCGCTAGATTATATCGACCTTCAAGAAGATCCAGACCTTCGATATAATATTTCTGAATAGGCTCTCCCTGATACTCTATCTGTCCGTTTGGCATGATCTCAATTCCAGGAATTTTTTTTAGGACATCAGCAATTACCCGATCTTCTTTTCCTTTGAAAGCATCTACTGAAAAACTTAAAGTATCACCGCGTTGCTCCAGCATTTTTGACTCCACGATGACTTCCCTTAGCGATTCGGAAGAAGGCTTTAAATTTACCTGAAGATGTTGATTCTCATTTTTTATTATTTTCTTGAAAGGCTCATAACCTATATAAGATATTTTCAGAATTAAAGAATCGCCTTCAGAATTGACATTTAAGCTGAAGTCCCCCGAATTTTCAGAAATAGCATAAGCAAGCACCGAGGCCGTACTGTCTTTTTTTACAATGACAGTTGCCCCATTAAGACTTTTGGCATTTTCGTCAATTATTTTCCCAGTAATCTTAGTTTGTGCGTGTACTGTAAGCAAAACGAAAAGTAGATGAATGAAAACGAGTAGTGATTTTAATCTCATTCATTTTCCAGTTCAAGCGGATTATTTTCATTCTCCAGCATTTTTCCAAATGCCTCGATATATTTCTTATGAATTTCAGGACTTATCTTGACATTTGGATTGTCAACATAACCAAAAGGATCACTTCGATAGGTTTTCCATACGTCCATTAATTTTTCTTCACTGGTATTAATGTACTGTGCAAAATTGATTTTATATTTTTTTGACGGATTTAAATTTTCTAAGCTTACAAATTGAAAATTCCATTCTTCTTCACTGTCTGCAATTTCTAAAATTAAACCCGGCAAGCCATTGAATTTGTAAGGTCCTTCAGATATTGGGATTTCAGGAGCGAACCAGGCAGTATAGTTTCTACCTTTGAAAGAAGTCGTCGCTTTTTGACATTCATATCCTTTAATACTCTTAGTATCCGCAGAAATCTTCCATTCAAAAAGATCAATATTCTGTTCATATAAAAACCAGTCACCTGCAATATTCTGGGTATAATATATTTTATTTTTCTCCCTGTTTTTTATGAGCTCATATTGAAACTGAGACACCGCAGATCTGGACGTATGACCAGAATTTCCTCTAACCACAATGGGATTAGCGAGCGATTTTGCCCGGCTCGTGAAAAGCGAAAGCTCGTCTCCGGTATATAAAATCATAAATTCTGATTCCGGTTTTTCAAAATTAGTAGAATCCAGTACGTAGGTGAGCTTATAGATAATTTTATGGTCCAGATTATCTTTAAACTTCTGGGCCTTCAAATCTAAATTTGAAGCAATAGAGAAGAACAATAGTATAAGATATCGCTTCATGGTTATATTTTTTCTAGTGGATTGTTTTCAGCCTCTATTTTTTTTAAATGTTCTTTATGTAGTTTTTCTCTTTGCCCAGGTTCAAACTTAAAAGTAATTCCATTTTGTTCCACAGCAGTAATTGGATCACGCTTATAATTTTCTTTGGCTTTCCGCAGTTCTTTTCGGGATACTTTCTGAAATTTTTCCGCTTCAAAATCAATACTGCGAGGTTTATTTAAAATTTTGAACTCTAACAATGAAAAGGAATAGTGTTTTTTCTCATCGGCAATTTCAAGTATTAAACCCGGAAGACCATTGAACTTATAAGGGCCTTCTGAAATTGGAATGTCTGAAGTAAACCATGCCGTGTAATTACGGCCTCTGAAACTTGTAGTTGCTTTTTGAACAATATAACCGGCAATTCGTTTGGATTCAGATAGAATTTGCCAGCTCATCAGGTTTTTTTCTTCTGCAAAACGATATGTATCCTTCACAATCTTTTCTGCATAAGTAATCTTTCCTGAAGGTATGCCTTTATATATTTTGTAATTAAATTCAGTTTGTGGAACCTGTTTTTGAAGTCTTGCGAATGCACCCATACTTCTATTAGATCGATCTATATTCTGCATTAAAGAATCCTTAATAACAATGCCTTCACTGGAAAATAATGAATATTTTCCCCCTATGTAAAGTCTAAGTCGCTCTGTTTTTTTCCAATCCTTATTTGTTGAGTCTGGTTGATGAGTAAGTTCATAAACAGCAAGATATTTAGCTTTATCCTGAAAATTTTGAGAATGAACAAAGTATGTCAAGAAGAGTAGAAATAATAGTAAATAGTTTTTCATGGGTTATTTCAATTCTATTGTATTATTGAATTTGGCAAGTTTTTCTTTGCGTTCTTTTAAATATTGTTGCTTGCTTCGTCCATCATTGATGGTAATCGTAATTTTAGCTCCACCATTTCCAACATAATTATTCATATACCCTATTGGATCTTCCTGATATTTTCTCTGAATATCATTCAATTTAATTTTGGTGGTCTCCTGAAATTCCTGCGGTAAAATAGCCAGCGGTAATTTTGGTGAAACCTTTTCAAAACCGATAAATTCAAAATTATAGTGGTTTCTACTGTCTTTAATTTCAAGAATCAAACCTGGAAGTCCGGAAAACTTATAAGGCCCGTCAGGTATTGGAATTTCGGAAGTAAACCAGGCGGTGTAATCTCTTCCGGCAAAATTACGAGTTGCTTTTTGAGTTTTATACCCAGAAATCATTTTAGATTCATCCTGAATGATCCAGTTGGATAAAACTAACGGCTCGGAATAAAAAAGCTTATCGTCCATGATTGCGATACTATGATAAACCTTGTCCTTTTTACGGTCTTTGTAAATTTTAAAATTGAAATCCGTCTTAGTTTTAGAAAGATTCTGTTTCCACGGGTCACTGCCAATGGAGGCTAAATTTGAATTTATATCCAGAGAATCTTTCATTGCTCTGGGCTTACTTAAAAAAAGGGAAGATTGATCGCCTATAAATAACCACATTATTTCATCTTGTCTGGAATCTATATTCATTGAATCCTTTTGATAAGTGAATTTATAAGTCGCTTTAAAACCTATCGAATCTTTGAAATTCTGACTGTTCCCAATGAGTCCGGAAATTAGGAAAAAAATGAAAATTGATTTTTTCATGAAAAGTAATTTGATGAGATAGCAAGATGGCGTTTTAAAACCATAATAACAAAGAAACAACTATAAAAGTAGTTACTTAACGATAATTTTAGTTAGTAATAATTTGTTAAAAAGGTCTCTTTTAAAGTCAGTTGGCGGAGTAGGAGACGCGGATTTGTCGGGTTAGTATTGGTTCGTTGATCAAGTTAATTATTTTAAAAAGCTAAAAAAAGAAAATTAAAGGAAGATGATTGGAGTTAATTAAAGTGAAAGCCCTAAATTCAGTATCCTTGAGGTACTTTTGGTTCCCTATGTTTTTGGTTTGATTCCCACTTATAAGTACTTAAAAAACCCCGTATTCATCACGGGGTTTTTTCATTTTTATACCTTATAGTTATATTACTAGACACCATTAATTCTACAAATTGTATTTTTTGAATACCAATTTTTAATCTCTAAAAACTTGGTATTTAATCAATAATAAAATAGATTACATTTAGCGAATATTTCATCACAATCACTTTTGCTACTTCAAGTATATGATAGACAATTCTGAAAGATCAGAAAATAGAAATGAGTTAAGTCAGGAAACAGAGAATCTTGCCCAAACTTTAGCAGACACTATTCAGGAACCAATCCTGGTCCTTGGGAAGAAATTTGAATTTCTGAATGCAAATCCCGGACTCCTTAATCTTTTTGAAGTTGCTGATAAATCGAAACTTAGAGAAAAATTAGATACTGAAAATACCTTTTTTCAAACTTTAAAAAGGGATCTTGAGAAACATGGAAGACTGACCGCTCAGGAATTTAATTCGAAAATCCTTAACACCGATAATAGAAAAGTTCTGGTGAATGCCAGTATTCTGGAAAATTCGGGTCTGGTCCTTATTTCATTCAAGGTCGAAAAAGTAGGGAAGGACGATAAGCTGGAGAATTTCAATGAGATCTTTTCACAGGCACCTGCGATGATCTGTATTTTGAGAGGTCCAGAGCATATTTTTGATAGAGCAAACGAAAATTATTTCCAGTTAGTTGGTCATAGGGATATTATTGGGAAGACTGTAAACGAGGCTTTGCCAGAGTTAGAAGGGCAGGGATTTTTCGAAATGCTGGATGGAGTTTATAATTCCGGAGAAGCATTTATTGGCAATGAAGTTCCGGTAAAACTGGATGCTGGCGAAGGGAAGATGAAAAATTCATTTATAGATTTCGTTTACCAGCCTATTCTGGATTCAACAGGAAAGGTGAATGGAATATTTGTACACGCCGTAGATATTACTGAAAAAGTAACCGCAAAGTTAAAGCTGGAGCAAAGTGAAAATGAATTAAGGTATCTTATTGATACTGTTCCTGCTATTATCTGGATCACTGGCGCAGATGGTCAGAATCAATATCTGAATAAAAATTGGTACGAGTTTACAGGCCAGAATTATGAAAGCGCTAAGAATTTTGGATGGCTGGATGCTGTTCATCCTGAGGATAGAAAGAGAGTAGAGAAAAGTTTCCTGAGAGCGAATAACGAGCGGGATGAATTTTATGAAAGTTTCCGACTTCGAAACAAAGAAGGGGAATATAGATGGGTGCTGGATTCCGGAAGTCCTAAATATAATTCTGAAGGTGAATTTGAAGGAATGATCGGTACCGTGATAGATGTTCATGACGAAAAGCTCAAAGAACAGCTGATTCGAGAAAAAGAACACAGAATCAGGTCTATTATAGAAGAAGCAAATGTCGCAACAGCCCTGTATACCGGGAAGGAAATGAAAATTGAAATGGCCAATGACGCCATGATTAATTTATGGGGTAAAGATGAATCTGTAATAGGAACCACTTTACACCAGGCTTTACCAGAACTTGAGGGTCAGCCATTTCATGACCTGTTACAAGAAGTTTTCACAACAGGTAAAACGTATTGGGGTAAGGAAGATCCGGTAGACTTGGTTATAGATAACAAGCTGCAAACAGGATATTTCAATTTTACTTATAAAGCACTTCGTGACGAAAATGGGGAAATCTACGGGATATTAAATATGGCCATAGATGTTTCTGAAATGGTTAGATCTAAGGAGCTAATAAAGGACAGCGAGGCAAAATATCGTCAGATGGCAGATCTAATGCCAGAGAAGGTTTTAAACATTAATGCCAACGGAAAAGTGATCTATTTCAACCAGGGCTGGATGGATTATACCGGTTTGAATAAGGAAGAATTTGAAAATAAAGGACTTGATAGTTTAATTCATCCATCCGAAAGGGAAGAATTTGAAAAAAACTGGAGACACTCTCTTCAAACCGGCAGCGATTTTGAAATGGAGGTGCGTTACCTTAATAAAAAAGGTAAATACAAATGGCATTTGAACAGGGCTGAAGCGATCTTCGATGAACATGGGAATATTCAAATCTGGATCTGTACCGCGACTGAGATTCAGAAGATCAAGGCGGAAGAAAAAAGAAAGGAAGATTTCCTGAAGCTGGTAAGTCATGAGCTTAAAACGCCAGTTACATCTATTAAAGGTTATGTACAGCTTCTTTTAAGCTTACTTAAAAAGAAAGAAGGCATGCCTCTATCGGCTATTCCATTTGAAACTTCATTGGAAAGAATAGATCAACAAATCGTAAGATTAACCAGGCTGATCTCTGAAATGCTTGATCTTTCCAGGATAGAAAAGAATAAGCTGGTTTTACAAAAAGAAACTTTCAGCATCAATGAACTTGTAAATGATACCATTCAGGATATTAACTACACGAACACGAATTACAATATAATTCTGGAAGATGATTATCAGTGTGATATACATGCAGATAAGGATAGAATTGGACAGGTGCTGATCAACCTAGTTACCAACGCGATCAAATATTCACCAATTAATCAGGATATTCTGGTTAGCGTTAAAAAAGCTGGAAAGAATAAAGTCGCGGTTAGCGTACAGGATTCTGGGATTGGAATAGACAAAGAAAATCTGAAGAAAATCTTTAAAAGGTTCTACAGGATTGATTTTAAAAATGAGGATACATATTCCGGGTTCGGGATAGGACTTTACCTGGCGAATGAGATCATGAAAAGACATAACGGGAAGATAATTGTGGAAAGTGAAAAAGGAAAAGGTTCCTTATTTACATTTATTGTAGATACTGCTGTAAAAGATCAAAATACCTAGATATGTCTTTAAAACACAGAATTCTTGTAATAGATGATGATCTTGGGATCGGGGATATGATGAAACTCATTCTAGAGTTTAATGAGTATAGTGTGATCGTTTCGGAAAAGGCAGATGAAACCGAAAATTTTATAATTGAAAATGATATAGAGGTCGTCATTCTTGATATGCTTATTTCGGGAGTTAACGGAACCGAGGTTTGCAAAAGGATCAGAAATAATGCAGACACTAAAATCTCTGAAATACCAATTTTAATGATGTCGGCGCTGCACGATGCGGTTACAAAATGCAAGCAGGCTGGAGCGAACGATTTTATTGCCAAACCTTTTGATATGGATCACTTGATCCAAAAAGTGAATTTCCTGGTGAAATCATAAAAACTTCTTACCAGGCGTAAGGATTAGGTAAATTAAAGACCAATGAAAGGCCAGCAGCAATGCCGGCTTTTTAAATTTAAGATTATGCCTCAAAATAGATCTATAGATTATTCTGTTCTGGAACTAGCCGTGGTGGGACAGGATATTCCGCATCATAAAGTATTTGAAAATAGTGTTGAATTGGCCAGGTTGGCAGAAGACCTGGGTTATAAAAGGTTCTGGTTGGCAGAGCATCATAATATGGTGAGTATTGCCAGCACAGCAACAACCGTTTTAATGAGCCATATCGCGTCAAAAACTGACCATATCAGGATCGGCTCCGGAGGGATCATGTTGCCTAATCACTCGCCTTTAATCGTTGCTGAACAATTTGGTACCCTAGGCTCTCTATATCCAGATAGAATAGATATGGGATTGGGCAGAGCTCCGGGGACAGATCAGGTTACTGCTCATGCTATAAGAAGTGATAGAATGAATTCTGTTTTTAAATTTCCTCATGAAATAGATGAAATTCAGAAGTATTTCAGGAATGATAAGGCAACTACAAAGGTTAGAGCGACTGTTGCTGAAGGTGTAAAAATTCCAATGTATATTCTTGGCTCTAGCACCGATAGCGCTCATGTAGCAGCTCAAAAAGGACTTCCATATGTATTTGCCAGTCATTTTGCACCAGCGCAATTATTCCAGGCTATGGAGATCTATTACAGGGAATTTCAGCCTTCCGAATACCTGGATGAACCTTATTCTATAGCGGGAATTAATGTAGTGGCTTCAGACTCCATGGAGGAGGCAGAGAAGATATCCACAAGTTCCTTAAGAATGATGGTTGGTGTGCTTACCGGTAATCTTGATTATCTTCAAAAACCGGAAGAAATGACAGCAGAACTACGTGAGGTTCGGGAAAATCCTGCTTTACAACGTATGTTGCAATATGCTTTTGTTGGGGACAAGGCTCATGTAAAGGATAAAACTGAAGATTTTCTAAAACAAACCGGAGTAGATGAGGTGATCGTGGCCTCGCATATTTACCACCAGGAAGATAGGCTGAAATCTTTTAGGATATTTTCAGAAATTATGGAAGAAATCAATCAGCCGACTGAAGCAAATATTAAACTTCCTTAAATTATTATAAAAACACTTAAATATTAGCCTGTCAACCTCTATATAATTCAGTTTTTGAAGGAAATAAATTAACTTCAAAAGAAAAATTATGGAAGAGATCGTAAAAATCAAATCTGTTGGGAATGTTACCCACGATGTAAAACAGTTTATAGTTGAAAAACCCTCGGGCTATGAATTCAAACCTGGCCAGGCTACAGAAGTATCGATTAATAAAGAGGAATGGAAAGATGAAAAACGTCCCTTCACTTTTACCAGTTTAAATGAATCTGAAGACCTTGAATTTACTATTAAGATTTATCCAGATCATGACGGGGTAACAGAGCAATTGGGGAAATTACAACCGGGAGATGAATTGATCGTAAGAGATACCTGGGGAGCAATAGAATATAAAGGCCCAGGATATATTCTGGCCGGAGGTGCAGGAATAACCCCCTACATTGCTATTCTGAGAGACTTGGACAAGAAAAATGAGGTAAAAGGAAACCATTTATTTTTTGCAAATAAGACCGATAAAGATATTATTCTGAAGAATGAACTGGATAGTATTATGGGGAACGACGCGACTTATGTAATTACAGATCAGGACGACACTGCTTATACTAAAGCATATTTAGATGAAGACTTTCTGAAAAAAAATATTAAGGATTTTAATAAGAGATTTTATGTTTGTGGTCCTCCGGAAATGACCGAGGAAATAAGTAAAACTTTGAAGAAGTTAGGCGCGAATCCAGATTCGGTTCAACTTGATGACCAGTAAGAAATTGAATAGCCGGAAATTTTCCGGCTATTTTTTAGATCTTATTCCATTCCCAAAGGCCGTATTTCAGTTCTTTAGGAAGTTTAAAACCGCTAAGTTTTAATGTGAGTAGAATATTTCCGCGATGATGAGCTTCGTGATGTATGAAATATCCCAGTAAGGGTATTAATCCACGTTTAAAACCTTTCACCTCTCCATCATTCTCAATTGCTTTTTTTATAATTTCAGCAATAAGATTTGCAGTTTCAGTATGGCATTCTTTCAGCATAGAAATGCTTTTACTGTCTGCAGCTTTAATTGTATTTAAATGTGCAACCAGCTTCTTGTCAAATTTCTCGAGTTTCCAGTATCGAACATTATAGATATGAGCCAATTGATGGCCAATAGTTCCGCCACCACGTTTGGAAGTAGTAAAGTTTAGACTCTCTTCTGAAAGCGAATCCAGCAATAATAAATTCGTGCGGTGGTTGATGAACCATGTCTCGAGAATCTGATCTTCAATAGCACTCATCTAATTATTTCTCAGATTCAGCATACTTCTTGAAATTGTTGAGAATTGCCTGCCAGCCGTCTTTCTGCATTTCTTTAGAGTTATTTTCTTCAGCTTCAAAGATCTCCTTTACTTTAGTAGTTTCGTCATCTTCTGAAAAATGGATATTGGCCATTCTTCCATCATCTAATTTGTAAACCAATTTCTCTTTCGGCTTTATTTCTTCATAGATTCCTGAAAAATCGAAACTGAAACTCCCGTCTTTGGCTTCCATTCTATAAACAAATTTTCCACCTTCTTTCAAGTCATTTTCAGCAGAAGGACATAACCAATCCTCAGATGCAAAATTCCACTTTGTGATATGTTCAGGTTTTGTCCAGAACTCCCAAACTTTATCAAGATTTTTCTTTATCTCTACTTCGACCTCAATCTTTTTTTCTTCATTCATAATGCAAATTTTAATTACAGTTGTACTAAAATATTCAATTTTAGTGAATTATTTTCCGCGCTTCAAATCGTGCATTTTCGCAATATCTTAATCTCGTATCTTATGAGCGCGTAAATTTTTTGATAAGTGCTTTATGATGAGGGAACTTATTTAGTAATTCCTGTCTTGAGGGCAGTTCAAAATCTTCAAAACTAAAGCCCGGAGAGACGGTGCAACCAACTAGTGCATATGAATCCGGATCTTTGATTTTAGCTGCAAACCAAGCGCCAGCCGGAACTACCAGTTGAGGTGATTCATCCCTGGCAAGATTATTACCAATTAGATGGTGATGATGTTGACCTTCTTCGGTTATGGTATGTAATTCAATAGGTGAACCTTCATAAAAATGCCATATTTCATCCTGATTGATTCGGTGGAATGCCGAAAAATTTTCAGATGTCAGCAAAAAGTAGATACAGGTCGAGTGATTTCTTTTACTGGTATATTCAGGACCAAGATCAGCCGCTACGATTTCACCCTTACTTCGATAAGTTTCTCTGAAATATCCACCTTCAGGATGAGGTTTCAGGTCTAATTTATTGATGATCTGTTTTACTTTATTCATTGCTTTTAAGCTTTATGATGAATAAAGATAAAATTTTAGATTACCTGTTCGGTGAAAGCCCTAATAATCCCGCTTTAAAATGTTCCCAGTCGTTAATGATGGAGTAGGCAAAGAAAATGATCATGATAATGATGAAAATCTTGAAATAATCGCCCTTTGATAGTTTTGTGCTCATGTTTAGTTTATTTGATTGATGTAATGACCCTGATAGTCTGAGTATCTTCTAAAGTATCTACGATACGTATATTAATTTCATCATAGATCCATTTTTCACCACTTCTATGAGCGGTAATATCCATTTTGCCCTTTTCCTTTGTTCCTTTTATCTTTATGGTGCTCGTTACAGTCTTATGATCTTCAGAAAACTTCACTTCTCCATTTAAAATGGTCATTTTGCCGATGGGTTCTATACTGCCTAATTGTTCTTTTACCTGAACATCATCATTAGCTTTTTCAATTGCATTCTCATACAATTCCTCGTCTGCATATGCCTGTATAAGATCTGATGATACTTTTCCCATACCTGAAGATGATACAAGGTATGTGATTAAACCTACGGTAAATAATAGTGGCATTATCCATTTTATATTTCTGCCCATCCAATTTTTATTCATTTCATTTTGCATTAAGTGTATAAGATCGCCAGAATAAATGGAATGGTAACTGTTATAGATATAATCGCAGGTTTCACCCAACTCTTTTTTTCGAATTGGATATCCTTACCAAGATACCTGTTCCAGAAATATTCGTTCAGGATGATCGCGCCAAGAGCATTTAAAGGTAAAGTTAACTTTGTGGAGCTAATGGAGTTCAGGCTTAAGATCATGCCAATTGTATAGATGATGGCAAATATAAGCACTTGCATACGCCCTTTTTTCTCACCTTTATTTTTAAGGTTACTCATTAGAATTACCGCACCGAAAATGGTGGAAAATAAAATGGAGAAGATTGTAATCACTCTTTTAGAATACAATTCAGGCAGAATCTCAGCGATCTCATTATCACCGTCTTCCAGGTTATGCAAATTATCCTGATCTGAATTTTGGGGTCCCTCTTCCTTTAGATCTATTTTATAATTCAATATATTCTTCAATACGATATTTGTTTATATCTATACTCATTCTGAACAAAATTGCGGAAGTAGGGATGCAGTTTCGTTCGTTCAGATTGATCTATAGCGAAGGTAAAAATTTTCATACTAATCCCATAGACTAGACGGGTTAGATTCTCTTCGCTTTATTCATCATAGGCTATCACAGCCGAATTTATTACTCTAAATGCTTCATCTTCCTTCAGAACATTTTCAAATGCCTTATAATCTATCCATACAAAGCCTTCGTCCCCCCAGTTTTTACCCCAGGAGTTTACCACTTTAAAAGCTTCATATCTATCATTATACCCAACCACCAGCATAGCATGGCAGGAGGGATTAGTATATTCTACATTATGCTCTCTATAGGCTGACAGATTAAAACTATCCTTTTTTGCAAATTGCTTTGTTAGTACCGCTGCTATAATAATTGGCGTTTGTTGAGTTAAAAGAGTTTTCATTTCTTCCACCATATTTTCACCACTGAGTGATTTGTAATCAGATATCTTTGCATCTGCGGCTAATTCCATGATTTCCTCTTCAGGCTGTTCTCTACAAGTATTATCGTCATACGGAAATGCTTTTATACTGCTCACCCCTTGCTGTTTCAGGATCTTTAAATGATCTTCTATAACGGTGCCTTCACAATTTCCCTGAGTTATTTGATTATAAGTATAGGCGGGACTCTTTATATTAGTAGAATCTATTGGTAAACCGTTTTCTAGGATCTCCTGGAATGATTTCATATAATAAGAAACTGCCCAAGCAGTACAAGAACCTTGCTTGCCCTGATCACCAATTGGAGGTAGATATTGTGAAAGATCTAAACTATCTGCCAGGGTTTCCGGAATTTCGAGATTTTCCAGTACATTATTTCTGTCTATAATGTAATCTCCGCTTCCAACACACTCTAAACCGGTATAAAATACTAATCCTTCATCAGTTATAAACTGATTGGTTTCATCTGGTTCTTCTTCAGAATCATCATCTGTGTTATCATCATCTCCGGTGTCAATCATATCATCGTCTACTATGCCACCATCATCAATTTGATCTGGTAAAAAATCATCTCTATCCTGATAACAAGAGCTCATAAAAACGAATAGAATAAAATACAGTAGGTAGTTTTTCCGCATAAAAGCAAATTCAGGGAGGATATGTTTTTCCTCCAATTACATAGGTTCAGTTTAAAAAGCAGTAGTCAATTGCAGCTGAATGGCTTTATTCTCAATGATCTTGAGAATATTCAGATACTTTTCGAACCTATCTACATTTTTAATAGGATTTTCGGGAGACAGGGTCATCACGGTTGGATTTTCCCTGTCTATTTTAAGATGGACTTTCTCTTTATGCAAAAGTCTGGCAAGAGTTCGGTTAGAAATCAGGTTCACTATTAAATTGGTATCTCCCTTTACTATAAATTCCTGCTGAATTTCGCGACCTTTCTGCATCATAATAGCATCTATCATTCTTTGAAATTTAGATTTTGGAGATATTTCTAAATAGGTGTTTAAATTATTTTTGAAAAGTACTTTGATCTGAAATGATTCTCGTGTTGGAGAAGCGGCCTCAATCGTATTTGATCTGATGCTAATTTTAGATCCATTTACATCTATAATTCCTTTTCCTGGCTCATAAATAAAGTTGCCGCCTGGGATGCTAAATTCTGTTCTTTCCTTTTCAGGATAATATCCGTGGTGTTTTTTTATAAGTTCTTTTATTAAGTTCATATAAAATAATAATTAAATAAAATCATAACGGTTTAGGATATAATTTTATTGCTGGGTGGGGATTCAGCAAGTGATGTTTATTATTAGATGCGGAATATAATAAAGGGTTGCTTCAAAAAAGAAAGTTTTTTTAACAAAATTTTTGGAAAAACCATAGAAAACTGATTTTCATCATTTTACGATTCTAAATTTAGAAAGCTATTCGACCTGGAGTTATGAATCCATTATTTCACACTGGTGAAATTTCTTGCCGTCATATCTGATGCTTCCCATTTTAGCTCGTTATCTATCCAGACTTTGGTAACAATTATATTCCCAGATTCGCGGCTTATCAAGGTTTTAAAAATGTTTTCATCACCATCATCGAAAACCATTTTGGTTTCTGAGATCATGGCATTATCAGTTTTGGTGCTAACGAATATCCTTAGAAACTTACCGCTATTGCCTTCGAAGATGCTAATGCCTTTAGGAGCATCAAGATTAGCTTCAGAATATTCAACCCATTCAGAGTTTATTTTATGAAAAACAGTAATCACGTTTACTGTGATCGCATCTTCTCCTTCTAGCAGGTTATTACCTTCAGCATCTACGTAGGTAATATTTAGATCATTGTCTATTACAGTAGACAGGCAACAAACCGTATCATCATTAGAACTACAGGAAATTATAAAAAAGGAACAGACTAATACGATTAGTTTTTTCATGATCTTATCTATTTATTTTCAGATGATCAAAATCCTAATAGGTTGCGTTCCACCTATCTAAAATAAACTCAAAATGAAAAATTATTTCAGAATGGGATTACGTTAGTTCCTTATCTGATTCTTTTCATTTTTATTGAAGACGAAGAATTTTCCTGTAAGAAACCATCCAATCCCAATCCCGGTTAAAATACCAGCTAGAAAGTCAAGGTCTGATCTTTCAAAATAACTTAGGGCCAGAATACCTGTAATAAGGCAGATCAATCCGTAAATTCTAACTTTATTCATTTCCATATTGAATGTTCTTAATATATACAGTCGCTGTTAACTAATGTATTTGTTCCAATTAGTGGAGTTATCTGCTCATATTCTAATGGATCGTCATCTATACAAATATAATTTGGAGAAGGGTAAAACCATTCCTTTTCCTCTGTATAACTGTAATATACGAATTCATCTAATAAGGAGTTGTTTTTTAGGATCAATGCATCCACCATATTTTCAGCAATGTTGAGGTATTTTAAATTGGTTAGACAATGAAAATCGAAAACATCAGGTTCTCCACCTTCCAGGTAAAACATATCCAATACCTCCAATGATGGAACCTGGCAAAAGTCAACTTTCAACCAACTATTCTGGTATTTCAGTTTTTTCAGACTCGTACAGCCTTCAAGGTTAATATTGATGAACTTATCTCTTTCAGAATAATAATCCATAGGCCTGTTTCCTGAAAGATCTACTTCCTGTAGTTTGGTTAAGCCGGAAAGATCTATAAGATCAAAATATTCGGTTGCGAGGAGATACATTTTTAAATATTCTAATTTTCTGAGCCCTGTAAAATCATAGGTAAGGTTTTCCGTATTTGTAGCTGTATCATGATAAAAATCATTACTGGTTCCCGACAAGTCAAGGGACTTAAGATTTCTGAAATTTTCAATACCAGTAAGATCTACGAAGGTTAATGGCAGGCCATAATCAAACCTAAGAATTAGGTGTTCTACCGCATTTGCTTCCTTTTTATCAATTTTACCATCATCATTGAGATCAACATCACTATCTGCTACTCCATCGGCATCAGAATCGACGCAATTTGAATTTAATAGAGTATTACGGAAATTTGCATCAGGTATTTCTATAAATCCGCCAGCTGCATTTTCTCCTTTTGCATCATAGCTAATCAATTCATCGCTTTCGGTTGAACAGGATTGACATATAAGGATCACAGTTAGGAAGATCCATGAAATTTTGAAAAGCTTACTCATATCTAAAAAGGTTAATGCAAAAAACTGCAGGTTAGTTAGTTGCATTAAAATATGAATTAAATATAACTGATAACGGTAACCTATAAAAAAATGGATAAAAGGCTTTATTTTATCTGTAAGGGATACTTATTCCTTCATGAATTCGATCTCAATTAAATAGTAATGCGGAATTTTGAATTCGTTTCCGAACTGTTCCGGAGCAATTTCAGATTGTGCCACTCTGCAATAAGAACCCGATCCATCAGGATTCCTGTTTGGAGTTATAACAGACATGATATAAAATGAATCTGAAGCATCTTCCTTTAAAAGATCTTTTGCTCCAAAAAAGTTTTTTGCGACATATCTCCCATTATCATTATTAGTAGGGAAATAAGATTGTTTGCTTCCCATTTTGCTATTTCTAAGCCAGACTTTAATATCATCCTTTCCAATCTTGGTAAACAATTTTAATGAAAGAGCTGAAGTGTCTTGTTTAAAATACTCATTGCCACGTTCGTCTAGCAAGGTTGAAGTTTTAATCAATTCACCATTTAAAAATTCCTTCATTCGCAATACATAATACTTACCTTTTATCGCATCACCTTTGATAAAGAATTCAGTTTGATCGATATTTTCAAACTGGTAATATGTTTGTAGTTCCTGATTCTCTACTCCAGATTTAAAAGTAACATCAACGATTGATGGATCTGCATTTAATTGTGAAATTGAATTTCCTGACTTTTCCATTGAGGAGTTCTGCGCGGATATTGAAAGTGGTAAGACCAGAAATAAAAAGATTAGCTTTTTCATGGGGTTGAGTTTAATTAGAAATTATTCTTCCACTTCGCAGATGCATCTGAAAAGTGTGTAATCTTGAGTCTCTGAGTTTTTATCTGAAGTATACTCTGGATATTTAGTCATCACGAATTTTTGTGTTTTTCTAAAATCATCCAGATCAATTTCTAAAGGAGTTCTTCCGGCTAACTTCAGAAATTTTCCATTAGCTGAAAATTCAGATTTTGCAAGTTTATAATCTTCGTTTTTGGGCAGGCGATAAGCGATCTTCTTATAATTCGTTTTTTTCTGGTTATTCAATTCATTAAATCGAAGATTAACCATGTCTGTTCTCCATTTGCAAAATAATGCCGCTTGCTCCTTTGAGATTCCAATTACAGGATTATTGGAATATTGAGATAAATTGAAATATTCAAAAGTTAATATGCCTTCAGGTAGATGCAATTCTTCACTTTTTGAAACCTTTTCAAATAATGATTTGTTATTTGTTTTACTGGACAAAGAATTGAGAATTTTCATATTCATCTCATCCAATTCTAAAGATTGTAAACTATCATGAATTTCCATATTCCAGGACCTTTCTGCACTTGCGGCAAATTCCTTGTACATTAGGTTATCTACAGGAATATTATCTATAAAAAGACTATCATTTATTTTTATTGTTCCCGGAGGTGGAGTTTCAAATGAATTCTGAGAATAAATGCTCAAGCACAGAAAAATGAGGCCTAAACTTAAAATATATTTCATTTAGTAATGATCAGGTTAAAATTATCGTTTTGAATATGATCTTAATAGGGCTGGATCAGTAAAACGCGGTGAAAGGTTCAAGATATATAAATTCTATTGATCTGTCCACTAAAAACAAAGGATTAATCATTTTAGAAACTCAGTAAAAGAATTCCATCGTGTAATCAAAATACTCCGGTTTCGAAATTCCGACAGCATACTTAATATTTTCTGGCTGTTTATATTTTTCTAAATAAGCCTGACTAATTTTGTGGTTCAAAGGATCGCTGCCATTTAATTTTGAAGTTTTTATATCGATAACCTTATCGCCACATTTTATTTGTCCTACTCCGCTATATTGAAATTCTGTAAACCAGCTTTTATCACTTTTATTCCAGCTCCGGGCGAAGATGCGCTTTTCTACTACGACCATCCAAATAGGTAAGAAAGATTCGCGAACCCTACCGGCTTTGACTTCTATAAGCGTATTTTCCTGTAAATAGTTAAAAAAATCTTGTGGGAACATGGTTTTGGTTATGGAGCTTTGTTGATCATAAAATCTTCAGCCCAGGCAACAGCATTTTCCAATTCATCAAAAACCACATAAGGAATAGGGCAGAAATGTTTTTCGAAATTATTAATTTCTATACTTGAGGTGTTGTGATTTACCACGGCGAGAGCTTTCATCTTACTAATTTCCTCCAGTTTCTTGAAGTAAATAGGATTTACGTTATAGTTGTTCTCACGGTTGGCAATATAAACATAACCTTCATCACCAAATCGCTCATCAAAATTCTGAATCAACTCATTAAAATGCGTGTCTGATACCACGGTGTCTTCATCAATTACCGCGATTACATAATATTTATAGAATTTCAGTTTAGCAAAACTTAATTCTTTGATTTGGAGAGGCTTATCCATTTAATAAATTTATAGAATTTAATACCATTTAAATCTTAAGGTTTTGACAATTTAATTTTTATAAAATGTGAAAATGAAGATTCTCTCAGGGGTAATCCATATTTCAAAGAGATGCTTCACAAAGATCAATGCTAGAAATTTTCCTTTGAAACTATTCTATCCTTCTTTATGCTTAGGAGGCTTATTTTTTAATACAGCTGAAATAGTGATTCTCGCCACTATCCTGAAACTCATCGAGCACGATTAACCCAGCAGAATTCAGTAACTCCTTATAGCGATTTCTTCCAAGCGAAACCGAATCCTCCCCGGTCAAGGTATCTTTCCATCTTGTTTTTTGCCATGGAGCTGTGAAAAGATATCTGCCATTAATAAATAAGGCCTCTGAAACCTTTTTTATTAATGCTTCCTGTTCTTTTTCAGTTAACAGAAAAATTAACCCCCAACTCAGAATTGCATCAAATTTTAATTTAAAAAGTTCAGAATTTTCTGCAGTTTCACAGGCAATGGAAGTTTCAGGAAAGTTCTTTTTGAAATCCCGGCAAAGACTTTCTGATGCATCTATGGCATAAACATCCAGATCATGATCTACCAGAATTTTTGTAAGCGGAAAACCATTTCCACATCCAAGATCTAAGACTCTTGATTTGTCAGGTAGTGACTGAGTCCACTTACGCACTTCTTCAACTCCGATGGTGTTATTTACGTGCCCTCTTAGTTTTAAAAAGGTCTCGGCATTTTTCTCGTAAGCTTTAGATTTATCCATTTCTGATCGAAACAATCAATTGCGATCTTAAAATACCACAATTTTAGGTATTTCTTTTCTTTCTGAATCTACCATTCATAATGGCTGCAACCAACAACCCGATTCCGGCACCACTTAAAGCGCCAAGATAAAGATCATATGAATCTGCAGTTGTATAATGAATAACCAATCTGCTGAACACGATCATAGACATTCCGGTGGCTATAAGAATATAGGTCTTTTTAGGATCAAGATTCTTCATGCGTGAATTGTTAGACGGTTACTGTCGCATCAACTTTTAGGCTCTTAAAATAGTCATCCAGCCGGTACATCGACTCTGCTTCAATTATGTTTTTATTGATTGTTAGCGTTTTGTTTGATGTTTCTATTTGATAAGTATTTATAAATTTATGAATCTTCCTGATCTCATCTATTTTGATGCTCTTAGGGAAAATACTATGCCTGGTAAGCGTCCCGTCCTGAATGCTGATATACTGATGTTTTCTTTCGTAAAATACAGTGTAAACCTGTAAAGAGCCGGCAACTATCCATAAAATATTTATTCCAAGTGATGTATCCTGGAAAGCCATAATATTACCTGCCACTATCATAAAAGAGCCAAGATAAAAATTATGCGTAATACGGTTCTTGATGTATCGGATCTTCATATTAAATTGAATTATTCCTGCTTATTCTCAAATTGGACCTTAGCATCCAGCTTGAAATTATAAATACAATTCCACTTAGGATCTTGAAGTTCTGAAATACATTTTCTGGCCAGACATCAGTTAGTGCCAAAATGAGGATTAACAAAGATATCAACCAGATAATTAGGGCAATGAAATTACTTATTCCAGTCATTTCATACTTTCTTTTTATAAGGGAACCATTTTAAGACCAGGCTTAAACCCACAGCCATCATCATTCCCAGGAAAAAGCCGATCGTGTTAGATTCGTTTCCATATTCAAAGATGCCAACTATAAGCATCATAAAAATACCCAGTATTTGAAATTTATCAAGCTTCATCATAATTTTATTCTGTTATCCAGAAATAAGCCAGCGAAGAGTATTCCAATTCCCAAACCAAGCAGTATCGTCATTATGATTTCTGTTGTAGCATTCACTGAATAATACTGTCCTGCAACACCCAGGATCACTAAAAATAAACCCAAAATTGCTTTTCTAAGTTGTTTCTTGTTTTCAACCATAATTGTTACTTTTTCCGGTATTATTTTGTGTAATACCACAAAAAATGCCTGAAATAAGTACCAACCTGAGTAGAAGTTATGGAAACGATCTCTAGTTTTTCTCTATTCTCATTAACGCATTCTACGAGTTCCTTCTTTTTATCAAACTCCAGTACTTTTAATTCTTCAGTCATTTTTGACGTTAGTTTTAATTAAAGCCAAGGGGTTATTGGCGAAACAAGTACTAGGGATAGGGTGACGACTTGTAAATGATTATAATTTTCGCGAGTGAAGATAGAAATTTTTTTTCGGAAGCCTGCTTTTCTTTTTTCAGGAATTTGATTTCTTTAGAATTTTAATGATCCTGCTATACACGATTTCTGACAGATTCCAGGTATAGCCATCGAAATTCGAAGTATTCACAAACTGAATCACCACGGTATCTATATCAGGATGATATTTGGCGATACTTTGGTATCCGGGAATTAATCCGGTGTGTTCAAAATAATATAATGACGAGTAGATCTCCAGTTCTTTTTCGGTTAGTAAGCTCCCATCATTAAGCGCTCTAATAAAGAGGCCTACATCTTCTGCAGTAGCCACCATAGAGCCGTAATTAGTGGTTTTGATATCCTCATCCACACCCACATAATAGCCGCTCATCACATTTTCCATATTAACTTCAGAGATGGAGCCGTAGGTATTTTTCAATCCTAAAGGATTTAAAATCTTTTCGCTTATTATTTCATATTTACTTGATCCGGTTACCTTTTCCATCAGCATACCTAACAACAGATAGTTGGTATTAGAATACTCATAATCTTCACCCGGTTCAAAATTAGCCGGCATGTCCAGAACAAGTTTCAGGGTTTCCTGGTTACTTTCCGGGGGATGCATCCAGAAGTTGGATGTTTCCGTAAAATTAGGTATGCCACTTCGGTGCTGTACAAGCATCCTAATGCTGATTTCCTGTGCATTTTCTATTCTTTTGCCTGTTTCAGGGAAATAATCCAGCAAAGTTTTGTCAAGGTCCAGTTTCCCTTCGCTCACAAGTTTCGTGACACTCACCGCATCATACAATTTGCCGATACTTGCGATCTTGAAAAGAGAATGTGGATCTGCAGGAATTTTATTCTCCCTGTTTTTCCAGCCTGCAGCATAATATTCCGGTTGCTTTTCAGCCTGATCTATATAGACAATAATACCATCAAAACCATGTTCAATTCCTTCGTCTAATTGCTCCTGAATATTTCCTGGTAAAGGTAATATCCATGCCCAGACTAAGATCCACGGAACAAAGAACAGAGAGGTAATCGTTCCGCCCAGCAATAAAATCTGAATGAGCCTTTTCTTATTTTTCTTCTGCATAATAACCTGATTTCAGGAATTTAGATTTTTTGAATTTTCCTCTTCACGGTTCAGGTTATTAAATGCGATTCCTCCTGGATTGCCAACCTTTATTCTTCCGGCATTAATAGTTGACAAAGTTAATTTATTCCTGAAAAATCTATAATTCAGTTACTTATTTTGTCATAACTTCAGAATAATTAAGCCCGATTTTACCTTAGAAAACCTGCTGAATTAATTAATTTTATAGAGCAATATTTTGAAGCTGCCAAGCCAGAACCAAGATTCTAGAATCCATGAAAAAACTCTCTCTTAAACTATCGATATTTCTCATTTTTACAGTCTTTTCTTTCCAGGCACAGGAGGCGATTCCAGAAAGCTATATCAACCCTCTGGATATAGATTATACCTACATGGTCTATAATTCCAGCAAGAATATTTCATACCGTTCTGGAGCAGATCCTGCAGTAGTAGAATTCCGCGGAGAATATTATATGTTCGTCACCAGGTCTTTTGGTTACTGGCATTCTACAGATCTTTTGAACTGGGATTTTGTGGAGCCGGAAAAATGGTTTTTTGAAGGCAGTAATGCGCCAACAGCATTTAATTATAAGGATTCACTGGTTTATTTTGCAGGAAATCCTGCCGGTTATGGAAGTATTCTCTATACCGATGAACCTAAAAAAGGAAAATGGAAACCAGTAGCTTCTATAAGTAATAATATTCAGGATTCTGAACTGTTCATTGACGATGATGGGAAAACCTATTTGTACTGGGGTTCCTCTAATGTTCATCCTATTCGGGTGAAAATGCTGGATAAAGATGATCGTATGCTGGAGACAGGTGAGAAAAAAGATCTAATCAATTTAGTTGAAGAAGAGCATGGATGGGAACGTTTTGGTGAAAACAATTTTCATCCAACCTTAAAAGAAGGTTATATGGAAGGCGCTTCCATGACCAAACATAATGGCAAGTATTATTTACAATACGCGGCCCCGGGAACTCAATTCAATGTATATGGTGACGGAGCTTATGTTTCAGATTCGCCTCTTGGTCCGTTTGAATATATGCCGAATAACCCAATGAGCTTTAAACCCGGCGGATTCACGAATGGTGCAGGCCATGGGATTACGGTTAAGCAAACCAACGGACAATACTGGCATTTTGCTACAATGGCACTGGCTTCCAATTCACACTGGGAACGCAGGCTTTGTATGTTCCCAACCTATTTTGACGAAGATGGGTTAATGTATAGCAATACTAGTTATGGTGATTATCCAAGATATGCACCGAGTCATCCAACAAAGGCTGGCGAGCACAATGGCTGGATGCTGCTTTCTTATAAAGGAAAAGTGAAGGTTTCCTCTTCAAAAATGCAGATTAGGAAAAGCACGACCACCGATGATGACTTTGAGATCACCGAAGTGTCTTTAAAAACTGCACAAAATGGCGATATACTTTCTGAAGTTCTTACAGATGAAAGTCCGAAATCTTTCTGGGTTGCCGAGGCTAATAATAACAAACAATGGGTGGAGATCGAGATGCTGAATCCTGGAAATATCTATTCACTTCAGTTGAACTTTCATGATCATGAATCTGGAATTTATACTCGCGAAGAAGGTCTTAGACATCGCTTTACTATAGAGGTTTCTGAAAATGGAAAGCAGTGGAATACCGTAGTAGACAGAAGCAAAAGTTATGAGGATAGCCCAAATGCATATATCGTGCTTGATCAACCGGTAAAGGCAAAATATGTGCGTTATAATAATATCGAAGTTCCGGGTAATAATTTTGCCTTGTCAGAGATTAGGATTTTTGGAAAAGGTCTTGGTAAAAAACCTTTGAAGGTAAAAGCATTTGAAATTGACCGTAAAGAAGACCGACGTGATGTTGGATTTTCCTGGGATGCGGTAAAGGGTGCGCAGGGCTATAATATTCGCTGGGGAATTGCTCCGGATAAATTATACCAGTCATGGCTGGTTTATGATGTGAATGATCATTTTATGAGATGCCTGGATCGTGATCAGAAATATTATTTTACTATCGAATCATTTAACGAGAATGGTATTTCTGAAAGATCTGAGATTATTGAAGTAGAATAAGGCCAATTAAATTCCTAGAAAGCTTCAATTTTATTTTTCAGAATATTTCTGATCTGTTCTATTTTATTCCTGTTCTTTTTCAGGTCAGCAATATCTGCCAAGTAAGTACTGGTCTTATTTAGCCTTGGAAATGAAATTTTCTTCATGGCAAAGCTCTTGGTCACAAGAAGGTTAGGGTAATTCATGATCAAAATGATCTGTTGAACTGTATCTGTTTCCTGAATTTCAAAGCCTATCTTTTCCGCTGTTCTTTCGTTCAGGATATAAGTGGTGCCTTTGATCTTTAATTCCAGATCATCTTGCCTTGAATCTATCAGGTTCAGGAGTCCGTTTAAATATTCCAGCAAAATAAAGTTCTTACGCTGTTTCGGGGAATGCTCCTTATCCAGAACAAAATAATAGTCAAACAGAGTTCCGCCGTGTATCACGATCTGTTTATTTTTTTCCTTTTCCGAGATCATAAGTGAAGACTGGTATTTCATTTTACCAGAGTTTATCAATCCGGGCATATCGAAAAATGGAGCTAAAACAGATATCAGGATCCAGAACGAAACCGGCAATAAAAAGTATAGACCAAATTGAAAACTTACGACACCGGCGATGCTCAAAAGCAAAAGCATGCTGACTAAAAGTTTCAACTTAAAAGCTGTTCTTTTTTTCCGGGAAAGTTGAAAATACCTGTTCTTCAATTCGATTTTTTTCAGCTAAAATTTTTTCAAGATCAATTAAACCGAAGTATCTCTTCTGAAGATCCTGACAAGGTTAAATACGAGGATACAAAAAATCACCCAGATGAAACCAGCTAGAAATCCTCCAATAATATCAGAAGGATAATGAACACCTAGATAGATCCTGCTTATTCCGATGCTTAGAATGAGAATTATCAAAAACAAGCTGAGTAAAAATTTATAAAATTTCCTGATCTGGAGTGAGTTGATGAGGTAGATCAAAAATCCGTAAAATGCCATGGCCATCATAGCATGACCACTGGGATAACTAAGTGTTTGGACTTCCACTAAGAATTCGGCATCTGGTCTTGCCCTGTTTACAAGCCTTTTCAATAATAGATTTGAACTTAGTGCAAGAACTAGCACTAGGGCGATCTGTCCAACAAATTTCCAGCTTTTAAATACCAGGTAAAAAATAAGAGTACATAAAGAAAAAACAATAATGTATCCCCATACATCCCCAAGATTGGTAACCGCAATAAAATATTCTGTTAGCAGATCCTGTCGCCAGCTTACCACTTCTGAAGTCACTGCCTGGTCAAAACTTCCCATAAAATCGGTTTTGAGGGATTCAGTTAGTTTGATGAAGATCTTCGTTCCGGCAACGAAAAGTAAAAGCGCAATGATAACCGTTATGATATACGGTAACTTGACATCATATTTCTTGAAGTTTCGGTAAATGAAATCCCGAATAAATCGGAGGATATCTAGTAGCTGCTTTTGCATGAATTCCTGGTTGATCGGTATTACTTAGAGAATTGAAAATTAAGAATCTTAATGCAAATCATTGTTAACATTAGCCTAATCTATGTTTTGTTCAAAATTTAATCCTAATTTCAAGTTAGAAATCATTCATAAATATTTGAACTTTTCAGTTTTATATGCTTAGAAAATCTAATCTTCAACTTGCTCGCTTTCTCTTTGCGTTCATTTTAATCGTCTTATCAACCACACAGTTAAAAGCTCAGGACACCAGTGAAACCAAGCCGGTAGACGGCACAGTTCAAACTATTGGAGATGTGGTTCTTTATGTGATGCCAGTGGCGACTTTGGGAACGAGTTTCATAATTGGAGACAACCAGGGAGCATGGCAGTTTACTAAGGGTTTGTTATTGACCGAGGCAGTGACCTTCGGATTAAAATGGAGCGTAAATAAACCCAGACCAGATAATAGTAATGATAATTCCTTTCCATCGGGACACACCTCAACGGTCTTTCATAGCGCGGGCTACATTCACAGCAGGTATGGATTCAAATATGCTATTCCAGCTTACGTACTCGCAGGTTATACAGGAGCTAGCAGAATTGATTCCAAAAAACATGATATTCTCGATGTACTGGCTGGAGCTGCGATAGGTCTAGGCAGCAACCTGATCTTTACTTCAGAATATCAACAAGAGCATATGAAGCTCACCTATTCAAATTTTGAAGGAAACAGAATGATCGGTTTTAGGTTTGAATTCTAAAAAGTGAAACGATTTTAAGCTTTTTGCAGCATCGGTCTCTCTACTTCTGAGAATTTCTCTATTCCAACTTCTCTCTGTTTTCATAAAGTTCTATAGCTCTTAGGAACCTTTCCCCGCCAGAAGCTGTCTGATCATAAATGAATCCATGTAATTCCGGATGATTTTCATCAATCCAGCTTAGGAGTTGAGTTTTATTTTTTTCCCAAACCGTCTCATTAAAATTCAGATATTCTATTTTAATGGTATTTATCCTGCCATTCCTGAACTTAAAGATCTGGTTTGTAATAAATTCTTCATTCTGAAGAAATGCGATTCGCTTATCTATCTTTGAAACTTTTGCTTTTACCAGGTCATTTTCCTGTTTTATCTCAAGTATTTCGTATTCCGGTTTGAAAACCGAATCCCATTTCAAAAATTCCTTGTAGGATCGCCGCGAATAATCCTGATCATATCCACCTTCAATAACCTTAAGACTATCAGATAGCCATGCATAGTCCGGTAAACTTTCTGAATTATTAAGGGTATGGAAGTATTGCCTCGTCAGTTCAACCCGGTCCACATCCTTTACGGTGGATTTACAGGATATCAGGCCTAACGTGATGAATACCCAGAGATAGAATAGTTTATTCATTGATACTTTTGATTCCGATGGAATTTATTTTGAATAAATATAACGGTTTGGGTTGATATAAAATGAAAATAAGAACAATCTGATGATTTTTTTTAAAACCGAATTGCAGTCTGCTGCCTCAAGGCTAAAAGTATCATCTTCATTCTTTGTCATTTCGTAAGCATCTTCAAGCATAGGTGTAAAATCTTATTTCGCATAAGTTTAATTCGTGCTCTCAGGGCTTTTCAGCTTTTTCATATCAATAGACTCGAACCAGTTTTGTCCGTCAATATTTAACTTATAAGTGTTGAGCAAATATCTTTCCCTGATCACATTCTCATTGTATGCTGATAGCATTTCCTGGTTTACGTCTATGATAAAACCCATATCCAGATTCTCGTCAGCAAAAATTCTATAAACTATTTTCTGATCCAATTTGAAAGGTTTGTTTCTAATAATCTTTGAAACTTTATTTTCTATATTTTCAAATGCAGTTTTTTCAGTTTCCACATAGATCGTTTTATTCGCACTAATAAATACATTGACAAAGAATGCCTCAGATTCAGAATTTGGATTTTGAGCTGAAACCTGGTTAGAAACAAATAATAGCAGTATTAAGATACTCAGTTTTTTAAACATAAAATAGGTTTTTTGATAATTGAAATACCGAATTTAGCCAGAAAGTTAAGTAAGGGAACAAGCTATTTTGAATTCATGTATTCATACTTGGTCCAATTATCTGGAAGCTGATTTACGATCTCAAGTTTATTGGAGGTTATGGTAGGCTTAACGCGAATTACCTTGACCGAATCTGTCACATTTACTTTGTGATCACTTTTCATATTTACCACATCCAGGTGCCTTATATTAAAATTGTGTTCTCCCTCTGTAAGCATGATAACCGCATAATTTTTAGCTCTTAACTGCCCCAGGTTTTTATCATCTAATTTTATATTCAACCTTGATGTATTATCTGAAGTATGAAGAATATTAGCGTCGTTATAAATTAGGACTTTACCATTTCCAAGATCAGAAAGCTTAATGTCATTATTTTCTATAATGATCAAATCATGTTCGGTTGGTATAGGTTTTAGTCCGCAAGAAGTAAGGCATAAAACAGTAATGGCTAGAATTATTTTTGATTTCATCGATTTTATTTTAAATGGGTTATAAATATACCTAAGTTTTTCTATTCTGAAATTTTCTAAAAAGATCTATAACTAATTCATTCAGAAGTGAATTGGCGTAAGGAGGCATACAAACAATTACTTTCATTTACGCCATTAGCAGTGCAAAAATAATGCAGCGAGATACTGTTATTAATGCTGTGTTTTAATAGAATTTATTTGATCTCGCATTAAAATTAGACAAATCTGGCCTTGTTTCAATTACAATGTATTCTTCTTTTTTTGATAGAACTTTATCTTTCTTATAGCTATCAGTTTGCGATCTACGAATTCCAGTGGTAAAATCGAGATTCTCATAAAATACTTTGCCACGTCCGTTCGATTCTACGAAATTATATTCCATTAATTTAAATTTTCCTTCTCTAAATTGAAACCTATGTTCAAAATGTCCACGTAATAATTCATGTTTGATCCATAAATTATTTTTGACGATATCGACTTCTGAAAACCTGTTTCCTCTATCTATACCGCCTGGTAGATCTGGGAGAATAGCATTATCGGTTTGTAAAACCAGCTTCATATTTTTATCATTCTGCCCAAAGAATATTTGGAGTCGACAGGGTCTTATTTTGCTGATCGTATCTTGAGTAACAGCAACAGAATCTAAGATTTTATCTTTATTGATTTCTCCGGTTTTGGACATCACAAAATGATTGAAATTAGAATCATTTTGAGCGAAACAATTAAAAATAGGAATTAGAATAAAAAGAAATATTAAGGTCGGATTTTTCATAAAGAATTATATACAACGGTCGGTTAAGGCTCTTAAGCGGGTTGATTACACAAGTTGTTATTATTTGCAATTATAATTTATAATAGACTATTCTAATTTCAAGAATGATCCGTCTACAAATTCAACAAACTCTATGCCTCTGCCTGAGGATGAATAAACTATTGTTTTGATTACCCTGTTTTCTTCGTTGGAAAATATATAAACATCATTGAATTGAAAATCAATAATTGTAGTGTCCTTCCTGGCCTGTTGAAAATCATCCATCGCAATAGTATAGTTTTCTAAATTGAAGCTTTCTACTGAACTTTCATTTTCAACTTCTAAATAACTTAATCCGAAAAATTCTTTACCGAAATTGGAAGACATTTCAATCTGTACAGAAAATCCTGGATTTTCAAAGTTTATAAAATTTCTAAGAGTTTCATATTCATAATACTGACAACTGTCGGGACCCGGTTTTTCTGTTTTTGTTTCTAATATTCGTGGCTGCGTGGAAGCTATGCTGCTTTGACCTAATTCATTAATATAATTTAGTTCTTTATAATCTATAAACGGAACTATCGATTTAGCATTCTCACTTAATTTATATGCTGCAGTCAAATCTTCATTACAACAACTGGAGGTTATGAAGCATATAATGAGGCTACATATTTTAAATAATGAGAAATAAATTTTATTCATAAATTTTTAATTTCTTTTTACTTCGCTGAATTTGATCCAAACGCTATCGTATATCACCAGTTTGTGGAAGGCTGGACACGAATAGGCTTGACCGTGAAGTTAATTATTTTCTGTCTAACGGTGCCGGCTATGGTAATCAATATTTGTTGGAACAGCTTATGTAAACGAATAGCACGATTTATAATATTTTAATTTAAGCTTTCTTTATTGGAATTGATATTCCGAATGCAATAGCTCCTGAAAACTGTTCCACGGCTGGATGATAAAAGTATGTGAAACTTAAATCAAAATTATGTTTTGGACCTAATTCTAAACCTAATGAAAATGGTATATGCATCAGAACACCATTTTTTGATAAGTTTGTTAATGGTGTTATTGTTTCAAAATTGCCAATGGAAGCACCTATTCCTAATTCCAGATATGGAGCTACCCAAGGAATAGGGGCAGTTATTCTTCCTTTACCCCCAATTAATAAAGCTTTTGAGGTCGTTTTGTATAATTCATTATCGGAATTCTCATATGTTAGAAATAATCCCATATAAGGTCGTAGATCTATCCAATTTTTCAAATCGAAAATATATTCTCCTTGTGCAAAGAACCCAGAGCCATCTATATCAGTTTCATCGTAGGGAGCGGAAATTCCATATCCGACTGATAAATTTAAATTTTGACTTTCTTTAGTCTGACCAATTGTCTCATGAATACCCAAAATGATGAATATCAGTACGCAAGAGTATGATTTAAATTTTTGCATTTTTTGAGATAAGTTTTTCAATCATAAACATACATCAAATTTTGTTACAACGGTTAAGGTTATCGCAAGTTGCAGGAGTAGAGAACGTGCAATTGTTTGCTTAGTAATGATTTGTTGGTCAGGTTAATAATTTTAGCCCGAAACCTATCACCAATTCGTTTTAGCAATGTGCGCTTGGGTATTCATCTTTCTCCTGAAGATTTCTTTAATTATTTCTATTTTTTTTGGAATTGTAAACCTGACCTGGTCGCAAAACCTTTTTCGTTTTCAATGCATCTGATTTTGGAATTAGAGGAAGTTTAAAAACAGCTTAACAGACATCTTGAATTTCTAAATGAAAATTTCGATCAATAGTAGTAAAAAAAGAAAGTCACCCATTTGGGTGACTTTTTCTATAAGAGATGAAAATTTTAATTTTAGGACTATAGATGTTCAAAAGTCGCATATTCCAGTTGGAGAACAGAAGACTCCGCCTCTTCAAATTCCTGCAGGACCTCCTTATACTCGTTATGTGTTTTTAATACAATTCCATTGCGGTGAGCTTTCAGGGTAGAAAAGAATTTTACTTCAAACCAAACTTTATTTAAAATTTCATGTTCTTCGGCCGTTAGAGGCTTTTTCCCATCAATAATATTCTCCATTTTTTTACGGGCTAAATTTTGAATTTCTTTCTCAGCATTGGCACCGGTTGGCATGTTTCTCAATACTCCAATCATATAAATTATTTTTCCGAAATAAACCTTTTCTACATATTCATCTCCGTATTTTAATTCAAATAGTTCAGGATCCTGTGCCATTTCTTCACTAAGAGATTTTCTTTCTTCAGATCGAGGAAGAAAACCGTTACTGCCTTCTTTATATTTATAATTCATTACTAGAACCTCGCTCTCTTTAACCGGGTATTGTTCAATGATAGATTGATATAGATCTGAGTTAACCGCAAGTTTCGAAGCAAATGTTGTGCGATCGAAATTAATATGGAAATAATCGTAAAAATAGCGAAATGGATGAATTTCTTTGATAGGATCTGTACTGTTTTCCCAGATAGGACTATGGAAAAAAGCCTCATTTAATTTTCTATAATTTCCTTCAATATTCGAAAAAGGATTGATCAGCGGAACCTGGTTATCGGTTAACATCGTGGAACCGAGACCTTCTGTATATGGATATGTTTCCTCCAGAATCGTTTCGCCGTCTTTCTTGACAGTGACTGTTCTGGTTTCCGCATTTTTATCAAAAACTGTGATACTTGAACTACTATCGTCGGCACTGTTGAATTCTACCATTACAAGATTGCCAGCTTCATAACTATAGACGGATGTTCCTTTCTCGCTATATACTATTTTTTCAGATGGCAGGCCGTTCTTATAATCTGTTTTGAACCACAGTTCGCCTTCGGGCGTATAATATTTAGACCAAAGCGGCTTATTGTCATCACTTCGGCTTACTTCCATGTAAAGATGATGCTGCGGATAACTGGAATATACCTTCGCTGTCTTGATAAAACCGTTCTCATAATATTCAAATTCAGAATAAGGTGTATCTTCTTCGAGAGAGTAATCAGTATATCGAGCTTCCTTAATCCAACCATTAGGATAAGTGCTTTCAACCTGGAAATAATCATCAGATTCTATAGAATAATCGGTTTGGGGAATACTTTCTTCCTTCTGGCAGGAAGACAATAAAACGGTAACTGCCAATAGCAGCGATCGGGAAAAAAAATTGTTCATTTAAAGTTGAAATATTGGGTATTAAAAAATATGTAATAGAAACAATCTTTTTGAAGATTGCTTATTGATGAAAAATTTATGAGAAATGAATTAATGAATGGTTTTTCGAATTGTAAATGAGATTTAAATATAGATATTAAATTTTTTGGTTCGAATCCTTTTAAAGATGTTTAAAGGTTCAAATGGTTGCGTCAAATTTTCGAAAAATCTTAAGTAGATACAGGTTTATGGTATAATTCACTCGTTCCGAGTATTTTGCTGTTTAATTTTTATTTTCTTACTAACACTGCCGCCTTTTTAGCGATTAACCGTTTTTGTACCCAGTTTAAAATAGCTCTATTCTTGATTTGAAAGTTTTAGAACCAGTCAGTTTATGAGTTATTTTATCAATGAGTTGTTTATTGATTGAATAAAAACTGAATATTAATATTCCCATTATTAAATAAACAAAATGACCAACTTCCATTTTAGTTAATATTTCCTTTAGAATCAGCGCAAATGCGTAGGTTAATAAAGTATTTACTAGACATTGAAAGAATGATACTATAAAGGAAAAGTTCGTTCTTAGATAGTAAAATACAATTGAACTTAGAGCTATTGATATTTTAATCAGTTCTAAACCAAAAGTTTTTACCGAATCTGGAGTTACTAATAATATTACGGCCATAATTAAAAATAAGAATAGCGATAAAACTAGGTTGGTTAAGAATGTCACTTTTAATGAAATTTTTTGATCCTCTTTTTTAACTTTTGAAAACGGTTTTTTCATTTTTTTAATTGTGTACAACGGTCTAGGTTATCGCCAGTTGGTGGAGTATGAGACGCGGATCTGTCGGTTTAGTATTTTAGTGTTGATCAAGTTAATTATTTTCTTACTAACGGTACCGGCTATTGGAGGTTAACCGTTGTTGTATGCTGTGTTTTTCGCAGTATTTTTATTTCTTTAATTGAGATACCGAAATTGAGTCAGAGTTATATATTTGGATTGATAGATCATTTGATATATGTCTCCACCTACTGAAGCCTTTAAAAATGCCTTCTTCTCTCCATTTATTTTTGTGGTAAAATAAAAGTTCTATCTCATTTTCATAATCATTTTCAATATTCCTAACAATGTTCCTTCCTCTAAATATAACAGTCCTTTTTTCATTAGGTGCAAGTGTGTCAATTTCTGATTTAGCATTTCTTCCAATTATTTTAATATTAGCGATTCCTTCAGAAGTGCGATTCTGAATTTCTACTAACATTTTATTATTTCTATATTCGAAATTACTTCGCAAATGTTTACCGATAAAAAAGCAGAATATTAATGTTAGGATTTTTATACTTGACTGTTTAATCCCATTGACAAATCCAAAATTATAGAAATTATAAAGGAGCAAGAATAAGAAACTTATGATAATTAATGGAAGAATTATATATATGAAAGCGTAACCAATTAGCAATCCATTTTTAATGATCTCCAATCCGAAATAAGCAATTATTAGTATCAGAGAAATAATTAAGAGCGAGTAAAAAATCCACTGTAATATATTTATAATTTTCTTCATCTATTTTTTTGAAAAATAAAGCACAACGGTCCCGGTTATCGCCAGTTGGCGGAGTAAAGGACGCGGATTTGTCGGCTTAATATTGGCTCTTTGATCAAGTTAATTATTTTCTTTCTAACGGTGCCGCTTATTGGCGATGAAACGTTGTTGTGCGTAGTATTCTAACCTTAAACATAATTTTAAAGTTTTGAAAGTTGTTTTTCTAAATCTGGGTTGGAAGGTCTTATTGCATCAGCATCTATAATTTTGCCATATTTGTCAATTAAAATAAATCTTGGAATTCCACTAATTCCATAATTGTTTTTAAATGTTTCATCTTGAAATGCAATTAATTGAATACTTTCATTTAAATCTTTATCATCTAAAAATTTCTTCCAATTAGCTATTTTATCTTGCTTGTCAATAGAAATAGAAACAAAATTCACATCAGGAAATTTCTTTTGAAGTTTTTTTAAAAAAGGAATTTCTTCTATGCATGGTGCGCACCATGTTGCCCAAATATCAATGTAGGTAGGATTACCTTCAAAATCTTTCAAGGATACTATATCGCCTTTTTGATTTTGTAATTCAAAATAAGGTGCCGAATTTCCCTTTTCTAATCTTTTGAGTGCAATGTAAGTTTGGTTTATCTCTTCTTTAAAAGTATTGTCTTGGACAGCTTGAGTGACAATTTCATGGATTTCGCTAATTGAATCATCTAGATTTAAACCAAGTCGAAGTCCATGTTTGATTAAATCGTCTTTCGTTTCTCCTTTTTGAAAGTCCTTATTTATTTCGCTCAAATACGCTAGCTTAAATTGCCCGTTATAATTCGATAGCTTTTGTTTGGCCAACCATTCATAATAAGATTTAACTGTAGTTCTATAAGTCTGTGAATTTTGATAGTTATCAGGATCTGAATAATTAAAATTTTCAACTTTTGCCACATAATTCTCTGAAACCGTAAAATCTGGATTATTTGTTAAATGAGAGTGTATTTGTGGGTAAAGAAGTAGGCTATTTTGATATTCAAATTTTAATTCATTACTCTCTCTTTCTCTAAAATCTTTTCTAAGATCAGCCGTTTTTAAAAGAAGAGACTTTCTTCTTGCATTTATGTTAAGCAAAAATTCATTTTCGTTAAGTTTATAGTCTACATTTTTTGATAATTTTTTTTCTAAGAGATATGTGTTGATTTCATTAGTTTCTCCATTATACTCAACTGTATTTGGAAAATCTTTAGCGTCTATAAAGATTTCAATTTGATCATTTTTTTCGATAAATAACGGAATAGAATTTTGACCAAGTGAAAGAAGATAGTAACCATTTTGATCTAAACTAAGAGTATCTTTTAGTATACAAGAATTGCTTGGAATCTTTCTTTCGTATTGAAAATCATATCCGGAAATAAAGATTATTTCATTTTCTGCATTGTCAATTTTAATGTCTATCCTAGTAAATTCTTTCTCATTATCGCATCCAATAAATATTGAAAAGACGATTAATATGATTATTTTGAAATTCTTAGTCATTAAATCATTTTTGAATATTATGCACAACGGTCTCGCATAACGAAAAGTTGCGCGGAGTTTTGGATGCGAATTTGTCGGCATAACGGTTTTGTTAGTTATGGAAACTAATTTAGTTCTTTTCTTTAAAACCCGCCATTTGCGGTATGCGTTGTTGCCTACAGTTATTTTGGTTCAAATTGTGATTGACAACTATAAATTTTTATCTTTTAAATCTAATAAAAGTCTATGAAAAAAATTTCAATTCTTTTCTTGCTGATAAATTTGTTCTTTTTGTCCTGTTCCGACGATGATGTTATTGATTCTAATAATCAACTGAAAATCGAAAAAACCAATTTAATTGGAACTTGGAAATCAATAGAAACTAGTGATCATTCGGGGAGTGAATTCGAACTTTTTAGATTAATAAATCAAGATGATCAATATAGTTTAACCTTTTTGTCGGACGACACTTTTATTAATACATCTACTCCACTATGTGATGGGATATATTTAGTGGAGCAGGAAGACAGACAATTAATCCTAAGTTATGAAGCAGCTTGTAGCACTTCTCAGAGTTCTTCTACTATATCATCACTTACTATTAATGAATTAATCTTAACAAGATCTGGTGGTGATGAAGCTTTCAAAATTAAATTTGAAAAAGAATAAAAACTAAATATTATCTCCTTCAAAATTGAGTTCATTACTAATTTTAAAGCATATTCCTAAGAATTTTTATAGAAAACTGCTGTAAAATAATTGTTGGCACGTTTTATATCAAAACTAAAATACACTTTTAGAAGTCTATGTTCCGGGATAACACCAGTTTTTTATAAAACTACTCTTTTTATTGTAATCTAACTCTTAAGCATGTCAATTTTAGATTTCTAAGGGCTTTCCCTTATTTAATTCATCTTTCTTTATAAGCAACAGGTTTTATTCTCTCTTCGCAAGGATAAATTTTTAAATTTGCATGCAACGATAACTAAACACACAACAAAAACAACACAACATGCCTGCAACAGAAGCTAAGATCTTTAACTGTACCCAAAGCCGTGAACTGGCTGAAAAGATCGCTGAATTTTACGGATCCAAACTGGGGAATGTGATCACCTCCACTTATAGTGACGGTGAGTTCCAGCCTTCTTTCGAAGAGTCGGTTAGAGGTTCCCGCGTTTTTATCATCGGTTCCACCCATCCGGGAAGCGATCACCTTATGGAGATGCTTTTAATGCTGGATGCTGCAAAAAGAGCTTCTGCACGTCATATCACCGCGGTAATGCCTTACTTTGGCTGGGCAAGACAAGATCGTAAAGACAAACCTCGTGTGCCTATTGCTGCAAAGATGATCGCCAGTATTCTGGAAACCGCCGGGGCAACACGAATCATTACAATGGACCTGCATGCAGATCAGATCCAGGGATTCTTCGAGAAGCCGGTAGATCACCTGTACGCAAGTACTGTTTTTCTGCCTTACCTTAGAAAACTTGGTTTGGATAACCTTACCATTGCTTCACCAGATATGGGTGGTTCTAAGAGAGCCTATGCCTACTCTAAAGCACTGGAAAGTGATGTGGTGATCTGTTACAAGCAAAGAGCAAAGGCCAATGTTATCTCGCATATGGAACTCATTGGTGATGTTACCGGGAAGAACGTGGTGCTGGTAGACGATATGGTAGATACTGCCGGAACGCTTACCAAGGCTGCAGATCTTATGATGGAACGCGGAGCCAAAAGTGTTCGCGCCATCTGTACACACCCGGTACTTTCAGGAGAAGCTTATGATCGTATTGAAAAGTCTAAACTCCAGGAATTGATCGTGACAGATTCTATTCCGCTAAGACAGGAAAGTCGTAAAATAAAGGTGGTGAGCTGTGCTGAACTTTTTGCTGATGTGATGAAGCGTGTTCAGGACAATGAATCTATCAGTTCTAAATTCATTATGTAATCCTGTTTGCTGAAATTCGTTTCAGTGAGCTTGTTATATTTAAGAAATCTTATTGCCGGTAAGATTCTGGCTGCGCTCACGTTCATTCTTGTTCACAGCGTATATTTCCAGTTTTTTACCGGTCACTTTTTGAAATAGCTTCGATTTTTGCTGCGCTCCCCAGATCTCCAGTTCGGGGTCGCCCATCGTGCTCAGGTAGAAATGCACTTTATCCTCGTGATTCTCAATTTCCAGTTGTTCTACGTTTTGATAATGGCTGCGGTCCAGTCCGTCGGCTACCCTCAATAATCCCGAGAGTTTCTTCACCTTTTTCCGCAGTGGTTTTTCCAGTTTCTTGTATAGGAAATGTTTTTTCTTTGGAAAAGACCTTCTATGATACCTGGCGACATTGGCCATGATATTGATCTCGTCTTCCGTGAATCCGCGCAGGTCTGAATGTATGATGAGGTATAAAGCGTGCTTATGATGTTTGCGATAAGAAATATAATAGCCTATATCGTGCATTAAAGCAGCATATTCCAGCAATTCCCTATCCTGTTCTTCCAGACCCAGTTCATCCCTGAATTCATCGAACAACTGCAGCGCCATGCTGGCCACGTGTCTGGAATGCGGTTCCATCCAGTTGGTCTTTCTAAGCAGTTCGTAAATACTTCTTTTTCTTGGTTCCGGGTAGCTTGCCACCATGTCAAGTTTTGGGCGTTCCTGCTTGATAAAGTTCAGGATCATTCCATCCCGTAAAGCCGCTTCTGAAATTTTGATGGTTTCAATATTAAATTTTTTGAGGATGTATTTTACCAGCACCATTCCCGGGTTGATAATATCTATTCGCTTTTCATCCAGTTCGCTGATCTTTTTTCGCTTCTTGCGATCCAGCTTGATAAAATCCTTGTAAAGTTCTTTAAATTCTGAAGCCGGAAAGCTAAGTTCGTTCAGGCTAAGGTTTGCGGTATGCGAATTTCTGTTCGCCACCATTGCCCCGATATTTTCCATGGTTCCAGATGAGCCTATCATCTTAGTTACCCGGTATTCTTTCAGGATCTTTTTGATCTCTTTCAGCTCCTCTTTATAATGCGCCCGCAGGCTTTTGATCTCATCTTTGGTAATGGGATCGTTCTTTACGAATTTCGCCGCCATTCTCGCCACTCCCAGTTTCAGGCTTTTATGGTACAGAAATTCTTTGTTGTTCCCAATGATGAATTCTACGCTACCGCCACCAATATCCATCATAAGCACCATTTCATCATCCATGGCGATGCTGTGTCTTACCGCGTATCCAATAAGTTCTGCTTCCATTTTTCCCGGGATCGCCCTGGCATGGATGCCAATTTCCTGCTGAATTCGTTGTATAAGCTCACCACCGTTCTTGGCTTCTCTTATGGCACTGGTGGCAAAGGCAAGTATTTCCTCAACTTCCTGACTGTCGCATAGAAATTTGATGCGTTTTAAAGCTTCTAGCCCACGTTGCATTGCTTCCTCGCTCAGTTGATTTTCCATTCCTTTTTCTGCGAGGATCACCATTTCTTTTAATTTATCTATAGTTCTGAAACTACCGTCTGGATAGATATCCACCAGCACGGCATGAAAAGAATTGGTTCCAAGATCTATCGCGGCGATTCTTTTTGTAGAGGTGGAATTGTCTTGTTCGGTTTCCATTTTTGAATGGCTTCTGTTGATTGAATTAGTTAAACCTTCAATTTACTGAAATTAGCCGGGGAAGGATGGTAAGGTTTTGTGAAATAATTCTTTAGACGGCAGTTTTAGTACTTGAAGATCAAATGCTAACCTGAATATTTTCAGATAAAATTGCGAATTTTGAAGCCTTCAGAAAAACAAAGCTGTCTTACGCAGAACTTTTTAAGCTACAGGGTTTTATAGATAAATAAAAAGACCTACTTTTGCAGCCTGAAAATTTTTATGCAAATGGAGGCGGTTCCCTTGAACTTGACAACATTTGTTAACTTAAATCATTTATAATGAAATCAATTACGATCAACGGATCTAAAAGAGAAAGCGTAGGCAAGAAGGCAACGAAAGCTCTACGTAATGCTGGACAGGTTCCTTGCGTATTGTACGGGGTAGAAGGTGATCCACTACACTTTGCAGCAGAGGAAATCTCATTCCAGAACCTAGTGTATACGCCAGACGTACACACAGTGAAAATCAAATTAGGAAGTGGTGAATCTTACGCAGCTATTCTTCAGGATATCCAGTTTCACCCGGTAAGTGATGCGATTCTGCATATAGACTTCTACCAGATCTTTGATGATAGACCAATTACTATGGAAATCCCAATCCACACTGAAGGTGTTGCAAGAGGGGTTAAGAACGGTGGTGTATTAAGATACAACCTTCGTCGTCTAAAAGTAAGAGGATTGCCAGGAGATCTTCCAGATTATATCGTAGCTAACGTGACTAAACTTAAGATTGGTCAGAAGCTTTACGTAACTGGAGTAGATAGTAAAGACTATGTGATCCAGCACCCAGATAACACTGTAATTTGCCAAGTTAGAACATCTCGTAACATCGTTGAACTAGAAGATGATGAAGACGAAGATGAAGTAGCAGCAGATGAAGTACCAGCAACTGAAGTTGATGATCAGGCAGCTGTTAAAGAGGGAGAAGATAAAGAGTAAACTTCTTTAAATAAATTCAAAAAGCATTCCTTGGTAGGTTTTTCCTATTTCGGAATGCTTTTTTATTTCAAGCAACTTTTCCTTTTTTACTGTTTTATGCGGAAGAGGAAATAGAAATTAAAACTTCGGTTTTCAGCTTTCTGATTTAAAAGTATCTGATTAATTTTATCTTTACCAAAACACTAATTGGATGCTTTCATTCTTCGGAAGGGTTTTAGGAAAGAAAGAGACCGGGGAGAAAATAGATCCCATGAAGAAATTTTTGATCGTTGGCCTGGGAAATATTGGCCCTAAATACGAAAATACCAGACATAACATAGGTTTTAAGATCCTGGACGAGCTGGCTCGGGAAAAGGAGGTGAACTTTGAGACTCAAAAACTGGGTGATGTGGCAAGCTTTAAGTTCAAAGGCAGAACTTTTGTGATGCTGAAGCCAAGCACTTATATGAATCTTAGCGGGAAAGCCGTGAATTACTGGATGCAGAAAGAGAAGATCGCTATAGAAAACCTGTTGGTGGTCACAGACGATCTTAACCTTCCTTTCGGAACCTTGAGATTAAAGACGAAAGGCAGCGATGGAGGGCATAACGGTTTAAAGGATATCCAGTCACAGCTGAATACTACGAAATACAATCGATTCAGATTTGGGATTAGCGATGAATTCTCTAAAGGAAACCAGGTGAATTATGTGCTTGGAGAATGGAGCGAAGAAGAAGAAAAAGAAATGCCGGAACGTTTGAAAAAATCGGCTGAATTGATACAATCTTTCGGAACCGCAGGAGTTTCCAATACAATGAATACATTTAACGGAAAATAGCAGAATTTGAAAGAGCATAAAGGAGCAAACTCATTCATAAGTGAACGCCAAACGGTGGTTACTATTGGTACTTTTGATGGAGTTCATGCAGGACATAGAAAGATCATTGAAAGACTTGTGAATTCTGCTCACGCCAATAACCTGGATTCTGTAGTACTTACATTCTTTCCGCATCCAAGAATGGTGCTGCAAAAAGAAAGTGGTATTCAGCTTATAAACACCATAGAAGAACGTAAAAGATTACTGGAAGGTACCGGCATAGACCATTTGGTGGTTCATCCTTTTACCCACCAGTTTTCCAGACTAACCGCACTGGAATTCGTACGTGATATTTTGGTGAATAAACTTAAGGCGAAGAAGATCATTATTGGGTATGATCACAGGTTTGGTAGAAACCGTACTGCAGATATCAATGACCTGAAACAATTTGGTGAAGATTTCGGTTTTGAAGTAGAAGAGATCACTCAGCAGGATGTAGAACAGGTTGCCGTAAGCTCAACGAAGATAAGAACTGCTTTGCTGGAAGGCCGTGTGGAAAGAGCTAATATGTACCTGAAACATCCTTTCACCCTGAATGGGACTATCGTTAAAGGTCGTGGCATAGGGAAAGATCTTGGTTTCCCTACGGCGAATCTTGAAGTGACTGAAGATTATAAACTCATCCCAAAGAATGGTGTTTACGTGGTAAGAACCGAAATTGATGGGGAAGCCGTACACGGGATGATGAATATTGGTACCAATCCAACCGTAGGCGGAAAGGAAAAAACCATCGAATCAAATTTCTTTGACCTGGACAAGGATCTCTATGGTCAACACCTGGAGATCGAACTACTCGTTAGAATTCGCGATGAAAAAAAGTTCGCTTCTGTAGACGATCTTAAGGTAGCCATGAAGCAAGACCAGGCATTTTCCAAACAATACATAAAAGATAACCATGCTTAACAGATGGCTGTTCAAACAGGTTGATAACTCTGCACTGGTAGTATTCCGTGTGCTATTTGGTTTGTTGATCGCTATCGAAGCATTTGGTGCTATCTGGACCGGCTGGATTAGAAGAACACTTATAGAGCCATCGGTCACTTTCAATTTTATAGGCTTTGAATTCCTGCAGCCTTTACCCGGTAACGGAATGCTTTGGTACTATGCTGTGATGGGAATCTTTGGCATCTTCGTTATGCTGGGATTTCGTTACAGGATGAGCATTATTTGCTATGGGATCATGTGGTCTGCCGTCTATCTGATGCAAAAATCATCGTACAATAACCATTATTATCTTTTAATGTTATTGTGCTTTATAATGAGTTTTCTGCCGGCACATCGCTGGTTTTCACTGGACGCCAAATTTAGACCCGGAATAAGTAAAATATCGATGCCTCGTTGGGTCTGGATTGTCATCGTTCTACAACTCTGGATCGTCTATACCTATGCTTCTATCGCCAAGATGTATCCCGACTGGCTTGATGGTAGTTTCCCGGCGCTTCTAATGAGGTCTAAAGACGATTACTGGCTGGTAGGAGAGTTTCTTCAGCAGGGCTGGATTAGATATGCCATTGCTTATTTCGGGATTTTATTTGACCTCTTGATTATTCCATTGTTACTCTGGAAAAGAACGAGGTTGCCTATATTTCTGGCTGCAATATTCTTTCACCTTTTCAACAGTTTTATATTCCATATTGGGATCTTCCCGTATATGTCCCTGGCTTTCTGTATTTTCTTCTTCCCTTCAGAAAAGATCAATAAATGGTTTTTACGGAATAAGAAAGAATATTATGATAAGGGAGAGATCGTTATCCCTTCATACCGCAATATTCTAGTAGCCGGAATGGCGGTCTGGTTCGTGATCCAGGTCTCATTACCATTAAGGCATTGGTTCTTCCAGGATGACGTGCTCTGGACAGAAGAAGGCCATCGTTTAAGCTGGCGTATGATGTTACGCGGTAAAAGCGGGAGAGCAGCTTTTAAAGTGGTTGAAAAAGGCAAAACAGACACGATTTATGTTGATAAGAAGAAATACCTCTCCAGGAAACAATTGCGATCTATCTCTACAAAACCAGATATGATCTGGCAATTCGCCCAGCGACTTGAAAAAGAATATGCTGAGCAGGGCAAGGAGATAGAAGTATACGTTGAAGGTAAAATAAGTGTGAATGGTGGAGAATACAAACCGCTTATAGATCCAAAAGTAGATCTGGCTGCAGAAAAGTGGCAGCATTTTAAACACCACGACTGGATTCTTCCTTCCAATTCAGAGTAAATATCTTGCCTGCTTTTGTTACATTTGCGGCTTAGAAAAAATATGAACGGTAAATAAAACCCGGCCTTATGTTACAGGTTTCAAATATTGCAGAACATAAAGAAGAATATATTAAAGCCCTTAAAAAAAGGAACTTTAATGCTGAAGATATCTTTGAACAGGTTTTAACCCTTGACGAGACCAGAAGGTCTACTCAGGCAAAACTGGACGAGACGCTTGCGAGCTCCAATAAAATGTCCAAGGAAATTGGAATGATGTTCAAGAACGGTGAGCATCAGAAGGCCAATATGCTCAAGGAAAAGACCGGGAAACTTAAAGAAGAATCCAAGGAGCTTTCTGAAAAGCTGAATTCTACAATCGTGGAACTTCAGGGGCTTCTTTTTACGATTCCTAATATTCCTCATGAATCTGTTCCTGCAGGGATAAGTGAAGACGATAATGAAGAGATCTTCAAGGAGGGTGATGTTCCCGTATTAGCTGAAGGTTCGCTTCCGCACTGGGAACTTGCCAAAAAATATGATATCATAGATTTTGACCTGGGGAATAAGATCACCGGGGCTGGATTTCCTGTGTATAAAGGAAAAGGAGCAAGGCTTCAAAGAGCTCTTATCACATACTTTCTGGATAAGGCTTCTGAAGCCGGTTATACTGAATTCCAGGTGCCGTTGATGGTAAATGAAGCTTCCGGTTTTGGTACAGGTCAGTTACCAGATAAGGAAGGCCAGATGTACCACGTGACGGGAGATGATCTTTACCTGATCCCGACAGCTGAGGTTCCCGTAACTAATATGTTTCGTGATAACCTGATGGATGAAAAGGATTTTCCGGTGCTTTGTACAGGTTATACGCCTTGTTTCCGAAGAGAAGCTGGTTCTTATGGCGCACACGTACGCGGACTTAACAGGCTGCACCAGTTCGATAAAGTTGAGATTGTAAGGCTGGAACGACCTGAAGATTCTTACAAGGCTTTTGATGAAATGCTGGAGCACATCAAGGGACTTCTAAAAGACCTTAAATTACCATACAGAATTTTACGCCTTTGTGGTGGAGATCTAACTTTTACTTCAGCGCTTACTTATGATTTCGAGGTGTTTTCAACTGCTCAGGATAGATGGCTGGAAATAAGTTCAGTTTCAAACTTTGAGACTTATCAGGCGAACAGACTGAAATTGAGATACAGAACAAAAGATAATAACAAGGAACTTGCTCACACATTAAACGGAAGTGCACTTGCATTGCCGAGAGTACTGGCTGGAATCCTAGAGAACTATCAAACCGAAGAAGGTATTAAAGTACCTGAAGTTTTAGTGCCTTACTGCGGATTTGACATCATAGATTAATCTGTCTATCACCATATTAAAACAGCGCAAATGTTTATATTTACATATGCGCTGTTTTGTTTTTATAGCTTTATGGTGGTTAGCCGGATGTGGACTTTATGCTCAAAGTGAACAGCTGGCCAGGAATTTTTTTGATCAGGGTGAATATGAAAAGGCCTTAAAAGTATACCAGAAACTTTACGAGGAAAATCCCGCAAATCCTGTTTATTTCAATGGCGTAGTCTCTTCTAACCAGCAAATGGAAAACTTTGAAGAAGCTGAAAGGCTTCTCATGGAGCGTCTTAACCGATCGGCAAATAATCCTTCTATTCTTATTGAATTAGGGCACAATTTTGAACTTCAGAATGATGAGGCAAGATCTACTCGTTTTTATGATGAAGCGCTACAGTCTATAGAAGGCAGACCCAATTATGCCTATTCCATCGCTCGTGGTTTTGAGCAATATAATCTGCTGGAATATGCTGCCAAAGCTTATGAAAGAGCAATGGAAATGAGCACAGACCGCAATTATAACCTTCAGCTGGCGCGTATATACGGTGAACAGGGAAAGATAGAAGAGATGTTTAGCAACTACCTGGATCTTATTGAGGATGACATGAAATTCTACGGGATCGCAAACAGGGAGTTTAACCGTTATATTTCTGAAGACCCGCAATCTGAAGCCAATATCATTTTTAGAAAGCTTCTGCTGAAAAGGCTTCAGGAGGAACCACAGTTATTATACAACGAAATGTTGAGTTGGCTGTTTATTCAGCAGAAAGATTTTGACAAGGCTTTTGCCCAGGAACGAGCGATCTTTAAAAGAGGAGAAAATTCTTTGCAGGGAATTTTGAATCTTGCTGTGCTGGCTCGTGAAGCAAAAGAATATGAAACCTCCAAAGAGATCATTTCTTATGCTATTGAAGAATCTCCTTCCCGAACTTTTAATCTGCAGGCACGTCACTTCTTATTGAAAATAGAACTGGAAATCGCAGGTAAATCTGATTTGGCAAAAGTGGAAGAAGATTTTAAAACCTTGCTGGATGAATATGGTTATAATATGGAAACCCTGGATATTCAGATAGATTATGCGAATTTCATGGCTTTTCGACAGGATAGAAATGAAGATGCGATCACACTTCTAAAAAATTCAGCAGATATAACTCCTGATAATTTTAACCTGGCCAAAGTGAAAATGGCCTTGGCAGATATCCTCGTAGTTCAGGAAAAATTCAATGAGGCATTGATCTATTATTCCCAGATCCAGAACCTGGTAAAGAACGATGTCATTTCCCAGGACGCCCGCTTTAAAGTGGCAAAAACCAGTTATTATAAAGGCGATTTTAAATGGGCAAAGACCCAGCTCGATATTTTAAAATCCTCCACTTCACAGCTTATTGCTAACGATGCGATGGAACTTAGTTTGCTTATTAGTGATAATTCCCTGGAAGATTCAACTCAAACAGCTTTAAAGAAATATGCCAAGGCAGATCTGCTGGCATTTCAGAAAAAAAACCCTGAAGCCATTCAGGCGCTGGATTCTATCCTAGTTAATCACAAAGGGGAGAAGATCGAGGATGAAGCTTTATTGAGTCAGGCGAAATTATACGAGGAAGAGCAGAATTTTGAGAAAGCCGAAAAGAACTACCTGCAGATCATCGATTCTTTTAACGATGATATACTTTCAGATAACGCGCATTATTTCCTGGCAGAACTCTACGCGAACCAACTTCAGGATCCAGACAAGGCAAAGTCGCTTTACGAGCAAATTATCTTTAACTTTGCCGACAGTATTTACTTTGTAGAAGCACGTAAAAAGTACAGGATGCTTCGCGGAGATACGATAGAGTAATTCCGAAAAATAAAAATTCAGCAATGATCATATATAACGTAACCCTTAACGTACAGGAAGATATTCACGACAATTGGCTAAAATGGATGAAAGATGAGCATATTCCAGATATGCTGAACACTAAAAAATTCACCAAAGCGCTGATGACACGCGTAATGGTACAGGAACCAATGGGAGGAATCACTTATTCCGTGCAATATACTTCTGAAAGCAAAGAAATGCTGGAGAGCTATTATGAAGAAAATGCAGAAGAACTTCGCTCAAAATCAAAAGCCTTTGATGGTAAATTCGTAGCTTTTAGAACAGAACTGGAAGTGATCACAGAGCAATAATCACTGCTCAAAAATTCAAATATGAAAAATAAGAACCGCGCTCCTCAGGGAAACTCATCTGATGTACGAGCAAAGAAACATCTGGGACAGCATTTCCTTACCGATGAGAATATCGCGGCTAAGATCGCTGACACACTTAGTTTTCAGGGCTATGATAAAGTTTTGGAAATAGGCCCGGGAATGGGAGTGCTTACCAAGTATCTTCTGGAAAAAGAAACTGAAGTTCATGTGATAGAGATAGATACCGAAAGCGTGGAATATCTTGAAAGTCACTATCTACATCTTCGCGGAAGAATACATGAAAAGGATTTTTTAAAGCATGACCTGGGGCAGATTTTCAGAAACGAACAGTTTGCTGTGATAGGCAACTTCCCTTATAATATTTCCACCCAGATTGTTTTCAAAGTTCTTCAAATGAGAGACCAGATTCCGGAGTTTTCCGGAATGTTTCAGAAAGAAGTGGCTAAACGTATCTGTGAAAAAGAAGGAAATAAGACTTATGGGATCTTGAGCGTGCTTACGCAGGCATTTTATGAAGCAGAATACCTTTTTACGGTGCCGCCTTCGGTATTTAATCCGCCGCCAAAAGTCGACAGCGGAGTTTTAAGACTAAAACGAAAAGAAAATTTCAGCCTGGATTGCGATGAAAAATTGTTTTTCAGGATCGTTAAAACTTCATTTAACCAGCGCAGAAAGACCCTGCGCAATAGTTTAAAAAGTCTTAATCTTCCTGATAATTTGAGGGAAGATGCTATCTTTGGCCTTCGGCCGGAACAACTCGGTTTCCAGCAGTTTATAGAACTGACCAAAAAAATTGAGCCGTATGCAGTTTCAAATAAGTGATGAATTAATAGATAAGATCCAGTACCTCATTGAAGAAAAGAACGATGAGGAATTGTTGCTGCACCTTGAAGACGTGCACCACGCTGATATTGCTGAAATTCTAACTGAATTGAACCTGGAAGAAGCCACCTACCTGGTGAAGCTTCTGGATAGTGAAAAGACGGCCGAGGCTCTTATGGAGCTGGAAGAAGGGGTAAGAGAGCGAATTCTTGAAAACCTTTCAGCTAAAGAGATCGCCTCAGAGCTTAATGAGATGGATACCGATGACGCGGCAGATATCATCTCTGAACTTTCCCTTGAATTACAACAGGACGTAATTTCTGAAATGACCGATGAGCAACACGCCGATGATATCGTGGAGCTATTGCGTTATGATGAAGATTCTGCCGGTGGTTTGATGGCGAAAGAGCTGGTGAAAGTCAACGAGAACTGGAGTGTGACCGGTTGTATGGCAGAAATGCGTAAACAGGCCGAGAACGTGACCCGTGTACATTCTATCTATGTGGTAGATGACAAAAATAAATTAAAAGGTAGGCTTTCTCTAAAAGATCTGCTTACCGCATCGAGTAACGCCAATATCAGTGATATTTACATTCCGCAGGTAGACTTTGTGAACGTTCATACCGAAGGAGAAGAGGTGGCTCGTATCATGCAAAAATATGACCTGGAGGCTATTCCTGTAGTAGATGAAATGAACCGACTGGTAGGTAGAATTACCATTGACGATATTGTAGATTTTATCAAGGAAGAAGCTGAAAAGGATTACCAGATGGCTGCAGGTATTTCTGAAGATGTAGAGGCAGATGCCAGTATCTGGAGACTTACCCGTGCGCGTTTGCCATGGCTTATTCTCGGACTTTTTGGTGGATTAGGTTCTGTATACGTTATGAAGAGCTTTGATGAAGCTCTTTCAAATTATGTAGAGCTATTTTTCTTTACGCCGCTAATCGCTGCGATGGCCGGAAATGTTGGAGTGCAATCAAGCGCGATCATCGTTCAGGGTCTCGCAAATGATAATCTAAAAGGTAGCCTGTTCAACAGGTTATTAAAGGAAGTGGGATTAACTCTTATCAATGGTATTGCCCTGGGAACTTTGGTAATTATTTTCGGGTACATTGTAGGACAGCCACAGATCGTAAGTTTTACCATCGCTCTGGCTTTATTAACCGTGATCATCATTGCTGCGTTAATTGGTACTTTTGTACCTATTATCCTCGATAAACAGGGAATAGATCCCGCGATCGCTACCGGGCCTTTTATCACCACCAGTAACGATATTTTTGGGATTTTTATCTTCTTTTTTCTGGCCAAAACCATCCTGGGATTCTAGAAAGCCTTGCCTATTTTTCGGGGGCTGAAAATCATTCTTTAAATTTGTAAGTTCCGTTTTCGCTATCTGGCTGAAACTACGGAGAATGCTATTTTATTACTAATTAGAAAAAGAAAAGAATATGATTATTCTGCATGCCGACACGAATCATCCAACGTTGATGAGAAAGCTTGAAGAAGCGGGGCATCACAATATTGAAGGTTACGAACAGACAAGAGAGGAAACTCTTCAAAATCAACATTTATATGACGGGATCGTAATTAGAAGCCGTTATAAAATAGACAGAGAATTTATTGATGCAGCACCAAACCTAAAATTCATCGCAAGGGTGGGTGCAGGTCTGGAAAGCATCGATGTAGATTATGCTGAAGAAAGAGGAATAAAGCTTTTCTCTGCTCCTGAAGGGAACAGAAATGCTGTGGGAGAACATTCCCTGGGAATGCTATTATCGCTCTTCAACAGGCTCAATAAAGCTGATAAAGAGGTTCGTGAAGGGCTGTGGCAAAGAGAAGAGAACCGCGGAGTGGAACTTGATGGTAAAACCGTAGGTCTCATAGGATACGGGAATATGGGAAAAGCCTTTGCGAAAAAACTGAAAGGTTTTGAGGTAGATGTGATTTTTTACGATATCAAGGAAGGAATTTCAGATGGAAATGCACGCCAGGTAGGTTATGATGAATTTTTTGAGAAAGCCGATGTGGTAAGCCTTCATATTCCGCTTACTGAAAAGACCGAGCATATGTTCAATAAAGAATTCATCTCGAAATTTAAAAAGCCATTCTGGTTTATCAATACCGCCAGGGGAAAGAGCGTGGTGACCGCAGATCTTGTTGAAGCCTTAAAACAAGGAAAGGTTTTGGGAGCAGGACTTGATGTTTTAGAGTATGAAAAAGCCTCGTTCGAAAGTCTTTTCGGAAATAAGAAGAATGTTTCCATAAGCGCTGCAGATCCAATTCCGGAAGCCTTAAGAGAATTGATGTTTATGCCGCATACATTGCTAAGTCCGCATGTTGCGGGTTGGACCAAAGAATCTCATGAAGGCCTGGCTACGGTGATCGCAGATAAGATCATAGCTACTTTTGGCGAGGGTGACGAGAAATAATTTCAATAGTATGAAAAACAGGGTAACAGGTTTAGGCGGATTTTTCTTTAAGTCCAAAGATCCAGAAAAGTTCAAGAATTGGTATAAAGATCATTTGGGTCTGAATACAGACCAGTATGGTTGTACATTCTGGTGGAAAGATAAAGAAGGAAATGATTGCTCTACACAATGGAGCCCAATGAATGAAGATACAGATTATTATCAACCTTCAGAGAAGCAGTTCATGATGAATTTCAGAGTTGAAAACCTGGAAGAATTACTGAAAGTCCTGAAAGAAGAAGGAGTTGAGGTAGTTGGCGAAATGGAAACTTACGATTACGGTAAGTTTGGATGGATCATGGATCCTGAAGGGAATAAGATAGAATTATGGGAACCTGTAGATATAGTTTTCCTAGATCAGCAGGAGGAGAAGTTATAGGAATAAAGCTCCATTATTTCAATTTCTCATTTTTTGAAATTCTGAAACATGTTCAGGGTGAAATTGGTATATAAAACAAAAAAAGCCCTGCAACTTGCATGGCTTTTTTATTATCATTCAATACTTATTTATCCTAATTGACTTAGATCAATAAGTGCAGATTTAATAGATTCTTCACCTTCAATGGCTTCAAATGTGACATTCTTCACTAATGGATCTGCCAATGACATTACCAGGATAAAAGCAACATCATCTCTGGAGATCTCACCTCTTTCGTTCAAGGATCCTTTGGCAACTTTCACCTTCGCCAGTCCAAGATCATCGGTCAATGCTCCGGGACGTACAATGGTGTAAGGTAGGCCGCTTTCACGAAGATACTCATCTGCCTCCTTCTTAGCTTCCAAGTAGTGCTTTAGATCTTCATTTTTTGAAGGATCATCAGCTCCCATGGAACTTAGCATCACGAATTTTTTCACCTTCGCATTTTTCGCTGCATCTATTAGCTTTTTTGCTCCTTCAAGATCTACAGCAATGGTTTTGTCCTTACCAGTGCTTCCACCAGATCCAGCAGCAAAGATCACTTTGTCAATTCCTTTCATGGTGTGGCTTACATCACCTTCCAGGTCACCCATCACGGCTTCAACTTCCATGTCTTCAAATTGTTGTCTTTGCTCTTCTTTTCTAATCAGCGCTAACGGATTAAAACTTTCCGAGTTATTAAGGATCTCGATCACCCTTTTTCCTGTATGTCCGGTTGCTCCGGCAATTAATATATTTTCCATAATTTTTTGATCATTTTTACTTTTAACAAGATAAGGAGGAATAGAAAGATTCCCCAGAGAGAAAGCAGGAATAACAGTATCTTAACAATGAAAATCTACTTTCCGTTGGCAGATGCTCTTTCTTCCAGTTCTTTCTGAAATTCTTCCATAACCGGCTTTACTGTGCTCTCCGGAAGATCAGCAATTCTAATGTACATAAGTCCGTCTACCGCATCGTTGAAAAGCGGGTCAACATTAAAGGCCACCACCTTTGCATTCTGTTTAATATATTTTTTAATGAGTACAGGTAATCGAAGGTTTTCCGGCTCCAGTTCATCAATGATCTTATCGAATTTGTTCAAGTCGGCTTCACTTTCATCAAAGACCAGGTCTTTATCGGCATCTTCAAGTTTTACCTTGAATTCTTTTTTAGGATGTACATATTGAGCAACATATGGATCATAATAATTTGATTTCATGAACTCGATCATCAGTGATTTTGAAAAGTTGCTGAATTTATCACTGATGGTCACACCGCCAATAAGGTATTTATGTTCCGGAAATCTCAAAGTACAGTGAACAATCCCTTTCCAGAGAAGGAATAAGGGCATTGGTTTTAACTGGTATTCTTTGATGATAAAGGCCCGCCCCATTTCTATAGACTGACTCATCATTTTATATAATTCTGGCTCGAACCTGAAAAGATCCTGAAGATAGAAACCATCAATACCATGGTTGGCAAAGATCTCATTTCCCATTCCCATTCTGTATGCACCGGCGATCTTTTCGGCTTCGTTATCCCACAGGAATAAATGATGGTAATGGTCATCAAATTTGTCAAGATCGGTACTATTATTAGTTCCTTCGCCAACTTCCCTAAAAGTGATCTCACGTAATCTTCCTATTTCGTTCAGGATGTTTGGTATCACCTCTCTTTTAGCCAGGAATACTTCATAATTCTTACTCTGAAGCAGGCGTTTATCCATTTTTCGGCAATTCTCGATTTCAATATTCATGAGTTCAGAATTGGTCTCTTCAGCAATATCCTTTGGCGATCGCGGTATTTTTAATGTTTTCGGAAGTTTGGATAAAAGTTTTTTCTTTTCGAAGACATTCGCCAGCATATATGTTTTTCTGCGCAAGAAAGCTGTATAGGCCTCTAAATTTGAATGTTCCTGCTGGTCTTCTACAGATATTGGATGTCCAATTCTTACCTTAATTTTTCGACGCTTTTGCGTTAGCATCTCACTAGGCAATTTTGCTGTTCTTAATACGTCGCTCATCGATGCTAACTTGTAAAAGAACAGGCTGTTCTTCGCATGAAAATAGATAGGAACCACCGGAACCTTCGATTTCTGGATAAGCTTCATCGCTGAAGGTTCCCAGGGTTTATCTACGATATGATGATTATCTCTGTCTGTAGATACTTCTCCTGCCGGAAAAATTCCAAGTGCGTGACCCTCTTTCAAATGCGAGATAGCATTCTTCATTCCACTCAGGCTGGATTTTGCATCTTTATGATCCTCGAAAGGGTTAACCGGAAGTATATAAGGTCTTAAAGGATCAAGTCGATGTAAAAGGAAATTGGCGATCACTTTATAGTCAGGTCTTTTATCCAGCACCAGTTTCATCAATATCATTCCGTCTATTCCACCTAAAGGATGGTTAGAAATGGTTATAAACGGGCCGTCTTTGGGGATTCTTTTCAGATCTTTTTCCGGGATCTCGAAATCTATCTCGAATTCATTCAGAATAGATTCAATGAAATCAGTGCCTTTTAGATGCTTTCTTTTATCATATTCGCGGTTGATCCTGGATAGTTTGGTAGTCTTGAGAACCATCCAGCCAATCCCTGTTCCAAGGAATCCAAATTTGCGTAGGTTCATGACATTTGCAACTTCTTTGGCACTAACGATTCCCATAGATGATTGGTTTGGTTCAATCAAAAATAAGAAATCAAAATTTAGTTTTCGGCAACGAGCTGAACTGTATTCTGAGTAAGTTGTTTTAGAAGCACATTTTTATCCTTTTCGAGGGAATTTATAGCCTCTTCATTAAAGTGTCTTATCGTATAAAGTGAAACACCGGTTTTGTAATCTACCTTGAACCTCGCTTTTAAATGCTGAATGAGCTTTTCTAGCTGGTTGAATTTATTATCCACACAAACCCTAAAACTAATGGCAGAATTCTGAATAAGATCTACCTTCATTTGGTATTGATGGAAGAGCCTGAAGATTTCTGAAATATTCTCTTCTACCATGAATGAAAAATCTAGGGATGATAAAGAGATAAGAACCTGGTTCTTCTTTACTATAAAACATGGAATTTCAGGAAAGATAGACTTGCCTTTACTCACCGCCGTTCCTTCTTCTGAAGGATTAATGAAAGAGCGAACAAATAAAGGGATTTCCTTACGTTGCAGAGGCTGAAGAGTTTTTGGGTGAATCACCGATGCTCCGTAAAAAGCAAGTTCAATCGCTTCTTCATAAGAGATATGGTTCAACAACTGGGCTTTTTCAAAGAATCTTGGGTCTGCGTTCAGTACTCCCGGAACATCTTTCCAGATAGTTACATTCTCAGCATTAAGGCAATATGCCATGATCGCAGCAGAATAATCTGATCCTTCTCTACCAAGGGTCGTGGTAAAATTATTAGGATCTGATCCAATAAATCCCTGAATGATATTCAGCTTATCTGCATCTATATCTTTCTGGATCAATTCCTGGGTTTTTGTCCAGTTTACCTGAGCGTCACGATAAGTGCTGTCGGTTTTGATATAATTTCGAGCATCCAGCCAGTTAGAAGCAATGTTCTGAGAATTCAAATATTCACTTACGATCGTTGTGGAAATAAGCTCACCAAAGCTTACGATCTGGTCGTAAACGAAATCGTATTGATGTGATTTATTATGCTGAAGAAAATTTTCAAGTTCTGTAAATAGGGTTTCAACTTTAAAGTAGACCTGTGCTTCTTTATTCGGAAAAAGTTCTTCCAGAATTGCTCGATGATAGTTCTTGACCTCGTCCAGGCTTTTTGGGATTTTGGTGGTTTCGAGATAATCCCTAACTACTACTTCCAGAGCATTGGTAGTTTTTCCCATCGCCGAGATCACGATGAGCTTATTTTCGCTTCCGGTTTCATTAAGAACTTTGATTAGATTTTTTACTCCGTCGGCATCCTTTACAGAGGCGCCACCAAACTTAAAAACTTTGATCACTATTATTTGATATTTTTCTGGATTCCGCCTTCTTCCATATGCACGGTTTTCCAGCTTTCCTTGATTTGGGCTCCTGTGTTCTCGTAGAATTCTATCGCGTTCTTATTGCCTTCAGAAACTACCCATTCTATACGTTTAACGCCATGATCATGCCCGTATTTCACAACTTGCTTGTAAAGAGCACCTCCAAGACCTGTTCCTCTCATGCTTTCTCTTACGATGAGATCTTCCAGGTGCACGGTTCTTCCCTTCCAGGTAGAAAATCTGAAATATACCAGTGCCATACCTTCAATCTTCCCGGAAACATCTGCCACGAAGCATTTGAAGTTACCATTGTCAAAGCCTTCTTTTTCAAGATCGGCGATACTTACTTCTACATCATCTAGATGATTCTCATGTGCTGCCAGTTCTTTGATAAGTTCCAGCACCTGACTCATATCTTCTCTTCTGGCTTCGCGTATAGTGTATTCCATAATTCAGATTTTTAACAAAAATAAGCATTGAAAATCATAAGCCTATTAAAGCCATCTTAAAGAACGCCTTTATTTTCCAGATATTTGTGCATCGAAGCTTCATCCATCTGCACGGTATCCCAATCTTCCATCACATCTGCACCGCTTCTTCTGTAAAAATCTGCCGCTCCCTTATTCCAGTTTAGAACCACCCATTCGGTTCTTTTTACCTTCTGGTCTGCTGCGAATTTTATGACTTCGGTATAAAGAGCAGAGCCAAGACCTTTTCCTCTGAACTTTTCTCGAACAATTAGATCTTCGAGATGAACTGTTTTTCCTTTCCAGGTTGAGTACCTGAAATATACCAAAGCCATACCTTCAATTTTACCATCTGCCTCGGCTACAAAGCAATGAAAGGCTGGATTCTCTCCAAAACCGTCACGAATAAGGTCTTTTTCATCTATGATCACCGCATCTGGTTCTTTTTCAAATACCGCGAGTTCATTTATTAAATCAAGAACCGCTGCCATATCTTCCTCTTTTGCCCTGCGTATGTTAATTTCCATATAAATAGTTTTACACAAAAATAAACAATGTTACTATTGTCAGCGAAAACGTTGTAGTAAGTTTAAAATTTAATACTTTAGCCAGCGAAAAATAAAAGAATTCATGCCTAAGCCAAATCAAACTCTTGGAGAATTTATCATTGAAAATCAATCAGATTTCCCGGGTTCTTCGGGGGAACTTTCAAGACTTATCAACTCTCTAAGATTAGCCGCCAAAGTAGTAAATCACGAAGTAAATAAAGCCGGACTGGTAGACATCATAGGCGCTTACGGCGAAACCAACATTCAGGGTGAAGACCAGCAAAAGCTGGATGTTTATGCGAACAATAAATTTATTCAAACCCTTACCAATAGGGAGATCGTTTGCGGTATCGCTTCCGAAGAAAATGATGATTTTATTCAGATCGAAGGTCATAAAGGAGATCACCAGAACAAATATGTGGTTTTGATGGATCCGCTTGACGGAAGTTCGAATATAGACGTGAACGTTTCAGTAGGAACTATTTTTTCCATTTACAAAAGAGTTACACCAGTAGGAACTCCGGTGCAAAGCGAAGATTTTCTTCAACCCGGAAATAAGCAGGTTGCCGCGGGTTATATTATCTACGGGACTTCTACCATGCTTGTTTATACAACTGGTCACGGAGTAAATGGCTTTACCCTGAACCCTGCACTTGGATCGTGGTATCTTTCGCATCCAGATATGAAATTTCCTGAAGAGGGACAGATCTATTCTATAAACGAAGGAAATTATGTTCATTTTCCTCAGGGTGTGAAAGACTATATTAAATATTGTCAGCAAGAAGAAGGAAACAGACCTTATACCTCCAGGTATATTGGTTCTATGGTTTCAGATATTCATAGAAATATGATCAAGGGTGGAATTTTTATGTATCCAAAAAGTTCGAAAAATAGCAGCGGTAAATTAAGGTTGCTATACGAATGTAACCCAATGGCATTTCTTACCGAGCAGGCTGGAGGAAAAGCCAGTGACGGATTTCAAAGAATCATGGATATCCAGCCAACCGAATTGCATCAAAGGGCACCATTCTTCTGCGGAAGCAGGAAAATGGTAGAAAAAGCTGAAGAATTTATGGCAAAAGCCGAGACTAAGAATCAGTCTCAGTCGTTCTCCTTTTCAAGTAAATAACGATAATCTTCAAAATTCAATTGTCCGCTGAAGATCTGGATAGAACGTTCAATAATACCTTCAGAAGCCTGGCTTGAGAAACCAAGACCTATTGCGTATTTTTTGATCAATTCTCTTTCTTCATCATCAATTATATGATCGGCAAAGATGATCTTGAAGAGATCGTGAAGACGTTCCAGTCTTCTCTCAATGCTGTTGTATGCAGATAAAGGAAATGCTTTAGGGTTTTCTATAACCTTGTCATATTCTTCCTGGCTAATATCAAGTTTTCTTGCAAAGCGCTTAAGAAGTAGTTCTTCATCTTCATTTATCTCACCATCAACTGCAGCAAGATTCACAATAGATGCGAAGTGACTTAGGTTACGTAGATGCTCTCCCGAGCCGAATAAATCTGAAAAGGACATTATTGTATCAATTTTATACTACAAATATAGTTAAACAAGTAAGTATTTAAAGACTTGCGGGGTCTAAAATAAACCTAGTCAATCGCTAATCTTTTCTTAATCCTTGCAGGTTGAATTTTCTATTAATTAAATTCAATGTCCTTCAAATAAAATAATGAAAACACCATTACTGGCTTTTAATGAAAAAGGGATTTATTGTGCGGCGGCAGATGTTTATCTGGACCCGTGGAAGCCTGTTGATAAAGCAATAATTTCTCACGGACATGCAGACCATTCCCGTTGGGGACATAAAAAATATATTACTCATCACAGCAATGTTCCAATTATAAAGCATCGTCTTGGAGATATTGTTGTTTCCGGAGTTGAGTGGAATGAAAATTTCAGCATTAATGGAGTGAAATTCTCTCTGCATCCGGCCGGACATATAATAGGGTCTTCTCAAATCAGGGTTGAACATAAAGGCGAGGTATGGGTTTTTACCGGCGATTATAAAACGGAAGATGATGGAGTAGCCGTGCCTTATGAACCGGTAAAATGCGACACGTTTATAACCGAATGTACTTTTGGTTTACCGGCATTTAAATGGACTCCACAAAAACAGGTTTTTGAAGATATCAATAACTGGTGGCAGGAGAATCAGAATGATGGAAGAACTTCTGTGCTTTTCGGATATTCATTGGGAAAAGCCCAGCGATTACTGAAACATCTGGACACATCTATTGGAAAGATCTATACGCACGGAGCGATCGAAAATATGACTGAAGTTTTTAGAGACCAGATAGATTTCCCTAAAACTACCAGAATTACTCGAGAAACAAAAAAGGATGAGTTAAAAGGAAATATTGTACTTGCCCCGGGAAGTGCTCATGGAACGACCTGGATCAAAAAAATGGTTCCTTATGTAACAGCATCAGCCAGCGGATGGATGACTTTTAGGGGGGCGAGGCGAAGAAGAGCTATAGATAAAGGATTTGTTCTGAGTGATCATTGCGACTGGCAGGGATTGCTGAAATCTATTAAAGAAACCGGATGTGAAAAAGTGATCTGTACTCATGGCTATACAGATATTTTTTCGAGATATCTTCGAGAACAGGGTTATGATGCGAGAACTGAAGAAACTCAGTATGAAGGCGAGACAGGACAGTTGGAGAGTGATAAAGAAAAGGATTCAGAATGAAAGCATTTGCAGACCTTATAAAAACCTTGGATAGTACCAACAAAACCACTTTGAAGGTAGAAGCCTTGACTGAATATTTCAGAAATGCTCCGCCAAAAGATAAAGTCTGGACTATTGCTATTTTGAGTCACAGGCGTCCGCCAAGACCGGTTAATACCACACTAATGCGGGAATGGGCATCAGAACTGGCAAAAATACCATTATGGCTTTTTGAAGAATCTTATCATATCGTGGGAGATCTTGCTGAGACTATTGCTTTGATCATTCCGCCTTCAGGTGATTCAACGGAAAAGAGCCTGAATCAGTTTCTGCAGGAAATTCTCGAGTTAAAGCCAAAATCTGAAGAAGAGAAGAAAGAATATCTTTTTGATAACTGGCTGAATCTGAACTATTATGAACGTTTTGTTTTTACAAAGCTAATAACCGGTAGTTTCAGGATTGGGGTGAGCCAGAAGTTAATGACCCGGGCGCTTTCCAAAGCAACTGACATTGATGAAGATATCCTGGCCTATAAACTGATGGGGAATTGGGAACCTTCTAAAATCACCTTCAATAAGCTTATTCTTGAAGAGAATGAAGAAGATTTTCTTTCCAAACCATACCCTTTCTACCTTGCTTATGCGATAGAAGGTGAACCCGAAGAACTGGGCGATGTAACCGAATGGAGTGCAGAACATAAATGGGACGGAATAAGATCGCAAGTGATCATCAGGAATGATGAATTATTTGTGTGGAGCCGAGGAGAGGAGTTAGTCACTGATAAATATCCCGAATTCGAAGCTTTTGTAGAAGCTATTCCAAACGGAACCGTGATAGATGGGGAAATATTGCCATTTCCCAAGGGCGAAATAGGTACTTTTAAAGATCTGCAAACCAGGATAGGAAGAAAGAACGTTAGCAAAAAACTTCTCGAAAAAACACCGGTAATTTTAAAAGCTTATGATATCCTGGAATGGGAAGGTGAAGATATCAGAGACACTGCATTTGGCGAACGCAGAAAGATCCTAGAAAAATTACATCATGAGGTCAGAAATCCAGAATTGCCTTTACATCTTTCAGAAACCATAAGTTTTAATAATTGGGAAGAAACGGCTGCAGAAAGAGAGAATTCCCGCGAAGTAAAATCTGAAGGTTTAATGTTGAAAAGATTGGATTCCCCTTATCTGGTAGGCAGGAAAAAAGGTGACTGGTGGAAGTGGAAAGTAGACCCGTTAACTATTGATGCAGTCCTAACTTATGCCATGCGTGGTCATGGTAGAAGAAGCAATCTTTTTACAGATTATACTTTTGGTTTATGGGATGAGGAAAAACAGGAACTGGTGACTTTTGCCAAGGCTTATTCCGGATTGACCGATAAAGAATTCAGAAGCCTGGATGCATGGATAAAAAAGAATACGCTCGAAAGATTTGGTCCGGTTAGAAGTGTAACTCCGCATCATGTTTTTGAGATCGCTTTTGAGGGGATTGCAGAATCCAAAAGACATAAAAGCGGTGTTGCTACAAGATTCCCAAGAATTCTTCGCTGGAGAAAAGATAAAAAAAAGGAAGATGCCAATACGCTGGAAGATCTTAAAGCACTGATCCCGTAAAATGAGAAGGTCTGAATTAATAAATCTTGCGGAAGACTGGTTTGAAGATCAGGGTTGGAAGCCTTTCAAGTTTCAGAAGGATACATGGACGGCATATCTTCAGAAAAAGAATGGACTCCTAAATGCTCCTACTGGAAGTGGAAAAACTTACGGACTTTGGGTGCCCATAGTGCTGGACTACATAAAAAAGAATCCCGACTATAAAACAAAGCATAAAAAAGGACTGAAGGCTATTTGGATCACTCCCTTAAGAGCTCTTTCCGTAGAAATAGAACAGGCAGCGAGCAGGTTTGCCGAAGAAATGTGTACTCAGTTCAGCGTTGGAATTAGAACTGGCGACACTTCTCAGAAAGAAAGAGCAGCGCAAAAGAAAACGATGCCAGATCTTTTGATAACTACCCCGGAAAGTCTGCATTTACTGCTTTCTTCGAAGAATTATGACAAAACTTTTAAAGATCTTCAGGCTATTGTTATTGATGAATGGCATGAACTTCTTGGAACCAAAAGAGGTGTTCAGGTTGAGTTGGCACTTTCAAGATTAAAAACCGTTTCTAAAGACCTTCGAATCTGGGGAATTTCTGCGACTATAGGTAACCTTGAGCAGGCAAGAGAAGTACTGTTGGGACCTCAATCTCCAGCTTTAGAGAATTCAGTAATGATCAGGGCAAATATTAAGAAGAAGATAGAGGTAAGATCTATTATTCCTGATAAAATGGAAAAGTTTCCCTGGCGTGGACATCTGGGTTTACATCTACTTGATGAGGTTGTACCAATAATCAATAATTCTAAAACTACCTTATTATTCACCAATACCAGGTCGCAGTGTGAACTTTGGTTTCAGAAATTAATGGCAAAATACCCGGAGTTCGCAGGGGAAGTTGCCATGCACCACGGAAGTATAAATAAAGAGACCCGTTTATGGGTAGAACAGGCGATAAGAAATGAAAGTTTGAAGGCTGTTGTATGTACTTCCAGCCTTGATCTTGGAGTCGATTTTGCTCCAGTAGAAACCATAGTACAGATTGGTGGTCCAAAAGGTGTGGCGAGGTTTTTACAAAGAGCGGGAAGAAGTGGGCACCAGCCGGGAAAAGTTAGTGTTATCTATTTTCTGCCGACTCACGCAATTGAACTTATCGAAGCTTCGGCATTACAAAAGGCGGTAGAAAAGCAGGCTGTTGAAGATCGAATTCCATATTTAATGAGTTTTGATGTGCTTGTACAGTATTTAAATTCCTTGGCAGTTTCCAATGGTTTTTATCCAAAAGAAATTTTTCCCGAAATAGCTTCTACTTTCTGCTTTCAGGGTATCACAGAAGAAGAATGGACTTGGGTTCTCAATTTCATCACGAAGGGAAGTCAGAGTTTGCAGGCCTACGACGAGTATAAAAAAGTAGAAATAGAAGAAGATGGCAGGTTTAAAATAAATAATCGCGGAGTAGCAATGCGTCATAGACTGCAAATTGGAACTATCGTAAGTGACGCCATGCTTAGTGTGAAATATATGAAGGGTGGATATATTGGGACTATTGAAGAATGGTTCATATCAAAATTAAAGCCCGGAGATGTATTCACTTTTGCCGGTAGAAACCTGGAACTGGTTCGTATCAAGAATATGCAGGTTTTAGTTAGAAAATCTTCCAAGAAAACTTCAAAGGTGCCCAGCTGGATGGGAGGAAGAATGACTTTTTCTGCGCAGATGAGTGAACTTTTAAGAGAAGAAATGTATACGGCTTCCACGCTCGAAAAAGATAAAAAATCCAGTAAGGAATTGAGCGCATTATCTGGAATATTTGAAAGGCAGAAGCTAGAATCCATTATTCCGAAAAGTGATGAATTCCTTATTGAAACTTTTAAAACCCGTGAAGGTTACCACGCCGTTTTTTATCCGTTTGAAGGAAGATTTGTTCACGAAGCTTTAGGTAGTTTACTGGCTTACAGAATTAGTCTATTATCACCAATTAGTTTTTCTATCGCCTTTAATGATTATGGTTTTGAGTTGCTTTCAGACCAGGAGATCGATATGCAGCAGGTAATAGATAATGATCTTTTTAGTGCTGAATATCTAATGGACGATCTTTATAAAAGTTTGAATGCGACCGAGATGGCCCGTAGAAAATTTAGAGATATCGCCGTGGTCGCCGGTCTGGTGTTTACGGGTTACCCCAATAAACTGGTTAAAAGCAAGCATTTGCAGTCTAATTCACAATTGCTATTCAGTGTTTTTAGAGATTATGAAGAAGATAATTTGCTATATCAGCAGGCTTTTAGAGAAACCTTTGAACATCAGCTGGAAGAAGGAAGGTTAAGAATATCGTTGGAAAGAATAGAGGAACAAAAGATCGTGTGGAGAAAATGTGAAAAACCAACGCCTTTCTCTTTCCCTATTATTACTGATAGATTGCGTGAAAAATTGTCTTCAGAAAAATTGGAAGATAGAATTAAGCGGATGCTGAAACAATTCGAGAAATAATTATTCTCTTAACTTTTTGTCCAGGTAATGTCTTACCAGCTCTGTAGTTACTCCAAATGCGACATGAGCAAAAAGTTCGTTTATCTGCATTCTAATAGGAATTTCTGTTGGTTTTGGCTCAAGACCTAAAATTGGAAGAGAAGTTTCATGCGTTGTAGCCCAGGTAGTAGCGCCAAAGATAATTCCATCCATCGGTCTAAGACCATCACGATCCTTTTTACCATAACCGTATGCAGCTCCAAGAGAACCTCCCATGGGGATATTCACCAATTGTTCAGCCAAAGCTTCATTTTGAATACTTACCGGCGTTCCAGTGATCTTGGTAGATAGATCATCAACGATCTTGATCTGAGCAGAGCGCTGTTCAATTTTTCTTACCGGAAGATATTGCTCGATCAGGCTTTTGACGGCCGATCCTGCCAGGCCGCCAATAAATCCTGTAATAAGGCTGCGACCAGTGTTAGACATATATGAATCTTTCTGAAGAAATGTACTTACGCTCATAATCTGTTTCATTTATACAGAATAAAACTATTTAATCGCCTTAATCTGAACAATCATTTAACATGCATTTGGCATTGCCACTTCAAATTTTGATATTTTTGAGTATGAGCGAAAAACTAAATATTGCATTTATTCAGGCGAACCTGCACTGGGAAGATTCTGAAGCGAACAGGAAATTATTTTCTGAAGAGATTTCTAAAATTTCTGATGAAGTTGAATTGATCATCCTGCCGGAAATGTTCACTACAGGATTCAGTATGAATGCTGAAAAACTGGCCGAGCCTACTGAAGCTGAAACTTTGAACTGGATGAAAGAGACTGCTATGAAGAAGTCTGCTGCAGTGACTGGAAGTGTGATCATTACTGAGAATTCTAACTACTATAACAGGATGTTCTTCGTTTTTCCTGATGGTTCCTATAAGATATATGACAAGCGCCACACTTTTACCCTTGCAAAAGAAGATGAAACTTATACTGCAGGAACCGAGAGGCTTATCGTTGAATATAAAGGCTGGAAAATTTGCCCGTTAATTTGTTACGATCTCAGGTTTCCGGTTTGGGCAAGAAATACGGTAGACTATGATCTTTTGATCTATGTCGCGAACTGGCCGGAGAAAAGAGTGAATGCCTGGGATGCCTTATTAAAAGCGAGAGCTATTGAAAATATGACCTATTGCATCGGGGTAAACAGAACTGGCGAAGATGGTGATGGTTATATATACAATGGTCATTCTGCCGCCTACGGACCTTTAGGAGAAGAGCTCACAGAATTAAACAGGTCTGATGAGTTTATTGCTGAATTTAGTATTGAGAAGGAAGCATTAAATGAGGTTAGAAGTAAACTGAAATTTCTTCAGGATAGAGATAGTTTTACTCTAAACTAAAAGTTTCTACCTGATCCCAGTTACTTCTCACATTGATGGTATCCTGGTAATAAAGGATTCTTTCCGGCTGACGTTTTTTAAGGTAACTACCAGTGTCCCATTTCATATTAGAATTTGCATCGTAGATCACTCTAATTAAGAAATCTCCCGGATTCAGAAATTCAAAAGTGAAATTTCCGGAGTTTTCAGAATATTGCTCTGCCATAACTTCGCCTTTTGTATTGGTTAATTGAACAATGATGGGAAATGATCTTATATTCTGAATATTCAGAATGATTTTTCCGTAGTCTGATAAGGCTTTGGTTTGAACGCTTTTAACGATGGTATCATTTGTATCCTGAAAAAGATCTGTGATCGCACCTGGAAATGCTGAAACCTGGTAATTATTTTCTGGAAGTTTATTGAATTTTAGAAGTATCTCATTTTTCATAGGAAGGAACTCTGTGGTAAATGGGACTTCAGCAGAATCTTTATCTATAATTCTTATAAAATCATCTTTATGCTCAATAATTGGCGTGTTGGCAGTGAATTTAAATTCTTTATTTATTCCGCCAGATTCAGCATTAACCACTAAAGAATCCCTGTCCATAGTTCCTAATCTTGGAAGAACTAAGGTATCCCTGGTTTTGGCTGTTTTCACTTCAAATACAAGACTGTCCATTTCAGGCTTTGTATTATACCAGTAATATAAACTGTCTTTCACCGGATCCTTGATGATTCTATAATCATAGTCCAGGGGCTTATTAGAAAGCAGGTCTATGCTAAAACTGTCAAGATCTACCGTTCCTTCATAGCCGAACAAAATTTTATTCCCTTTTAAAAGGGAAGGTCGCTTTGGATTGAATTCCAGTTCTACTTTAAAAACGGTGATATTGTAAGTGCTATCTGTTGGAATGGTCACATTTTCTGCCACAAACCCGATCTTTTCAGTTTTAGGATTGTAGAGATAATTATCGTTCTTATCCATGATCCCAACCATTTTATAAGTACCCGCTTTCAGATTTTCTAAGGAAAAAGTAAAGGTACTGTCCTGCGAATAGGTCACATATCTTGGAGTTTGTTTATAAACAATCGAATCGCTGTAAGTTGAATCAATTTCATAAAGCATCACTGAAACTGGCTGAGAAGGAGCTTTCAGTTTTGCATCTTTAACTTTGCCACCAACCATTAATGAATCTATGTAATCTCCGGTAGAGAAAACGTATTTAAAATAGTTATAAGGATTAGACTCATTATTATCTACGATACTCTTCCCAAAATTGATAGCGTAGGTAGTGTTTTCAGCAAGGGTGTCGAAGATCTCGATCTTGATATCCTTTCGCGCTGTACCCAAAGGCATGATATTGGGTTTTGGATCCATTGGTGGAGAAACGATGATCTGTTGCTGAGGTTTATCCAGTTTGATGTATTCATCAAAATAGATCCTTATCTCATCCTTATCAAACTGGGTGGTATAATTTTCAGGATTCGCTCTTATAAACTTTGGTGGTTCTTCATCTATAGGTCCCCCTTCAGGCATTCCTTTTTTGGCACATTGCACCATTGTAAAAAGCAATATCAAAACGATTATAGATCCGGGTACCTTTTTTTTCATAGATGAAAACTGAATTCTTTTAGCAAAGAAACAATTATTTTGAATTACAACGCAAAGCTTAATCTGTAATTGCCATGGTGGCGATACTAATTTTAACGTCTGCTGCTTCCATTAACTTATGTGAGCAGGCTTCCAAAGTCGATCCGGTAGTTACCAGATCATCTACTATTAAAATGTGTTTTCCCGATATCTTATCTAAATTTTGAACGCTTAGAGTTTCTTCAAGTTTGCCCCAGCGAGATAACCTGTCTTTTAAAGTCTGCGTCTGAGTTGAACTTTGCTTGAGCAGAACATCATCTAGATATTCAGCATTTAATGATCTCGCTATTTCTTTGCCAAAATCTTCTACCTGATTGTAGCCACGTTGTTTTAAACGGCTTGGGTGGAGGGGAACAGTAATAACAACATCTATGATATTCTTCCATTCTGTTTCTGAAAGTTCTGCACCAAGCCATTTTCCTAGGTAACTGCCAATTTCACGGTAACCTCTATATTTTAGATCATGGATGAGGTGCTGTACGCCGGCTTTCTTCCGAAAATGTAGTAATGCCGTTGCTTTTTCTATCTTTATCCTGCCGTAAAATACTTTTTTAACAGGGTTCTCGTTATCAAGGTGATAACTGGTAACCGGTAGGTCGTGCAGGCAGGAAGTACAAATCAGCTCTTCATTTTTGAGCAATTCGGCCTCACAAATGTGACACACGCTTGGATAAAGAAGATTAACGAAATCGTGAAACATTTGTTAATGGCTTGTACCATACTTGGTTAAACATCTAAATTTACGAACTAAATTAAACTTATGATGACAGAAAAAAAGAATAATACCGCATTGAAGATTTTAACCGGTATTCTGGCTGTAGCCCTGGTTGCGCTTAGCATTTATACCATAAAATTTTATAATGAGGAAAAAGAAAATAAAGAGATCCTGCAAAAGGAAAAGTCGGTGATCGAAGATGAACTTAATGAGCTTATCGTAAAGTATGATGATGCTATTGAGGAAAATGAGATCATGGATCAGGACCTGGTAAACGCAAGAGATCGAATTTCTAAATTATTAGATTCAGTAAAGGATAATGAGGCAAATCTTGTTCTTATTTCAAGATATAGAAGAGAAATTGGTAATCTAAAGGCTGAAAAGGATCGTCTTTTCAGAGTAGTTGATAGTTTGAGTGCCCAGAATCAACAATTAACCACTTCTCTGGACAGCACAAGCGTTGCTTTACAGCAAAGAACTCAACTTTCAGATTCACTCCAAACCACGAACCAGAGTCTTTCTACGAAAGTAGATAAAGCTTCAAGGTTGAAGATCACCGGACTTAAAGGTGAGGGTGTAATCGTTAGAAATAGCGGGAAACTAGTTGAAAATGATAACAATCGTAGAGTAGACCAGATTAGAACTTGTTTTACCATTACTTCTAATGATCTTGCAGAAGCTGGAGAGAAAAACATGTATGTACAGGTTTATAATCCGGAAAACGAACTGGTTGGAGATGAAATGGTAGTGCAACACGATGGAGGAACTATGGTTTACAGTGCTTCTTCTAAGGTTTTCTATGAAAATGACGAGCTGGACGTGTGTATTCTTTCAAATACTATGGAAGACAAACTGCTGGAAGGCAATTACAAAGTATATGTTTATAATGATGCTATTCTTCTTGGAACAGGAAGTTTTAGCCTGAATTAATCTTAATTTATAATTTAAAGACCGTCCTGGATATTATTCAGGGCGGTTTTTTTATTTTTGCGCCATGGCAAAACAAGAAGATCTTTTTAAGAACGTAATATCCCATGCCAAGGAGTATGGATATATTTTCGCATCGAGTGAAATCTATGACGGTTTAAGCGCCGTTTATGATTATGGACAGAACGGTGCCGAATTAAAGAAGAATATCAAGGAATACTGGTGGAGAAGCATGACGCAGCTGCATCAAAACATCGTTGGGATAGATGCTTCTATCCTAATGCATCCTACAACTTGGAAAGCTTCAGGTCACGTAGATGCATTTAACGATCCGTTAATTGATAATAAAGATTCGAAAAAGCGTTACCGTGCAGATGTTCTTGTAGAAGATCATGCTGAAAAATTACTTCAGAAGGCAGAGAAAGAGATCACTAAAGCTAAAAAGCGTTTCGGTGAAGATTTCGATGAGAAAATGTACAGGGAGACAAATCCAAGAGTTAAGAGATATCTTGATGAAAGGAAAGAGATCCTTGAACGTTTGGCCAGATCTTTAACTAATGAAGATCTAGCTGATGTAAAATCCCTGATTGAGGAACTTGAGATAGCAGATCCTGAAACAGGTTCTAAGAATTGGACAGAGGTGAGACAATTCAACCTGATGTTTGGAACTAAATTAGGAGCTTCTGCCGATTCTGCCACGCAGCTATACCTTCGTCCTGAAACCGCTCAGGGTATTTTCGTGAACTTTTTAAATGTTCAGAAGACAGGTAGAATGAAAATTCCATTCGGAATTGCCCAGATAGGAAAAGCTTTTAGAAACGAGATCGTTGCCAGACAGTTCATTTTCAGAATGCGTGAATTTGAGCAAATGGAAATGCAATTCTTTGTGCGTCCAGGTGAAGAACTTGAATGGTATGAGAAGTGGAAGGAGGCTAGATTAAACTGGCATAGATCATTAGGTCTTGGAGAAGAGAATTACCGTTTCCATGATCATGAAAAACTGGCTCACTACGCAAATGCAGCAGCCGATATTGAATTCAACTTCCCATTCGGTTTTAAAGAATTGGAAGGAATTCATTCCAGAACAGATTTTGACTTGAAAGCTCATGAAGAACATTCAGGTAAAAAGTTGAGATTCTACGATCCAGAATTGAAGGAAAATTACGTTCCTTATGTGATTGAAACTTCTATCGGTTTAGATAGAATGTTCCTTTCTGTTCTTTCGGCTTCATTAAAAGAAGAAGATCTTGGTGACGGAAATACCAGAACTGTATTAAAACTTCCTGCGGTACTTGCGCCAACAAAGGCAGCAATACTTCCATTAATTAAGAAAGATGGTCTTCCGGAACTTGCCCAGAAGATCGTTGATGATCTAAAGTGGGATTTCAATGTTCAGTATGATGAAAAGGATGCAATTGGTAGAAGATACCGTCGTCAGGATGCAGCCGGAACACCACTTTGTATCACCGTAGATCATGATTCATTGGAAGATAATGCTGTAACGGTAAGATTCCGTGACAGCATGGAGCAGAAGAGATTGCCAATCGAAGAATTGGATACTTTAATTAGACAGGAAACAGATTTTAAAACCTGGATGAAAGGTTTTTCTGAATAGAATACATTTAAAAGAATTATTTAAGAAGGCAATTGATTTATTAATTGCCTTTTTTATTTCAATTAAATCGATAATGTCTATTTTTAAACAAATATTTCAGTAAGACCATTTTGATGATGAAAAAATTACTTCTACTATTTTCTCTTTGCTTTATTTTTCATCTAAACTCTTTCGGGCAAACCAATGAGAAAGTTGGTCCCGCCTTTGTAGATTCGGCCAGTGTAATGAAAACCGGGCCATTGTCTAAAGCGACTCTTAAGCGTTCTCACGAAAAAGCTAAATTATATAATCCCAGAAATCGCGGAATCAATAGGGTTGTTCCAGGAAAAGGACTTCCAAAAACCATAGATCCTGCTTTGCAAAGCAAAATGGGAGAAATACCTGTAAAATCTCCTATCCTGACCTTTGATGGTGCTGTGACCAGATCAACTCCTAGTGATCCAACCGGCGCGGTAGGAAGAAATCATTATGTAAACGCATATAATACTGAATTTGCCATCTGGGATAAAGATGGAAATGTGGTTCTGCCACCTGCTTCCCTTGAAAGTATAGGAGGAGCATTCAGCGGCGAAAATGACGGAGATCCAATCGTTTTTTATGATGAAGCCGCTGATAGATTTATCCTGATGCAATTTAGTGCTGAAAGAGGATCTGTAACGCCGCCAGCATTGCTCTTTGCGGTTTCTCAGGGATCTGATCCTGTGAATAACGGTTGGTTTACTTATAGATTCGATCTTGAATCCCTACCAGATTATCCAAAGATCTCCTTATGGAATGACGGTTACTACATAACCACCAATAAAGATGCACTGGAACCTCAGGGTAAAGAGATCGTTTATGTTCTGGAGAGAGACAGAATGTTGCAGGGTGCTAATAATGTTAGAATATTAGGATTTCCTCTTCCGGGAATTCAGAATAACGGATTTTACAGTCCGGCAGGATTTAGTGTCATGGGCGGTGATTTGCCACCTCCGGGAGACGCGCCAATCATTTATTTACAGGATGACGAATGGGCCGGTGTAAATCAAGATCATTTGAAATTGTGGCTAATTAACGTAGACTGGAATAATGTAGGATCTTCAACCATTGAAGAAAGCCAGGAGATCACTAATGGAGTTTCACCATTCACTGCGACCTTTGACGGTGGAGGATTTCAGAATTTGCCACAACCTGGAGATACTCCCGAGATAGACGCGCTGCAGGGTGCCATGATGTATATGACGCAGTATAGAAGATTCGGAACACATAATTCTGTAGTGATGAATTTTGTAGTAGATGTGGAGCCAACAGCCGCGAAACATGCAGGAATTAGATGGTATGAATTAAGACAAACCGCAGACGGTGCTCCATGGACTGTTTACCAGGAAGGAACTTATGCTCCAGATAATAGCGATCGTTTTAGTGGAAGTATTGGGATAGATCTTCGTGGAAATATCGCCATGGGGTATACGGTTGTAAACGACAACCCGGCAAATCCCGTATTTCCTTCGATAAGATATACCGGTAGATTTGTTAATGATGAACTAGGTATCATGACCATTCAGGAAGAATCTATAGTGGAAGGAGAAAGTCCGCAGCCAAGACCTGAAGGACGATATGGTGATTATGCACATCTTAGTATAGATCCTTTAGATGATCTTACCTTCTGGCATAATGCTGAATATTTCGTGGGTGTAGAACGAGTGAATAAAGTTGGAGTTTTCAGAATTGCAGCCAACGAACCTAACGATCTTGGTGTTGTTTCATTAGTTAGTCCGCAGAATGCTACCCTTACTGCTTCAGAAGCAATAACAGTTAAGATCAGGAATTACGGAACCAATCCACAATCAAATTTTGAAATAAGTTATAGCATAAATGGCGGGCCAGAAGTGACCGAAATTTTCGAAGCGACTCTTCCTGCAGAAAGTTCAGTAGAATATACATTTGATACACCGGCAGATCTTTCTGAAATAGGCGAAACCTATACTATTAGTATTTCTACAAACCTTGAAAATGATTCCAATACTAATAACGACACTTTTGAAACGGAAGTAAAAAACTTGCCTCCAAATGATGTTGGGATCACTTCTATAGATTCGCCTTCTACAGGTGAAAATCTTACAGGTTCTGAAGAGATTACCGTAACGGTTTCTAACCTTGGTGGAGAACCGCAGCAGGATATTCCGTTGAGCTACCAGATTGGAAATAACGGGCCGGTTTTTGAGACTTTCCCTGGAACTTTAGAGGTTGGTGAAGATGCCGTTTATACTTTCAACGAAACGGCTAATCTTTCAGCTTCTGGGAGCTACAGAATCACGGCCAGAACATTGTTGGAAGATGATTTTGATCCAACGAATGATGCTGAAACGGTTTCAGTCTCTAATCTTGATTGTATTCCTGAAGGTTCAGATTGCTCACAGGGCGATGGCATCTTTTATTTTGAACTGGGAGACATACAGAATGAAAGAATACCCTGTACAACAGGTTATATAGATTTTAGTGTGAATTCTACAGATCTTGACAGGTCTCAGCAGAACTTTACAGTAACTGTTGAAACCGGTTTTGCTGAAGGTCAGCGTGAAAGATTTTCCATGTGGATAGATTTTAATGATAATGCTGTTTTTGAGGATGACGAGCGTTTGATCACTTCAGAAGTAATTCCTGAAGTTAACCAGCCATTTTCATATGATTTTTCAATTCCCAGAGATACAGATCTTGGTCAGCATTTGTTGCGTGTAAGAGCTGGAGATACCGATTTTTCAGGGGATCTGAATGATCCTTGTTCAGTGATGGCCTATGGGACAACCCATGATTATTCAGTAAACATTATTGATAGCACACTGGATCTTGAAGATTTTATCCTGAATGAAGCAGAACTGGTTGTAATTTCTGAAGGTGATGGCCAGTATCGCGCCGTTCTGGAAACTGACTTTGATGAACCATTGAGGATTACCGTTCACAATGTACTTGGTCAAAAACTTATCGAGAACCAGGTAAGAAATGATGGGGATGCTTATATATATGATATGGATATGTCTTATGCCGCAAGGGGAGTTTATCTCGTTCGTTTTGGAACCAGGAAAGTTGGAAAAGTTACCCGATTTATAGTTAAATAAATTTTTAAAGCCCAAAAGTTCATCTGTTCTTGTATTTGTTTCAGATAGCCTTATTTTTGGGAAAATTCAATATTCATGACGATTATTTCCTATAACGTGAACGGTATTCGTGCCGCTATACGCAAAGGTTTATTAGACTGGCTTCAACAGTCAAATCCAGACATAGTTTGTATACAGGAGATCAAAGCTCAGCCTGAACAATTAGATCTTTCAGATTTCGAAAAAGCGGGATATCCTTATCATTACTGGTATCCGGCAACGAAGAAAGGTTACAGCGGAGTCGCGATCCTAAGTAAGGTAGAGCCAAAGAATGTAGCTTATGGAACAGGTATCGAATACATGGATTTCGAAGGTAGGTGCATTCGTGCCGATTTTGAAGATTTTTCGGTAATGAGCCTTTATCTTCCTTCGGGTACTAATATTAACCGACTGGAGCATAAGTTCAAATTTATGGATGACTTCCAGCGATATATCGATAATTTAAAATTAGAGATTCCAAACCTGATAATTTCCGGAGATTATAATATCTGTCATGAAGCTATAGACATACATGACCCGGTAAGATTGAAAAATGTTTCAGGATTTCTTCCTGAAGAAAGAGAATGGATCGATGGATTTATGAAAAACGGATTTATTGATTCTTTCAGACACTTTAATGATGAACCAGATAATTATTCATGGTGGAGTTATAGAGCCAATGCAAGAAATAATAATAAAGGCTGGCGTATTGATTACAATCTAGTGTCAGAACCTTTAAAAAGCAGGTTAAAACGCGCTGTAATTCTTCCGGAAGCATACCACAGCGATCATTGTCCCGTTTTAGTAGAAATAGAATAATATTATGAGAGTTAGACTTACCTCGGTTTTAGCATTATTGTTAGTAATGAGTTCTTGTGTTTCTTCAAAGAAATATGGGGAACTTGAAAGTAAGAATGCTGAATTACAAAGAAACAATCGAAATATAAACAACGAACTGGAAAGCTTCAGATCTTCTAACGATAAAATGAACAAGGAGCTGGTAGGTTTGAGGGCCGAATATGAATCTCTTAGCGAAGAGCGTAATAATTTGATGGAGAAACTAACCGCTCTTCAAAAGAATTATGAGAGCCTTGAAAGTTCTTATGATGCATTAGAACAAAATAGTTCTGCCGCTATCGCTGAGAATTCCAGGCAGAATAGAGAATTATTAGCTCAGCTTGATGAAAAGGAGGCAGCCTTGATTCAGGAAAAAAACAGGCTGGAAAAACTTGAAAAAGATCTGGCACTTCGTTCACAAAGGGTGAATGAACTGGAAAGTGTGATCGCTGCGAAAGATGCGAAAATGGATGCGCTTAAAAATGCTGTTTCCAATGCCCTTACCAATTTCGAAGGAAAAGGTCTTACGGTAGAGCAAAGAGATGGGAAGGTCTACGTTTCCATGGAAAATAAATTGCTTTTTGAATCTGGTAGCTGGGCGGTGAATTCTGAAGGTAGAAAGGCTGTAAAACAACTTGGGTCTGTTCTTGCTCAAAATCCTGATATCGCTGTTCTTATTGAAGGACATACTGATAACGTTCCTTACGGTGGAAGCGGTCAATTAAAAGACAACTGGGATCTTTCTACCAAACGAGCGACATCTATAGTACAGATACTTCGTGAAAATTCAGAAATAGATCCGCAGAGTCTTACTGCAGCTGGAAGAGGAGAATTTGCGCCTGTAGCAACGAATGATACTGAAACAGGAAAAGCAAAAAACAGAAGAATTGAAGTGATTTTAACACCAAAACTCGATGAGATCACTCGCGTTTTAAACGAAATTGATTAACAAAATGAAGTATACCACACTTCCAAATACCGACATAAAAGTAAGTAAGATCTGCCTTGGATCAATGACCTGGGGACAGCAGAATACCGAGGCTGAAGGTCATGAACAGATAGATTACGCCTTAGACCAGGGAGTTAATTTTATTGATACTGCAGAAATGTATTCCATTCCGGCTAAACCGGAAACCCAGGGGAGTACAGAAAAAGTCATCGGTAGCTGGCTAAAGAAAACCGGAAGGAGAGAGGATGTGGTGATTGCTTCCAAAGTGGCGGGACCCGGAGATATGGTTTCCCATATACGTGAAGATCTTGGATTTCATAGGTCGGCGATGGAAGATGCAATTGACAAAAGTTTAAAAAGATTACAGACAGATTATATTGATCTTTACCAATTACACTGGCCGGAGAGAAGTACAAATTTCTTCGGAAAGCGCGGTTATAACCATGATGTCGATGAAGAGTGGCAGGATAATTTTAGAGAGATCCTGGAAAACTTTAAATATTTCATAGATAAAGGAAAGATCAGGCATGTGGGCCTTTCAAATGAAACACCATTCGGATTGATGCGTTTTCTGGAAGAAAGCAAAAATGATCTTCCAAGAGTTGTTACGGTCCAGAATCCGTATAATCTTTTAAACAGGAAAGATGAGATTGGCCTTACTGAAATCTATCATCGTGAAAATGTTGGGCTATTTCCTTATTCTCCCTTAGGAATGGGAACTTTAAGCGGAAAGCATTTAGATGGAATTCAGGAAAATACCAGGCTAAGTCTGTTTCCGCAGTATAAAAGATATTCTAATGAGCAGGCCGTGAAGGCAACCAGGAAGTATAAGCAGTTAGCAGATAAATTCGATCTGAGTCTAACTCACCTGGCGCTGGCTTTTGTAAATCAGCAGCCATTTGTAACCAGCAATATCATTGGTGCTACCAGCATGGATCAGTTAAAGGAGAATATTAGCAGTATAGATGTGGTATTGTCAGATGAGATTCTGGAAGAAATTGATGAGATTCATAATCGTATACCAAATCCGGCGCCTTAGTTTAGCATTTCCACAAGACTTTCGTGGATGAACATAGATCTATCAAGGCTATCCCGAACATGGAACCAGTCAGCAGTTTTTCCCTGAACCATCAATAGTTCGCCAAAAGTTCCTTTTTTGATAATGGAAGAATTGTTCGATGCAGGTTTGTTTCTGAAATTGGCAGTTTTTGAATTCACTTTCAATCTAGAAGAAATTTCCATTTCAGAAGTTTCGGAGGCTTCAGGTTCTTCAGTTAGGTAAACAAATCCAAGAGGATCTATAGCGCCTTCATTTCTGCGGTAAATCCCGAAATGCAGATGTGGCGGAGTTGTTTTTGCATTACCCGTATTTCCAACGAAACCTAAAGTATCACCAGGTTTAACCGTTCTAAGTCCCGGAACAATGCTGTCCAGGTGAGCATAATACAAGGATTGTTTTCTTTTACCATCTCTAAGCCATACCTGTTTTCCACCCAAACCTTTCTCACCGGTAAAACCAATTCGTCCAGAAGTTGGAGCAATAACCGGAGTGCCTCTATCAGCGAAAATATCGATTCCCTGATGGTTTCTTTTTCCGCCGTCACGCATATCTCCCCAATAACTTCCAATATCGGCGTTAGCTCCATTAAGCACAGGAAATAAGTATGTGGGTGATTTTTTAATTCGTATCTGAAAGTCAGTATTCGCTTCGATCTCCGGTTGAATAACGATCTTATAAAGACCTTTTTTCCTTACTTCGAACCTTAAAGTTTTTTCTTTGGTTTCACCAGATTTCATTTTTTCAAAGGCCGCTGTCTCTGAATCATTTTTTCTATAAAGTTCAGAAAATATAAGGGTTGAAGAAGTATCGGTGTCAATTTCAGCTTCAATGACTTCTCCCGGAATGAGATAGGTAGAATAAGAGTAAACTGCGAAATTTCTAGGTTTTAATTCCCCGGTTTCCAAATAGGGTAATTCGATCTCCAGGCTATCATCAAGGGCTTTTGAAATTCTCCCTTCCCAGATCTCATATAATTCATCAGAGATATTTCTATCTTTTTTGTACTGCTCTTTTTCAGAAAGTCCGGTAATTAATTTTTCAGCCTTTTCCAGTTGAGAACAGGAAAAAAGGCTGAATAGGAATATAATAGATAGAATTTTTACCAAACGCATATTTCACTCGAATTGAGTCAAATATAATCAGTAATTATGCCATTTCTAACCAAAAAGATGGCTAACTACATCTTCGATTTTGGCCACTTTGATTATTCTTATCTTAAAATCTCCTTTCGGAATCTTACTCTGCTTAGAAACCATTACCGATGCAAAACCTAACTTTTCGGCTTCTATTATGCGTTGCTCGATTCTTGTAACGGGGCGTATTTCTCCGGCAAGGCCAACTTCAGCGGCGAAACAGGTGTCTTTTTCCAGAGAAATATCTTCATTTGATGAAAGAATGGCCGCGACAACCGCAAGATCTATAGCAGGGTCGTCCACGCTGATCCCACCAGTTACGTTTAGAAAAACATCTTTTGCCCCAAGTCTGAAACCGGCTCTTTTTTCAAGAACAGCCAGAAGCATATTCAGTCTTTTAGAATTATATCCGGTGGTAGATCGCTGAGGTGTGCCATAAACTGCAGAACTCACTAACGCCTGAATTTCTATCATCAAAGGTCTCATGCCTTCAAGCGTAGATGCGATTGCGGTACCGCTGAGGTCCTCATCATTCTTTGAAATTAAAATTTCTGAAGGATTGATCACTTCTCGCAAGCCGCTTCCCTGCATCTCATAGATGCCAAGTTCATGAGTAGAACCGAACCTGTTTTTATGAGATCTTAAAATCCTGTATACGTGATTGCGGTCGCCTTCAAACTGCAATACCGTATCAACCATATGCTCCAGTACTTTTGGCCCTGCAATACTACCTTCTTTGGTGATGTGGCCTATCAAGATGACCGGTGTGTTACTTTCCTTAGCAAATTTAATAAGCTCTGCAGTGCATTCCCTTATTTGCGATATGCTGCCGGGAGAACTTTCAATATAGTCGCTGTGAAGCGTTTGAATGGAATCTATGATCACCACTTCCGGTTCTATTTCTTCTACCTGCCTGAAAATACTTTGAGTTTTAGTCTCAGTCAGGATAAAACAATTCGCGGGATTTGGATTGATACGCTCTGCACGCATCTTGATCTGTTGTTGACTTTCCTCACCTGAAACATAGAGTACTTTATATTTTAATCCGAGAGAAATTTGTAAAAGCAATGTACTTTTTCCAATTCCAGGTTCTCCGCCAAGAAGTGTTAGCGAGCCAGGAACAAGACCTCCTCCAAGAACACGGTCTAATTCATTATTCCCGGTATTCATTCGGTTTTGAGGAGTGCTTTCTATATCGGTTATAAGAAGAGGTTTAGAAGCTTTTTTCGCTTCTTTTTTTGCAGAGGTTTTCCAGTCTTTAGGATCTGGTTTCTGAACAACTTCTTCTACAATGGTATTCCAATCACCACAGGAATTACATTTTCCCTGCCATTTGGAATACTGTGCACCACATTTCTGACAGTAATAAGCGGTCTTGACCTTCGCCATTTAATCGAACTATTTTATGCTAATAACCGAAATCTTTTTTAATCGCATCGGCTTTTTCCAGCATAAAATCTGTGTTGATAAAGGCAATTTTCTCTTGACCGTAGGCATTCTGATATATTCTCATCGCCTTCTTAGGGTTGCCGGTTTCTTCTTCGTAACGTGCTTCAAAGAAAGTTCCCAACATAGTTCCTGGATAATGGTCAAAGGCCATCTTGTAAAGAGCCTTGTATTCTTCCCAGTTCTGAGTTTTTTCAATAGCATTATAAACTGCCATAAAATCGTTCAGGCTAATCTTCCTTTTAAGTCCGTATAATTCTTCAATAGAAGTGTATTTATCGGCTAAATATTGAGAAGGAGATACTGAAGTTTGTAGTAAGATCTCATTATAATCTTTCGTGGATATTGGGCGATATATTTCGAACATACTTGAAATAGCCGAAGGAATCGCTTTTCCTACCAGCGAATAATGCGTTTCATTTTCAAAATCCTGAAATTTATAAGAAACCATCTTGTTGTCTAAGTTCTTCAGCTGATTGTCAAAGCTCATAATGTTCTTTTTCAGGCTTGGAATGTCATCGCTTCCGGTCGCCATATAGAACCATTTTTTACTTTCTGAAGTGCTCAAGGCATTCGTAACACGGTTTGCCATTTCCGGAGCAAGATCAGGGCTCAAATTTATATATCCCTGAAAGATAGGAGACTGTTTAAGCAGGTAATAATTGATGAAATTAGAGGTGAAATCATGACCAACAATAATTCTGAAATTAGCTGTTCTGTATTTCTGATCTAATTGGGAAAGCAGCTCCATTCCTATAAATTCAAAGAATTTAGCTCCTTTTTCTGCTGGAAGAAAATTGTTCTCGCTATAAGCGGTATCATCTATTCTAATGCCATCCTGATTTACTCCAACAACGATCATTTCCGGAACATCTTCCCAATAGGAATAAAAATCAATCATTCCTGCAACGGGCTCGAATAAATAATCTCCATCAAGCACCACTACAACAGGGTAGCGTTTCTCTTTATTTTCTTCGTAATTCCTTGGTAATTGGATCTTTATCTGTCTGGTTTCTCCCAGTTTTTGGGAAGACAGACTCTCGTATTTGATCTGCGAATTGCTCACTATTGGCAATGAAATTGCCAATAGCAATAGTAATAATTTTTTCATAGGTCTAGTATTGATTCGGGCCTACAATATAATTATTATTTCCGATTGTTTAAAAGAGGGAGTAAAATAAAGGATAAGCCTCCAAATATCAGGACTACAAAGGTTTGCGTTGCCCAGGAGATCCATCCGAAGGCTTCAGCAGCATGATCCTGAATGCCGAAAAACATCAAAACACCGCCCACGGCAAGGGGATAAACTCCTATACCTCCGTTAGTTGCAGATACAGCAAACGATCCTACTACAAACGCCGCCATGATAATTCCTAGAGGTGCTTCAGCAGTTTCGGGAATGCTTAACTTGATGACAAAGAACATGATAAGATACATGCTCCAGATGAAAATAGTATGGAAAATAAATGCCCATTTCTGTTTCATCCTAAGGATGCTTTTCATACCATCTAGCAGGCCTTTTGCAAGCTTTTTTATCTTTTGAAATGGTAGCCATTTTGATCTATTTACGATATTCAAGCCAATAATAATAACTACAACTAATCCCAGAAACAGTAGAAAGGTATTTAAAGGTTTAATGTTCTGGTCATTAAGGTATGCAAGAAGATCATCTGTTTGAAGGATCAGGGCGAACCCGATTATGAGCATTAATATTAAAAGATCTGCAACCCTTTCGGATATAATTGTTCCAAAACCTTTTTCAAATGGAACGTCTTCGTAAGTTGAAAGTGTGACTGCCCTTAAGACTTCTCCAGAGCGAGGAATTCCGAAGTTCGCCAGATATGCGACCATAACTGCCATAAAGCGGTTGGATTGAGAAGTTTTATAGCCCATGGGTTCCAGCATATACTTCCAACGATATGCCCTGGAAAAATGAGATACAGCACCTAAAAAGAATGAAACAAAAATCCAGAACTTGTTGGCGTCAACGATGCTTTGCCATAAGTTTTCGCGCTCTTGGGGTGTAGAGCTTTTCAAAGAATACCAGATCAAAAAAATTCCCAAAAGTAAGGGGATGCTGATCTTTAATATTCTAATGAGCTTCTTTTTCAAAAATGCTATTTCAATAGATTGGTTTCTTCATCTGGAAATACAAGAGAAGGTTTGAAGTTTCTGGCTTCTTCCTGATCCATGATTCCGTATGCAATTATAATAAGAATATCACCCTTAGCAACTTTTCTTGCCGCAGCACCATTTAAAGTGATCTCTCCGGTATTTCGTGGTCCCGGGATTACATATGTTTCTAAGCGCTCACCATTATTATTATTTACGATTTGAACTTTTTCGCCTTCAATAATATTGGCAGCTTCCATTAGATCTTCATCAATAGTTACACTACCAATATAATTAAGATCTGCGCCAGTAACTTTTACCCTGTGAATTTTTGATTTAACTACGTGAATCTGCATTTCTAAAATTAGTTGTCCAAAGCAATATTGTCTATCAGTCTAATATCATCGGCATAGGCTGCAATGAATGCTCTGTATTGTTTTCCTTTTTCTTTTTGATTTATTTTTTTCAAAGTCTCTGAATCGGCGATCTCAAAATACTCAAGTTTAAGAAATTGGTTATTCTGAAACTTATTTTCTACCCAATTCACCACATAATCTGCACTTTCTGTGCCAAATAGCTGGTTGGCATCTTTCAGGGTTTCATAAATAAATGCGGCCTCCTTTCGATTCTGGCTACTTAGACGCTCATTTCTGGATGACCTTGCAAGACCCGATTCTTCTCTTAAAATAGGGCATCCAATGATCTCTACCGGAAGTCCGGTTTTTTCAGTTAATTTTCTAATGATCTGAAGTTGCTGAAAATCTTTTTCTCCAAAAAAGGCTTTATCTGGAGTTACGGCCTCAAAAAGATGTTTTACAACAGTTCCAACTCCGTCAAAATGTCCGGTTCTATATTCTCCTTCCATTACAGATTCCAGGCCTTCAAAATCAAAATTCTGTGAAGAGATCGTTTCGCCGTAAAGCTCGTTTGCTGTTGGTGTAAATACCCATATATTAGAAAGTTCATTTTCTAATAATTCCAGATCTTTTTCCAGATTTCTCGGGTATTTTTCCAGGTCTTCGGGATTATCGAATTGTGTCGGATTCACAAAAATACTAACCACAACCTGATCAGAATCTTTCTGTGCATTTTTGACCAAAGAGAGATGACCCTCGTGAAGAGCTCCCATAGTTGGAACTAATCCGATGCTTTTTCCTTCAGATTTTATCTTCTGAATAGCCTGTATAAGTGGTTGTTTCTCCCTAAAAACCTGCATTTTATTATAAAATTAACAGCGTGCAAACTTAAGATATCTCTGGCAATCTGCATAAATTTTTGTAATTTTGCGTGTTTTTTATTCGGAAACGTAACTAAAGTAAAGAATTTATGAAAGATAAGAGAGTGTTATACGTCTCGTCTGAAGTTATACCCTACTTACCTGAAACTGATATCTCCTCAACCTCTTTTGAAGCTGCAAAAATGGTGAACAATATTGGAGGTCAAATCAGGATTTTTATGCCAAGGTTCGGTAATATTAATGAACGCAGGCATCAATTGCATGAAGTGATTCGTTTATCTGGAATGAACTTAGTGATTAATGACCTTGATATGCCGCTTATTATTAAAGTCGCCTCTATCCCAAAGGAAAGAATGCAGGTTTATTTTATTGATAATGAAGATTATTTCAAAAGAAAGGCTACGTTAACTGATGAGGACGGAAATCTCTTCTCTGATAATGATGAAAGAGCAATTTTCTTTGCGAAAGGAGTTATTGAAACAGTAAAGAAGCTTAATTGGTCACCAGATATTATTCATGTTCATGGATGGCTGGCATCTTTGCTTCCACTTTACCTTAGAAACTACTATGGTAATGAGCCGTTATTCAAAGATTCAAAAATTGTTACCTCTGTTTACAATCAAAGTTTTGATGAAACGTTAGATGATGAGTTGAGAGAGAAAATCTTATTCGACGGTCTGGAGAATTCTAATGTGAAACATTTGAAAACTCCGAACTTTGTAAACCTTATTAAAACAGCTGTAGATAATTCTGATGCTGTAGTAATGGGAGGAGACAATGTTCCGGAAGATTTGAAGAAATATATAGATAAGCTTAATAAACCAGTTCTTCCATATACCGAAAAGGAAAATTTCTCTCACGCCTACCAGGAATTTTACGACACTAAAGTATTGTCTGAATAGTAAGAAAAGTATTAAATGAGATTGAATAAAATTTTTAAAATAACAGCTGTAATGGCTGTTGTTTTCGCTTTTATAGCATGTGACGAAGAGTTCACGGAAATTGGAGGGGAGATCATAAATAACCCTTCAAATGTAGAATTGAGACAGGTTGAGGTGAATGCATATTCTAAAAAGCTAAGTGCAGTTCAAACAAATGGTTTAAGTAGCTATTTTCTTGGAACTGTGAATCATCCTACTTACGGCGAAAGTACTGCTAGTATTGTAACTCAGTTGAGTCTATCTAACGATGATCCAGATTTCGGAGAAAATATTCAGTTGGATAGTGTAGTAATGACCATTCCATATTTTTCTACGGAAGTAGAATCTAATGAAGATGAGTCAGAAATTGAATATGAACTGGATTCTGTTTACGGAAGCGGTTCTTTTAATTTGAAGATCTACGAAACCGGATACTTTTTAAATAATCTGGATCCTGATGCTGAATTTGGTCAACGTCAAAAATATTATTCAGATCAACAGGGAATTATTGAGCAGAACATTCTTGGAGAGCCAATTTATTCTCAGGATAATTTTGAACCTTCGGCCGAATCTTATGTTTCTTATGAACTTGATAGTGATGGAGAGACCGATACGATCACTAACAGGCCAGCTTTCAGAGTCAACTTGCCGGTAGATTATTTTAAAGAGAAAATTGTGAACAAGCTAGGCTCTGTTGAACTATTAGATAATAGTAATTTTCAGGAGTATTTCAGAAGTCTTTTTCTAAAGGCTGAATCAAATGGAACCGATCGTCAGATTTTATTTAATCTGTCGAGTTCTGATGCTAAAATCATGTTGTACTATACATCAGACCAGGAAGATCAAGATGGTGAGGTGGAAAGAGCACGAGGTATCTATGCCTTGAATTTTTCAGGAGCTAATAGATTCAATACTTATACTGGCGAATTCCCATCAGATATTTTAGCGAACATAAACGGGCAATCTTCAGAAACCGGATCAGAGAATCTTTATTTGAGAGGTCAGGAGGGAAGCATGGCTGTAATTGATCTTTTCCCAGATGAAGATGTGCTAACAAATCTAAGGGAGGAAGAATTGCTGATTAACGAGGCAGATCTTACTTTCTATGTTAGGGAAGATCTGGCTAGCGAAAGCTTACAACCAAGGAGATTATATATATATGATCTTACCAATAATACTATTATTTCAGATTATGGATTAGATGTGACTCTAAACACACTTAATCCAGAAAATTCATTAACTACTTTTTCTGAACCTATAAAAATAGCTGAAGATGGTAGTGGGTCTTATTATAGATTAAGAATTACCAATCATGTGAGTAATCTCATTAATGATGAAGATGCTGAAAATGTGAAACTTGGTTTGGTAATTGTTCCGAATATAAACTCAGTAGTTGTTAGAGATAACCAGGGTGGTATAGCTGGTATTGATAATGCTGCAGTGAAAAACGAATCGGGAATTGTTAAGCAGGTGCCTACTGCATCTGTGTTAACTCCATACGGTACAGTATTACATGGTAATACTTCGGCTGATGACGATAAAAGATTAAAATTAAATATTTATTATACCAACTTTAATTAGTAGAAAAAATGTGTGGAATTGTTGGATATATTGGGCATAGAGAAGCCTATCCTATTGTTTTAAAAGGATTACAGCGATTAGAATATAGAGGTTATGACAGTGCTGGAATTGCACTTTACGATGGTTCTGAACTTAAAATGAGTAAGACAAAAGGTAAGGTTGCTGATCTTAAGACCCGTCTGGAGGATGAGATCTCTACTAACGGTACAGTTGGAATTGGTCATACAAGATGGGCCACTCACGGTGAGCCGAATGATGTAAACTCACATCCTCATTACTCAAATTCTGGAGAACTTGTGATTATTCACAACGGGATCATCGAGAATTACGATGCGCTTAAAAAGGAATTGAAAAAAAGAGGTTACACTTTCAAAAGTGATACTGATACTGAGGTTCTTGTTAACCTTATTGAAGATGTAATCAAAAAGGAAGATGTGAAATTGGGTAAGGCCGTACAGATCGCCTTGAATCAAACGATTGGAGCCTATGCAATCGCGGTCTTCAATAAATCAAAACCAGATGAGATTGTTGTGGCTAGACTTGGTAGTCCGTTGGCAATTGGTGTTGGTGAAGATGAATTTTTCGTAGCATCAGATGCATCTCCTTTTATTGAGTTTACCAATAACGCAATCTATCTCGAAGATGGAGAGATGGCAGTTATTAGAAGACATAAGGAAGTTAAGATCAGAAAGATCAAGGATGACTCTTTAGTTGATCCTTATATTCAGGAACTGCAATTAAACCTTGAGCAAATAGAAAAAGGTGGATATGAGCACTTCATGTTGAAGGAGATTCATGAGCAGCCTAACGCGATTAGCGATACTTATAGAGGTAGAATGCTGGTTGATAAAGGTATCATCAGGATGGCTGGTGTAGATGATAATATGGAACGTATTGCTAATGCAAAGCGTATTATTATTGTGGCCTGTGGTACTTCATGGCATGCTGGACTAGTAGCAGAATATATCTTTGAAGATATCGCGAGAATTCCGGTTGAGGTTGAATATGCTTCAGAATTCAGATATAGAAACCCGGTGATTACCGAGAATGATGTGGTGATTGCTATTTCTCAAAGTGGTGAAACTGCCGATACTATGGCTGCGATTAAACTTGCTAAAGAGAAAGGTGCATTCGCTTTTGGAGTATGTAATGTAGTAGGTTCATCTATCTCAAGAGAAACTCATGCAGGTGCTTATACACATGCTGGGCCTGAAATTGGTGTTGCTTCAACAAAAGCATTTACTACTCAAATCACTGTATTGACTTTAATGGCGCTTAAGCTTGGAAAATTTAAGGGAACGATTTCTAATTCAGATTTCCAGTTCCATTTACAGGAGCTTGAGAGAATTCCGGAAAAAGTGAAAGAAGCTTTGAAGTCTGATGAACTTATCCAGGAAATTGCTGATAAATATAAGGACGCACCGAACTGTCTTTATTTAGGTAGAGGTTATAACTTCCCTGTGGCATTAGAAGGAGCTTTGAAACTAAAGGAAATTTCTTATATCCATGCTGAAGGTTATCCTGCTGCGGAAATGAAGCACGGACCTATCGCACTTATTGATGAGCAAATGCCAGTAGTGGTGATCGCTACTAAAAAAGGTCATTATGAGAAGGTTGTTAGTAATATTCAGGAGATTAAATCAAGAAAAGGTAAGATCATCGGTATAGTTACCAAAGGAGATGAAGAGGTAAGAGATCTTGCTGATTATGTGATTGAAGTTCCGGAAACTATGGAATCCTTGACTCCATTATTAACTACAATACCATTACAATTACTGTCATATCATATTGCAGTATTATTAGGTAAGAACGTTGATCAGCCTCGAAACCTGGCAAAATCGGTTACAGTAGAATAAAAATTTTACAAATAGAATATCAAAGCTCCATAGATTCATCTATGGAGCTTTTTACATTTAATTCAGATTAGATTGAGCTGAATTGAGTCTTTTAAATCAGTTTATTAGCTGTTTTGCTAAACATTGAAAACTTCTCAAAATTTCAATATGATTTTTGCCAGAAAAATTTATCTTTGCAGCCTGAAAATGACCTGTTTCGTGTTTATACTTTTTTTAATCAGGGAATTAGGTTTTTGAATTTTACTATTAAAAATTAAAGAATTAGATAAATGTCTAAAGTCACAGGTAAAGTTGCCCAGATTATTGGTCCTGTAGTTGACGTTGCGTTCGACTCAGAAAATGCTGAACTACCAAAGATCTACGATTCTTTGGAAATCACCAGAAAAGATGGTTCTACTTTAGTTCTAGAGGTACAGTCTCATATAGGTGAAAATATCGTGAGAACTGTTTCTATGGACTCAACCGACGGTCTTAGCCGTGGTGTTGAAGTACTAGCTACCGGAAATCCAATCCAAATGCCAGTTGGTAAAGATGTTTACGGACGTCTTTTCAATGTTATTGGAGATGCTATCGATGGTCTTGGAAACTTACCAAAAGAAGGTGCTGACGGTCTTCCAATTCACCGTGAGGCTCCTAAATTTGAGGATTTATCTGTGTCTACGGAAGTTCTGTTTACTGGTATTAAAGTAATTGACCTTATTGAGCCTTATTCTAAAGGTGGTAAGATTGGTCTTTTTGGAGGTGCAGGAGTTGGTAAAACAGTACTTATTCAGGAATTGATTAATAACATCGCAAAAGGTCACGGAGGACTTTCAGTATTTGCTGGAGTTGGTGAGCGTACTCGTGAGGGGAATGACCTTCTTAGAGAGATGTTAGAATCTGGAATTATTAAATACGGTGATGATTTCATGCATTCTATGGAAAAAGGCGGATGGGATCTTCAAAAGGTAGATAAAGAAGTAATGAAGGAGTCTAAGGCTACCTTTGTATTCGGACAGATGAACGAACCACCTGGAGCACGTGCACGTGTTGCCCTTTCCGGACTTACGATTGCGGAATATTTCCGTGATGGAGCTGGAGATGGTCAGGGGAAGGACGTTCTTTTCTTCGTAGATAACATTTTCCGTTTTACACAGGCTGGTTCTGAGGTGTCTGCACTTCTAGGACGTATGCCATCTGCGGTAGGGTATCAGCCAACGCTTGCAACAGAGATGGGTGCAATGCAGGAGCGAATTACTTCTACTAAAAATGGATCTATTACATCTGTACAGGCGGTTTACGTACCTGCGGATGACCTTACTGACCCGGCGCCGGCAACAACTTTTGCCCACCTGGATGCAACAACGGTACTTTCACGTAAAATTGCCGAGCTAGGTATTTATCCTGCGGTAGATCCTCTAGATTCAACATCTAGAATTCTAACTGCGGATATTCTTGGAAACGAGCATTACGATTGTGCACAAAGAGTAAAAGAGCTTTTACAGAGATATAAAGAACTTCAGGATATTATTGCCATTCTTGGTATGGAAGAACTTTCTGAAGAAGATAAACTTGCCGTTTCTCGTGCAAGACGTGTTCAGCGTTTCTTGTCTCAGCCATTCCATGTTGCAGAGCAGTTTACTGGTCTTAAAGGAGTGCTTGTAGATATTAAAGACACTATCAAAGGTTTCAATATGATCATGGATGGAGAACTTGATAAGTATCCTGAAGCTGCCTTCAACCTTAAAGGGACAATTGAAGAAGCGATCGAAGCTGGAGAGAAAATGCTTGCTGAAAACTAAAATAAGTTAGATGTATTTAGAGATAGTAACTCCGGAAGCTGTAGTATTTAGAGCAGAAGTAGACGCGGTAAAAGTACCTGGTAGCGATGGTGAATTTCAAATGTTGAATAATCACGCTCCTATAGTTTCTACTTTAACTGAAGGCGAAGTTAAGATCAATCTTAAAGCTGGAAGTCAGAATGAGGTGAAGAGAAAAGATCAGTCTGGTTTCAGATCTGAATCTTCTGAACCAAATGTTCTTTATTACACTATTAAAGGAGGAGTTCTTGAAATGAAAGATAACAAAGCTATTGTTTTAGCTGACTAACTTTCAGAACATATAATATTTAAAAGGCCTTTCAATTGAAAGGCCTTTTTCGTTGAGTTATTTTGACCTGAGCCAATCTTCTCGATTTTTAACCGCGTCTTTTGATGCTTTGTCGTCTATGCTAATCGTATAAGTGGGATCAGTATTAAGTTTAGCTTCTGTGTTTCTCTTTTCGTTGAACCTTGTAAATTCAATTTTTACAGTTCCTGAAGACTCACTAATTATTTTATCAAATTGCTCCTTAGATTCAATAGGGGTGCCGTTTATTGATTTGATAATATCACCTGAAACCAAACCTGCTTTATAAGCTGCGCTGGATTTAAGAGTATTTCTATTTATTTCAAGTCCGTTATCAGTTTCGCTTAGAGAAACGCCAAGATCATTTTCTTCAGATCTATCGAGTTTTACTCCAACAGTTTTTAAAAGTTCTGCATATTCTGGCATTTCACTATTGTAGATATATTTGTTGAAGAATTCGGTTCCGAATTTATCGCCGGCATATTCCTTTAAAGTTGCCTCAATGTCTTCGATTTTATAGGCCACTTCATTCTTTCCGAATTTAGTCCACATCAGTTTCATGAAATCGTCCAGATTAAGATCATCTTGTCTCAATGAAAGATCCAGAGCCAATCCAAGAATGCTTCCGTAGGAATAATAAGAAATGAATGTATTCTCGCGATTTGTTGGGTCTACAGAAGTTGCTGCGTCAACGAAGGGCGCTTGATAACTCATTTCAATTGGACTAAAGTATTCGAGTGCCGGAGAATTCCATACATAGTTAAAAGTACCGTCTAAACCTTCAATATATTCTTTCTGACTTCTAACCTTAGCTCTGCAAAGCATTAATCCTGTGTAGTAACTCGTAAATCCTTCAGCAAACCAAAGAGAGCCGGTCATATTTGCTTCTGAAAAATCAAAAGGCTCCAGTTCATCAGGTCTAATTCTTTCGACATTCCAGGCGTGAAAAAATTCATGGGCAACAGTTCCAATATTTGCATTCATTCCGCCATCAGCCAAAGCATCGGTATCAGTTAAGATCGTACTGTTTCTATGCTCCATTCCGTCACCGGAAACGTTTGGCATATAACAGGCCAGGAAGGTGTATTTTCCATAATCGAATTCAGGAAGTTCATTATAAACTGCTTTTTCCTGCTTTACGATTCGCTCAACCTGATCGAAATATTGATCGAATTCTTCTTTGGTTCCCTGGTGATGAAGTACAAACTGAATCTCCTGTCCGTCAAGCTCAAAAGACTTTATGCTGAAATCACTGATCTCTGTTGGGCTATCCATAAAATAGTATAGATCTGGTGCTGTATAAGTATTTCCAGATTTTTGTTTTAGTTGCGTGGCAATTTTCCAATTTAAATCTTTACGAACGTCAAAAGTCACATCTACTGGTCTGTGCTTAAATTCTTCCGCATACATAAATGTGGCCGGGATATTTAAGTGCGCGTGAGTTTCATCAATTTGCGAGTAAGTACCGTCACCACGATTAGCGAATAGGGTATATTCAATATTTACCGTACCGTCATGATCACTAACCTGCCATGAATATGGGTCTTTTCGTTTCGCTTTAAGATCTTCTCCTTTGCTGTTGGTAGCTTTAAATCCGTAGACATTTTTCACAAATTCATGCAGGGCATAACGTCCGGGAGAAGTTCTACTCATTCTAATTTTTAAGGTTTTGGATTTAACTTCAGGAAAACTAATTTTCACATTAGCTTCATGATGAACCGCATTATCAAAGGAAATTTTATAAGAATTGGTTTGTGCTTTTCCGATAAAACTTAGAAATAGAAAAGCTAATAAGATCTTGTGCATAATTGATTTTTGATATTTGCTCTAAAGTAAAAATTTTATCTGGTGGAAACTGGTAAGATTCTATTAAGGTTTAAATTCTAAGATGTCTCCCGGCTGGCAATCCAGAGCTTCACAAATGGCTTCGAGCGTTGAAAATCGAACCGCTTTTGCTTTCCCTGTTTTTAAGATGGAAAGATTTGCCGTGGTGATACCGATGATTTCAGCCAACTCATTGCTTTTCATGTTTCGTTCTTCCAGAATTTTATCGAGGTTTATATATATGGGCATCTTAAATTGTGAGTTGATTTTCTTCCATTAACTGATTGCCTTCTTTAAAGATTTCAGCAAAAATAAAACACAGTAGAGCAATGATTAGAAAATCAAATTCAATAGAAAATCTACGAACGTGATAATTGTCAAAATCCCATAAAGTGATCCAGGACAACCCGGAAATTATCAAACAATAGATCCCTATTCTTCGAAATGCCAGAACATTTGTAGTTTTAAAAGTCTCAAAGTTCTCTACAGATTCCAGTACTTTTTGAAATTGTTGTATAGACAGATACATAAGAAGGAAAATCCCGGAAAATTTTATATAATTAAAATATAGTGAAGTAGTATTCCAGTCGGTCATATATACCACGTTTGAATCTAAAGTTTCTTCTCCAATAACTTTTTGAAACTTTATTGCCTTATTTATTGTTGGTTTCTCTGCATGCCACCCTTCATAAAAATCACGATCAATTTGGAAGTGGATAAATACGGTAGTCAGAATTAGTAAAATCAGAAGAAAGCTACCATTAATTAATTTGCATAGAAATGTTGCTATTTTGAGTAAACTATTTTTATTCATGAATTATAAATTATTGTTTTTCGATAACAAATATAGAATAATTATTGAAAAACAATAATTTTTAAAATTTGAAACGAGCGTTTTTGAAATAATTCTTGTGCTTTTTCCATAGAATTAAGAAAAATTCAAAAAATTGTAAGGCTCTTTTTTCTAATGTTTCGGAAACTTTAAATACCGGAAACCTTGGCTGATTAACTGTTTACTTAGAAGTATTTCTTCAATAAATACTATTATATTTGCGGGAAACAGATTTCACTAAGTATGCTTACCGCAATTCTTACAGGTTTTTTATTTTCTATTTTTCTCGTTTTTGCGGGAAGATTTTTTAAAGGTAAGCTGTCTATCCTTGCATCTTTAGTTCCTTTAGGGCTTTTTATTTATTTCACTCAATTCATTTCTCGCATTTCAAATGGAGAGGTGATCATGAAATCTTATGAATGGATCCCATCGTTTGGAGTTGATCTTGGATTTAAGCTGGATGGGCTGTCATTGTTATTCTCATTAATGATCACTGGAATTGGGTTTCTGGTTTTTGCATATACTTCTTCCTACCTAAAAGGGCATGAATACCTGGACAGGTTTTATGGTTATTTAGGTTCATTTATGGGAGCCATGCTTGGTTTGGTTCTTTCAGATAATATGATCACCCTGTTTGTGTTCTGGGAGTTGACCAGTATTTCATCTTTCTTTTTGATCGGATTTAATAATACGAATCCAGCCTCAAGAAAGTCGGCCATGACAGCACTTGGGATTACCGGTATTGGAGGCTTATTTCTACTGGCCGGAGCTTTATTATTGAATAACATCAGCGGTACCTACAGCATTTCTGAAATGCTTAGCATGAGTGAAGCGATTAGAGGAAACGAATTATATTTCCTTGCTGTTCTATTTATTTTTGGAGCGGCATTTACAAAATCGGCACAATTCCCATTTCATTTCTGGTTACCCGGAGCGATGAAGGCTCCAACACCGGTTTCAACTTATCTGCATTCGGCAACAATGGTAAAAGCAGGGGTTTACCTGTTAATGCGTTTTACACCTGTGCTTGGAGGAGAAGAGATCTGGAATACAACCCTTATTCTTGTCGGTGGATTTACCATGCTGTATTCTGCAATTCATACAATTTTCAGGACAGACCTTAAAGGGGTTCTGGCATACTCAACAATTTCAGCTTTGGGTATACTCGTCTTTTTAACAGGGCTTGGTACTCAGGAAGCATTTTTGGCCGCAGCTGTATTCATTATTGTACATGCGCTTTACAAGGCAACTCTTTTCCTGGTAACGGGAATAATAGATCATCAAACTCATACCAGGGATATTACGAGACTTTCAGGATTGAATAAGATTATGCTGCCGGTTGGTATCGCAGGTATTCTTGCGGCGATCTCAAGTGCCGGTATACCGCCTACCATCGGATTTGTGGGGAAAGAATTGACTTATGAAGCTTCCTATCATGCTGAAAATCTTGTGATCTTCCTTATGATCGCGATTGTTCTAACTAAAATATTACTACTCTACGCTGGTTTTGTAGCGGGAATAAAACCGTTCACTGGTAAACTTCCGGAAGTGCATAAAGATGTAAAGATGCCTGGTTTTATCATGTGGGGGCCACCTTTATTATTAGCCATTCTGGGCGTTGTCTTTGGCGTTGCTCCGTTTATCATTGAATCAGCTTTGATTAAACCGGTTGTAGAAGCAATGGGAGCAGATGCTTCTGAAATTCATCTTGCCCTTTGGCATGGTTTCAACCTGATCTTCATTCTTAGTTTGATAACCATAGGTGTTGGAACGGCTTTATATTTTATCATTAAACCGTCGAAGAAACTTGAAAATGGAATAGCAAAGCTTGATTTTATTGCTCCGGAAACTATTCTGAACAAATTTAATAAGCTTTTTGTAGTTATATCTAATTTCTGGACCAATTTCTTCCAGAATGGATATTTAAGAAATTACATTTCGATCATCATCCTTTTCCTCGTGGTGTTGGTTGGATATATCATGATCGGGAATACAAGATTCGCCATTGATTATAATTCGCTTTCTAAGATCACGGTTTACGAAATAACCACGACCCTAATTTTGATTGCGGGAATCTTTTATACGGTTTTCACGCAATCCAGGCTAGCCGCGGTTGCTGCAATGGGTGTTGTTGGACTTTCCATTTGTTTGATCTTCGTATTCTACAGTGCGCCAGATCTTGCAATGACGCAATTCTCTATAGATACGCTAACGGTAATATTATTTGTACTCGTACTTTATAAACTGCCAAAATACCTGAAACTATCTGATTATAAGACGAGGTTAAGAGATGGTATCTTATCAACGATTTTTGGATTGATCATTACTACTTTGGCTCTGGAAGTTCTTTCTGAACCGGTAAGTAAAGAGGTTGGTGACTTTTACGCGGCAAACTCTTATATTGAAGCTCATGGGAAAAACGTGGTGAACGTAATCCTGGTAGATTTCAGGGGTGCAGATACACTCATAGAAATTTCAGTATTATCCATAGCTGCAGTTGGTGTATTCGGATTAATGAAATTAAGACTTAAGATGAAAGATAGAAGAAGGTATGCTGATAGAAGTCTGAATATCGAAAACGAGAAAAAGAAAAAATAAAGCATGCGAACTACTATAATCTTAAAAACAGCTTCTAACTACCTTTTGCCGGTACTGTTGGTGTTTTCTATTTTTATACTTCTTCGCGGGCACTACTTGCCTGGTGGAGGATTTGTTGGTGGTTTAATCGCATCGATCGCATTTATACTGCATTCATTCGCGAATGGTTTAAATAAGACAAAAGAATTATTGATAATGCACCCTGGCTTTTTACTGCCTGTTGGTTTAGCAATATCATTTTTAAGTGGTTTTGCTCCTGTGGCGCTATTTGATCTGCCTTTTATGACAGGTCTTTGGTCTCACGATGCAGTAGCTATCTTAGGTCATGTAGGATCAGCATTATTTTTTGATATAGGTGTTTACCTCGTAGTGAACGGGGTGACCTTAACCATAATTTTTACAATTTCAGAATCGGCCTGATATGGAGATCCTTTTAGCATTAATGGTAGGAATTTTATATGGAACTGGTATCTATATGATGCTGCGCCGAAGTATGGTTAAACTTATCATTGGAATTATTTTACTGGGTAATGGAGCCAACCTGCTAATATTTTTATTGGGGAGGATCACAAAAGGAGCACCTCCTATCATTGCTGGAGACGCTAAAGTTTTTGCAGAAGCCTTTGCCGATCCTGTTCCGCAGGCCCTAATTCTTACAGCAATCGTTATTAGTTTTGGTCTGCAGTCTTTTGCGATCGTATTGGTTAAAAGAGCCCATACGGTTGTTAGAACTGATGATCTTGATGAAATGAACGCAACCGACGAAGATTCATGAACGAACAATTAATATTATATCCATTATTTCTTCAGATGGCCATCAGTATCATCCTGATGTTCGGCTGGTCTAAAATTAAGTTTCAGAAGGTATTTAGTGTCTTCGGAAGTGTTCTTAGTTTAGGATTGGCCATTTGGGTGTTTACCTTCATCTGGAATAATGGAACTCAGACTGTTCAGGCGGGTAACTGGGAAGCACCATTTGGGATTACTTTTGTAGCCGATATGCTTTCAGCCACATTAGTGCTTTTGACGGCGATTTCAGGTTTGGCAGTATCCATATTTTCCGGGGCATCCGTATTAAAAGACAGGCTGCGATTCGGTTATTTCCCGATATTTCACTTCCTGCTTCTGGGACTTAATGGAGCATTTCTTACCGGGGATATCTTTAACTTATATGTTTGGTTCGAGATCATTATCATAAGTTCATTTGTACTTATTACAATAGGAGGAGAAAAGGCTCAGCTTGAAGGAGCAGTGAAATATTTTACACTGAATATTCTTGCTTCCATGATCTTTCTTACGGCAATTGCTGTATTATACGGAATCACTGGTAGCCTGAACATGGCAGATCTTGCAGGTCAGATCGCGATGGTTGAAAATCGTGGACTTGTACAGATCACAGCATTATTGTTCTTAATAGGCTTCGGAATAAAGGCAGGGGTGTTTCCGCTTTATTTCTGGCTTCCTGCTTCCTATCATACACCGCCTTTTGCTGTTTCGGCAATTTTCGGAGGATTGCTAACCAAAGTTGGTGTTTATGCTCTAATAAGAGTCTTCACGCTCATCTTTGTGGATGATCCATTCCTGAATAATATTATTATGATCATAGCTATTCTAACGCTTGTAAGTGGTGGGATAGGAGCTCTGGTACAGAATAACATGAGAAAGGTATTTTCATACCTAATCATTTGTCATATTGGATATATGATTGCCGGGCTTGGAATGTTTACTGAAATTGCCATTGCGGGGGCTATTTTTTACCTTATTCATGATATTATCGTAAAAACGAACCTTTTCATGCTTAGCGGTGTTGTTTATAGAATTAAAGGGACTAACAGCATGCGTGATCTGGGAGGGATCTATGCAAAATGGCCAAAAATCAGTTTGCTTCTTTTTATCCCATTATTTTCATTAGTAGGAATTCCGCCTTTATCAGGATTCTGGCCAAAGATCAATCTGATTAAATCAGGTTTTATTAATGAATCTTATATCACAGTTGGCGCGATCATTTTTGCAAGTTTTATCACTTTGGTGATCATCGCTAAATTATGGGCCGAAGTATTCTGGAAAGAAGACAAGGAACTTCCGTTGAGAAGTAATTTTGGATATTTCTCTAAGATGACCAAAGCAAAGAGAATGCAGTTCATCGTTCCGGTGACTCTTTTGAGTATAGTATCTTTGTATATAGGTTTTGGTGCGGAACATATTCAGGAGTTATCTGCAAGGATAGCAGATGAGTTGGTGAATAGTCAGGGTTATATAGACGCTGTTTTAAAATCGAAGAATTAAGGAATAATGAAGAATAAATTTCTTTCGAACATATTATTGACCTTTGTCTGGGTTGCCCTGACAGGAGATTTTTCATTCGAAAATTATCTTTTTGGATTCTTCCTTAATTTCCATATTCTGTGGTTGATTACAGTGGGTCGTAAGAGAAGCAGATATTTTCTTATAGTTCCTAAGATCATCATTTTACTGGTATTCTTTCTTTATGAGCTTATCAAAGCGAATATTGAGGTTGCCTATGAAGTAATAACCCCAAAACTGAACATGACCCCGGGAATTATTATGGTTCCTTTAGATGTGAAATCTGATATAGGGATCACTGTTCTGGCAAATATGATCTCGTTAACCCCGGGAACCTTGAGTCTCGATGTGTCTAACGATAAGAAGGTGCTTTTTGTACATGCGATGTACATTAAGGATAGAGAGAAATTCATACGTAGTATTAAGGATGGATTTGAACGTAGAATAATGGAGGTACTATCATGACACTATTTGAATATTTACATTTTATCATTTTACCAGTTCTAGTCGTTTCGGCAGTGCTCATCTTATGGCGTTTTATTAAAGGGCCAAGTATTGCAGATAAGATCGTGGCATTAGACCTTCTAATTACTACAGGAATTGGTGTGATAGCTGTTTATAGTATTATCTACAATCAATCTACATTAATGGATACTGCTCTTATTCTAGCGCTTATTGCGTTTCTAAGTACGGTAGCTTTATCTTATTACCTGGAAAAAAGGAAAAGAAAATGATAGATATTATAATAGGAATATTAGCAACTTTTGGAGCTCTTTTCGTGCTTTTCGCGGCGATTGGGCTAGTGAGAATGCCAGATACTTATTTAAGAATATCTGTTACAACTAAAGCTGCAACCCTTGGAGTTGGTCTGGTTTTAATGTCTACAACAGTTTACTTCAGCAATGCCGACGTAACCTCACAAGCTTTCGTAATCATCCTATTCCTTTTTCTTACTGCTCCCGTAAGCGCGCATCTAATAGGTAGAGCGTCTTATTTTATAGGAGTAAAACTTTGGGATAAATCTGTGATGGATGAATTAAGAGGTAAATACCAAAAAAACACACATATCTTAAAAAGTGTGGTAGATGATACGCCTGAAGATAACGTGGATCACACTAAAATGGATAAGTAGGTTTTAATCCTGTTCTTCCTTATCATTTTCTTCGGCTTTCGCCTTCTTTTTCATTTTATGTTCAATATACCCAAAAACAAGGTTAATTATAAGGATAATTGCACTCACGATTCCCAGTTCTGTATACATCCCGAAACCTGCTAAACATCCAGTTGCGGCACTACACCACACCGTTGCAGCAGTAGTAAGACCTTTTACTTTTCTTTGTTTCTCAAGTATTGTTCCTGCACCAATAAATCCGATACCAACAACTACCTGGCCTAAAACACGAGTGATATCTACATATTTGTCTCCCTCAAATTCCATCGACATTAAAATGAACATGGCTGAACCTAAGGAGACGAGCGCATTGGTTTTTAAACCAGCCTCTTTTCCCTGAATTTCACGTTCCAAACCAATTATTAACCCGGCGATGGTTGCTAGAATAGCTCTAAGTGCAAATAATTCCCAATTCATAGTTTAACCAATTGAATGTGTATTTTTGTTTTCATGCATAAGTTGCCGAAGAAATTAGAAAAAAAACTTGAAAACAGAAAAGAAGACAATTCTTTTAGGAAACTATCATTAATTTCTAAGGGGATAGATTTTTTTTCGAATGATTATCTCAGTTTTTCAAGTTCCAAAAAAATATCAGATCAAACTCATAAACTTTTGCAGGAGTATAAAGTTGTGAACGGCGCTACGGGTTCACGATTATTATCTGGAAATCATCCATTGTTCAAAATAGTAGAGAATCAGTTAGCTAGTTTTCATAATTCTCAATCGGCTCTCATTTTTAATTCTGGTTACGACGCAAATATTGGCTTCTTTTCAGCAGTGCCTCAAAAGGATGATCTAATCATCTATGATGAATATTCTCATGCATCTATCCGTGATGGTCTTAAAATGAGTTTAGCGAAAAGCGTAAAATTCAGGCATAACGATCTGGATGATCTTGAAAAGAAATTGTCAAAATTCAACAGTGAATTTGAAAATTCTGAAATTTATGTAGTGACAGAATCTGTATTTTCTATGGACGGTGATTCGCCAAATCTGGAGAAGCTTGCTGAATTATGTGAAGATCACCAGGCATCATTGATCGTTGATGAAGCCCACGCTACAGGAGTAATTGGAAAAAATGGGGTAGGATTGGTTCAGGAAATGAGCGTGGAGAACAAAATTTTTGCACGAATTCATACTTTTGGAAAGGCAATGGGCTGCCACGGAGCAGCAATCCTGGGCGGGAGCGATCTTAAGAATTATCTCATCAATTTTTCACGTAGTTTAATTTATACCACTGCGCTTTCTCCGCATAGTGTGGCAACGATAAGCTCAGCGTATAGATTTCTGGAAAAAGACCAGTCATCACTTGAAAAATTGCATCAAAATATTCAGCATTTTAAAAAGGAGATTTTAAATAATCATCTTGAGAATATCTTTATCAAAAGTGATTCTGCTATTCAGGCCTGTGTAATTTCAGGGAACGATGATGTAAAAATGGTAGCCGACTTACTGGAGAAAAAGAACTTTAATGTAAAGCCAATCCTTTCACCAACAGTTTCAAGGGGAAGTGAACGTTTAAGATTTTGCATTCATAGCTACAATTCCTTTGCAGAAATCTCGGAGGTCTTAAAAGTCTTGGGTAATTTTGTGGCAAATAATCAATAATGCCGAAAACATACTTTATTACGGGAATAGGAACTGAAGTTGGGAAAACTGTGGTTTCAGCAATTATTACTGAATCTATTCAAGGTGATTACTGGAAGCCGATACAGGCAGGTGATCTGGATAATTCTGATTCTCATAAATTGAAGAAACTGGTGAGTAATAAAGAAACCGTTTTTTTTGATAATGCCTTCGCGCTTGAAACTCCAATGAGTCCGCACGCAGCAGCAGAAATAGATGGAATTAAGATCGAAGTTTCAAAAATTAAGAGACCTGAAACTTCTAAGGATCTGGTGATCGAAGGAGCTGGAGGTCTAATGGTTCCTATAAATGATGATGAAGTTATTGCCGATCTTATTTCAAATGAAGATATTGTTATTCTTGTTTCGAGACATTATTTAGGAAGCATTAACCATACATTGTTAAGTATAGAAGCATTAAAAAGTAGAGGATTAAGTAAAATTGGGGTCATCTTTAGCGGCGCAGAACATCCAACCACAGAAGCTGCTATCAGAAAAATAGGAAATGTAGGCGTTATTGGTAGAATTGATGAAGAGCCATATTTTGACCAGATGGTGATCAGGGAATATGCTGAAAAATTTAGAAAGAGATTATGCGAGATATAGAAATGGCGAAAGAAAGTCTTTCAGATAGAGATAAAAAACATTTATGGCATCCGCTTACCCAGCATAAAACCAGTCCTGAAATGCTGGCGATAAAAAAAGCAAAAGGATGTCTTTTGACCGATGAAAATGGGAAAGAATATATCGACGGAATTTCCTCCTGGTATACCGCTGTATATGGCCATTGTAATGAATATATTACTGGAAAGGTAGCTGAGCAAATGCAGCAATTAGATCAGGTTGTTTTTAGCGGATTCACTCATGAACCGGCGATCAAATTATCTGAAGCTCTGGTGAAGATCCTGCCTGATGGTCAGCAAAAATTGTTCTTCAATGATAATGGTTCTACCGCCACAGAAATTGGAATAAAAATGGCTTTGCAATATCATCATAATCTTGGGAATGATCGTAAAGTGATGCTGGCTTTTGAAGAAGGATTTCATGGAGATACTTTTGGTGCCATGTCGGTTTCGGGACTTTCGGTTTATAATGGAGCTTTCGAAGATCATTTTATCAGAGTTGAAAGAATTCCTGTTCCGACGAAGGACAATACTTCCGAAGTTTTGTCAATTCTAGAGGAGAAGATAGAGAAACATAATATCGCCGGATTTATTTATGAACCTTTAATTCAAGGGGCGGCCGCAATGAAATTTCATGATCCTGAAGGTCTAAATGCCATCTTGAAGAAATGCCGGGAAAATGAAATTATCCTCGTTGCAGATGAAGTAATGACCGGTTTTGGGAAAACAGGAAAATATTTTGCTTCAGATCATATCACTGAAAAACCAGATGTAGTTTGTATGTCTAAAGCGCTTACTGCTGGGTTGCTGCCAATGGGTCTTACTTCCTGCTCCATGAAAATTTACGGAGCATTTTATTCCGACGATATTGCAAAAGGACTTTTTCATGGTCATACCTACACTGCAAATCCTCTCGCTTGTGTTGCAGCATTGGCAGGAGTAGAATTGCTGGTTTCTAAAGATATACAGGCTAATATTCAGCACATTTCTGAGGCTAATATCGAATTCTGTAAAAAGTTAGAAGGCAATTCAAAGGTCAAGAATGTTAGAAGCCGAGGCGTGATCATGGCTTTTGAACTTGATGTGGAAACAGATCGTTATGGCGGTCTTCGAAATAAGCTATTCAAATTCTTTATGGATCATGGTGTTTTTCTACGTCCACTTGGAAACACTATTTATATCTTACCACCATTTGTAATTTCAGACAAGGAGCTCAGTAAAATTTATTCCGTAATTGAAAGTGCTCTTACAGAGTTTTAAAAAAAATCATTCAGGATAACATTTTTAAAATTTGGATTCGATTTTTATCTAATTTAGATAGGTTAATCTGAATATTATGATGCATCCTGATACGAAGTTGAAGTGGATAAGTGATGAAAAGGGAATTGGTGTGGTTGCAACTAAGATCATTCCTAAAGGAACTATAACCTGGGTTCAGGATGAGCTAGACCGGGTTTTTGCTCCTGAAGAACCTGAGTCTTACAAGCCTATGGCCAGGGAAATGCTGGAAAAGTATAGTTTCAGAAATAGAAAAGGAGAGCATGTGCTTTGCTGGGATATCGCCAAATATGTAAATCATAGTTTTAAATCGAACTGCCTTTCCACCGCCTATAATTTTGAAGTCGCGATTAGAGATATTCAGATAGATGAAGAGCTTACCGATGATTATGGATATCTGAACCTTACCGAATCTTTTGTTCCAGAGGATGAAGGCACAGAGCGGAAAAAAGTGAATCCTGACGACACTCTTAAATTATATAGGGAATGGGATGCTATTCTGGAGCCATTATTTTCTGAGCTTGAAAAATTAGATCAGCCTTTATATGAACTGCTATCTGATAAGTTAAAAAAGGAGATCAGGAAAATTTCAAATAGCGAGGTACAAATGCTATCCACCAAAACACTTTATTTTAAACCTGAAAAAAGCAGAATTTAGGTTCCGAAATTTAGCCAGTCATTAATTCAGCCTTATTTTTGCTCAAAAAGTAAGCTTTTGAAAACGCCTGTATCTATATCTTCAATCGGAACTATTTCTCCTTTGGGAAATACACCAGAAGAGATCTGGAAAAATTATTTATCTGATGATCATTTTTTTCAACTAAATGAAGAAAAAGACCAGCTTTCCTGGACCGGTGATCTTCCCGAAAATCTAAAAAAAGAAGTAATAGATCTGCGGAATGAAAATTCCAAATATCGATATCTGGATGATTCAGTATTATTCGCGATCCTGGCAGCTAGGTCAGCTTTTCGCGATCTTAAGATTTCAGACCGCGAGGCGGGTATCAACGTTGGAAGTAGCCGTGGGGCTACTGGTCTTTTTGAAAAATATCATGAAGAATTTATAAAGACCGGTAAATCCTCAACGTATAGTTCGCCAAGTACAACGCTGGGAAATATTTCTTCTTGGGTTGCACAAGATCTACAGTTAGAAGGTCCTGAATTTTCACACAGCGTTACCTGTTCTACAGGAATGCATTCCATATTAAACGCGATAGCCTGGCTGCAAAGCGGAATGGCTAATACATTCTTAGCCGGTGGTAGTGAAGCTCCATTAACCGGTTTTACACTTGCACAAATGCGAGCGATGAAGATCTATGCTTCTGAAAATCTAGATTTCCCGTGTAGGTCTCTGGATATAGAGAAATCAAAAAATTCCATGATACTTAGTGAAGCAGCCGGAATTGTTTCCCTGACTTCGGAAATGAATGAAAATTCAAAAGCAGTGATCAAAGGCATTGGTTACGCGAATGAAACTTTAAAACATGGTGCTTCGTTGAGTAAAAATGGTGAATGTCTTCAGAAGTCAATGAAGATGGCCATGAAAAATTGTGCAACGAAGGATATTGATGGGATCGTAATGCATGCTCCGGGAACTATTGGAGGAGATCTGGCAGAAGTAAATGCTGTAAAATCTGTTTTTGATGAGGAAATTCCCGCGATCACGAGTAATAAATGGAAAACAGGACATAGTTTCGCTGCGTCAGGAATTCTGAGCCTTCAAATGGCTATTTTGATGCTTGATAATCAGCGATTTCTGACCGTACCTTTTTCAGAATTTAAAAAACAACCCGATAAATTAGAGAATATTATAGTGAATTCCGTAGGTTTCGGAGGGAATGCAGTTTCAATTCTTGTTGGAAGAAAATAGAAATTTTTAGCATTCCCGTTTATAATTCTTACGGTAGCTTTCCTTATTAAACCTTAGTTTTCGTTATTTTTGAATACAAATTGAATTACATGGCAATCAAACACGACTGGACAAAAGAAGAAATCCTAGAGATATATAATAAGCCTTTTATGGAGTTGCTTTACCAAGCAGCGACTATACACCGTGAACATCATGACCCTAATACGGTACAGGTTTCAACCTTACTTTCAATAAAAACAGGTGGATGCCCTGAAGATTGCGGTTACTGCCCGCAGGCAGCCAGATATCATACAGATCTCGAAGGAAACGATCTTATGAGTGTGAATCAGGTGAAAGCTCAGGCCTTAAGAGCAAAAGCTTCTGGAAGTTCTCGTGTGTGTATGGGAGCAGCCTGGAGAAATGTAAAAGATGGTGAAGAATTTGACAATGTTCTGGAAATGGTTAGAACTATCAACAAACTGGATATGGAAGTTTGTTGTACTCTTGGTATGCTTACAGAAAATCAGGCTGAACGCCTGGCAGAGGCAGGCCTTTATGCATATAATCATAATCTTGACTCTTCAGAAGAATATTATAAAGAAGTGATCTCTACCCGTGGTTACCAGGATAGGCTTGATACTATTGGCAACGTTAGAAAAACCAATGTTACGGTTTGTAGTGGAGGAATCATTGGAATGGGAGAGAGTGAGGCAGATCGTGCAGGAATGCTTGTAGCGCTTTCAACATTGAATCCTCAACCAGAATCGGTGCCGATCAACGCTTTAGTTCCAGTTGAAGGAACTCCTTTAGAAGAACAGCAACCAGTACCAATCTGGGATATGATTAGAATGGTAGCTACAACAAGGATTGTAATGCCGGAGACTCAGGTAAGACTTTCTGCCGGAAGAACTCAGATGAGCAGAGAAGGTCAGGCGATGTGCTTCTTCGCGGGGGCGAATTCGATTTTTGCCGGCGATAAACTTCTTACAACTCCTAATCCAGATGTGAATGAGGATATGGAAATGTTCAAGATGTTAGGATTGAATCCGCAAAAGGCATTTGAAAAGAAATCCCAGCCAGAAAGTGTAGATGCTGAAAACTCTCAATATCAGAGTAAGGGTGAAAAGCCAAAATGGACGCGTCCTGCTCACAAGATCGAAAGAAATCTTGAAGCTCAACAAAAAGCAAAGACCAAAGCCTAGTTTAAAACCTTAAATATTGAAACTAGATCTTCAAAATATTCCCAGAAGAAAAAACCTTTCAAAAGAGGAATTTCTACGTGAATATTTTAAGCCGAAAAAACCGGTGATCATTGAAGATCTTACAGAGAACTGGCCTGCATATAATAACTGGAGTTTTGATTATTTCAGAAAAAAAGCAGGTGATGTAGTTGTACCTTTATATGATGGGAAACCAGCAAAGGGAAGACAGAACTCTCATGGTGTAGCGATGAAGGTTCCTTTTCGGGAGTATATAGATATTCTTGAAAAAGGGCCAACAGATCTAAGAATGTTCTTTTTTAATCTTCTTCAAAATTGTCCTGATCTGGTGAATGATTTTCAATATCCAGATCTTGGGGTGAAATTCTTTAAAAAGCTGCCAGTTCTTTTTGTAGGCGGAGAAGGTTCCAAGGTGGTGATGCATTACGATATGGATCTGGCGAATAATTTTCATTTCAATTTTGTAGGAGAGAAAAAGGTGATCTTATATCCGCCAGATCAAACCGGACTTTTATACAAGGTGCCGTATTCCATAGTGAGTATGGAAATTATAGATATGGATAATCCTGATTTTAAAAAATATCCTGCACTGGCGAAAGCCAAGGGATTTGAAGGAAGATTAAAACATGGCGATGCCCTCTATATTCCAAGTCACTGGTGGCATTTTATAAAATACGAAACAGCTAGTTTATCCTTAACTTTAAGGTCATTGCCCAAATCTCCGGGACAGATCGCTGAAGTTCTGAATAATCTTTTATTTATTCGGAATTACGATAATTTGATGCGGAAGATTAAAGGCCAGAAATGGATAGATTACAAGAATAGAATAGCGGTAAAAAGGTCGAATAGAAATGCCGGAATTGACGAATGATGCAAGAAAAAATGAATCTTGAGCAAATACCACGTATCAAGAAGATCTCAAAGTCAGATTTTCTAAGGGATTACGTGCAACCGCAGAAACCAGTTGTCATTGAAGAGCTTATTGAAGACTGGCCGGCATATACAAAGTGGAATCTTGATTATATTAAAGAAATAGCTGGTGACAAAGAAGTCCCTCTTTATGATGACAGGCCAATTTCTTCAGAATATAAGTTCAATGAAGCTCACGAGAAAATGAAAATGAGCGAGTATATTGATCTTTTAAAATCGAAACCGACTAATTATAGAATATTTCTTTATCACCTAATGAAGGAGGTGCCAAGCCTTCAGAAAGACTTTAAATTCCCTGATGTTGGATTAAGATTTTTAAAACAACTTCCCATGTTGTTTTTTGGAGGTGAGAATTCCCGTGTATTTATGCATTACGATATAGATTACGCAAATATTCTTCATTTTCATTTCCACGGAAAAAAACAATGTATTCTATTTCCTCCTTCAGAAAGTAAACACCTGTATAAGGTTCCGCATGCTTTGATAGCTAGAGAAGATATTGATTTTAATGATCCGGATCTTGAAAAATTCCCGGCATTAAAGAGGGCAAATGGGTATATAACCGAGTTGAATCATGGTGATACGCTGTATATGCCTGAAGGTTACTGGCATCATATGACCTATCTTACTGCTGGATTTTCTATGAGTCTAAGAGCTACTCCACGAACTCTGACTAATTTTTCCAAGGCAGTGTATAATCTTATTTTCATGCGTCACTTTGATAATTACATGAGAAAATTAAAAGGGCAGAAGTGGATAGATTATAAAAATGAGCAGGCAGTTAAGCGAACTCATAAAAGAAATGATATCAGTGAATAATTTCATTTACACAATCAAAAACCAGAGATGGTTCGTAGCCTTTTCGTAGAAGGTGGTCGGCTAGTTTCTTTTTCTTTTTAAAAGTATTAGATTCCTTGATTATAGCTTCTTTTTTCTCAGCGATTTCATAAAGTGCTTTTCGGTAATCTGATTCTTTGATCTCTGTAAGACCTAGTTTTATTATAGGTGAAGAAATCTCTTTTTTCTTGAGCTCCTGGGTGATTTTGATTCGTCCCCATTTTTTTATCCTGAATTTCCCTCTTACAAAACTGCGTGCAAATCGTTCTTCGTTCAGGAAATTTTCCTGCATCAGGCGAATGATAATTTTTTCTTTGGCTTCAGGGATCATTCGCATTTCATCAAGCTTGGTTTCAACTTCTTTTTGCGATCTATCCCTATAAGCACAATAGTGCATCAATTTTTGAAGAGCTTCCTCTATGGCATACGATTTCTGGTTATTCTGCATTTAATTAAAGATTATAGCAAGAAAATTAATTTGATGAAGCTTTATTTAGAAAATATTTTCTGATTCTTATAATCTGAAAAATAACCATGAATAGCGCCCATAAGGTAAAGCAAACAACTTCTGCAGCTATTAGATAATAGGTGTCAGAAATGTTTATTGTGAGATATTCTCCATAAAAAGTGTACCCCAGGATCAATGTTAATACAGAAATAAATAAGGAGAATTTTGTCATGGTTCAAATATATTGAAAATCGAGCTGAGTTAAATTTAGGGTATAAAAAAACGCCCTCCAATTGCTTGAAAGGCGTTTTCTATTATTTAATCACTTTCCCGTCTTTATCGTGAAAGTGGTACTCTAAATACGTGTAAGCATCGCGAGGTAAAATTTTCACCCAACGTTTGTGGTCAACAAACCACTTAGATCGGGGAGATGGAAAGCCTTTAGTTAAAAAGGCTGCAATAAAAGGGTGTGCGCTTAACGTGATCTTCTTATGTTCTTTCTTGATCAGTTTTTCAAGGTCAACTTTGATCTTGTTCACCAAGCTAATTGGTGCTTCAATTTCACCATTACCATTCGGGTTTTCCTCACGGGTTTTGATGTTCATTTCTGGCCTTACGCGCTGTCTCGTAATTTGAACTAATCCAAACTTACTAGGAGGCAAAATCTTATGTTTTGCCCTGTCGTCACTCATTTCGTTTCTAAGGTGGTCATAAAGCGTCTTTCTATTCTCGGCTTTATTCATGTCTATAAAGTCTACCACAATGATCCCTCCCATGTCACGTAATCGTAACTGGCGGGCAATCTCGGTAGCACTAATCATATTCACCTCAAGAGCGGTATCTTCCTGGTTCTTGGATTTGTTAGAACGGTTTCCACTATTCACGTCTATAACGTGCATGGCTTCGGTGTGTTCTATGACCAGGTAGGCGCCTTTACTCATGGAAACGGTACGCCCAAAGGAAGTTTTAATTTGTCTTTCGATACCATTCTTCTCGAAAATGGGTTGGTTGGATTGATGCAATTTTACGATTGATTCTTTTTCTGGAGCGATCTCGCTCACATAATCTTTGATTTGAGTATAAAGCGTTTCATCATCTACGCAAATAGAAGTAAAGGAGTCATTAAAAATGTCTCTTAGCAGGGACGAAGCCCTGTTCAATTCTCCCAGTACTTTAGAAGGATGATGCGGTTTATACAGTTTTTTACACATGGCTGTCCAGCGACCTACTAAATTTTGAAGATCTCTGTCCAGTTCTGCTACTTTTTTGCCTTCGGCTACGGTTCTCACAATAACCCCAAAACCTTTGGGTTTAATGCTTTTTACCAGTCTCTTTAGGCGTTCCTTTTCGTCTTTGCTTTCAATTTTCTGTGAAACTGAAATTCGGTTTGAAAAAGGTACTAATACAATATAACGGCCGGGTAAAGATAGCTCTGAGCTTATTCTTGGGCCTTTTGTAGAGATTGGTTCCTTTACGATTTGAACCAGTAGCGACTGATTTGATTTTAAGACATCGGCAATAGAGCCGTTTTTGTCTATATCCTTTTCAAAAGAAAAATTCTTTAAAGAATAATCTTTTAATTTACCTGTGCTTACACGTTTTATGAACTTCAATAAAGAAGATACCTGAGGTCCAAGATCATGATAGTGTAAAAAACCATCTTTCTCGTAGCCAACATTAACAAATGCGGCATTTAACCCGGGAACAGCTTTTCTAATCTTAGCGATATATATATCACCTACATTAAATTTATTGCTGTCTTCTTCCTTGTTAAGCTCAATAAGTTTTCCATCTTTTAATAAGGCAAAATCTACAGCAGAAGGTTCGGACCGGATAATTAATTCTTTGTCCACACTTCCAGATTTTTTATCCATATCTGTCATAAAACAAACATAGATGGATTAAACATTATTTTTTCACAGGTTTTGAATCCTGAAGAAACCTTTACGACATAAGAATTCTGTCGGGGGTTTCGATTTCAAAGAACGATTTAAATAAAAAAAGTAGTTGTCACACTACTTTTTCTTGTGGCGATTAGCTCTTCTTCTTTTCTTACGCTTGTGCGTAGCCACCTTATGTCTTTTTCTTTTTTTACCACTTGGCATAGTGCAATGTCATTTAAATTAATAATTATTTCATTTGAAACCTCCCGCAAGAGCGGGAGAGATCAATTATTTTACCTCAACATTAGATTTAACTCCTTCTACAAAAATCTTAGCAGGCTTAAATGCCGGAATATTGTGCGCTGGGATTTTGATAGTAGTGTTCTTAGAAATGTTTCTTCCGGTCTTTTCAGCTCTTGTTTTTACAACAAAACTTCCAAAGCCACGAAGGTAAACATTATCTCCACTTTCTAGGGAAGTTTTTACTTCATCCATAAAAGATTCAATAGTAGCTTGAACGTCTCCTTTTTCCATTCCTAACTTTTCTGAAATGTTTGCTACGATATCTGCTTTCGTCATTTTCGTGCTATTTAAATTTATAAATTGGGGTTTCAATTTTTCAAGGGGGCAAATATAAGAATTAAATCTGCAATATTTCAAACCTAATTCACTAATAATAACGGAATAAACTCCTATTATTGCGGAGATTCCTTATATAATATGGTTTTATCCAAAAGACTGACATATTGGTACTTGCACAATAAACGTGACCTGCCCTGGAGAAAGACACACGAACCGTACCACATCTGGCTAAGTGAAATAATGCTTCAGCAAACGCGAATAGAGCAAGGCTTACCTTATTATTATAAATTTATTGAAGCTTATCCAAGCGTTTTTGACCTCGCAAAAGCACCCGCAGATGATGTCTTAAAATTATGGCAGGGACTAGGTTATTATTCACGCGCTAGAAATCTCCATGAGACCGCAAAATTTGTTGCCTTTGAACTCAATGGAGTTTTTCCAGATTCCTTTAAAGGTTTATTAAAACTAAAGGGTGTTGGTGACTACACGGCTAGTGCCATTGCTTCTATTTGCTATGATGAGCCCGTGGCTGTTGTAGACGGAAATGTTTATAGGGTCCTCGCCAGGATTTTTGGGATCGATACTCCTATTAATAGTACTGCAGGAATTAAAGAATTTAAAAAACTTGCTCAGGAGTTACTTGATAAAAAAGATCCGGCCACCTTCAACCAGGCGATCATGGAATTTGGTGCTTTGCATTGTAAACCTCAGAATCCTAAATGTGGTACCTGCCCTTTTAATGATAAGTGCCTGGCCTTAAAAAATGACAGGATAAAGGAATTGCCGGTGAAATTGAAAAAGACCAAGGTAAAAAAGCGATTCTTTAATTATCTTGTTTTTAATATTGATGATGAAAAAACGATTCTGGAACAAAGAACTGGAAAAGGGATCTGGAATGGATTATACCAATTTCCGTTGATAGAATCCAATGCTTTGATAGATGAGGCTGATTTAATGAAAATGGAAGATTTCCAAGCTTCAATTTCAAATTTAAAAATTGAATTATCACTTTTTAATGAGGATCCCGTAATTCATAAATTATCGCATCAGCACTTATTTACCCGGTTCTGGGTGGTAAATTCAAACGAGGATATTGAGAATTCAATTCAGCTGCAAAGAGTTCAGGATTATCCGGTTCCGGTCTTAATTGAAAATTTCCTGAATGATTACCTTCCTGATGCTTATAAATAGTTGCTTGTTTATATCTTTGACCGTTTTTGCATTTGCAGGCAGAAATTTTTAGTATTTTAGAATAAATTTAATTTGAATTGTCGGTTATCGGCATCTAAATATATACGTAATGACAGGTACATTAAACAAAGTAATGTTGATAGGGCATACAGGAGATGACGTGAAAATGCATTATTTTGAAGGTGGAGGTTCCATTGGAAGATTTCCACTTGCTACGAATGAGAGCTATACGAACCGTACTACCGGTGAGCGTGTAACGAATACTGAATGGCATAATGTGGTTGTTAGAAATAAGGCCGCAGAGATCTGTGAGAAGTATTTAAAAAAAGGAGACAAGGTTTATATAGAAGGGCGTATTAAAACGCGTAAGTGGCAGGATGATGCCGGTGTAGAAAAGTATTCATCAGAAATTCACTGTACAGAATTTACTTTCTTAACTCCTAAGAATGAATCTGGCGCTGAACCTTCAGGAAATTCTCAAATGTCTGGAAATGCTCCTGCTAAACCTAAAAATGATAACTTTGCAAATAAGAATGAGTCCTACTCTCAGGAAGAAGAGGAAGACGATTTACCATTCTAAGTTTAATTAAAATTTTCGCCTTTGGATTCGGAACCTCCCAGTTTGCTTTTGTTGTGGACCACAATGGGAATTACCCATCTTATCAGCTTAATATCCTTATTTGTGCTATTGCTATGTTCTGCCTTAATTTCTGGGGCTGAAGTGGCATTCTTTTCTCTTACTCCGGCTAATTTTATAACCGAAGATGGAAAGAGATCCAAGACACAGAATATTGTTATTAATCTTCTTGAAAAGCCTAAAAAATTGCTGGCTACCATCCTTGTAGCTAACAATTTCATCAATATCGCCATAGTTTTACTCTTTGATAGCCTCGCAGACGATCTGTTTGCAGGAATCAATACTGAAGTTTATGGTATAGACCTTAGATTCTTTTTTGAAGTTGGTCTTGTAACCTTCCTTATCCTTTTGTTCGGAGAAATACTTCCTAAAGTATATGCGAGTAGAAATAAGGTGCAATTTTCCAATTTCATGGCTTATCCCATAAATTTTCTGGATAGTTTCTTTTCGCCTCTAAGCACGCCAATGAGGGCCGTCACTTTATATTTCCATGAGAAATTCGGGAAGCAAAGGTCTTTTATAAGTATAGATCATTTGTCCCAGGCGCTTGAACTAACAAGTGAAGAAGATACCACCAGGGAAGAGCAGAAGATACTCCAGGGGATAGTTAGTTTCGGGAATACCGATACGAAGCAAGTGATGCGACCTCGAATGGACATTTTTGCTTTGAATGAAGAAAGTAATTATTCAGATATTATTCCGGAGATTATTGAAAATGGTTATTCCAGAATTCCTGTTTTCAAAGAGAATGTAGATAATGTTACGGGGATATTATATATAAAGGATTTATTGCCTTACCTGAATAAAAAGAATTTTGAATGGACCAGTTTATTGAGAGAGCCATACTTCGTTCCCGAAAATAAAAAGCTGGATGACCTTCTAAATGACTTTAAGAACAAGAAAAACCACTTGGCCATCGTTGTAGATGAGTATGGAGGAACCAGCGGACTTATTTCTCTAGAGGATATTATTGAAGAGATCGTTGGAGATATTAGTGATGAATTTGATGATGAGGACCTTATTTATTCAAAATTAGATGAAAACAATTTCGTCTTCGAGGGTAAAACACCTTTAAAAGATTTTTATAAGATCGCGAAGATCGAAGATCCAACGGTTTTTGAAGATCAAAAAGGAGAAGCAGACACACTTGCCGGTTTCTTGCTAGAAATATCTGGAGGTTTCCCGAAAAAGAATGATGAGATCGTGTTTCTGAATTATTCCTTTATCATCGAAGTAATTGATGATAAAAGGATCAAGCAAATAAAATTGAGCATTGCACCAGTATGAGAAAATTGATTTTGGCAATTACGGGAGTTCTACTTTTATGTGTTTCATGTAAGGACGATCCTCAGCCAAAGCCAAAAGGTTTCCTGGCTCTTGAATATCCTGAAGCCAATTATAAAAGAATCGATATTGGATGCCCATATTCATTTGAAGTTAATACTGTAGCTGAAATCGCACCTTCCAGGAATAGAATTCCGTGCTGGATAGACCTAAACTATAAGGCTATGAATGGAGCGATTTTTCTCACTTATCAGCCGGTGCGAAATAACCTCGATTCTCTGTTATTAGATGCTCAAAAATTGCCATTGCAGCATACTATTAAGGCTGATGTAATTGAAGGTGATGTATACACCAATGAATTGAATAATACCTATGGTATTTTCTATGAAGTTGATGGTAATGCAGCTTCCCAGGCTCAATTCTACCTGACTGATAGTACAGATCATTTTATTACCGGATCTGTATACTTTAACATTTTACCAAATTTTGACTCTATAGTACCTGCTGCCGAGTATCTTAAAAAAGACATCAAACATTTAATGGAAAGTTTGCGCTGGAATCCTTAACAATTCTTGTAGGAAAATTCTTCAAATATTATATAATCCTTAATAAAATTGCTTATTATTGTTAATATAACTATAAAATTAACAATTATGAGGCAATTTTCTTTGAGTTATTTCAAAGTGATTTTCTTTCTACTCTGTCCTTCGTTACTTCTTTCTCAGGAAGTGCTGGAGGGAAGAACGATCAATGAGGCTACCGGTGAAGTAGTGCCTTTTGTAAATGTGATCGAGAAGGGAACTAGTAATGGAACTACCAGTGATTTTGAAGGTAATTTTAGCCTTACGGTAGAGTCACTCCCCACAACCTTGGTATTCTCATATTTAGGTTTTGAAACTCAGGAGATCAATGTTACCAGTAATTCTCCAATGACGATCGAGTTCGTTGAATCTGCAGCAGCGCTAGATGAAGTTGTAGTGACGGGACTTGCAACATCTATTAAAAGAGAAAATGCGGCAAATGCGGTATCTTCTCTTTCAGCAGATGATATTGCAGGAAGAACTCCTCCTCCAACCCTTGATGGTGCGTTGTATGGTAAATTTGCCGGTGCGACCGTAAGTGCCAATTCTGGTGCTCCCGGTGGTGGTCTTTCTGTAAAATTGAGGGGTGCTACTTCTATTCAGGGTAATACACAGCCTCTTTATATTATAGACGGTGTATATATTGATAACTCTTCAATTTCTGCGGGTCTTAATGTAGTATCAGCTGCGGCTGCCGGAGGTAGTGCTTCCAACCAGGATAACCCATCAAATAGGGTTGCAGATATTAACCCTGAGGATATTGCAAATATCGAGATACTTAAAGGAGCGTCAGCTGCCGCGATCTACGGGTCCAGGGCAGCCGCTGGTGTTGTTATTATTACAACTAAAAAGGGTAAGGCTGGAGAAACTCAGTTTAAATTCTCTCAGGCTACTGGATGGACAGAAGTTACAAACCTATTAGGGCTACGAGATTATAATGAAGAAAGGGTTAGAGCAAGCTTTGGAGATGATGCCGCACAAAGTTTCCTTGAAGCGCAGCAGGAAAACAGGCTTGTAGATTACGAGAAGGAAATCTTCGGTGAAAAAGGACTTATCAGCATTACTAATTTTAGTATGAGTGGGGGAGATGAGAATACAAGATTCTATACAGGTCTTACTCATAATGATGAAGATGGAATAGTAAAAGGGTCAGGTTATAAAAAGACCTCTTTAAGATTGAATCTTGATCACAGGCCAACGGATTTTATTAAGCTAGGTCTTAGCTCGAGTTACACACATTCTTCAGCAAACAGAGGTTTCTTTAATAACGATAACTCAGGTACTACGATAGGGGTTACTCTAACCGGAACAACTCCATGGTTAGAATTATTCCCTAATGAAGACGGGATTTATCCTGATAACCCGGCTGGAGCATCAAACCCATTGCAAACCCGTGATCTTGTTAGAAATAATGAAACGGTTAACAGGTTTATCGTTGGTGGAACCGCGAACATAGATCTATATCGAGCAGATAATTCCAATCTTGAAATGATACTTCGTGGTGGTCTTGATTTCTATGGTTTAAAGACCAGGGCGATATTTCCGAAAGAACTTCAATTTCAGAAACCTTCTAACGGTGGTTTGAATGGAGTTTCTGTCCAGGGTGATACGCAGAATAAGAACTACAACCTTTCTGCCTTCCTGGTTCATAATTTCTTTACAGATAGTGACCTTAATTTCAGAACACAGGCGGGTCTAACTCGTGAATATTTTGATAGAAATACTCAGTTGATCACGGCAACAGGACTAGTGGCTTCTGAAACAAATGTAGATCAGGCGGCGAATACTGGTGTAAATCAAACGAGATTGCTTCAGGAGGATTCTGGTTTCTTTGTTCAGGAAGAGGTGAATTTTCAGGATAAGATTATTGCTACCGTTGGGGTAAGAGGTGACAAATCTTCAAATAATGGAGATGCTAACAAGTTATTCTATTATCCAAAAGCTTCGGTAGCCGTGAACTTCAATGAATTTGATTTCTGGAATGAAGAAGGAAACTGGGGACAATTTAAACTAAGAGCGGCTTACGGAGAGGCGGGAAACTTCCCTCCATTTGGAGCCTTGTTCACTTCGTATAACACATTTTCTACAGATGGTCTGTTGGGAATTAGTCTGATTGGTGTTCGTGGAGACAGAAACCTGGAGTCGGAAAGACAGAAGGAACTTGAATTTGGTACAGATGTAAGTTTCTTCCAGAACAGATTGAATTTTTCTGCGACCTATTATATCAAAACTATTGAAAACCTGATACTTCAGGCATCTTTAGAGCCTTCAACAGGATTTACCACACAATTTGTGAACGCTGGTGAATTGAGAAATAATGGTATTGAGCTTTCGCTTGATGCTGTTCCTGTAGCGACTGAAGATTTCACCTGGAATCTTGGTGTGAACTTTTATAAGAATACTTCAGAGATTACAAGACTGGATGTAGATCCGTTTAACATTGGTGCATTTGGAGCTACGTTAGGTACTTTCCGAATTGAAGAAGGTGAAAGTGCTACACAAATCGTTGGTATCGGGCCTAATCCTGGTCCTAGCGGATTTCAGAAATTTGGAGATGCTGAACCTGATTTTCAAATGGGTTTCAACTCACAATTACTGTATAAGAATTTTGATCTTTCTTTTGTCTGGCAATGGAAGAATGGAGGTGAGAACGTGAATCTTACCACATTATTGACCGACCTAAATGGAACCAGTCATGATTATGATACCGTAGACCTTGATCCAGACGGACAGGTTGGAAATGGTCCTTACAGGGTGAGTCAGCTTGGTTCTTCCGCAGAAGTTTTTGTTGAAGATGCTTCTTACTTAAGATTGAGAGAACTTGGACTATATTATAATATTCCTACTTCAGCTTATGAAGGTTTCTTGAATGGAACGATAGATAATATTAAAGTTGGTTTCTCAGGAACTAACCTTATCAATATCTTCGATTATAACAGTTATGATCCTGAAGTTTCCAACTTTGGAGCGAATGGGATCTTTACTGGTGTAGACGTTACTCCATTCCCTTCTTCAAAGAGATATCTTTTTCACTTAGCAGTTAATTTTTAATACGTAGATGATGAAAAAAATTATAAATAAAATATTCATACTTTTTGCAGTCATAAGCTTAACGCAGGCATGTGACGTAGAGGAGTATTCAGATCTAAATAATCCTGAAGTAGATGCTTTCAGGGATAATCTAACCCGTGGAGATCTACAGGACCTTGTTGGAGGAGTGCTCTACAGTATGAGAGTTAGACTCGGTACTTATTACGATGACCTTGGAGTAATAGGTAGAGAATACTGGCGATTTTCAAGTTCAGATCCAAGGTTTACAGCAGATCTTTTAGGAAAGGAAAATGCAGTGCTGGATAACAATACTTTTTATATTACCAATCCATGGGCAGCCAGATATAGAACGGTAAAGAATGTAAACTTAATTCTTGAATTTATAGAAGGTCAGGATGTTTCGGCTCAATTTACCGATGCTGAAATCAATGCAACTCAGGGATTCCTGAAAACCGTAAAAGCATACGAACTGCTTCTAAATCTTAACCTGACATACCAGAATGGAATTAGAGTAGAAACTGCAGATGAGAATAACCTTGGTTCATTTTTGGGATATTCAGAATCTTTAACTGCTATTCGTGCTTTACTGGATGAAGCGGCTGGAGATCTGCAAAGTGGTGGTGATGCTTTCCCATTCACGCTTTCTTCCGGATTTGCAGGATTTGATTCTCCCGGCTCTTTTGTTGAGGTGAATAAAGCGATCGCTTCAAGAGTTGCTGCTTATCAGGGTGATTTCTCTAGCGTTCTAACTTATCTTGATGATTCATTCCTGACATTGGACGGGTCTAATCTTGATGAAGGTGTGTATTATACTTTTAGTGCAGATCAAACAGATATCCTTAACCCGATGTTTTTCCCAGTAGAAGCTACTACGGCGGGGGCAAGGATTGTTCAGCCAGATTTTATAACAGACGCTGAGGATGGAGATGAAAGGTTGAATAAGGTTGCTCAAAGAAGCGAGCCATTAACCTTTGATTTTCTAACTGGTGATTATGCTGTTTTCAGATATAAATCGAATACAGATGCGATTCCAATTATTCGAAATGAGGAATTGATCCTTTTGTATGCTGAAGCGAATATTTATTCAGATCCTGCGGAAGCAGTGAATGCTCTTAATATTATTAGAAATGCTGCCGGTCTGGATTCATATGTAGGAGCAGATTCTGAAGCGGCTCTGATAGATGAAATGCTTATGCAGAGAAGATATTCTTTATTTGCTGAAGGTCACCGGTGGCTCGATGTAAGAAGGTATGATATGCTGGATGAGCTTCCTATAGACAGAGAAGGGGATGATGTATTTACGCAATTTCCTATTCCGCTAACAGAGAATCAATAATATAAATCATTAGAACTCATTAAGAATCCATTTCGATCTATTCGGAATGGATTTTTTCATTTTAGAAACCATCTTAAAATTTATCTTCGAAGTCTCAATTAAAATATTCTGCCTTGAAAAATATTAAATGGATCTATCTCATCATTCTTTCAATTGTCTGGGGAAGCTCATTCATTTTGATCAAGAAAGCGCTTATAGGATTGTCGGCTCTACAGGTAGGTTCATTCAGGATCATTTTCGCGGCTTTATTTCTCATTTTAGTCGGATTTAAAAGCATTAGCAGGTTATACCGAAGGCAGTGGAAATGGATCATATTTTCAGGCTTTCTCGGTTCTTTTTTTCCTGTCTATTTATTTGCCTTTGCTGAAACTGAAATAGATAGTGCGATCGCTTCTATTTTAAACGCGACCACACCATTGCTTACGCTAATCTTCGGAGTAATATTCTTTCGCTCGGTTTTTACTCAAAATAAAATTGTTGGTGTGATCATAGGATTGCTAGGGACTTTTAGTTTGATACTAAGCGGAGCTAGCATAAATCCAGATCAGAATTATTTTTATTCATTTTTGGTCATAATGGCTACGGCATGTTATGCTATGAACGTAAATATCCTGAAAACGAGAATGAGCGATATCACTCCTTTGGGGATCACCGCAGGTAATTTCTCTGTATTGCTCATTCCGGCAATTATAATTCTATTCTCATCGGGATTTGAATTTTCAGATCTTACTGCTGAGGCTGAAGCTTCCCTTATCTATGTTGGAATTCTTGGTGTAGTTGGAACGGGTGTGGCAATGATCATTTTTAATAAACTTGTACAGATCTCAGATCCGGTATTTACGACTTCTGTAACCTATACGATTCCGGTAGTGGCTTTAGGTTGGGGAATACTTGATGGAGAGGTTTTTAGTATCTGGCAATTGTTTTCTTCTTTCGTGATACTTATAGGTGTATTTATAGTGAATAGATCTAAGGATATTATTTCCAAATTCAGGAAACAGGCAACATAAAAAAAGCCCCGTTTTCGGGGCTTTTCATTCAATTTATTTGGAAAAGGATTATTCTGTAGCGAAATCAGCTTCAGTTACTCCTTCGTTTACCATTATTTCAGAAACATTGAACTCAAATGATTGAGGTCCCATACTCTGAGAGATCATAAATGGAAACTTAACTCCTTTTACTTCCTGGTAATTGCTGTAACCAGTAGGAATAGTCATTGACTGACCTGCCTGACTAACTGTTTTAATAGACTGTACTTTCAATCCAGTTTCAACTGAATAAAAACTTTTATTATTCTCGTCTATCATAACTACATAAGCATCTTTACCGTCTACTTTTTCAATTCCAGTAACCTTGGCGTCACCAACAGTTAATTCTGGGAAAGGATTAGCGTCTGCTTTAGCAGTTTCGATCTGCTCTTCGTTATAAGGCATTTTCTGACCCTGAGCCATAACAAATCCAGTTTCACCATCGAATACCTGCCTGTTCATTACATTTCCACCCATAGAAATAGACTGGTTCATTTTCCCGTCTTTAGTTCTCTTCATTTCAAGATCTAATTTCATTCCCTGGATCTCAGCTTCAGCCATCATTACAACGCTTTCTACAGATTTTACAGCTTCCTCACCTCCAATAGCTTCAATGTATTTATTGAAAACAGTTTCTGCTGAAACAGAAGGATCTACTTTTTTAGCCTCAGGCTTTTCAGTCTTTTCACCAAATCTGTTGTAATAGTTGATAGGAAGCGTTTTGCCATTATAGGTCATCTTTTCAAGATTCTTTAATACATCAGAACCTTTACCTGCGATCACGATTCTTGAGTTATCTGCCATGAAATATTTCTTAGCAACTCTCTGAACGTCTTCTTTAGTAACCTCATCGATCTTTTCAAGATATTCTTCATAGAAGTTATCATCAAGATCTTCAGTTTCGATTTCCATCGCGAAATTTGCAATAGTTGAAGGCTGCTCTAGAGAAAGAACGAAATCTCCTGTGATCTTAGCTTTAGCATTAGCTAGCTCCTTATCTGTTACCTGCTCGTTTCTGATCTTATAGATCTCGTCAAGAAAAGCAACAACAGAACTATCTGTTACTTCATTTCTAACGCTTGCGCTAGCTACGAAAGTAGAGGCATACTTGTCATTTCCTGTGCTGGAGTAAGCTCCGTAAGTATAACCTTTATCTTCACGAAGATTAAGGAAAAGTCTCGCTTCACCACCACCACCTAAGATCTTGTTGGCAACAAGAACCGGGAAGTAATCATCATCCTTTTTCTTAAGGTTGATCGTATTCACGACAGCGATCTCACTTTGAACTGCGTTTGGCATATCAATGAAATCGATCTCTGTTTTCTCAACATTAGATACTGAAGGTAATTTAGCTTCTGGTGCAGCAGTTCCTTTCCAGCTAGAAAAGTTCTTTTTTACAAGATCTTTTACTTCATCTTCGTCTACATCTCCAACCACGACTAAATAAGCGTTCTTAGGTGAGAACCACTTGCTGTAATAAGATTTTACATCTTCTAATGCAATGGAGTTTACAGTTTCCTGAGTAGAGAATTCTCCGTAAGGGTGATCTTTACCATAAGCAAGTGCAGAGCGAACTCTTCTTGCATTGTAAGAAACATCTTTTTCACTGCTTTTTAATCCGTCTATGGTTCTTGCTTTAGACTTGTCAAATTCTTCCTGAGTAAACTGAGCGTTTACCATTCCATCTGCCATTAAAGCCAATACTTCAGGGAAGTATTTAGAAAGTGTATTTGCATTTGCACCACCTGAATAGAAGTTAAGTCTTGCTCCAAGATAATCTACTTTCTCGTTGAACTCATCTTTAGACATGTTTTTGGTTCCAGTACCTAGAAGGTCACCGGTAATTCCAGAAACTCCTGCTTTAGCACCTTCAGAATGCGGAGGATTGTCAAATCTTAGAGACATGGCTACACGTGGTAGTTTATGGTTCTCTACGATCATTACCTGTAATCCGTTGTCCAGATCAAAAGTCTCAGGTTCGTCTACATTCACTTTTGGTGCAGGTCCCGGTTCGGGCATCTTGCTGCGGTCTATTTGAGCTGAAACTCCAACAGACAGGGTTAAAACTGCTGCAAGAGTTAGTATATTTTTTCTCATTATCTTCAATTTTAGTTTTATTATTCTGCTTGTTCGCTAGCAGGTAAGTAGTCTAATACTACTCTCTGGTTTGGCTTTAGGTATTCATTTGCCACTCTCTTAATATCTTCGCGAGTGATAGAACGGTAAATCTCGATCTCATCATTGATAAGGTCTGTGTTACCATATAATAAATAATTTCTTGCCAAAGAATTAGCAATTCCTGCAACACTAGAGTTTGAATTTACGAAGCTGTTCTCAGCTTTGTTCTGAAGTTTCTGGAAATCACTTTCTGAAATCATTTCTTCTCTAAGTTTTGCAATTTCTTCCTCAACTTCTGCATTTAGAGTGTCAAGAGTAGTTTCTCCAAGAGGTATTCCGAAAATTAGATACATTCCGTAATCTTCCTGCTCCAGGTTGAATGCTCCAATTTGAAGAGCTTGCTTCTGCTCGTCTACAAGTTTCTTGTAAAGTTTTGAGCTGTTCCCGTTGCTTAGGTAATCTGAGATCATATTAAGAACATAAGAATCCTTTTCAGTGAAAGCCGGAGTTCTGTATCCTATTACAGATGCCGGGATCTGGATGTTAGAATCGTAAGCTTTTGCATTGATCTGTTCTGTGATTGGATCTTCTTCCGGATAATTTCTAGCGATTTCTTCACCTTTTTCAATAGGTCCGAAATAATCCTTGATCATTTTTTTGGTTTCATCTATTTCGATATCTCCCGCTACCACAAGAACTGCGTTGTTAGGAACATAATATTTATCGAAATACGCTTTGAATTCGTCAAGAGTAGCAGCGTCAAGATCTTCCATGTACCCAACATTTGGGTCTTTGTATGGATGTTTCTCGAACATGTTTTCCTGCATAGATTGTAAAAGGTTTCCATAAGGAGAGTTGTCATAACGAAGTCTTCTTTCTTCTTTTACCACTTCATTCTGAGTGTCTACACCTTTTTGACCAATAATTGGGTGAAGCATTCTTTCAGACTCCATCCATAATCCAAGTTCAAGGTTGTTAGAAGGGAATACTTCGTAGTAATAAGTTCTATCCTGGCTGGTATTAGCGTTGTTGCTTCCACCGTTGGAGCTTACGATCTCAAACCATTTTCCATTCGGAATATTTTCAGTTCCTTCGAATAACAGGTGTTCAAAGAAATGAGCCATTCCTGTTCTACCATCTTCACGGTCTTTACCACCAACGTGGTACATTACTGAAGTTGTAACAACCGGTGCCGAGTTATCCTGGTGCAGGATCACATGCAACCCGTTGTCTAAATCATACTCAGTGAATTCAACTTCCTGAGCGAAACCTACAATTCCTATGAAGAAAAAGCAGGCAACAAGTCTTAGTTTGTTAATCATTTTAAAATAGGTTTTTTTCAATTGTAATAATTAGTAACGATTAAGGGTAAAAAGTTACACAATTTGAATCTAAATTTTGGTTCTGTGCGTTATGTGTTAAAATTAACATGCTATTAAGGCAAAAACCGCGACATTTTTTGGAAATTTACTACTAAAATCTATAAATGCTATGAGTAAATTCAGTATTCCAATAAAATATGGAGTAGCTATTGCTGCGGGTCTTATTGCTTACTTTTTAATACTTTCTCTTTTCGGGGCACATACAAATCCTATATATAGTCTTTTTAATGGAGTTATTATGGCTTACGGAATGTTCGAGGCTGTCAAACACTATAGATTACATAAAGGGAATAAGTTCAAATACCAGAAAGGTTTTATGGCGAGCTTATTAACCGGATTTAATGCTACAATTATATTCACCATTTTCTTCGGATTATATGCCTCAGAATTCAATCCAGGATTTCTGGATGACCTAATTACGGTTTGGATCACAGATTATAATACTAATATTGGAATTGTACTTTTTGTAGTTGCGGTAATGGGATTTGCCACCAGTCTTGTTCTTACCCTTGCATATATGCAATTATTCAAGGATTCCTGGAATACGAAAGAAGCAAAAAAGCATACTTTATAACAGATTTTGAAAAGACAAAAAACCTTTGTCAATTAATTAATTAGAATTATATTTGCACCCGCTTGCGTGAAAACGTGAGTTGATATTTTAAGTATTTAAATAATTAATTATACGCTATGTACGCAATTGTAGAGATAGCAGGGCAGCAATTTAAAGTTGCAAAAGACCAGAAGGTTTTTGTTAACCGTTTAGCAGGTAAAGAAGGAGATAGCATTTCTTTCGATAAAGTATTACTTACTGCAGATGGTGACGATGTAACCGTTGGCGCCCCGGCTATAGATGGAGCTCTAGTAGGAGCAAAGATCAACCGTCACTTAAAAGGTGATAAGGTTATTGTTTTCAAAAAGAAAAGACGTAAAGGTTACCGTGTTAAGAATGGTCACCGTCAGGCTCTAACAGAGATTCTTATTGAAGGAATAGACCTTAAAGGAGGAAAGAAAGCTACTTCAACTAAAAAGGCTGAGCCTAAGAAAGAAGAAGCAAAGAAAGAATCTAAGAAGACTGAAACCAAAACTGATAAGAAATCTGAAGATCTTAGCCAACACACAGTTGTAGAGCTGAAAGAAATGGCTAAAGACAAAGGTATCGAAGGTTATTCTTCTATGAAGAAAGCAGAATTAATTGCTGCATTAAGCTAAGTTTAAACTACTAAAAACGAAATAAAATGGCACATAAAAAAGGAGTTGGTAGTTCCAAGAACGGTAGAGAATCAGAATCGAAACGCTTAGGTGTGAAGATCTTTGGTGGACAAGCTGCTGTTGCTGGAAATATTATCGTAAGACAAAGAGGTACTGCTCATCGTCCAGGTGACAATGTGTATGCAGGAAAAGACCATACTTTACATGCGAAAGTAGATGGACTTGTTAAGTTCACAAAAAAGAAAGATGATAAATCTTATGTTTCTATTGAGCCTTTCGAAGCTTAATTAAAACAGACTCTTATATAGAAACCCTTTCCTTTTCGGAGAGGGTTTTTTTATGATTCAAATAAAAATGTTTAAATTTATAATCAAAAAGTTAAACAAATGAGTGTAACTAAAGAAAATAATTTTACTGAAAGGGAAACAGATCGTATCATTTCCATGGCCTGGGAAGATAGAACCACTTTTGAGGCAATAGAGTATCAATTTGGATTAACGGAAAAAGAGGTGATTAAATTCATGAAGGAGCAGATGCATCCCAGAAACTGGCGTAAATGGCGAGCAAGAGTGCAGGGTAGAAAGACCAAGCATGAAAAATTACGAGATAATGACGAAGTACAAAGATTTAAAAGTGATCGCCAGCGACAAATTACAGGGAACAGAATTTCAAAAAAGAAATATTAGATTGTTGTACTTTTAAAAGGAACAATCTTGAATAAAATGAAAAATCCATTTCTAATTCTTTGTTGCTTATTGCTATCCACCATCGTTTTTTCCCAGAACGTAATCGTTGAAACTGAAAACGGGAAAATTGAAGGTGAGTTTAAAGATGACTTAAACTATTTCCTGGGAGTTCCCTATGCGCAACCACCTTTAAATTCATTACGATGGCATAAGCCGGTAGAGCTGGATGAGTGGGAAGGAATTAAAGAAACTAAAAAATTTGCTCCATCTGCTATGCAAACCAATGTTTTTGGGGATATGATCTATCGCAGTGATGGGAAAAGTGAAGATTGTCTTTATTTGAATATCTGGTCACCAGAAATAGATGAAGATAAAAAACTACCGGTACTGGTTTATTTCTATGGAGGTGGTTTTGTAGCAGGAGATGGTTCGGAACCTAGATATGACGGTTCCACTTTGGCTAAACAAGGTATAGTGACTGTGACCGTAAATTACCGATTGAACATTTTTGGTTTTTTTGCTCATCCTGAATTGAGTAAAGAGGCTGATTATAATGCTTCAGGAAATTACGGCTTACTGGATCAATCTGCCGCGTTGAAATGGGTATATGAAAATATCGAGAATTTCGGAGGTGATCCAGATAAAATAACCATTGCGGGAGAATCTGCCGGTTCCATTTCGGTTAGTGCTCAAATGGCTTCTCCGTTATCAAAAGAATTTCTGGCTGGTGCTATTGGGGAAAGTGGTTCTTCAATCAATCCAACGCTCGCTCCGGTTTCTTTAACTGAAGCTGAAAAAATAGGAGTAGATTTTTTGAACGAGGCTGGTTATTCTTTTTCTGAGTTTAGAAATTTACCTTCAGATACTATATATAAAATTTACCAGGAATCAGGGCGATTTGGTTTCCCTACGGTGATAGATAATTATTTTCTTCCGAAGACTTTACCGGAGATATTCAGGGATAAAGAACAGGCTCAAATTCCTCTTCTGGTAGGATGGAATTCTGCAGAAGTCAGTGCTGAAGCTTTGATGCAGGATAATGTGATGAATCTGAAAAATTACAGATCAAAACTAGATGAATTATATCCCGAAAACTCTGAAAAAGTCTTCCAATTGTATAAACCAGAATCTGAAGATGAAGTGAGAATGATGGCTGCGGAACTGGCTTCAGACAGGTTTATCTCCTACAGCACCTGGAAATGGGCCGACTTGCACGCGAATAATTCTGAAAAGCCAGTATTTCGCTATTTATTTAGCAGAATTAGACCTTCAGATCCAAATTCCTCTTACAAACCAGTTGGAGCTGCACATGCATCAGAAATTGAATATTTTTTGGGTAATCTTTCCAAAGATCAATTTCCATATCTAACTGAAACAGATTTTGAAATATCAAAAACTATTCAGCAATACCTGCTCAATTTTATAAAAACTGGCGACCCTAACGGTAACGGACTAGTAGATTGGCCATCTGTAGAGCCGAACGATAAAAATCCACCAGTTCTAATTATGGATGAAGACTTTAAAGTGAAGAATTCAGAAATAGAAAAACGTTATCAATTTCTTGATGTCTCGTACGGCAATAATTAAATGAAAAAATCCCTGCTTTTACACAGGGATTCCTAAAAAAACCAAACAAAAAAGGGAATTAATTCAAAGCAAAGCTGCTAATTAAATTAACCTCGTTACCCTTATAGGAATACTGGTAAAGTGTATTATCCCCAACCATAAGCAACCTATCATCAAGGGGGATGACATCATAGGTGTTAATGTTGCTGAATTGATTGATATACTCAAGGTTAGGGGTGTCTTCTATTCCAAAGATCTTCAAGCCGGCATTTCCGTCACAAACGAATAACCAGTTGTCTTTTATTCCCAGGCCATATGGATTTTCCATTTCGTAGGTCTGGACGATCTGAGGATTTGATTTATCTGAAATATTTACAATGTCAAGTTGATTGCTGTCCTGTCCGCAGGAATTTCCGCCTCGAATCGTTACATAGGCGTAATCATCTTTTACAACTACGGGATCACATCCCTGAACATGCTGTAGGAATGAAACCTTATTTGGTCTCGCCGGATCCTTCAGGTCATAAATATACATTCCTGTACTGCTGCCTAAATAAAGGTGTTCATCGTAATTGAAGATCGTTTCAACCTGCCATCCAACATATTCATTATTCAATCTGGTTGGATTCTCAGGTGATGAAATATCAAATGTTGAAAGAGATGATTCATCTGCTACGTATAGCATATTATCGTTTAGGCTAAATCTCGCCATACTTCCACCGGTTCCGGTACTACTGCCATAAGCGCTTTGAGTCTCTGCAGATGTCCATGTATCTGTTCTGTAAGCAAACTCGATCTTGCGAGTTTCCATCAGGTAACCAACGATCACTTCTTTAGAAGGATCAAAATTCTCGAAATCTACATAGTTTGCGCCTGCCGGTGCAGATGAATAATAATTTGGAAATACATTCTGAACCCTTCCAACTTCATAGATCTTATTAATGTTGCTGATATCAAAAACAACCAGGTCCATCCCATTATCAGCATAAAGCTTTTCGTCTTTTATGGCGATGTCCATATTACGAGGGATCTTAAGGAACTTGATATTTTGAGGATTGAAAGGATCGGTGTTATCTAAAATATGAACACCTTCGTTTTTATCATTGATGAAGATATAATCTTTCCAGGCATAGATCTTACCTGATTCTTTAATACTTCTTGGCTCCTGAACTTTTACAGAGGCTCTGAAGTCGGCAATACTTTGAGTAACCGGCACAGCGACACTTGCCAGATCGGTTTCTTTATCATCCTCGCAGGATACAAGGCAGATAAAAACCAGGAAGAGCGGAAGTAGTAGATTTTTCATTATTAAACCAGGTTAGTTGTTTATTAGATGCCTGTTTTTTAAAATGGTTGCGTAGATATTTATAAATTTTTTTCTGTCACTTTGTCAGAAGTGTGTTTAGCCCTATCTTTGCCAATCTAAAAACCGACAGGTTATTAAAGAATTATGGAGAAGATCATAGACGAAAAAAAGCAGGGAAACTCTTTGGTAATGGAGCCTAAGGCTGATAATAGTCGAAAATTATTTATAGAAAGTTACGGTTGCGCGATGAATTTCAGCGATAGTGAGATCGTAGCCTCAATACTTTCAAAAGAAGGATTCAATACAACTCAAAATCTTGAAGAGGCAGACCTTGTTCTGGTAAATACCTGCTCTATTAGAGAGAAAGCAGAGTTAACTGTACGTAAACGTCTTGAAAAATATAATGCTGTAAAAAGAATTAACCCGGGAATGAAAGTGGGTGTTCTTGGTTGTATGGCAGAGCGCTTAAAAAGTAAATTTTTAGAAGAAGAAAAGATCGTAGACCTTGTAGTTGGTCCAGATGCTTATAAAGATCTTCCAAATCTTATAAATGAGGTAGAGGAAGGTAGAGATGCTATTAATGTAATATTGAGCAAGGAAGAGACTTACGGAGATATTTCTCCGGTAAGACTTCAAACCAACGGTGTTTCAGCATTTGTATCTATTACTCGTGGATGTGATAATATGTGTACATTCTGTGTGGTTCCTTTTACCCGCGGAAGAGAAAGAAGTCGTGATCCGCAGAGTATAGTTGAAGAAGTAAATGATCTGGCCGCAAAAGGATATAAAGAGATAACTCTTTTAGGACAGAATGTAGATAGTTATTTATGGTATGGCGGAGGATTAAAGAAAGATTTTAAAAATGCTACCGAAATCCAGAAAGCTACGGCAACCAGTTTTGCAGGATTATTGAAATTAGTAGCTGAAGCTCAGCCGAAAATGAGAATTCGTTTCTCTACTTCCAATCCGCAGGATATGACCATGGATGTAATTGAAGTAATGGCGAAATACAGAAATATCTGTAATTATATTCATTTGCCGGTACAGAGTGGTAGCGACAGGATCCTTAAAAAAATGAATCGTCTTCATACCAGGGAAGAATACTTCAGACTTATAGATAATATAAAGGAACTGATCCCGAATTGCGGTATTTCTCATGATCTTATTGCAGGCTTCCCTACAGAAACCGAACAAGATCACCAGGACACAATATCGCTTATGGAATATGTGCAGTATGATTTCGGTTATATGTTCACCTATTCTGAAAGACCGGGAACTACGGCCGAGCGTAAACTGGATGATGATGTGCCGGAAGAAGTAAAGAAAAGAAGACTTCAGGAAATCGTCGATCTTCAGCAAAAGCATAGTAGAAGAAATACAAAGCAGGCTATTGGAACCGTAGTTGAAGTTCTCATTGAGAAAGAATCGAAGAAGTCTTCAGCTCACTGGAGCGGAAGGAATGAGCGAAATACGGTTACTGTTTTTCCGAAGGAAAATTATAAAATTGGTGATTTTGTGAATGTGAAAATTCATGATTGTACCAGCGCGACCCTTATAGGAGAGCCAATAGGTTTAAGTGATAACAATTAAATAATTCCTGGATATCAGGATCTAGAATATATGGAATCAGTTCAGGCAATTAAACAACGTTTTGGCATTATTGGTGACGATCCAAAACTTAACCGTGCGGTTGAAAAAGCCATTCAAGTTGCTCCAACAGATATTTCTGTTTTGGTTACTGGAGAAAGTGGTGTAGGTAAAGAAAGTATCCCAAAGATAATTCATGCGCTTTCTCACAGAAAGCATGGAAAATACATCGCCGTAAACTGTGGTGCGATCCCAGAAGGAACAATAGATAGTGAACTCTTTGGGCATGAGAAAGGAGCTTTTACCGGAGCTACTCAAACCAGGAATGGTTATTTTGAAGTGGCCGATGGAGGTACAATATTTTTGGATGAGGTTGGGGAACTTCCACTTCCCACACAGGTAAGATTGCTTCGTGTGCTTGAAAATGGAGAATTCATTAAGGTTGGTTCTTCCAAAGTTCAGAAAACAAATGTGAGAATCGTAGCTGCTACGAATATTAATATGTTTGAATCTATTCAGAAGGATAAATTCAGAGAAGATCTTTATTATCGATTGAGTACGGTTGAAATAAATCTTCCTCCTCTTCGTGAAAGAAAGGATGATATCCATTTGCTTTTCAGGAAATTTGCCTCAGATTTCGGGTTGAAATATAAAATGCCAACTATAAAACTGGAAGATGAAGCAGTTGGTTTACTTCAGAAATATCGTTGGGGTGGTAACATTCGTCAGTTGAGGAATATCGCTGAGCAAATTTCGGTTCTGGAACAGAACAGAAGCATCAGCGCTGAAGATCTTAGACATTATTTGCCGGATGTGGGAAGTAATCTTCCTGCAATCATTTCAGATAAAAAGAAAGAAGGAGATTTCAGTAATGAAAGAGAGATCCTTTACAAGGTTCTTTTTGACATGAAAAATGACCTGAACGATCTTAAAAAGCTTACTCTCAAATTGATGCAGGAAGGCGATAGTAAGCAGGTTCAGGATGAAAATGAAGGCTTGATCCAGAAGATCTATGGAAATAGCGGTGATGATATCGACGAAGCCGATATTGATGAAGATGAACTGAATGTTCTTCAAATTCCACAACAAAATTCTGCACCATCAAGACAGGAGGAGAAAGATAAATATTATTTTGCCGAGGAAATTGAAGAAGAAGAAACTCTTTCTTTACAGGATAAAGAATTGGAATTGATCAAGAAATCACTGGAAAGACATAGCGGTAAGCGTAAGGCTGCTGCAGAAGAACTTGGGATTAGTGAAAGAACGCTATATCGTAAGATCAAACAATATAATCTATAATTACAGGTTTTTATTCTATGAAAAAACTAATCATTTTCTCAAGTCTAATCGCATTCACTTTTCTGTTTCAGGCTTGCGGAATTTATTCTTTCACGGGTGCAGATACCGGTGAAGCTGAAAGTTTTCAGGTGAACTTTTTTCAGAATAACGCCGATCTTGTAGAACCTGGAATAGACAGGATTTTCACCAATTCGCTCCAGGATCTTATTTTGAATCAAACCAGTCTTAGCCTTACCAATACTAATGGAGATCTGATCTTTGAAGGTGAGATCATCGAATATTATATTTCACCAATGTCTGCCACGGCAGAAAATACAGCAGCCCAAAACAGGTTGACAATTTCAGTAAATGTGAGATATTATAATACCCTGGAACCGGAAAAGGATTTCGAGAACAGGTTCTCATTTTATTATGATTATCCGGCACAGACTCAATTAGTGGGTGCAGCACTGGAAACTGCGCTTGACGAAATTTATACCAGGCTTACTCAGGATATTTTTAACGCGGCATTGACCGATTGGTAATGGATGTAAAGGAACTTACATATCTTTTAGACAATCCTGGAGAGATCACTTCAGAACAAACGCGGGAGATTGAAAAGCTTCTGGCAAATGCGCCTTATTTTCAGGCGGCCAGGGCGATTAGACTCAAAGGACTAAAAGAGCATCAGGAATTCAGTTATAATGATGCACTAAAGAAAACTGCTGCTTATACCACCGATAGGAGCATCTTGTTTGATTTTATTACTTCTCCGGAATTCAATCAGAACCAGATCGCCAATCAGATCAGGGAACAGGAAGAAAGACTGAAGCAGATTACGGTATACGAAGCGGAAGAAGTTCACGGTAAACGCAGTCTTGATATAAATGAGGCTATAAAAATGAAGCAGTCAGAATCTGAAAGAGTCATGGATCCTGCACTTTTTGAAAGAGCCATTTTTCCGGAAGTAGAATCGCAACCTGAAAAAGAGAAATCTTCAGAAGAGGAATTGGGTATTGGTAAGCCACTGGAATTTGATGGTAAGGAATCCCATTCTTTTTCAGAATGGTTGAAATTAACCAGGGCTCAACCCATAGAAAGAGAAGAGAAGGTTGAGGATACTGAGAATGATGAAACTCGCTTGCGAAAATTTGAGCTGATTGAAGATTTTATTTCTAAAAATCCAAAGATAAAACCTGGCAAAACTGCTAATAAGGCAAACCTTGCAGAGGAGAGTCTAATGACGCCTGAGTCCCTGATGACAGAGACTTTAGCTAAGGTATACCTCGAGCAGAAAAACTATAAAAAAGCCAAGCAGGCATATAAAATATTAATTTTGAAAAATCCCGAAAAAAGTGGTTTCTTTGCAGACCAAATTCGGGCAATAGAGAAATTACAAGACACTAATAACGAATAAGAATGAGTACATTCACTATTTTTTTAGCTTTAATAATTATCGTAGCATTTTTGCTGGTAGTTGTGATTATGGTACAGAATCCTAAAGGAGGAGGTCTTTCTTCATCTTTTGGTGGCGGAGGTCAGCAAATAGGAGGTGTAAAGAAAACATCAGATTTTCTTGATAAAAGTACCTGGACGTTAGCAACCTTATTATTGGTTCTAATTTTACTTTCTAACGTAACTATCATGGATGCTCCTGCAGAAGCAGGAACGAGAGTTTTTGAAAGTGATGAGCCTGTAAATACTGAAGTTCCTGCAACTCAGACTCCGGCACAACAACCGGTTAGAACTGACAGTACTCAGTAAATTTCACAAAATATTATAATTTGAAAATGCCAGCTTATGACAAGCTGGCATTTTTTATTTGGTATTGGCAGGAATAAACTACTGGCATAATTTTAGAAATATCCTTAACCGACATTTGAAAAATTAATTAACCTATAATAAAATTTCGAAAAAAATGGGACTAAACGTTAAACCGCTTTCAGATAGGGTTGTAATTGAACCTGTTGCTGCAGAAAACAAAACTGCATCTGGTATTATCATTCCTGAAACTGCTAAAGAAAAACCTCAAAGAGGTAAAGTAGTAGCTGTAGGAAAAGGAACCAAAGATCACGAAATGACCGTTAAAGAAGGTGATATGGTACTTTATGGTAAATATGCTGGTACTGAGCTTAAGCTTGAAGGAACAGATTACCTAATCATGCGGGAAGATGATATACTAGCGATAGTATAAGTTTCAACCAAATAAACTTGCCTTGCAGCCGCGAGGTATCAATTCAACAAAAATTAATTAACCACATTTTTTCAGAATATTGATTCTGAAAAGTAAAATTTATAAAAATGGCAAAAGATATAAAATTTGACATCCAGGCCCGTAACGGGATCAAACGTGGAGTAGATGCATTGGCCAATGCGGTAAAGGTAACTTTAGGGCCAAAAGGTCGTAATGTTATCATTAGTAAATCATTTGGTGCACCAACGGTAACTAAAGATGGTGTAACTGTAGCGAAAGAGATCGAGCTGGAAGACCCACTTGAAAATATGGGAGCTCAAATGGTGAAGGAAGTTGCTTCTAAAACCAATGATCTTGCTGGTGATGGTACAACTACTGCAACAGTTCTTGCTCAGGCTATCGTAAAAGAAGGTCTTAAGAACGTTGCTGCTGGTGCAAATCCTATGGATCTTAAGAGAGGTATAGACAAAGCAGTTGAATCTCTTACTAAAGATCTTGCAAAACAAACCAAAGAAGTTGGTGATTCTTCAGAAAAGATCAAGCAGGTAGCTTCAATTTCTGCTAACAACGATGATGTTATTGGTGATTTGATCGCTCAGGCATTCGGTAAAGTTGGTAAAGAAGGAGTTATTACTGTAGAAGAAGCTAAAGGAACTGAAACTCACGTAGACGTGGTTGAAGGTATGCAGTTTGACAGAGGTTATCTTTCTCCGTATTTCGTAACGAATTCAGAGAAAATGACTGCAGATCTTGAAGATCCTTATATTCTTCTTTTCGATAAGAAGATCTCTTCAATGAAAGATCTACTTCCTGTACTTGAGCCGGTAGCTCAGTCTGGAAAACCATTATTGATCATTGCTGAAGATGTAGACGGAGAAGCACTTGCTACTCTTGTTGTAAACAAACTTCGTGGATCACTTAAGATCGCAGCTGTTAAAGCTCCGGGATTTGGTGACCGTAGAAAAGCAATGCTTGAAGATATCGCGATTCTTACTGGAGGTACTGTGATTTCTGAAGAAAGAGGTTTCTCTCTTGAAAATGCGACAATTGATATGTTAGGTACTGCTGAAAAAGTAGCGATCGATAAAGATAATACAACTATCGTAAACGGAGCTGGAGATGATAAAGCGATCAAAGAACGCGTAAATCAGATCAAAGCTCAGGTTGAATCTACAACTTCAGATTACGACAAGGAAAAACTTCAGGAGCGTCTTGCTAAATTAGCAGGTGGTGTAGCCGTACTTTATGTAGGTGCAGCTTCAGAAGTTGAAATGAAAGAGAAGAAAGACCGTGTAGATGATGCGCTTCATGCGACCAGAGCGGCTGTAGAAGAAGGAATCGTAGCTGGTGGTGGTGTTGCTCTTGTAAGGGCTCAGGCTGTACTTGCGAAAATCAAGACTGAAAATGCTGACGAAGCTACAGGAGTACAGATCGTTTCCAGAGCTATTGAAGCTCCATTGAGAACTATCGTTGAAAATGCAGGTGGAGAAGGATCTGTAGTGATCAATAAAGTTCTTGAAGGTAAAAAAGACTTCGGATATGATGCCAAGACTGATACTTTCGTTGATATGATGAAAGCTGGTATTATAGATCCTAAGAAAGTAACGAGAGTAGCTCTTGAAAATGCTGCTTCTGTTGCCGGAATGATCTTAACTACAGAGTGTGCACTTATCGACCTTCCTGAAGATGAAAAAGGTGGTGGAATGCCACAAGGAATGGGCGGAGGTATGCCTGGAATGATGTAATCACATCTTTATAGAATTAAAAAGCCCGGCTAATTAAGCCGGGCTTTTTATTTTAAGTAATCTTAGAATTAGGAAGCCTTCATAAATTCAAAACCGCCTTTTCGCAGATTGATCCCAAATTCCAAATACGCTTTCATGCAGGCCAGGAAATTAGACCATCCTTCTGTATTTCTTTTTAACCAAACAATTCCCTCGGGATCATATTTCATTTTTCCTTCTGAGACAGTAATTAGTGTGGAATTTCCAGGTCTCTCTTCCAGATCTATTCTCACTTCTAATTGTTTATTTTTACTGCCTTCCCATTCGAAAATAACCTGATCTGAATCAATTTTCAAAATTTTTACATCGATGATCATTTCAGGAAATTCTGGAAAAGTCCATTGAATATTCTTACCTTCTTCCATATTCCTTGCGCCTTCAGCAATAAAATAATTAGCCATTTTATCAGCTCTTATAATTGCATCTTTGACTTCAGAAACCGGCTTGGAAATTTGCAGCTTTACTTTTATCTCCAATTCATCCATAATTGTTCATTTATAATTATAAATATCGGCAATTAAAGTAAAATGGAATATTCAAATACTATTTCAAAATTTCTATTTCTTCGAAATATGTGTAAAGATTAATCCTGTTCTTCCTCGATCTCAGCGTCTTTCAGGCTCTTTTTGCTTTTCAGGAAATATTTCGGGCTTACACCATACTTTTCCTTGAAGATCTTGGAGAAATAACTTCTGTTATTGAGACCGATAGAAGTCACAATCTCTGAAATGTTCTTTTCAGAAAGTTTCAGCATCTCTTTTGCTGCTTCCAGCTTCACATGCTGCATGTATTTATTAACAGTGAGATTATATACATATTTAAAACCTTCCTGAAGCTTGTTCACGTTCGTTCCGGCTTCTTTTGCGAGCGTTTCCACGGTTAAGTTAGTGCTTAGATCACCCTGTATTCTTTTGGCAACATAATCTACCTTCTCGATATCTGATTTTCTTAAAATCTGCGGAAGATTTTCACCGTTTTCATCATCTTCATACTGCGCGATCTGGATAACCAGCATTTCAAAGGTCTTACCTTCCAGGAATAGATTTCTTAGAAATCCGGTATGATCGTTCGTGTTGATGTCTTCCATTAAATCTGCAGCCTTAATACTGTAATTCCCCTGATAGAAGAATTGCTTTTTAGATACCGCGTCCTTAAAAAGTTCTTTTAAAGTCGGATCAAGGTCTTTAAAATCGTAATTAGATCTATGAGTGAAGATCGAACGAATGATCTCCAGGCTGGAAACATGCGTTGGAATATCTTTTTTGAAATATAGAATGTGGCCATCGTAACCATGACTGCTAACCACGATATTCTGGTAAGTGTCTATATTATGTACCTTCTCTTTTTTCTGAAAACGATGTCCAACACTTCCTTCAGAACAAAAGATGAATTTGAGAGGGTGAACTGTGTTTAAAGAGAAGTGGATTTCTACATCTTCGTAGAATTTACAATTGTATGTCACAAAGCCCATCCCAGAATCAAAACTAACGCCTCTAATGTAACCTTCACCAAGATCCTTGGGAATGTCAATAGATAATTCTCCGCTATTGTTTCTTAAATCGGTTTTCAGGGATTCGGCAATGTCTTCTAAGATTTCATTAACCGGCAATGTTTTTACATCAATTCTCATTCGTAAACTTCAAAAAATATCGCTTTCTAAAGTTAAGCGATTTTTAACAAATAATTTTATAGAAATGGGTATGTAAAATTATCAATTGTGTGAAAAAATTAAGAATTCTTTCTCAAGTTATCTTTTTTTGAGGTAATTGTAATGCGAAAAACGTTATTGAACAAGAATGTTTTCGGGCTTTTCGGTTCTTTCGAGGGATTTTGGCCTGCAAATCGTTAAATTGAAAAAAATGTTAAAGAAAATAATGCCCGATTTCAGAATCCTTTTTAGACTAAATTTATGCGAGAATTGAATGATTTATGAAAAACCAGGGATATTCTAGTCATTCTTCTTATTTTCCGAAAACTTAATTCTTAAAAACTAATCGCCTTTATCTTACGTAAATATTGGAAAGGCCAAAATAAATATATTATGTCTAAAAATTATTACGATCCTGCTGACCTTCGCAAGTTTGGAGAAATTACCGAATGGAGTGAAGATCTTGGGAAAAAGTTTTTCGATTATTACGGAAAAGTTTTCGAAGAAGGTGCGCTTTCAGCCAGGGAGAAATCATTGATCGCTCTTGCTGTTGCGCATGTTGTAAAATGTCCTTATTGTATAGATGCTTATACAAAAGACGGATTACAGCGTGGGATCACCAAAGAAGAAATGATGGAAGCCGTACATGCCGGTGCCGCTATAGAAAGTGGTGCAACGTTGGTGCATGGTGTGCAAATGATGAATAAATACAAAAAGCTTAGTATGTAAGTAAATTCAGGAAATCTGAACTAACTGTCTAAGCAAGAAAAACATTTTATGTTAACTAAGTCCCTTAAGGCGAGAAAAGATGATCTTTCAAGCCCTCAAAATCAACTGAAATTTCTTAGCAATGGTATCTTTAAATATGGAGATTTACCTCGATTTAGAGAAAAGATTGCTGAAACTGGAAAATTTCCTTTAAAACCGAAAAAGCTGGAGATACTTCAGCTAAATCTTGGATATATGTGCAACCAGGTTTGTTCACATTGTCATGTAGATGCCGGTCCAGATAGAAAGGAGATCATGACCAAAGAAACTATGCAACAATGCCTGGAGGTGATAAAAACCACTGGCGCGCATACTTTAGATCTTACCGGAGGAGCTCCAGAAATGAACCCGAATTTCAGGTGGTTTGTAGAAGAAGCTGCAAAAGCAGGAATTAAAGATTTCATCGTAAGGTCTAATCTTACCATAATACTTGCCAATAAGAAATATCATGATCTGCCGGAATTCTTCAAAAAGCATAATGTTCATGTAGTTTCCTCTCTTCCTTTCTATAAAAGAGAAAAAACTGATAAGCAACGTGGAAGTGGAGTGTTTGATAAATCCATCAAAGCTTTACAAATGCTTAATGCAGTTGGTTATGCTCAGGAAGGAACTGGTTTAAGACTGGATCTGGTATACAATCCTTCAGGTGCATTTTTACCTACAGATCAGGAAGCTATGCAAAAGGATTTCAAAGAAGCTTTAAAAGAGGATTTCAATATCGACTTTGATAGCTTATTTGCGATTACCAATCTTCCTATAAGTAGATTTCTGGAATATCTTATCGCTTCAGATAATTATGAAGATTATATGTATGCTCTTGTAGACGCCTATAATCCTGCAGCACTTGAAAATGTAATGTGTACCAATACAATATCGATAAGCTGGGATGGCTGGTTATATGACTGCGATTTTAACCAGATGCTTGAATTAAAGGTAAATAGTAAGGTGAAACATATAAGTGAGTACAATGAAGATCTGTTGAATGACAGGGAGATCATTATTTCACAACATTGTTATGGTTGTACTGCCGGTGCAGGAAGTAGTTGCCAGGGAACTGTAACCTAAGATCTAAATATTGAAAAACAGCCTTTATATATTTCTTTTTATATTGGTCGCAGGCCAGTTAAACGCTCAGTCTTCGCTGGATGAATTACTCAAAAAACATAATTCTGGTGTGATACCATATATTTCAGTTCAGGAGTTGAGAATGTATCAGCTGGATGAGGAAGTGATCATACTTGATGCTCGTGAAAGAGAGGAATACGACGTAAGCCACCTGGAAAGTTCCATTTTTGTCGGGTATAATGATTTTGACGATACTGCTTTAGAGACTGTTTCTAAAGATCAAAAGATTGTGGTGTATTGTTCACTGGGAATTAGATCTGAAAATATCGGCAAAAAACTTTGGAAGTCAGGTTTTACCAATGTTCAGAATTTATATGGAGGCATTTTTGAATGGAAAAACAATGATTTTCCTGTCCTGGATTCAGACGGAAGGGAAACTGAAAAAGTCCATGCTTTTTCCGGGCATTGGGCGAAATGGTTGAAAAAGGGCGAAAAAATTTACCAAGTGCAAGAAGAAAATAAGGATAATTTACTCCTCATATTTACAAAGAATCCCGTTGCGGGAAAAGTGAAGACCAGGCTGGCAAAAGACCTTGGAGACGATAAGGCGCTCGAGATCTATAAATTTCTTATAGATCATACTGTAAAGTTTACAACTTCTGTAAACTCATCCAAACAGGTCTATTATTCAGATGCTGTGAATGAAAATGATATCTGGAGCAATGATATTTTTTCAAAAAGGAAACAGAACGGCGATGATCTGGGAATTCGAATGGAGAATGCTTTTCAAACCGGATTTAATGAAGGATTCAGGAAAATCATAGTGATTGGCAGCGATATGTATGATATCAATACTGAAGATATTAAAAAGGCATTTCAGAAACTGAACGATCATGAATATGTGATTGGACCAGCTTTAGATGGAGGTTACTATTTATTCGGAATGAAATCCCTAAATTCGGACGTTTTTAAAAATAAAGAATGGGGAACTTCCAGTGTTTTAAAAGATACTCTTAAGGAACTAGATTCTGAGGACGTAGCTTTTCTGGAAACCCGGAACGATGTAGACCTGCTGGATGACATTAAGGATCACCCCGCATTTCAAAAATTTATAAAATAATGACAGACAGAATAAATGAATCTGTAGACTATCTAAAGTCGAAAGGTTTTGGAGAACCCGAAGTTGGGATCATACTTGGCACAGGATTAGGAAAACTTCTCGATGATGTTGAGGTAGAAGTTGAAGCTAGCTACAATCACATCCCGTATTTTCCAACCGCTACCGTAGAATTTCATAAAGGGAAACTTGTTTTTGGAACATTGAACGGTAAAAAAGTGGTCGTGATGCAGGGTAGATTTCATCTTTATGAAGGTTACAGCCTTTTTGATGTGACTTATCCGGTAAGAGTAATGAAGCGATTAGGAATGAAGAAACTATTAGTTTCAAATGCTTCGGGAGCTATTAATCTGGATTTTAAAGAGGGCGAATTAATGCTTATTGACGATCATATCAATTTACAAGGTGGTTCACCACTGGCGTTTCACGGAGTTGAGAAACTAGGAGAACGTTTTGTAGATATGAGCGAGCCTTATGATTTAGGGATGAACAAGATATTTGAAGAGGCTGCAAAAGCTAATGATATCACCTTGCATAAAGGAGTCTATGCTTCAGTACTTGGTCCGCAACTCGAAACAAGAGCTGAGTACAGGTATCTAAAACTGATTGGTGCAGACGCGGTTGGGATGAGTACAGTTCCCGAAGTTATTGTGGCTAATCACTTAGACATACCAGTGTCGGCAATTTCTGTGATCACAGATCAGGGAGATCCTGATAATCTCGAAAAAGTGGATATTCAAAATATACTGGCGAATGCGGCCAAAGCAGAGCCGAATATGGTAAAATTATTTAAAGAATTACTTCAGAAGATATAAGATGAGCTATTTAGAAACTACGAAAGATGTATATAGAGACGCGGCTTTGACCCCGGATGTTGGCCTGTGTTGTACTACGAACCCAATATGGGAGCTTCCTGGACTTAAGATCCCTAAGATCATGCAGGAAATGAATTATGGTTGCGGAACCACCGTTCACGCTAGAGACCTTACCAATGACCCAAGAATTCTTTATGTTGGTGTTGGTGGCGGAATGGAATTATTGCAATTCGCTTATTTCTCGAGGCAGAAATCTGGTGTTGTGGGTATAGATGTCGTGGATGAAATGCTGGAAGCTTCTAGGAAAAATTTTAAGGAAGCTGAAGAGATGAATCCATGGTTCAAATCTGAATTCGTTGATCTTAAAAAAGGAGATGCAACAGAATTGCCTGTTGAGGATAATTCTATTGATGTAGCCGCCCAAAACTGTCTATTTAATATTTTCAAGACTGAAGAGCTCACCAAAGCGTTAAAGGAAATGTACAGGGTGCTAAAGCCACATGGGAAGTTAGTGATGAGCGACCCAACTTGTGAACAGGAAATGAATGATGAGCTAAGAAATGATGAAAGGCTAAGAGCACTTTGTTTGAGCGGGAGTTTATCCATCAAAGATTATGTAAAAGCCCTAACCGATGCCGGATTTGGAACTATCGAAATTAGAGCGAGAAAACCTTACCGAATTTTGGATCCAAAAAACTATCCAACCAAAGAACTCGTATATATAGAGTCTATAGAAGTTGCAGCGATCAAAGATCCGATGCCGGAGGATGGACCTTGTATTTTTACAGGAAAAGCAGCCATCTATTATGGAGAAGATGATCATTTTGATGACAAAAAGGGACATGTACTTTTAAAAAATCAACCTTTGGCTATCTGTGATAAGACGGCAAATGCCTTGGCTTCTCTGGGACGTGATGATATTTTCATCAGCGAATCTACCTTTCATTATGATGGTGGAGGCTGCTGCTAAAATTTAATATTTCAAGCTATGAAAAAGATAATAGTAAGTTTTGCGGTTCTAATTTCTGGTGCATGTATGTTTGCTTCGTGCAACCTTATCTCCAGTGCAGGTTTGAATAGTAAAGGACTACCAACTCCTGATGCTTCCAAACAAACCTCAGTAGATAACGATGCAATGGTAGACCACTCGATATGGGACGATCTTCTGAAAGAACATGTTAGCGCCAGTGGAATGGTTGATTATAAAGGTTTTAAGGAGGATAGATCTAAACTTGATGAATATTTGAAATTACTCTCTTCTCAGGAACCTTCTGATGAATGGGGAACTAATGAATTGCTGGCCTACTATATCAATCTATATAATGCTTATACTGTAGATCTCATCCTGAAAAATTATCCGGTTAAGAGTATTAAAGATATTGACAGTCCGTGGACTTCGGAATTTGTAAAAGTAGGAGATACCGAAATTTCTCTAGGTGGAATTGAAAATAGTGTTCTTCGAAAGATGAATGAACCTAGAATTCATTTTGCAATTAATTGCGCTTCTATTTCCTGTCCAAAACTTTTGAATGAGGCCTACACTGCCGATAAAATTGAGGAACAACTAGAAAAAGTAACCATGGAATTCGTTAATTCTAATAAGAACGAGATATCAGCGAATTCAGCAAAGCTTTCTTCCATTTTCGATTGGTATAAAAAGGATTTTAAAGAAAACGGAACTGTTATAGATTATGTTAACCAGTATTCTAAAACCAAGATTAAACCTGGTGCTACGATCTCGTATAAAGAATATGATTGGAATCTGAACGAAGCCAAATAATCACATCTAATGCTTAGTATTATTATTCCTGCATATAATGAGGAGAAACAACTTCCAGACCTGTTAAGGCATCTGGAAGTTGCTTCATCAGGAAACGTAGCTGAGATCATCGTGGTAGATGGGGGAAGCTCAGATAATACGGCTAATATTGCTAAAGACCATCCTAAAGTTTTTTATGTTACTTCTGAAAAGGGACGAGCTGTTCAAATGAATACTGGTGCAAAGCTGGCCAAAGGTGAAATTTTATATTTTCTTCATGCTGATAGCTTTCCTCCGAAAGAATTCGATTCTTTGATCGTAAACCAGGTTGAGAATGGTAAAAAAGCCGGATGCTTTCAAATGAAGTTTGATAAGGATCACTGGTGGTTGAAGCTGATGGGTTATTTCACCAAAGTGAATCATATTAGTTGCAGGGGAGGTGATCAATCACTTTTTGTAGAAAAAAACTTATTTGAGGAAATTGGTGGATTTGATGAGTCATATAAAGTTTACGAAGACAATGAGATCATTAAAAGATTATACGATAAAAAGCAATTCAGTATTATAAAAAGCTGGATCACAACTTCAGCAAGACTCTACAATCGTATGGGAGTTTGGAATACACAATGGCTTTTTATTGAGATCTACTGGAAAAGACGGAGAGGAGCTAGCGCAGAAGAACTCTACAGCCACTACTACAAAAGGCTTAATTCCTGAATTTACCATAATACTCACCAATAGTTTGTTCTGCCGGTTTATTTTGCGGTGTAAAACGATCATTAGTCAAACCGCCAGAACTTTCATGGTGATGCCACTTCCAAAGATAACCACCGGCAAACCAGTTTTGAGGCCATATATCTTCGTATAAAACTTTTAATGCTCTGGCCTGTAATCCGTGATTAGTTTTTGAGATTTCACGGGACGAATTCCAGGGTTCTTTTAAAGCAAAATCGATGCTCCTATATCCATATTCTGTGAATAGTACCTTACGATCATATTTCTCTGATAATTCCTGAAGCATTTTAGCATGCTTTAACCAACCTTCGGCAATCTCAGTTTCATTGGGAGAAACTTTATCGCTGATTGGAAAGTAGGCATCTGCACCAATAAAATCCAGTCTTTCCCAGATATCTACCTGATCTACTTTATCCCAGTTTTCAGCATAGACAAGTTTTCCGGAAAATACTTTTCTTATATCGGTGATTAATTGATCCCAGAATTCAGGTCTTGACTTTACAAAATTGAATAGTTCGGTTCCAATGCAAAAGATCTCTATATGCTCGTCTTCAGAGATTTTCGCATATAAAAGCATATATTCTCTAAAAGAGTTTTCAAATTTTCGCCAGTTATTTTCATTTTCAAAATTAAGATCACCGGTAAACTCCCCATTCCGTATCCATATATGAGGCTTCATCATGATGCGAAGGTCTTTCTGTTTCAGTAAAGCGATAGTATGCTCAATTCCATCCGCGCGTTCACCAAACCATTGTCTTTCGATATTAAATACTAGTTCTGTATTCTCTGAATTGGGCATAAAAGCATAAGGCATCAATGCGACCGAGTTGGCGTTTAATTTAACTATAGGTTCCAGGTGCTCAGGTTTAAGGCTATCCCGAGAGGCTACTAGACTAATTCCATTGATCTTTTTTACAGGAATTTCCGCCTGGCAGGAAGCAAGCAGAACACTGATCGTCAATAAGATCAAACACATGCATTTATTTCTGAATTCCTGAAACATCGTTAAAATTATAAAAAGCCTGATCTACTTGGGATTCTGGCTATTTTCGACTTACTTTACTTAAGCACTATCCGGCTCTAAGCCAAATTATAAAATTAATGGAGCATATTGTAATAATTGGAAACGGAATATCTGGCATCACTGCAGCTCGAAATATTCGCAAAGCTTCCGATCATAAAATTACGGTGGTTTCAGGAGAATCAGATTATTTCTTTTCACGTACCGCATTGATGTATGTATATATGGGCCACATGAAGTGGAACCATCTCGAACCTTATGAAGATTGGTTCTGGGAAAAGAATAGGATCAAATTGAAAAAAGCCTGGGTGGAAAAGATAGATTTTGAGAAAAAGAAATTACGTTTTTCTTCAGGTGAACCTCTGGAGTATGATAAACTGGTAATTGCCACCGGATCTGTTTATAATAAATTCGGATGGGAAGGTGAAGATCTTAAAGGAGTTCAAGGGCTTGTTTCCAAACAGGATCTTATTGAACTTGAAGAAAATACTCCTCATACTAAAAAAGCGGTTATTATTGGCGGTGGATTGATTGGGGTGGAGTTGGCTGAAATGCTTAGAACGCGAAATATTGAAGTGACTTTCCTCGTTCGGGAAAAGGCTTTTTGGAGCAATGTTCTCCCACTTCCGGAAGCTGAAATGATCTCTGAACATATTTCTTCACACGGAGTTGATCTTAGACATAATTCTGAATTAGATAAGATCCTTTCAGATGAAAATGGACGAGTGAGGGCTGTGCTTACTAAAGATGGAGAAGAAATTGAATGCCAGTTGGTGGGACTTTGTGCCGGAGTAAGACCGAACATAGATTTTCTAAAGGAATCAGAGTTGGAAACCGATAGGGGGATCCTCGTAAATAAATACCTCGAAACGAATATTCCGGATGTTTACGCCTTGGGTGATTGTGCTCAGCAAAGAAATGCAATAGGTTTAAGAAAATCGGTAGAAGCAGTTTGGTACACCGGAAGGATCATGGGTGAGACCATTGCTGAAACTTTAACCGGAAACAGAACTGCTTATCAACCCGGAAACTGGTTCAATTCAGCTAAATTTTTTGATATCGAATATCAAACGTATGGTTGGGTTTGGCCAAAGCCGAGAGCCAATGAACAACATTTTCACTGGAAACACGAAACTGAAAATAAAGTGATCACCATTTCTTTTAATTCTGAAACAAATGAATTTTTAGGAATTAATACTTTCGGAATTAGAATGAGACAGGAGATCTTTGATGTTTGGCTAAATGAAAACCGAAAGATCGACCACGTACTGGCCAACTTGAAATTAGCCAATTTTGATCCCGAATTCTATGAAAGTCATGAAAAGGATATCTTCAGAAGTTTCAAAAATAATCTACAGCAAGCATAATTATGAGTAGAATAGAACATAATATGTCACTTACCGGAGATGCTCCTGCGGCCATTAATTTACAGCAGAAGTTAGCGACATTTTTAGGAATGGCCGGGCTTTTTATACTTGTGCTTGCCGCGTTTAATCTCAATTTTCCGAATAAAATTTTATGGCTAAGTATTTCTCTCATTTCCATATTTGTTGGAATAGTTTGGTTTGCAAAAGCTGCTTATGCCGGCACGCATCCCGGAATTAAAAATGACGGAGTCTGGTTTAAATCTATGTCTAGCAGAGGTTACCTGGCCTGGATTGCAGGAATTTCACTTACGGGATTTTACATTCTTCTTTATTTCTATCCTGAGTATATAGGTTTGAGAGCCGAAGGTGATAATGTTGGCTTAGTAGCCCTTTTTGATCCCTTAAGTAAATTGCTTAGTGGTAATCCCGCGAGTCAGTGGTTTGTGTACGGAACGCTGTATACCATTGCCATTGCTGCTTTCGGAATAAAATTCATGTGGAAGTACCGACATAATCGTTACGAGAAATTAAGGACGGTTTCGGTAATGTTTTTTCAAACTGCCTTTGCCTTTCTAATTCCCGAATTTATGGCGAGGCTTAATGGCAAAGGTTTCAGTTTGCCATATTACGACCTCAAAAATATCTGGCCGCTTAACTATTATAATTTTGAACAATATCGGGTAGATGATTTTATTTCTGCCGGAAACATAGGATTGGCTTTATTACTTTTCGGGATCGCTTCGATATTTATTATCACCCCAATTCTTACTTACAAGTATGGGAAACGCTGGTATTGCAGCTGGGTATGTGGTTGTGGCGGACTGGCAGAAACTGCCGGAGATCCTTACAGGCATTTATCAGATAAAAGTCTTTTTGCCTGGAAAGTGGAACGTTGGGTGGTACATAGCGTACTGGTTTTTGTGGTGGTTATGACTACCGCTGTTATCTATTCTTATCTTGGCGATGATTCCTCGAAATACTGGTTAACCAGGGATACATTTCTCATTTGTGTGGGGGTGTTTCTTACCCTGCTATTTGCCGCAATCTGGTACTTCAAAAGGGAGGAACTCGAGAAGGATGCTCGTTACGGTGCTATTGGATATTTAGTGATCGTTCTTTCCTTGATAGGTTTTCATTATATGAGTGGACAAAATTTGTTTCTTTTCAATGCTGAAACTTTAAGACAATCCTACGGATTTCTAGTAGGTGCGATATTTAGCGGAGTTATTGGAACCGGATTTTATCCGATCTTTGGAAACCGCGTTTGGTGTAGATTCGGGTGTCCTATGGCCGCAATCCTGGGGATGCAGCAACGACTCTTTTCAAAGTTCAGAATTACTACTAATGGTGGTCAGTGTATCTCCTGCGGAAATTGTTCCACTTATTGTGAAATGGGTATCGATGTTAGAGCTTATGCTCAAAAAGGTCAGAATATCGTTAGATCCAGTTGTGTTGGCTGCGGAATATGTTCAGCGGTTTGCCCAAGAGGAGTACTAAAGCTTGAAAATGGCTCTCAGAATAACCGTATAAATTCAGATGAGGCAGTGCTTGGTGATAATGTAGATCTTCTGGATTTGATCAATCAAAAGAGCAAATAAATTGGAAGGAAATAGCGTATTTTCGCACTTCCTAATAAACGCTAAATTTTGCAAACCCCGGTGCCACCTGTTATTAAGGTAATTATTCCCGCATTTAACGAAGCCGATTCCATTCCTCATGTGATCGCTGATATTCCGGATTTTGTTGATGAGGTTGTCGTGGTTAGTAATAATTCGACAGATAATACCGAATTGAATGCTGAAAAGGCCGGTGCTACGGTGCTTTCAGAATCTAGAAAGGGATATGGGTATGCCTGTTTAAAGGGTATGGGTTATGTTTCAAAACAGGAAAATAAACCTGATATCATCGTTTTTCTTGATGGAGACTATTCAGATTTTCCTGAAGAAATGTCTAAGATAGTGGATCCAATAATTCAGGAAAATATAGATTTTGTAGTTGGCGCCAGGGTAAGAAAATGGAGAGAAAATGGCTCCATGACTTTTCCGCAGATCTTCGGAAATAAACTGGCTACAACCTTAATGACGCTATTCTTCAATTCAAGGTTTTCAGATCTTGGCCCATTCAGGGCGATAAAGTATGAAAAACTCCTTCAGCTTAACATGGAAGACAAAACTTATGGATGGACGGTTGAAATGCAGCTTAAGGCTTTACGACAAAACTTTAGTTACGCTGAGGTGCCTGTACATTACAGGAACAGGATTGGTGTGTCAAAAGTTTCAGGAACCATCAAAGGTGCTATCTTTGCAGGCGTGAAGATTCTTGGTTGGATTTTTAAATACAGTTTTAAATGATAGATTTCGCGGTAATCATAATTTACACCTTTGCCTTACTCGTCATTTTCATTTACAGCCTTTCCCAGCTTCATTTATTAATAAATTATTTAAAGGCTACAAAGAGTACCGACGAATCCGAGAAATTCGATTTCTCTTCGGAAGAATTGCCGCAGGTAACCATACAACTTCCCTTATACAACGAATATTATGTGGTTGAAAGACTGCTGAAAAATATAGCCAAGATCAATTATCCGAAAGATAAACTTGAGATCCAGGTTCTGGATGATTCTACAGATCATTCAATCGAGAAAACTTCTGAGATCATTGAAGAACTGCAAAAAACGGGACTTGATATTCAGCATATCAGGCGGGCAAACCGAACCGGATTTAAGGCAGGTGCTCTTAAAGAAGGTTTGAAAATTGCCAAAGGCGAATATGTCGCGGTTTTCGATTCAGATTTTGTTCCGGGCAAGAATTGGTTGATGGAAACGCTCCCTTATTTCAAGAATCCAAAAATAGGGGTGGTGCAAACTCGTTGGGGGCATTTGAACAGGGATTATTCACTACTGACCCGAATCCAGGCTTTTGCATTGGATTTCCATTTTATTCTGGAACAAACCGGAAGGAATTTTGGTAGGAACTTCATCAATTTTAATGGGACAGCCGGGATATGGCGTAAGGAATGTATTCTCGATGCCGGGAACTGGAGTGGTGATACATTGACTGAAGATCTTGACCTGAGCTACCGCGCCCAGATGAAAAAATGGGAATTTAAATATCTTGAGAATGTGGAAACTCCGGCTGAATTACCAGTAGTGATAAGTGCGGCACGTAGCCAGCAGTTTCGATGGAACAAAGGAGCGGCAGAAAATTTTAGAAAAAATTACGGAAAATTACTAAAGGACAAGTCGGTTTCTTTCTCCACGAAATTTCATGGATTCTTTCATTTACTTAATTCAAGCATGTTTATGATCGTACTTTTATTAGCGGTTCTAAGTGTGCCTGTACTTTACATTAAACACAACAATCCTGCGTTTTCAGGTTATTTCAATATAATGGCCGGGTTTGCAATCAGCACCCTGATATTCTTTGCCTGTTATTATGTGGCTTACACAAAAATCCATGGGAAAGGAATCAAAAGCTTTTTCAAATTCGTTGGTATGTTTATTACGTTCTTTTCTATTGCCATGGGATTTTCGGTTCATAATACGCTGGCAGTTTTAGAAGGACATTTTGGTAAAAGGTCTGAATTTATCAGAACTCCTAAATTCAATATCAATTCTGTAAAAGACTCATGGAAGGGAAATAAATATCTTACCAATCGGTTTTCAAAAAATGTGATAATCGAGGGTCTTCTATTCCTTTATTTCGGCTTCGCAATCTGGAGCGCGTTCAAGCTAAACGATTATGGACTTCTTATATTTCACCTCATGTTATTTACAGGATTCGGCTTTGTATTCTTTAAAAGTCTGAGAGCGTAAATTTTTATACTTTAGCTGAAAGCCTACTGCTCATCAATGGATCTCAGATTATTCCAACTTTATAAAATACCAATTTTGCTGGCCGTCTCTTGTGCCGCTTTTTATTTTACATTTGGATATGGTTTAGAACGGTCAGATTTTCCAAGGCTTATTTTACTATATACCGCGCTGTGCTTTTTAAGTTATAAGCTGGTAAATATGCTGAAAACCGATCTGCGATTTTTGATAGGTCTTGCAGTGATATTTAGGCTTATATACTTGTTTTCTCTGCCAAATCTATCACAGGATTACTTCAGGTTTATCTGGGATGGAAGACTCATTGCAGAAGGATGGAATCCTTATCAATACATTCCGAATGAATTAATAGAACTTGAAACTTTCAGCATTGCTCAGGCAAAAAAATTAATAACCGGGATGGGTGGTTTGAGTGCAGGTCACTTTTCGAATTATCCTCCGCTGAACCAGTTGATTTTCGCTATTGCCGGCTGGATATCTTCTTCTAGTATTCTGGGCTCGGTGATCATTTTCAGATTGGTGATCATACTGGCAGATATTGGAACTTTCATTTTCGGAAGAAAACTTTTAAAAGCTATGGGGCTGGGTGAGTACAGGATCTTCTGGTATATCCTAAATCCATTTATAATCATCGAAATGACCGGGAACCTGCATTTTGAATCGGTCATGGTGTTCTTTCTCGTGGTTTCGCTTTATTTATTACATAGAGGGAAATGGTTCTTAAGTGCTATTATTCTTGGTTTGTCTGTATCAGTCAAGTTGTTGCCACTAATGTTCCTGCCATTACTTTTTAAGTATTTCAGCAATTCAAATAAACAACTCGGCTTAGGAAAGCTTATTATTTACAATTTGACTTGCCTCCTGACTGTTATACTGACTTTTCTTCCATTTTACTCAGCTGAAGTGGTTTCTAATTTTATGGCCAGCGTTGGCTTATGGTTTGGGAAATTCGAATTTAATGCCAGTATTTATTATATCGTGCGATGGATAGGTTTCCAGGTTAAAGGATATAACATTATCGAAACCGCTGGAAAAGTTCTGCCGGTAATTACCATTTTGGTCATTCTAGGATTGACATTTTTAAGAAAGTATCAGAACACAAAGCTGTTGCTTACGAATATGCTTTTCGCAGTAACGGCTTATCTCTTGCTTTCAACCACTGTTCATCCCTGGTATCTGGCAATTCCATTGCTTCTAAGCGTCTTTACAGAATATAAATATATATTGATATGGTCTGGCCTGATAATGCTCAGTTATTACGCTTATTCCAATCCTGATTATCAGGAGAGCTTCTGGTTGATCGCGCTGGAATATCTGGTGGTAGGTTACATCTTAATAAAAGAATTATTCAGCAAAGAAAAAACAACCGCAGTTTAAGCTTCAAATTTTTCTCCAACCTGCGCATCAGATTTCTTCAATAGATACATGTCTCTCATATAAATGATCGCGCCAAAGAAATGTGCAGCAATAAGTACCGGGTCTTCTCTGAATATTCCGTAGGTGAACAATAAAGCAGAACCAAAAAGGCTTAAGACCCAGAATCCCATGGGTAGCGATGACTCCTGAGTTTTTTCAGAATGATACCACTGGTAAAAGAATCTGGAAGTATAAATGATCTGGGCAAGAATACCTAAAGCGATGAGCCAGCCGGATATATTTTCAGTTTTGAAAAGGTCTCTCCAGCTTAGAGTTCCAAAAAACCAAATGTATGCGGCTATTCCAAAAGGAAAAGCGACCACAAGGATCTTAAAGAAAATATTTCGTTTGTGCCATTCGCCCATTAAATTAAGATTACGCCAGTAAATACCGTAAATTAGGAATTGACCCAGCATGATGGCAAGATCTTCCCTTAAGTAACCATAAGTGAAAAGTAGGATAGAAGCCAGCAGACTAAGCTTCCAGAATAGAACAGGCGTCTCAACTTTTTTAGATTTTTCAGATAAGAACCATTGAGAAATAAGTCTGGCCGAGAACAAAAGTTGGGCTAAAAACCCGATCGCAAAAATTGGCCAGTTCTCCATATATCATCAATTAAAAAAGCTGTTCAATATTAGACAATTATTAATACTGAACAGCTTTAACTTCCGGTAATTATTTGTTAATTACATATCCAGCAGATATGCAAATACCAGGGGGGCAACTATAGTCGCATCACTTTCTATAATATGTTTTGGAGTATTAATATCTAATTTACCCCAGGTAATCTTTTCATTCGGTACCGCTCCGGAATAAGATCCGTAACTAGTAGTAGAATCTGAGATCTGGCAGAAATAGCTCCAGAAAGGAGTGTCTGTTCTTTCCATATCCTGATATAACATAGGCACCACACAAATCGGGAAATCTCCGGCGATACCTCCACCAATCTGGAAGAAACCAATACCATTCTGAGAATTTTCCGTATACCAGTCGGCAAGGAAAGTCATGTATTCTATACCAGACTTCATAGTGCTTGCTTTCAATTCACCTTTTAAAACGTAAGAGGCGAAAATATTCCCTAATGTAGAATCTTCCCAACCCGGAACTACCATCGGTAAATTCTTTTCAGCAGCAGCGTACATCCATGAATCTTTAAGATCTATTTCGTAATGCTCTTCCATTACTCCGCTTAAAAGTAGTTTATGAAGGAATTCATGCGGAAAATAACGTTCTCCTTTTTCTTCAGCATCTTTCCAGATCTTGAAAATATGATCCTGAATTCTTCTGAAAGCTTCTTCTTCAGGAATACAGGTATCGGTTACCCTATTCAATCCTTTTTCCAAAAGATCCCATTCCTCCTGTGGAGTAAGATCACGATAATTAGGAACTCTTTTATAATGTGAATGTGCTACAAGGTTCATTACATCCTCTTCCAGGTTTGCACCGGTACAGGAAACAATATGAACTTTATCCTGGCGAATCATTTCTGCAAAGATCTTCCCAAGCTCGGCGGTACTCATTGCCCCGGCAAGTGAAACAAGCATTTTAGAGCCGTTGTCTAATTGCTTTTCATAATCTTTAGCAGCGTCCACGAGGGCTGCAGCATTAAAATGTAAATAGTATTTCTCAATGAATTGAGATATCTGTCCTTTACTCATCTTCGTCTTCTTCGTTATAATCTTGATATTTGAATTTGTAGCTCAACATCTTGTAGTAAAGCTTCGCCGCCAGGAAATCTGAAGATTTCTCATCTTTATTAGGGCAAAGTTCTACGATATCAAAGCCTACAACATTTTTCTTTTTGAACATCATTTTCAGGAATTCCAGGGTTTCATACCAGAATAATCCTCCCGGTTCCGGAGTTCCTGTAGAAGGCATAATGCTTGGATCAAAAGCGTCAAGGTCAATTGTAATAAATACGTTTGGCGTCATTTGTCCAATGGCATCATCCTGCCAGTCTTCGTATAAATCATGAGCAAAATACACCTGATTCTCATCCATATGATCGTTTTCTGAAACGTCCATAGAACGAATACCTATCTGTAAAAGGTTTGTGTTTTTGCTGGCCTCATGCAGGGCACAAGCGTGGTTACATTTAGATCCTTCATATTCCGGCCTAAGGTCGGCGTGAGCGTCTAATTGAACTACGGTAAGATCTTCAAAAGACTCGTTAAATGCTCTGATGCTTCCAATCGAGATCGAATGTTCTCCACCAAAAAGAGTTACAAATTTATCTTGCTTGATGTAGTTCTTGGTTGTTTTGTAAACTGCTTCCACCATTTTTTCTGGTGAAGAGTCTTCGGTTACAGGCGGTGCAAGGTAAATACCTTTTTTATACACCTCGCTGCGAGTCTCAATGTCGTAAAGCTCCATATTTTCAGAAGCGTTCAAAAATGCATCAGGGCCTTTATCGGCGCCTTTTTGCCAGGTACTGGTACCATCGTAGGGAACAGGAATCAATACCACTTTTGCTTCGTCTATACGAGCGTATTTATCGGGTATCCCGGCATAATTCTTTTTGCTCATGGCTAATTGAATTGATTAGTTAGTTGATTTTAAAGTTATAAAATATTAATTGTTTCTGTCATAACCCAGAATACTCAGCATGTCCTCAGAATTTTGCTGCTCGCTGAACAAACGGGTGGTTAATTCACCATTTTCATCTTTATCTATCAATATATGCTTTGGCTGAGGAATCAAACAGTGTTGTAATCCTCCAAATCCTCCAATGGTATCCTGATAGGCTCCGGTATTAAAAAAACCTATGTAAAGTGGTTTTTCCTTTTTGAACTTGGGCAGATATATTGCGTTCGTATGTTGTTCCGAGTTATAATAGTCATCGCTATCACAGGTTAAACCTCCCAAAAGAACTCTTTCATATTCATCGTTCCAGCGATTCACGGCCAGCATTACGAATTTTTTACTGATCGCCCAGGTATCTGGAAGTGTAGTAATGAAAGATGAATTGATCATATTCCATTTTTCACGATCATTCTGTTGTTTTTGATATAGTACCTCATAGATCGCACCTCCACTTTCTCCAACGGTAAAACTTCCAAATTCAGTGAAAATATTAGGCACATCAACTTCAGCTTCTTCACAGGTAAGCTTGATCTGATTAATGATCTCATCTACCATATAAGCATAGTCATATTCAAAAGCCAGGGAATTCTTAATAGGGAATCCTCCGCCAATATTCAGACTGTCCAGATTTGGACTAATCTTTTTAAGGGCTATATAAACTTTTAGACATTTATTCAATTCGTTCCAGTAATAAGCAGTGTCTCGAATACCGGTATTAATGAAGAAATGTAGCATCTTCAGGTCTACCTGGTCGTTATCTTTGATCTGTTTATTATAAAATGGAACAATATTCTTATATCCAATTCCAAGTCTTGAGGTATAAAATTCAAATTTCGGTTCCTCTTCTGATGCGATCCTAATCCCAACCTGGAATTTACCGTCGATCTTTTCTGAAAGAAGTTCCAGTTCTTCGTAATTATCAATAACCGGGAGACAGTTCTTATGACCGCCATTCAATAATCGACTTATATTATCTACATACTGATCTCTTTTGAATCCATTGCAAATCACCCATCTATCGTCAGATATTTTTCCTGATTTCTTCAGTTTCTCAACAATATTGATATCAAAAGCAGAAGATGTTTCAATATGAATATCATTCTTCAAAGCTTCATTCAATACATGCTCAAAATGGGAGCTTTTAGTGCAATAGCAGTAGTTGTAAGTTCCTTTATAATCGTGTTTTTCAATGGCAGATTTGAACCAGCCTTTTGCACGATTTATATTCTGAGAAATCTTTGGTAAATAAGTGAATTTTAAAGGAGCTCCGTATTTTTTTACCAATTCCATAAGGTCTATGTCGTGGAATTTTAGTTCTGCTCCTTCTAGAGTAAATTCTTCCTGAGGGAAGTAATAAGTTTGGTCAATTAGATCGCTGTACTTGGTATTCAATTTCTTAAAGTGATTTAAGGCTAAAAATTAGAGAATAATTTATAGGGTCAAAAGAATCGACTGGTAAATAAATGTTAAGAATAAAACAAGGGAACCCGAAACCAGATCAAACAATAGGTGATATCCTTCAAGGTTGGTTGCTGAAATCTCTTCAGACTGAAAAAAAGAAATTCTGTTCAATTACATAAAAATCGAAAAGAAACAGACGCTGCTGCTTCGGTTTTTGACGCAGTAAATGTATTAAAAAAACAGTATGAAAAACCTAAAAATAAAATTAATGCATTCCAAGGTTAATTACCTCTTGCTGAGTAAGGTTACGGTGTCTTCCGCGTCCCAGATCTTTCTTGGTAAGTCCGCCAAAAACAACACGATCAAGACTTTCAACTTCGTAGCCAAGACTTTTGAAAATTCTGGTCACGATATGCTCCTTAATGCTGTAAATCTCAATACCAACTTCATTATGAGGTTTGTCATCTATAAAGCTGATGCTTGAGATACTGATCTTTGAACCTTCGATATAAACACCTTTACCAATATTTTCTAGATCTTCCTTGCTAAGGTTTTTATCCAAGGTCACCTGATAGATTTGGCGAATACCGTTCTTAGGTTTAGCCAGTTTTTTAGCTAGAGTACCATCGTTGGTGAAAAGCAATAATCCTTTTGCCTGATTATCAAGTTTTCCAACCGGGCTAACTTTTGCTGAGGTTGCTTTCGAAATAAGCTCCATTACTGTTCTTCCACCTTTTTCAGGGTTACCGGTTACGAAGAAACCTGCTGGTTTGTTAAGTAGAATATATTCTGGTTTTTCAGGATTAAGTCTTCTCCCGTCAAAACGTACATCATCTTCAAGTTTTACGCGGTAACCCATTTCAGTAATGGTTTTACCATTTACAGTTACGTTCCCCGCTGCGATATACATATCTGCATCTCTACGAGAGCAAACACCAGAATTTGCGATATATTTATTTAGACGAATTCCCTCAACATTAGATAAAGGGCTTTTCTCCATTTTAGGTTTAATTGGAGCATTTCCTCTGGCATAAGATTTCTTTTTCTGGCCTCCGCCTTGTCTTCCACTATATTTTTTGCCTGAAGATCTGTCGTTTCTACTCATCGCGTAATTTTTTGCAAAGATACATCATCCCCAATGAGGAAGCCAAGTATTTGAGAAAAGTTTTAGAATGAGCGGTTTATCTAAAAAACCTTGCTTAGAACTTCATCAATATCAATTAGCAGAATACTAAAAACTCCCGCAACAATGATCAGTTTGAGGATGTTATGGAGTAAAAGATATTGCCATTTAACTTTGCTGAAATACAGCATTAGTAGGAATACAATTAATAAAAAAAAGGAAGTATAGAAGTAATAATCCATATAACCGGTTTCAAACCTGGTTATAAGAAGGTAGATAGGAATAATCGCCAACAGCGTACAAACACCTAAGCAAAATTTACTCCATTTTTCTCCATACACCAGTGGAATAGTATGGTAATTCTGAACTAGGTCTCCCTGCATGTTTTCCAGATCTTTCACCAATTCCCGCATTACGATCATGAGATATAGGAATGTTGCATGGATGAAAATCACTGTTTCGAAATTCTTGTAATAGATGAATATTACGAAGAATGGAGTGATGGTAAGGATTGAAGCTACCAGGTTTCCTAGGAAAAGAATCTTTTTGAGTCGGTGGGAATATAACCAGATCACGAAAATGTATATAGAAAAGAAGACTACTGCCTTAAAGGATACATAACTGGCAAAAAAAATGGCTGCGAAATTCAGGATAAAGTAAACCGAAAGCTTGGTTCGCTGACTAACGATCCTGTCTAGCATTGTTTTATTAGGCCTGTTGATCAGGTCTTTTTCGCTATCGTAGAAATTATTAATAATGTAACCAGAAGCAATAACGCTTGAGGATGCCAGTATCAAAAAGAATAAATTGGGATCAAATAATACTTCTCTCAGTGGTTTATCATGAGCAAGTATAAAAGCTGAGGTGAGGTATTGAGCAAAAACTACAACAAGAATATTGTAACCTCTTACTACCGAAAAAAGGCTGAATATCTTCAGTAATAAGCGCTTGTTAGCAGTAGACGCCATAGCAGGATTTAGAAGTTATAAACTACTTCTAAATTATAATCTTTTAAGGCTTTTCTGGCTTTGTCAATATCTTCAGTAAATCCAAGGATGTAACCTCCACCACCAGAACCACAAAGCTTCAGGTAATAATCGTTGGTTTCAATACCCTTCTTCCATAATTTATGAAATTGAGCAGGGATCATTGGTTTAAAGTTATCAAGAACCGTATGAGAAAGTTTCTTAACGTTTGAGAATAAAGATTTTACGTCTCCTTTTAGAAAATCATCTACACAGGCATCAGTTTGTTTTACGAACTGATCTTTCAGCATTTTTCTGAATGGCTCCTGCTTCATATTTTCCATAAAAATGCTCACCATTGGTGCCGTATCTCCGGTAATTCCGCTATCCAGTAAGAAAACCGCTCCGGTACCATTTTCCGTTTGTGAAGGAATTCCGGCAGGCTCAATATTTTCCTTAGAATTAATTAGGATAGGAATGCTCAAATATGAATTAAGTGGATCAAGACCTGATGATTTTCCATGGAAGAAAGATTCCATTTCTCCGAAGATCTTTTTCAGCTTTAATAATTTATCTCTGGTAAGGTTTTCAAGAACCGTAATCTTATCTGTAGCATATTTATCATAAATAGCTGCAACCAGAGCTCCACTACTTCCAACTCCATATCCCTGAGGAATGCTGGAATCAAAATACATCCCGTTTGAAATGTCTTTTCTCAGCTCTTCAAGGTCAAATTGTACCAATTCAGGCGAATTTTCCTGAAGTGCTTCAAGATAAGCTGCGAATTTTCTAAGATTTTCATTAGACTTCTTTGCCACGTCACCAAGATTTTCATCCAGTTTCAAAGCACCATTATAGAAGTTGTAAGGAATGGATAAACCCTTGGAATCTTTAATGATCCCGTACTCTCCGAAGAGAAGGATTTTAGAATAAAATAGAGGTCCTTTCATAAGTATCTAAGGTCTTGTAAGTAATTGACGGGCTAAAAACGTATTAAAATTACAATTTTTTTGCACCATCACCAACTTGGTCGCAAATATAATGTCCGTTTTGACAATATACAACTAACTCATTATTAATGAATTCTAAAATTTTATCCTTGTGATTATCAGGGTATAGAATATGAACGTTCGCGCCAGCATCAAGGGTGAAACATACGGGGATTTTGGTTTTTTCTCTAAATGTCCAGATTTTATTAATGATCTCAAGTGTATTTGGTTTCATCAAAATAAAATAGGGCTGACTACTCATCATCATCGCGTGAAGACTCAAAGCTTCACTTTCCACTATCTTGATAAATTCAGTAAGATCTCCAGATTCAAGAATAGGAATTAGCTTTTCAAGGTTGTCATCTGCCTGTTGAAATCTTTGTTCTGCAAAAGGATGTCCGTGCATGAGATTATGTCCAACGGTGCTGCTAACCTGTTTTTCGCCTTTGTCTACCAACATAATGGTATCCTGAAAGCTTTTGAAAACATCGTGGATTTTATACGGATACATCTCTCCAAAAAGGTCGGAAGCACCTTCAATTTTATTTTGTTCACCCCAAACTACTAAAGGACCTTCAATACTTCGGCTTGCACTTCCAGAACCTAACCTTGCCAGAAACGAGGCTTTTTTATTGAAATATTCTTCTGAAAGATCTTTGGAAATTTCTTTTTCAAGACTCATCACACAAAGCGCCAGGGCACTCATTCCGCTCGCGGAAGAAGCAATTCCGCTACTATGCGGAAATGAATTCTCACTATGGATCTCGAAACTATAATCCTTGAGGTAAGGGCAATAAGATTCAATTCGCTCAAAGAACTTAATGATCTTCGGCTTAAAATCTTCTTTTTCCTTTCCTTCAAAATAAAATTTAAAGTCAAATTCTCCAGTATTTGAAGCGTTGTCTTTAAGCTGATACTTCATAGTTGTAGTGCTATGACAATTGCTTAAAGTGAAACTGATGGACGGGTTTGCCGGAATTTGATTTTCCTTTTTACCCCAGTATTTCACCAGTGCGATGTTGCTTGGAGATTGCCAGGTAACTTCACCTGAATTGATCTTTGTAATGTCTTGCTTAGGGATAAAATCCGTTGGGGTCATCCTCAAAAATTTTTGCCAAAGTTAAACTTTTATGTCTTGTCTGGCAGCTTAAACAATTCAAAATAATTCCTATTTTAGTGAATTCAACCAGCCAATTATGACTAAAAAACTGTTCATAAGAAGTTCTTTCGCGGTGGGAATCTGCCTCATCTTTGGCTTTATGGGTACCGTAGCGACCAAGACTGGTATTGCAGAATGGTATCCGGCTCTTAAAAAACCCTGGTTTCATATTGAAGAAGATCTTTTCAGTTCTATCTGGATCCTGATGTATGTTTTAATGGGTGTAGCAGCGGGAATTGTGTGGAGTAGAGGTTTTTACCATAAATGGGTGAAAACAGCCTTATATCATTTCGGCTTTCAGTTATTTTTAAACGGGTTCTGGTTTCTGTTGTTTTTCGCTTTGGAAAAACCATTTATCGCCCTGCTGGATCTCGTGGTACTTTTTATAATGATACTTTTTACGATCAGGTGGTTTAGAATTGTAAATAATACCGCAGCCTGGCTTTTAATTCCTTATGCCGTATGGGTGCTTTTTGCAATCGTTTTTAATTTTGAGATATGGCGTTTGAACTCATAGCCTTCGCCGCTAAATATCCGCCAGTCCAGGCATTTTGAAAATTGAATCCTCCGGTAATTGCATCGATATTCAGAATTTCCCCAGCGAAGTAAAGATTTTTAAGGATTTTGCTTTCAAAGGTTTTAAAATCAACCTCTTTAAGATCAATTCCCCCGGCCGTAACGAACTCCTCTTTGAAAGTGCTTTTTCCCTCCACCATGAATTTTGCTGTTGTAAGTTCTTCAGCTAAATTTATTAATTGCACTTTATTAAGATCGGCCCATTTAGTTTCGGTATTTATTCCTGATGCCTCAACGATACTATGCCATAATCTTTTTGGAAGATCAAATTGAGGCCTGGTTGAAACCTGCTGTTTAGAGTTTGAAAACTTTAACTCCTTCAATTCCTCCAAGATATCTGTAGAGGTATTTCCCGGAATCCAGTTTACCTCAATACTGAAATTATAATTAAGATCATTTAATTGTCTTGCTCCCCAGGCCGATAATTTTAAAATTCCCGGACCGCTCATTCCCCAGTGCGTGATTAATAGTGGACCGGAACTTTCCAGATTTTCGCCAAGGATCTTCACTTCAGCTTCTGAAGAAATTCCCGCGAGACCTTTAATCCTTTTATCCTTAATATTGAAAGTGAATAAAGAAGGTACGGCTGGTACAATGCGATGGCCTATTTTTTCCAGCAAATTCCAGATTTTTGAATTACTTCCTGTAGCAAGCATGAGCTTTTCGGTTGAAAAAGAATCATTAGTGGTTTCGATTAGCCATCGATCATTTTCTTTTTTCAGATTTTTTAAACTCTGTCCTTTCAGAATTTCAATGTTCAGTCTTTTACATTCCTTCTGAAAACAGTCGATGATGGTTTGGGAACTATCGGTAATTGGGAACATTCTCCCGTCTTCCTCAGTTTTAAGCTCAATGCCTCTTTGTCCAAACCAGCCTATCGTGTCACCAGTCATGAATTTGTGAAATGGGCCTCGAAGTTCCTTTTCTCCACGTGGGTATCGTTTAACTAGTTCCGCCGGAATAAATTCAGCGTGAGTAACATTACATCTTCCACCACCCGAAACTTTAACCTTGGTAAGCACTTCTTTCCCTCGTTCCAGTATCAGGATCTTTAGTTTAGGATTAAATTCCGCAGCATTGATAGCCGTGAAAAATCCTGCTGCGCCGCCGCCAACAATTAAAATATCGTATGTATCCAAATCCTGAATTTATTTTGAAAGGCAAAAATAGGCAGATATTCCTGAAGCAAGAAAGTTTGTTTAGGGTTTCAGATTGAGAACTGGATTGTGCAGTCTATCCGGGTAGTCTGAAATAATTCCATCAACTCCAAAATCTATCATCCGCTGCATATCTTCACGCTCATTCACTGTCCAAACATTTATTTTGAATCCGTTTTCCTGACTCAATTTTGTATTGTCGCGGGTAATGATACCTAAAGATGGGTGTATTGCTGAAGCTTTTAAACGTTTGCCTAATTCAATCGCTTCGGGAACGCTGGCTTTACTAAGCACAGCAATGGGAATTTCCTGGTCGTTCTTTCTAACTTCAAAAAGTTCATTTTTCTGAAAACTAGAGATGATAAAATCTGCATACTCCCATTTGGAGGAAGCGATCTTTTCCTTAACAAGCTTACAAACCGGTGGAGCTGTATTTAGGCCTTTCAGTTCAATGTTGATAAGGCATTTGCCTTCTATTAGTTCCAGTACTTCTGTAAGCAACGGAATTTTAAACTGACCTTCTATTCTTAGTTTTTTAAGTTCTTCCGCAGTTCTTTTTGCAATTTCCCCACTTCCATTTGTGGTTCGATCTAATGTGAAATCATGAATTACCCAAAGTTCACCGCTGGCGCATTTGTGCACATCGATCTCTATCATATCAACCCCAATTTCTAAAGCTTTCTGGATACTTTCTAAAGTGTTTTCTGCTACATGAGCTTTAGCACCTCGATGGCCTATTTTTAAAAAATTGTTCATATTCAAAAATATCGAAATAATCCATTCGAACCATTTTTTAACTCAATCAGTTAGAAGTCTCAAGGTTTGCAAAGGATTATGATTGCTTAACATTTAATTAGCTGATTATGTCTCTAATTTAGAGGTCAACCAAAAGATCAAGAGAATTCATTTAGCCAGCAACCTCCTGTTCAGGCCATTCACTTGCTTTAAAAATTTAAGATCATGAAGAAATGGTTTGCCTTTGACTGGAGCTCTATGCTAGCTATCGTTATTACAGCTATCGGGATTTATATCGCGATTATTGTTTTTACAAGAATTGCGGGGAAAAGAAGTTTTTCCAAAATGTCCAGTTTCGACTTTGCCATGACCGTGGCACTGGGCTCTATGATCGCAACCACAGTACTTTCAAAAAGCGTAAGTCTCTGGGAAGGAATAATGGGACTGGCAATAATTTACATTTTGCAATTATTTGTAGCAATCCTACGAAGATTTAAGATAGTAAGAGATTCTGTAGATAATGGCCCTTTGTTATTGATGGATGGTCAGAATATTCTACATGAAAACCTTAAGAAATCACGGGTAACCGAAGAAGATCTTCGTTCCAAACTTAGGGAAGCGAATGTTATAAGATTAAAAGAAGTGAGAGCTGTGGTTTTTGAGGCTACCGGTGATATTTCGGTATTGCATACCGGGGATATGGATGAGCAGTTAGAAGACTGGCTGATAAAAGACGTAACTAGATAAAAATAGGGAGATGGAAATGATTGATGTGAAAAGAAAACGAGCTTCAATATCTCAGGATATTAAGATCAAAAAAGAATATGAGAAATTTATCCTGAAAAATGATCATCCATGCATGATGGCTAAAACAGTTTTTAGCATGGATAAAGTTGAATTGAAAACTTACCAGGAGTTAGGTTCTTTAGAAACGGCAAAACGACTTTTTAAAGACCTGGAAAATTACATTGAGAAATATAATTTTGAATCTAATGATTTCAAAACATTTATGGCCGTTTTTCCTGAATCTCCGGAATATTCCGAAATTAGTTTCGAAAAATTACTTTGGAAGCAACTACAATATCTTCACAATTTAGATGATAAAAGATGGGATCCTGAAGTTAGTACGAATTCTATAGATGAAAATTTCAGCTTTAGTATTGGGGGAAAAGCTTTTTATATAGTGGGTTTGCATCCTAATTCTTCGAGACTGGCAAGACAAAGCCCCTATCCAACACTTACTTTCAATTTGCACTGGCAGTTTGAAAAGCTTAGAGAAATGGGCAGTTATGAAGCGGTTAGAGATAGAATTAGAGACCGGGATATAAAATTGCAGGGAAATATAAATCCCATGCTGGAAGATTTTGGAAACAGTAGTGAAGCAAAGCAATATAGCGGCAGAAAAGTAGAAAAGGAGTGGAAATGTCCTTTTCATCATAACAATTAGTATATGTATAGACCTCCGAAATACCGGAAAGATGATAAGGATTTTATCTATTCTTTTATTCAACAACATCCTTTCGGGGTTTTTATCATGAATGGAGAAAATCTTATTGCAACACATATTCCAATTTTAATAGAAGGTGATGTAGAAAACTGGAGGCTTTATTCTCATATTGCTAATCATAATGAGCAATACCAATATCTTAAGGATGGAGCAGACGTATTAATCATTTTTCAGGGTTCTCATGCGTATATTTCCTCTTCCTGGTATAAAGAAAAAGACATTAGTACCTGGGATTATTCCGCGGTTCATGTAAATGCAAAAATTAAAATTCAGAGTCCTGAAGAGTTGGAGAAATCTTTAGAGAAACTGGTTCATCATTTTGAAAAATTTCAGGAGAAACCACTCTTTTATAAGGATATTCCGAAGCAAATGCTGCTGGAACATTTGCCGTTAATTACAGGTTTTTGGTTGGAACCCTACAAAATTCAGGGAATAAAAAAGCTACATCAATCTTATCCAGAATATGATATTAGGAGAACGGTTGAGAAGCTTGGAAATTCAGATAATTCGAATGATAGACAGCTTTCGGAAGAGATAAAAAAAGAAAATAAGATCGATTAAAATAATTAAGATGGAAATTATTGAGAAGCAAAGCGGTGCAGCTTTTAAGTTGAAAAAAGGACAATTGCTAAAAGTGATCGATCCAAAAGGGGAGCAGGTGAGCGATATGGTTCTTTTCAATGCCGATGATAAGCGGGAAAAGATTTCCAGTGGAAAAACCATAGATTTTGAAGAAAGTATTCTTATTACTAAGGCGAATTATCTCTGGAGCAACCGAAGCAATAAAATGATGGAAATTCTTGAAGATACTAATGGAAGAAATGATTTTCTATTAGCGCCCTGTAGTCCTGAAACTTTCAAGATCATGTATAGCAATGAAGAATATCATCCAAGTTGCTTTGAAAATCTTTATACCAATCTTGAAAAATTCGGAATTGAGCCCGATGAAATACCAACAGCATTCAATATTTTCATGAACGTGCAGTTCGATGAATTTGGGAAAATATCGGTAGATCCGCCTTTAAGTAAAGCAGGTGATTATGTGACCTTTGAGGCTAAAATGGATCTAATCGTTGGTCTTACCGCGTGTTCTGCAGAAGATAGTAACGGCGGAAGTTTTAAGCCCATCCATTACGAGATCCTGGACTAATCATTCTTTTTTCTATACCTCATATTCAGCATCTCAATGGCCAGAGAGAAGAATACTGCGAAATAAATGTATCCTTTGGGAACATGGTAATGAGCACCTTCTACGATCAACATTACACCAATTAATATTAAAAACGATAAAGCCAGTATTTGGATTGTTGGATGCTCGTTTACAAACTCGCCTACGGGTTTAGCGAAGATCATCATAACAATTATGGCTACAACCACGGCAATGATCATTAATATGATCTGATCAGTTAGTCCTACAGCCGTTAAAATAGAATCGAAAGAAAATACCAGGTCTAAGAGAACGATCTGTATGATTGCTGAAGTAAAGGAAAGTGTATTTGATTTTTTCCCATTTTTGGCATTTTCTACCTGACCTTCCACTTTATGATGAATTTCCAGAGTACTCTTGATCAATAAAAATATCCCTCCAGCGATCAGAATAATATCTCTCCAGCTGAGTTCAAAGTCGGCAACTGTAAGCACAGGTTCTGTAAGTCCAATGATCCAGGTAATACTTAATAGCAGGAGAATCCTCATGACCAGGGCAATGGAAAGTCCCCCAAGTCTTGCTTTCTTCTGTTTTTCTTCCGGCACTTTTCCTGCAACCAGTGAGATGAAAATAATATTATCTATCCCGAGTACGATCTCTAAAAAGGTCAGAGTTAGTAACGCGACCCATGTGTCAGGTTGTAAGAATATTTCCATAGAAAAGAGCTTATTAGCGCCTCAAAATTATACAAAATTGAATGCGTTCAAGTTAAAATTTCTACAAAGATATTTTTGGGAGTTTATTTAGGAAATCCAAATTTAAAACTAACTCCGCCGTATACTGAAAACTGGAAAAAGTCATAATCTGTGCGCCATCTGGATTCACCTCTTACATAAACAAAGAAGCGAGAGAAGTGATATTCCATCCTGACATTCATCGCCAAAGATGGATATACTTTCCAGGGTCTTCGAATAAATGAAAGAGAAATGTCAGCTACTGGAATAAGCATTTTTCCTGGCCTGAAGATATATTCAGGATTTACTCCGGCAGATTCGTATCTAATAGCTGAGAAGGTTTCATAATAAGCGTGAATTCCAAAATTCTCATTTCTATAACCTGCAGTCCAGGTACCATCATAAGCGGCCGGATTTACGGTTCCGCCAAAAGTCGCATTTCTAAGGTCCAGACCGGTGCTTACAAAAAAGTAGGTGTCTTCCCTGCTAATCCAGTATTGAGCAATGGCCTGAATTGGCAAAATAAGGAGCAACAGTAAAAAAATCTTTTTCATTCATGAAAATTAATCTGAAGCCAAGACGGCTGCAGGTCCTGAAATTTTTTTAAGGTTGCTTAAGCTTTTGATTTATGGTCGGTTATGAAGATAGTAATAAAATTTGAAGCCAAGTACTACTGGAAAAAATTCCTATTTAAATGAAAGCCCTGAAAATTTATCAATTATGAAAAGGAATAAAGTTTTCAATAAGTGCTACAGATAGAGGCTTTAAATTGACTGAAATTGTTCAATTCTATTGATTAACAATGAATAATCATTAAAAAATTTATAAATTCTACGGCAAAACAATTCGGAATTTTTATAAACCTTGATGATTATTTTTCATTATTAGAAATTATCCCGAATTTTTCCATTTTTAATAAATCAAATATGAATAAGATTCTTACGTGGTCTATTAGCGCGGCACTCGCCGGCTTTCTTTTTGGATTTGATACGGTAGTTATTTCGGGAGCCGATAAACAGCTTCAGGCTTTATGGGGTACTTCAGATGCGTTTCATGGATCTGTGGTTATGGCTATGGCACTGTGGGGAACCGTTGTGGGAGCTATTTTTGGTGGAATTCCAACAAATAAATTTGGCCGTAAAAATACTCTTATGGTGATTGGTTTTCTCTACTTTATTTCCGCATTAGGCTCTGCACTGGTAGATGACCCGATAAGTTTTGCCATTTTCAGGTTCCTGGGAGGCCTGGGAGTTGGAGCTTCAACAATAGCCGCTCCGGCCTATGTTTCAGAAATTGCACCGGCAGATAAAAGAGGGAAACTAGTATCACTTTATCAATTTAATATCGTTTTGGGAATACTCATCGCTTTCCTTTCGAATTACTTATTAAGAAGCACTGGAGACGAACCATGGAGATGGATGGTGGGTGTAGAAGCAATACCAGCATTTATCTATTGCATTTTTGTATTCTTTATTCCCAGAAGTCCGCGTTGGCTGGTTTCCAAAGGAAAAATGGCAGAAGCTAAACAGGTTCTAGAAATTATAGACCCGGGAATTGATGTTAGTACTAAGGTTGCTGAAATAAAACATCAGGATGATATTGAAAAAACCGGAGAGAATATCTTCATGAAGAAATACAGGTTTCCACTAATCCTGGCCTTTTTAATTGCATTTTTTAATCAGCTTTCCGGGATCAATGCTTTTTTATATTATGCTCCCAGGATATTTGAATCTGCAGGTCTGGGAGAAAGCACTGCACTTTTGAGTAGCATTGGAATAGGAGTTATAAACCTGATTTTTACCTTGCTGGGAGTATTCCTTATAGACAGGTTGGGGAGAAAGCAATTAATGCTTTATGGTTCTGTTGGGTATATCATATCCCTTTCTTTGGTTGCGGCAGCCTTCTTTCTAAACTGGGGAGGACTCTGGGTGCCAATATTTTTATTCCTGTTTATAGCATCACATGCTATTGGTCAGGGAGCGGTGATATGGGTATTCATTTCAGAAATTTTTCCAAATAGATTACGTGCTTCAGGGCAGGCATTTGGAAGTTCAACCCATTGGGTTTTGGCGGCGATCATCCCATCTTCCATACCTTTTCTATTTTCCACTATAGGTCCGGCATATGTTTTCGCATTTTTCGCCTTCATGATGGTGCTTCAGCTTTTATTTGTCATCTTCATGATGCCGGAAACAAAAGGAAAGTCTTTGGAGCAGCTCGCGGAAGAATTATCATTAAAAGAACAGGTTTCAACTTCAATTAATTAATATGAAAAGAAAATTTCAACCGATCCTCTTATTAGGCTTATTCCTTTTTACTTTCAACTCATGTAAAAATGAAACTGAAAAGTCAGAGAATACCGAAGATAAAAAAATGGCAGAGGTTCAGAAAGATGAGGACTTCAGGCCAAATTTCCATTTTACTCCTGAAAAGAATTGGATGAACGATCCAAACGGGATGTTTTATATGAATGGCACTTATCATTTATATTTTCAATATTATCCCGATGATAACGTTTGGGGCCCAATGCATTGGGGGCATGCAACAAGTAAAGATATGATCACCTGGGAGGAGCAGGAAATTGCGCTTTATCCAGATGAAAAAGGATATATTTTTTCGGGAAGTGCCGTGGTAGACAATGATAATACCTCTGGTTTTGGAGAGGACGGTAAAACTCCGGTCATTGCAATATTCACCTATCATGATCCTGTTGGAGCTGAAAATAAGGAAGAAAATTATCAGTCCCAGGCGATCGCTTACAGCCTTGATGAAGGTATGACCTGGACAAAATATGAAGGTAATCCGGTGATACCGAATCCGGGGATTGTTGATTTCAGAGATCCAAAAGTCACCTGGGACGATATCAATAAACAATGGTTAATGGCATTGGCCACTCGTGAAAAAACACTTTTCTATTCTTCTCAGAATTTAAAGGAGTGGAAGAAATTATCTGAATTTGGAGCTGGCACAGGAGCTCATGATGGAGTTTGGGAATGTCCTGATTTCTTCCCAATGAGAGTGGATGGTACTGGTGAAACAAAATGGGTACTGATACAAAGTCTTAATCCGGGAGGTTATAACGGAGGTTCTGGTACCCAATATTTCGTTGGAGATTTTGACGGAAAAACATTCACTCCGGAAGAAAACATGAAAGAGTTGGAAGAAAAACATAAGTTCTGGATAGATTTTGGAAGAGATAATTATGCCGGGGTAACCTGGGCGAATGTTCCAAAAGAAGACGGTAGAAAGCTATTTCTTGGCTGGATGTCTAATTGGCTTTACGCACAGGAAGTTCCTACGGAAACCTGGAGAAGTGCAATGACCGTAGCAAGAGAACTGAAACTTGTGCAGGAAGATGAAACATACCTGGTTAAATCTAGTCCCGTAAAGGAACTTGAAAAATACAGATCTTCAGAAATTTCTAAAGATGCTATTGATGTTGATGAAAAGGCTGTACTGCTGGATTCTTCTGATCTAGACCTGGCGAAAGCTGAAGTGAAATTCAGTATCAAAGATCTTCAGGAAACCAATTATAAGATAATATTATCTAATGGGAATAATGAGGAATTTATTGTGAACTATGATCATACAGCAAAAGAGTTTAGTGTTGATAGATCAAATGCTGGACAGATAGATTTTTCAGAAAAATTTACAGAAAAGAATTCAACGGCTCCAAGGATTTCAGATTCACAAGATCTAAAGGTTTTAATGATACTGGACAAAACTTCGGTTGAAATGTTCTTTGATGATGGCACAACGGTAATGACAGAAATATTCTTTCCTAATCAACCCTGGACAGAACTTTCTCTGGAATCAGAAAATGAAAAGTTTAGCCTTGGAGATATTCAGGCTTACGAATTAAAATTTTAAGAATTAAATAATAAGATGAGTAAAAATATTAAGGCAGTTTGTTTTGGTGAGATCCTATATGACGTATTTCCAGATATGGAAAGAATAGGTGGCGCACCTTTAAACGTTGCGAGCAGGTTAAGCAGTTTTAGGATCGATACCGAAATGATAAGCAAAGTAGGTGTTGATGAAAAAGGAGATGAATTATTAAAATATCTCAATTCGCAAAATATTGAAACAGGAAATATCCTGAAAGATAAACAAAGATCTACGGGTGTAGTCAATGTAAAACTTTCTGCCAGTGGTTCTGCTACCTACAATATTGCCTATCCGTCTGCGTGGGATAAAATAGAATTGACCGATACAATGGTAAATTCGGTAAGAAATTCAGATGCCTTTATTTTTGGGAGCCTGGTTTGCCGAGATGAGGTAAGTAGAAATACCTTATTTAAGCTTATTCCGAAGGCAAAATTCAGAGTGCTTGATTTCAATCTGAGACCGCCACATTACAGTAAAGAGTTGCTGCTGGAACTAATGCAGCATGCAGATTTTTTGAAATTCAACGATGATGAACTTTTTGAGATCGCTGAATTATTAGGATCTGAGTACAATTCGCTTGAACAGAATCTTTTGTTCATCGCGGTAAAATCTAATGCGAAGCAGATCTGTGTAACTAAAGGGAGACATGGAGCAGTATTTCTGCACGATAAAAAGCTTTATTATAATTCCGGTTATAAGGTAAAAGTGAAGGATACTGTTGGCGCGGGAGATTCGTTTTTAGGAACATTGCTCGCCAAACTATTACAGGGAGAAGAACCGCAGCAAGCGCTGGATAAAGCATGTGCCATGGGTGCATTGGTTGCCGCAAAGGAAGGTGCAAATCCAGAAATTTCTGAGACACTTTTAAATACTTTTATGAATCCGATGAGAGCTGCTAAAAAGTAAAATGTTTTCAATAAAATTTATAGCAAAGGGTTAGTATTGTTTATTCTATTATATTAGCCCTTTCCTATTTCAGGATACAGAAAACTACTATCAATTACAATCAAATCTTTACATGAAAAATTTATTATGCGTGCTCACGTTACTGTTGAGTTATGCTGCCTCTGCACAGGTCATTTTTGAAAGCGGATACATAATTAATAATTCGGGAGAGCGAAGGGAAGTTCAGATCAAGAATAAAGACTGGCGTAGCAATCCTACAGAATTCACCTATCGAAATGGCGAAAATTCAGAAGAGAAGATAATTGGAATCAAGAATGTAAAAGAGTTTGGAATCGATAATTATGCAAAGTTTATCCGTGCAAATGTCGATATCGATAGAAGTTCAGAGCGTTTAAGCGATCTTAAAAAGAATAATGCCCCGGTGATGAAGCAGGAAGAACTTTTTTTAAAGACTTTGATCGAAGGTGATGCAAATCTTTATCTATATAAAGATGGCGGATTGGATCGTTTTTTCTACAAATTACCAGACGAGGAGATCACTCAATTAGTATGGAAAAAGTACCTTACACCAGATGGAAATGTTGCAGAGAATAATCAATACAAACAGGATATTTGGAATAACCTGAGATGTGATGGAATTAGTATGTCTCAATTAGAAAATCTGGAATATGATCAACGAAGCCTTTATAATTTCTTTGAAAAGTACAATGAGTGCAAAAATGCTGATTATAAAGACTATCGTCCACAGGTAAAACGGGATCTGTTCAACCTGAATATACGACCGCGATTGAATAATTCCAGTCTTAGTATATCAAACCCTTCATCCAGCCTGAGGAGTACCGATTTTGACAATGAAACATCTTTTGGTATTGGTTTGGAGGCTGAACTTATTTTACCCTTTAACAAGAATAAATGGAGCGTTTTTGTTGAGCCAACCTATCAATCCTATTCAACTACTACAACTACGGAAGTGGAAACTGTTTCCGGAGGACAGTTAAACTCAGAAGTAGATTACAGTTCTATTGAATTACCAATAGGAGTTAGGCACTATTTCTTTTTGAATGAGAACTCGAAGATCTTTGCGAACATCGCTTATGTGATCGATTTTTCAAATGAATCTGAGATCAAGTTTACAAGGGCATTTAATGGAAGTAGTTTTGATGAACTTGAGATAGAGAGTGAGCCAAATTATGCCTTGGGTCTGGGATATAAACATAATGACAGATTTTCCATGGAATTACGATACCAGACGAGCCGGGAACTTCTAGGGCAGTTTACCCAGTGGAAATCTGAGTATAAAACTTTTTCTGTAATCCTGGGATACTCGTTCTTTTAAATTTGCTCAATCATTAGAACCTTAAATCTAAATTTATGAAACTAAAACCTACACGAAGAGACCTTAAATTCTTTATACTTGGAATCTTTGCAGCATTCGTTTTTGCAACAATTTACGACTGGGAGGAGAATGTAGCATCGTTTAAAAAGGGCTATAATGAAAGCAGAGCAGATGTAAATTCATTTTCAAAAGAATAGATGAACCGTATAACAAGAATAGTACTTTCAATTCTTCTTATTAATTCGCTGTCCTCCTGTTTCAGCAATAGGATAGTGCATCAAAATGAACCTTTACAGCTTACTTCCAATGAAGTAAAATTTCAACTGGTTAGTGTTTCGCAGAACAACCAGTTAAATACCAGAGGAATGATCTTCAGCCAGACTGTAAGAGATGGAAAAACCGGTAAAATCGGTAAATTTTACATGGCTACTATAGAAATTCAGAATAACTCCAAACAACAGAAATCAATAGATCTTGGTGATATTCTTCTTTGTAATGCAGATAATTCCTGCCTCGAGCCTGTGAGGTATGATATGAAATCTGCCATAGATGCCAGGGCCAATCAAATTATGAAATTGAAACCAAACCAGGAAAAGGGTCGTAAAATTTACTTTGCTGGTTCAAAATCATTTGTTCCCGAAACTATAATGTTGAAAGACACCGGAGAATTCATTAAATTCAGCTATAAAAAATAATAGACTTCTGGAAAATTTTAATTCAGGAAAGTCTCATAGATCTGATATTAATGGAATTGTCTACGGTAGAAAGGGAAGAAATTAAAAACATTTTGAGAGAGAGGTTTGAAGCGAACATGCACCGGCATAAAAATCTTTCATGGAAGACTATCGAATCCAGACTAAATGAGGATCCTGATAAATTAAACACGCTTTTTCAAATGGAAGAGACTGGTGGTGAACCGGATGTTGTAGGTTTTGCATTAGACGGTGAAAACATCAGTTTTGTTGATTGTTCTGCTGAAAGTCCGAAATCACGCAGAAGTTATTGTTATGACCATGCGGCGTTGGAATCAAGAAAAAAACATAAGCCTGTAAATAGTGCATTGACCGTTGCAAATGAAATGGGAGTGGAGTTATTAGATGAGATTCAATATCGACAGCTTCAGGAACTGGGAAATTTTGATAGTAAAACTTCTAGCTGGTTAAAGACCCCTAATGAAATTCGTGAATTAGGAGGAGCATTATTCGGAGATTTTAGATATAACCATGTTTTTATCTATCATAATGGAGCTGAATCTTATTATGCCGCAAGAGGTTTCAGAGGCATTCTAGTTTTATAATAAATTATCAAATTAGAAAGCTAAGAGTCGTCTTAAAGAAAACAAGGAAACTGCTGTTGATTTTTACCGAATGGCTTATTTAGGCAATCCAGAAAGGGCTGTAGAATTTTATGTTGGCCAGGAATACATTCAACATAATCCAGATGTAAAGGATGGGAAACAGGGATTTATCGACTATTTTAATAGGATGCAGGATGAATATCCTGAGAAATTAATTGAATTTGTGAGATGTATAGCTGAAGGAAATCTGGTCTCCTTGCATACGTATCAAACCTGGCCAGGAAATGATGAATATATCACGATGGATTTTTTCCGTTTTGATGAGAAAGGAAAGATCTGTGAGCATTCGGATGCTATTCAGCAGATCCCGGACAAATCTCAACATAACAATAAAATGTATTAAAGTATAAAATAAAAAAGCCGCCCAATATTGATATCGATAGGCGGCTTTCAATTTTTATTAGTTCAAATTATCTCTTCTGACTCAATTCTCTGGTCAACCAGCCGCTCTTACTAGCAGTAGCGATCGCGTAAGGTGTGATCCAGAATAACCCGAATGTATATAGAATGCTGTAAGAATACGCCCAGAACGATTCTGTTGACTTATATCTTTTAGCGTAGAAGAGTGCCGGGAAACTTGATAAGATAAAAATGCTTAATAGCGTTGAGCTCAAAAACAGTACAGGATGTGAGGCTACAAAAAAGAACATTAAGAATATAAGCGGGTAGCTCATGATGATCTTCAAGAACTGGTTGATAAACAGTAATCTTGAACCAATTTTTGAACCTTCTCTAAAATTTGTAAATACATATTTAGACATCGCAATGTTTTCTCTCACATTACTTCGCCCCCATCTAATGAACATCTTGTACAGTCCACTATACCTTTCCGGAACATTGGTGTAAGCATAAGCGTTTCTCTGGAATAGCACATGATTACCACGTTTAAGTATCATATTGGTCATGGCTCTGTCTTCCCCGATATCTGAAGCCTGACCCATGAAAGTCTGGTTGATCCATTCCGGAAGACATTCAAAAACTGCTGAACTTCGATAAGCAGCTAATGCACCAGGAGTACAAAGAACAGATTCCAGGGTGCTTTCAGCAGAACGCATAAACTCAAAACTAAGAACGAAGTTTACGTTCAGCATCTTTGGTAGAAGCGCCTTTTGATTGTTCAGGACTCTAATGTTACCAGCCACGGCACCACATTTTTCATTCACTACAAATGGACTCACGAGGTTACGCAATGTATCTTCGTTAACAACAGAATCACTATCCACGGTTACGAATACCTCTCCAGTTCCAAGATTGAAACCTCGGTACAGTGCATGCCTTTTTCCTTTGTTTTCTGGTTGCTGATAGATCGCTACACGGTCACCAAGCACCTTTTTTGCTTCCTGCATCCAATGCCAGGTATCATCCTTACTTCCGTCATCAATAGCGAGTAACTGCAATTTCTCTTCCGGGAAATCACTTTTTGCCAGACTCATTAAGGTCGCGTAAACCTGCCTTCCTTCGTTATATGCGGGAACTATTACCGTCGTGGTTGGTAATGCCTCGTTGCTAACAGATTTGATAGGTTTATATCTGAAATACAGGTAAAGGTTATAGATAAAAAATGCCGCCCGATATAGGAATAATACTCCGGCGATAATTGAAAAAATGAATCCCCATGTGGTATTCATTTTTTCCATGTTATATGCTGTAAAATCACTTTGAAGATTAAAAACCAGGAATGCCGCCCCGATCATCAAAATAAATGTGCTGAAAAGAACAACTATTCCCCAGATGTTCCTCGGCTTTTTTCCGTCTTGAATACTTTCTGCTTCATTCGATGCCGGAATATTGTGTGCTAAATTTTTATAGCTAGAATTCATATTGCCTGATGTATTAAATCATACTGATTTGCTCACTAGCAAGTCTTATGCCAGCGTTGTTTGAATTTGATTATAAGGTAATTGCGATTGGGTTTTCAATTCAGGCTGTGTAGTTTTTCGCCATAAAATCTGGTATTTAAAATTAATACCCATAAGTGTAGAAGTTGTTTCAGTATTATTGAAACAACCTCTTTTTTATCTAGATAACTTCATTTTCTTCCAGAACCTCTTCCTCTTTTTCTGGTTCAGAATCCTTAATAGTTGCAAATTTTTCTGCCTCCTCTTCGTCTCCTGTAAAATATGGAAAAACGTCTAAAATTGGTGATTCTGCAATTGCAGGTATAGAATAGTCGCCAGTAGTATTTTGCAATGCCTGCTCAGTGTTTTCATATGCTTCTTTCACATCATTGGCCTGAATAAGCATATAGATATTCGATTTCTTTTCTTTCCCGCTTTCATCATCATAAGAGATCAAAGAAACTTTCGATTTAAACCATCTGTCTGAATTTTCAAAAGGGTGTACTTCAGAAAAATTAGCAACTTTAATATTCGTGATCTTAAATTCTTCACTGGTGTAAGCAGCCATTTCTTCCGTAATTCTTGATTCGGCTTCTGTATAAGAAACTGCATCAAGAAGATAATTTTCAGTAGTTATTTTGCTTTCACCGGTTTCGTGTGTTTTTCTGTATTTAACTTTACACTCGTACCATATTACGCTCATATCTTCTTTTTTTTGGGAGGCCAAATATAGACCTTAAAGAAATTCGGGATCCTTCAGAAGAAAATAGATATTCACAATTTCGAAAGCTGTTAAAATAAAACTTTTTTCAACTGAATTTAATAAGATGAAAAATTTTGAATGTTTCTCAAATCGCTCAATTTTCTAAACAGAAATAAGTATTAAAATTTTAATTTTGCCTCTTTTTAAAAGCTGAAACCAAAGCGAAATGAAGACTGAACTTGATATCTCTACCTGGAATAGAAAAGAACACTTTAATTTTTTCACCCAATTTGAAGAGCCTTTCTTCGGTTTGACGGTAGATGTAGACTGTACTCTGGCTTATAAAAAATGTAAGAATGAGAATATTTCCTTCTTTTTATATTATCTCTACCTGGCTTCTAAAACCGTTAATTCTATTGAATCCTTTAGATATCGCATTGAAAATAATAAGGTTTTTATATATGATAAGATCAATGCATCTGCTACCATTAGCAGGGAAGATAAGACCTTTGGTTTCTCTAATATTGCTCATAATGATGATCTATCTAAATTCCTGGAAAATGCCGGGAAGGAAATCGAGCGAATTAGGTCTGGCAGCGGATTAATGCTTGACGAAGTGCGTTTGGATGAAGTTCACTATTCTGCGTTACCATGGGTGAAATTCACTTCGCTGTCTCATTCCAGAAGTTTCCAGAAAGGTGATTCCTGTCCAAAAATCTCTTTCGGAAAGATCACTACTGAAAATGGAAAAAAAATGATGCCAGTTTCCATTCACGTTCATCACGCTTTAATGGATGGCTATCATTTAGGACTTTTCGTGGAAAAATTTCAAAAGCTGCTTAATTCCTAGGAAGTAGAAAAACCAGCTTTAGTATGAGCTGTAATGAATGTAAAATCATGATCAGCTGATAATCAGCGCTTAAATTGTCGAAAAATGGCAAATTTCATGGTTGAAAGTAACCGGTATTTGAAATTATTGTTTATGTTTATGGTCCAAATCAGGTCTTAAACCTACGTCAATGCCAGCCCTACTAAGCATTTTGATTACAAAGACCTACAAATGAGTAATTATGAACAAAGTGCGAATCTTCGGGATCGGGGCTATTATTAGTGGAATTTTAATCGGTTATTTTTTTCCAAGAACAGATGTTCATATAGTTGCAGGAATGCTAGTTGGACTTGGGATTGGCTGGACTATTACCGGTAGATTAATGACACATCCTAGAACCAGAAGTTCAAGGTTAAGAGCGGAATAGCCAATTTTTAACCTTCTATTCGAATTAAAAAAGCATAGACCTTTCGATCTATGCTTCTCTACATTTATTTTAAAATCTTTTATTTCTTAACCAGTCTCACTGTCTTGGTCTCATTCTTCTCATTCTGGATCTTTACTATATAAACTCCTTGTGGAAAATCTGAAATATCCAGCTGTCCTGTTTCAGAAGTGATCCTTCTTTTTAGCATCATTCTACCACTCATATCATAAATGTTGATTTGATTGGCACTCTTAATATCTTCTAGTGAGAATCTAACAACATTTCGAGTTGGATTTGGAGATATCAAAAATTTAATTTCCGGTTCTTCAGTTAATTTATCGTTCTCATTCACTGAAATCGTTTTTAAAGTTGAGGCTTGTTTATTTGTATTGGTACAGGTTAGCGCATTTTCAGATGGAGCATAAGCAAGCGAAGTGCTTGTTACATCATCTACACATAGTTCCACTATAACTGTTCCTTTAGCACTGTTCTGAGTCTGCAAAGCGGCGTTACCCTGATTATCGGTCACAGCAGATACCTGCTCAGAAAAACTTCCTGAGAATGTAGCAGTAACGTTCGCGCCCTGAACTGGATTTCCAAGATCATCTATGATGCTAACCGTTGCCGTTCCAAATTTCGCTCCTTTTCCGGCACTAGCTGTTCCTGTGGTTATTGAAGCGACATGCATGGAAGTAGCACTGCCAGTTGAAATTCCTGTAACTGATACTATAGCTGAAGTAGCGGTAGCATTTTGATCGTCTGTAGCAATTGCTGTAATTTCTGAAGATCCCTGGGTTACCTGCCAGTCTACGGAATAAGGTGCAGATGTAGAGGTTCCTGCAGAAACTCCATCGATAAAAAATTCAACATTAGAAATCGTTCCGTCTGCATCTGAAGCATTTGCTGTAATACTAATGGTTTCACCTGTATTAAATTCAGCGCCATCAGTAGGATCTGTTATAGTAACTGTTGGATCCTGATTTGTACTTGTACCATTATCAACTTCATAACTATCCAGATTGTCATAATAATAGGTGTCTCCTGTGAAACTGTTTGAGTTGAAAAGCAGTATCATTTTAGAAACTCCGCTGTTTGAAGCTGCTGGATCTGGTCTGTCTAACAAGTCAAATTCTAGACGCTGCCAGTTGTTATTTTCGGTTATAGTTGCTACATATCTACTGTGACGTCCTGTTGGGAAATTCGAAGCTGTGGCTTCTGTAGTTTCAAGTTGTAAAATGATCTCAGTACCAATAGGCGCTGAAGTATAAACGTCTAGATAAAACTTTCTGTCTTTTTTAGTATATAAAGAAGCATCATTAAAATTTGAAACATTATAAACTACAAGGTCGTATTGTTCCTGGCTGTTTCTGTCATATTTACCGCTAAGTGAGCTCGAGTTAATACTGTTAGATCCTGGATTGGAAACTTCGGTCAGGGTTCCTGTAGCAGAATCAAAAGTTGCTGTAGCTGGCTCATCAAAGTTCTCAAAAGAAAATGACTTTACATATGGTGGTTCTACTTCAATTTGCATTCTTAGCGATCGAGATGCACATCCATCATCAAAACTGGCAGTTACTGTTCCGCTTTCAGATCCAAAATTAAAAGTAGCTGAATTTGTACCCTGTCCGCTTACAACTGTCGCACCATTTGGCACTGTCCAGTTTACATTCGTTCCAGAGTTTAAATTATCTAAAGTGTAAATAACTCCTTCTTCCTGATTTGAAACAACATTTTCTCCTTTTATTGAAGGTTTAAAACTGTCATAGACACGAACATAATCTACTTCCATGGTGGCAGGTAACATGCTGTCTGTCACCGGTCCTCCTAGATTACCACCAACGGCTACATTCAAAAGGAAATGAAAGTCCTTATCGAAGGGCCAGTTAGCAGGGTCAAGATCTTCTGGAGTTTTAGTGGAGAACAATATACCGTCCATATACCATCTTATCTCTCCAGGTTCCCACTCTATAGCGAATTCATGAAAGTCATTATAATAAACATCGTTGAGAAGGTTATAGGTATTCCCCTGCGATTGGTTATTTGGGTATAGATCACCGTAGTGTATATATCCAAGGATTTCATCTGGAGTGGAGGCCACATATTCCATGATGTCAATCTCCCCACTTTGAGGCCATGAGCCATAGGTTTCATTGGTAGATAGCATCCAGAAAGCCGGCCACAATCCGTCACCTTGTGGTAATTTAATAGACGCTTCAAATCTTCCATAGGTAAAATCACCTTTTCCTTTAGAATTGATTCTACCTGAGGTGTACTGGCTACCTCTGATTCTTTCTTTTCTTGCAGTAATTTTTAAAGTTCCATTGCTAACCTCTACATTATCCTGTTGGTAAGATTGTAATTCATTGTTTCCCCAGCCACAAATATTCTGGTCACAACCATCACCAATCTGATAATTCCATTTTGTAAGGTCTAATGAATTTCCGTCGAATTCATCCTGCCAGACAATATTTGGGCATTGTGCCGAAATATTCTGAATTCCGAAAATCATAAAAATGAAAAAGGCGTAATTTTTTAGCCTTTTTAATGTAGTATTCTTCATAATTGATAGGTTAAATTAATAGTTTCGCATAAAACTATAGTGAATGCTGTGGAGTCGCAAGAATACTACCTATACATGACCTCTACAAGGACCTAAAATCATCGATAATCGACAAGTTTTAACAGAATCGTGAAATTGATTCCCGAAAATTCAGGAATCTGAAATGATTGCGCAGGAAAATTATAAATTCTGTAAAGTGAGACTAAAAAAAGTGATTTGAAGGAGTTACGAATTAACCAACCATTTTATTTTCTTTCGCGATATTCACGTAATACATTTTTAGAATTCTGCCATTTTTCACCTCAACTTCCCCACGATACTCACACTCAAATTTATCCTTTATGAGCTCATAGGTGTTTTCTGAAATATTGATCCTGCCAATTTCTGAATGTGATTCCATCCTGGCAGCGATATTCACCGTGTCACCCCAGATATCATAAGCGAATTTCTTGGTGCCTACCACGCCGGCAACTACCGGGCCCGAGTTTAAACCTATACGCACATCAAAATCGGCATCGTCGTAAAGTGAGTTTTCCTTGGTGTCTTTTACAAATTGGGTCATTTCAAATGCAGCCATCAGAATTCTATATGCGTGATCTGGTGTCGGGAAGGGCAGTCCGCTTGCTGCCATGTAGCTATCTCCTATAGTTTTGATCTTTTCTATATCATATTTCTCCATGATCTTGTCGAATTTTGAGAAATAGTAATCAATGGTTTTAATAAGTCGTTCCGGTGGAAGCTTTTCTGCGATTAGTGTAAATCTTTTAAAGTCGGCGAAAAGAACGGTGACCGATTCAAATTTTTTGGCTCTTACCTTGCCATTTTTCTTCAGTTCTTTCGCGGTTTCTTCAGGTAAAATATTCAATAATAACAATTCTGACCTGTTCTTTTCTTTTTCAATAATAGCGCTTGTTCTTTTGATAAATCGATTCCTGCGATATAGTCCGAAAGCAAGGAGACATATCAGAAAAGAGGCGACAGCAATAGAGATTACCACCAATTGCTGGTTTTTCCGCTGTTCGTTTAAAAGATCTACTTCAGCCTGTTTCTGAGAAACTTCATAATCTGCCCTCAAACCCGCCATATTTTGCGCAGTAGAAACATTGATAACACTATCCTTATAGACTATATATTCCTTGTAAGATCTGTAAGCTTCCGGGAAATTACCTGTCTTTTCGTAGATTTCTGACAGTTTCAGGTTGGCTGCGATCACTTCATTCTTATAGCCGTAAGTTTTAGCGAGATCCCGGCTGAGTATCGCAAACTCCGCTGCAATAGAATCCTGATCTTTTTCAGTATAGATCTCAGACATACCGGTTAGAAACTCAGAAATTGGAGAGTAGTCTTCTTCCCTTTCCAGGATCTGAATTGCCTTCTGAATATTTGCTTCAGCTTTTTCATTTTCACCCTGCTTTGCATAGATCAAACCTAAAGTCCCCGTGCAATATGCCGCACCGATCTTAAAACCTTGATCCAGAAAGATGGTTTCAGCCTCCCTAATATATTCCAGGGCTTTGTCCAGATGATTAGATTTAAGATAACCGTCTCCCGCGTTGAATAGTGCAGAGCCCAGTGGAATTGAATCATTGGCCTTCCGGAAAAATTGTATGGCCTCATCGTAGTAAGTTACTGAACGTGCGTAATTCTTGGTTAGTGAGTAGACATCGGCAATGGTGAGTTTTATAATTCCAGACTCTTCATCTGTGGAGGCAAGTTTGGCTGCCTGGAAATAACTGTCCAGTGCATTGCTGTAGTCTCCTTTAGACTGAAAAGCGTTTCCTTGCTGTAATAAACCGGAATAGATATATCTTGTACTGTCTACCTTCTTCGCAGCTTTAATAAGCACCCGGGAATATTTTAATTTTTTTGCCGGCTCAATGTAATTTTCAGCTAATTGTTTTAGAAAGCTAAGATCTGCTCTAATATTGTTCCCGCCTTTTTCATACAAGATCTCGAGACTGTCTGCAATAGCCTGTTCCTGGCAATAGCTATTTGAATAGAACATGGAAAGGCATAACAGCAGGATACATGAGATTCTGCAGCTGTGAAAAGTTATATGCCCTCCAGGCCTTTTAATCATACACGGTAATTTATTCTGAAAGAATTAGTTTTAATTTCGGATCTATGAAATATTCGGTCCAGGTTTGCGAGCCTCGTTTACGAACTTCAAATTTTAAGGTATACTTTTCGATATCTCCCGGGTTCCCGGCCTGAACTTTACCTACAACTACACCAGTGTCATTCTGTTCAGCTATTCTTGAGGTGCCAAGTAATTTCACACCATCATCATGGCGAAATAATTTAATTCTAACCAGCCCTCCACTGGATTGAGTTGCGCGTCCCTGCCAGATAATTACATCTCCCATTTCAACTTCAAGCGTAAAATCTCTATTTTTAGTTTCTGAAGGCTGCCCGAAGGTGGCCATTTCATCAATATTGTTTTCATTGATGTTTTCAGTGTCAACTTCAAGAGTGATCATTGGGTTGTTCTGCGAATAAATTGATGTGTTGATGGAAAATAGACTGATGAAGAATACAAGAATGGTAATTTTTGCTTTCATGACATTGTTTTTGGTTGGTAAAATGTAGGAGAGCGTTCCGGGTATTCTGCTGTAAACCAGTAAAATAAAATGGGGGAAATCTAATTTAGTCTTTTTTTCGGATTTAATTGTAAATCCTTTTATGAACTACGTATAAAGGTATAAAATATTATTAAAACACTGAAAATCAAATAAATGAGTGTTTTTGTTAAGTGAATGAAAAGTAAGGATAACATAAAAGCAATTTTCGAAAAATACGCCAAGGCGTATCAGGATAAATACATGTCAGTTACCATGTATTCCAGATCTTTAAATACATTGCTAGACGAGTTAGGTACTGAAAATATAGACATTCTTGATGTAGCCTGCGGACCGGGAAATATTAGCAGATATCTTTTAGACCGAAGACCGGATCTTCAAATTCTGGGAATTGACATTTCGGAAAAAATGATAGCGCTGGCAAAAAAGAATAATCCGGAAGCTCACTTTAGGGTGCTGGATTGTACAGATATTTCTGAAATTGATAAAAATTTTGATGCTATCGTCGCGGGATTTTGTTTGCCTTATCTTTCAAAAAACGAGGTTGAATTGTTTTTGAAGGAAGCAAGTAACATTTTAAAATCAAAATCATATTTGTATTTAAGCCTGATGGAAGATGAATATGATAAGTCTGGCAACATGAGTTCATCAAATAATACGGGTGAGCAATTACCAACATATTTTTATCAGGAAAAGGATCTGCGTGTGATCGCCAGCCAGTGTAATCTGGAAATAATCTTTACAGAAAGATTGGAAAATAGGAATAACAAAGAAGGGGTGAAGGACCTTGTTCTCATCGCTCAAAAATTGAAGTAGTATCTCATGATTAAAAAACTATTTACAGTTCTTTTCCTGTTAATTGGATTTATAAGTATCTCCCAGAATTCAGGAAAATCTTAATTAATACAGAACGAGTTGAACATTTAAAATAAAAATATGAAGTCCAGATTACTATTATTCCTTTTAATTGCTATGAATGTATTTTCAAATATATATGCTCAAACCGAAACCGATCCTCTTAAGCTGGGTGTTATTGGCCTAACCCATACCCATGTTCACTGGATCTTAGGTCGTGAGGAAATTGGAGATGTCGAGATTGTTGGAATTGTAGAACCTGATAATGAATTAGCGGAAAGATATGCTAAACAACATGGTTTTTCGATGGATCTCGTCTACCCAACAATGGAAAAACTGATGGAAAATTCAAAACCTGAAGCGGTTGCCGCTTTTGGAAGTATTTATGAGCATTTAGAAGTGGTGGAATTCTTTGCCCCCCGAGGCATTCATGTAATGGTGGAAAAACCTCTGGCGGTGAGTTTGGAACATGCCAGTAAAATGAAGTCCCTGGCAGAAGAAAATAACATTCATCTATTCACTAATTATGAAACAACCTGGTATCCCACGAACCATGAGGCTTATATAATGCTAAAGGAAGACAGGGTTGGCGAATTAAGAAAGGTCATAGTTCGTGATGGACATAAAGGGCCAAAGAAATTGGGAATTAACGAGGAGTTTCTAAATTGGTTGCTTGATCCTAAGCAGAACGGAGCAGGTGCTTTAATGGATTTTGGCTGTTATGGTGCCAATTTGATGACCTGGCTGAAAAATGGAGAAAAGCCAAACACGGTCACTGCAGTAACTCAGCAACTTCAGAAAGAGAACAATCCAAATGTAGATGATGAGGCCAATATTATTCTTACCTATGATGATTCTAATGCTTTGATCGAAGCATCCTGGAATTGGCCAATCGGAAGAAAGGATATGGAGATCTACGGACTTACAGGTGTAATCTATGCCGATAATAGAAATGATCTTAGACTAAGAATCGCGGAAGGTTATGATGGTTTTCAGGAAGAGAGTTTCAAACTGGAAGAAAGAGAATATCCATATAACGATCCTTTTTCTCTCTTCAGGGCAGTTATTAGAAACGAAATCAAGCTGGATAAATTTGCTTTAAGTACTCTAGAGAATAATATGATCGTAATGCAAATTCTCGATGCTGCTTTAAGAAGCTCCAAAACGGGTAAAACCATCAGTTTAGAGTAAAGCAATTCTCATGGTATCAATTAGAACATTGAATCACTCAATCTTAAAAACTAAATCAAACATCAGTTTAAATTCTGAAGATGATCTGTTCAATAACCCCATAATTACGAATATCTAAAACCCTACCTTTTAATTATTTATATTTGATAGGTAGTTTTTTCCATCCCTGGAGAATTACTGTTATCCCGAAATAATCAAGATTGCTATTATTTTCTATTAAATGAAAAAATACTTAATTCTACTTGTTTGCATCTTTTGCCTGTTTGGCTTGAGTAGCTTACAGGCACAGCAAAATGGACGCAAAAAGCAAGAGCTAAGAGTGGGTATTTATGAAAATCCGCCAAAGATCTTCACTAATGAGAAGGGCGATGCTGATGGGATCTTCGTGGATATTATCAATTATATAGCCGAAAAGGAACATTTAAAGGTACGGTATATTCATAAAGATTGGGCAGATCTTCTGACTGCAGCCAGTAATGGGGAAATAGATATTGTTCCAGATGTGGCATATTCTAAATCCAGGGATTCTATTTTCAAATTTAATTCTGTTCCTGTGATCTCATCCTGGCTGGAGATTTACACAACGCCGAATAATAAGATTGGGGAAGTATTAGAATTGGAAGGTAAACGAATCGGAGTTCTGGAAGGTTCCGTTCAGGAGGAATATCTAAGGGATGATTTAAAGGACGAACTCGATATTGATTATGAAATATTAACTTTTTCTACCTATCCTGAAAGTATTGCTTCTCTGGAAAATTCTGAAATTGATGTGTTGCTAGCAACTCGGTTCTTTTATTTTTCAGAGTTATATGATGAGAAAAGTATAGTGGCAACCGGTATTATGCTTAGGCCAGGAAATCTTTATCTGGCCTTTTCTAAAAATGTAGACTCCAATCTCATTGTTTTATTTGATAAAAATCTCTCTCAACTTAAGAACGACTCTAATTCTGAATATTACAAGATCATTCATGACTGGTTCAATAGAGATGTAAGCAGTCCTTTTCCTGTCTATCTGAAATATATCATTCTCGGATTGCTGTTAATCTTGATTTTAGCGACCGTTTTTACTTTTCTGCTTCGTCGTGAGGTTAGGGAGAAAACAAAGGCTCTGGAGCAGCGTAATGCCGAATTGCTGAAAGCAAAAGAAAAAGCAGAAGAAAGCGAACGCCTTAAAACTGCATTTTTACAGAATATGTCTCATGAGATCCGCACACCAATGAATGGAATTCTTGGCTTCATGAGATTAATGCGATCTGAAAATCTGGATAAGGATGCTCAGAAGAAATATATAGACATCGTTTCCAAAAGTGGAAAACGACTTCTAACCACGATCAATAATATATTGGAATTTTCGAAGATCAGGTCAAAAATTGTTGAGGTCAGGATTAGGTTGGTGAATGTTGAGGAAGTCATGAATTACCACTTGCAGTTCTTTCAAACTCTGGCCAGGGAAAAAGATGTTGAATTTAGTATCAAAGAGCAGATTACAGGTGCAGAGGCGTTGATTGAGTCAGATAGAAATATTCTGGACGGAATTCTCACTAATCTTATTAGTAATGCTATAAAGTTCTGTAAGGCTGGTGAAGTGAGTTTCGGAAATTATCAAGAGAACGACATGCTTGTTTTCTACGTTCAGGATACTGGTGAGGGAATATCTGAAGAACGAATCAAAGCTATCTTCAATCCATTTGTACAGGGAGATCAGGAATTAAGCAGGGCATATGAAGGCTCCGGACTGGGCTTGTCAATCGTAAAAGAATATATTGATTTGATCCAGGGTGATATCTGGGTGGAATCTGAAGTTGGCGAAGGAAGTACTTTTTACTTTTCAATTCCATATAAAAGGATGAAAAGAAAGAAAGTTGTGGAAGAAGTACAATTGCCGGAAAGGCTTATGAATAGAAATATTCTGGTAGCTGAAGATGATAATATTAGCTACCTGCTTATTTCCAAATATCTGAAAAAATCTGGTTTGAATAGTATTCGTGCAAAAGATGGGGAAGAAGCGGTTGAAATTGCCAGGAATAATCCGAATATAGATCTGATTCTAATGGATATTAAAATGCCAAAAATTAGTGGGCTGGATGCCACTAAAAATATCAGGGAATTTGATAAAGTGATCCCAATCATTGCGCAGACTGCTTTTTCAAAAGACGGTTACAGGGATATTGCAATAAATATGGGGTGTAATGATTATATCAATAAACATATAGAGGAGGTAAGACTGCTGAAGGTTTTAAAGAAATATCTAACGGAATTATAAGAAAGTACAGAAAATAAAAAAGCCGACTAAGAATAGTCGGCTTTTTTCGTGCGGGCGAAAGGACTCGAACCTTCACACCTCGCGGCACTAGATCCTAAGTCTAGCGTGTCTACCAATTCCACCACGCCCGCATTTAAAGTTTCACAACACTTAGGACTCGTTGTGATTCCCTGCTTAATTACTTAAGCGGGTGCAAATATAATTATAGTTTTTAAATTTCAAATAGTGTTCGAAGAAAATATTGAAAAAAATTTCGCGAAAAAATCAGCCTTTAAAAATCGCTGTTTTCAACGTTCTGATTTTCAGATTCTCCTGAATTCATAATTTTTTTAGAAATAACAAAAAATTTTAGCGCACACTTAAGAAAGAGCCGGGAATTCGATTATAGTTTTCCAAAGAGAACTTAGTAACTTTACGCAAATTCGAAATTAAATTCATGGATTCAATAAAAGAATACTTAGATAAGAATAAAGACAGGTTTTTGGATGAGCTGGTGGATCTTCTAAAAATTCCTTCCATTTCGGCCGATCCTGCTTATAAAGGCGATATGCTGAAAGCTGCAGATGCGGTTAAAGCAAGGTTGCTGGAAGCTGGCTGTGATAATGCAGAGGTTTCTCCAACTCCGGGGCATCCTGTAGTATATGCTGAAAAGATCATAGATAAGAATTTACCAACGGTACTGGTTTATGGGCATTATGATGTTCAGCCGCCAGATCCATTAGATCTTTGGGATTCGCCACCATTTGAACCTGTGATCAAGGAAACCAAAATCCATCCTGAAGGAGCAATTTTTGCTCGAGGTTCTTGTGACGATAAAGGGCAGATGTATATGCACGTGAAAGCGATGGAATACATGACCCAGAATGATGAGCTGCCATGTAATGTCAAGTTCATGATAGAAGGTGAAGAAGAAGTTGGGAGTGAGCACCTTGACTGGTGGATCAAGGAGAATAAGGAAAAACTTCAGAATGACGTGATCCTTATTTCAGATACCGGAATGATTTCCAAAGATACTCCGTCTATTACCACGGGTCTTCGCGGACTATCGTACGTGGAAGTTGAAGTGACCGGCGCAAATAGGGACCTGCATTCAGGTTTATATGGTGGCGCGGTAGCGAATCCATTGAATATTTTGAGCCAGATGATCGCTCAGCTTACGGATGAGAATAATCATATCACCATTCCAGGTTTTTATGACAATGTTGAAAATCTCAGCGACGAAGAAAGAGCTAAGATGGCAGAAGCACCTTTCAGTTTAGAAGAGTACAAGGAAAAACTGGATATCAAAGATGTTCATGGAGAGAAAGGATATTCAACTCTGGAAAGAGGTTCGATAAGACCAACACTGGATGTGAACGGAATGTGGGGAGGATATATCGGTGAAGGTGCTAAAACTGTGCTTCCTTCAAAAGCTTATGCTAAGATCTCGATGCGTTTGGTTCCAGACCAGGATTGGAAAGAGATCACCGAATTATTCAAAAAGCATTTTGAAAGTCTTGCTCCAGATTCTGTAAAAGTTGAGGTGAAGCCACACCATGGTGGATATCCATACGTAACTCCAATAGATACTATCGGTTATCAGGCGGCAAGCGCAGCTTATGAAGAAACTTTTGGTAAAACGCCAATTCCGCAAAGAAGTGGAGGAAGTATTCCAATTGTTTCCTTGTTTGAAAAAGAGTTGAAAAGTAAGATCATCTTAATGGGCTTTGGTCTCGATACCGATGCGATCCATTCGCCAAACGAACATTTTGGGATATGGAATTACCTCAAAGGAATTGAAACCATTCCGTGGTTTTACAAGCACTTTACAGAGATGAGCAAGAAATAGCTAAAAGATGTAGTGCTGAACTCGTTTCAGGAACTTTCCTAAATATGATCAGAAATCACGGGGAATCAGAATTATTCAATTTTGATTCCCCGTTTTTATATCTTAGCGCCTCAAATTTTTTAATAACATGAACAAAATATTAAGTACTTGTCTGTTAGCTACAGCCCTTTCTTTTGTTTCCTGTAATGAGGATAAAAAGGATGCTGATATGGCTCAGACCGAAAAAACTTCACAGGAAGATTTCAATTTTAAAGCTGATGAATTTGCAGATCTTAAGATCCTGCGTTACCAGATCCCGGGATGGGAAAACTTAAGCTTGAAAGAGCAAAAACTGGTTTATTACCTTACTCAGGCTGGACTTTCAGGACGTGATATTATCTGGGATCAGAACTATCGTCATAATCTAAAAATTCGTGAAGCTTTAGAGAATATCTATGCGAATTACGAAGGAGATAAATCTTCTGAAGATTGGACCGCTTTTGAAACTTATCTTAAAAGGGTTTGGTTCAGTAACGGGATTCACCACCATTATTCGAATGCTAAGTTGAAGCCTGAATTCAGCAAGGAATATTTCGATACTTTATTGAAAGAAACCAATACAGATCTTACCGGCGAAGCTTATGAAGTGATCTTTAATGATAAGGATGCTAAAAAAGTAAACCTAAATGAAGCTGACGGATTGATCGAAGGATCTGCGGTGAACATGTATGGAGAAGGAGTGACTGCTGCTGAGGTAGATGCATTTTATGCCAACAAAAAATCTCCAAATGCTGAAAAGCCTCTTGCTTACGGGATCAACACCAAGCTGGTTAAAGAGAATGGAAAGCTTGTAGAGAAAGTTTACAAAAGTGGCGGACTTTACGGTGATGCTATCGATGAGATCGTAAAATGGCTGGAGAAAGCAAAAGGTGTAGCTGAAAATGAGAAGCAAGCCAATGCATTAGGTCTTTTAATTGAATATTATAACACGGGAGATCTTCAAACCTGGGACGATTATAACGTTGCATGGGTAGAAGCTACGGAAGGGAATATCGATTATATCAACTCTTTTATCGAGGTTTATAACGATCCTAAAGGATATACAGGTTCTTACGAAAGCATTATCCAGATCAAGGATTTTGATATGTCTGAAAAGATGAGCGTGGTAGAAAAGAACGTACAGTGGTTCGAGGATAACTCTCCTATCATGGACGAGCACAAAAAAGATTCTGTAGTTGGAGTTACTTACAAAACGGTGATCGTTGCCGGTGAGGCTGGAGATGCTTCTCCAAGTACTCCAATCGGTGTGAATCTTCCAAACTCAAGCTGGATCAGAAAAGCCCACGGAAGTAAGTCTGTTTCTCTTGGAAACATTATCAACGCATACGAAAATGCAGGTGGATCTGACAGGTTGAAGGAATTTGCTCATGATGAGGAAGAAGTTGCCCTTTCAGAAAAATACGGAAAGCAGGCAGATAAACTTCATACAGCACTTCACGAAGTAGTAGGTCATGCTTCTGGTCAATTAAACCAGGGAGTTGGAACTACAAAGGAAACTTTGAAGAGTTATGCTTCTACACTAGAAGAAGGACGTGCAGATCTTGTAGGACTGTATTACCTGATGGATCCGAAACTTGAGGAGCTTGGACTAACCGATAATGCTGAAGAGCTTGGGAAAGCTGCTTACAACGATTACATCAGAAACGGAATGGTAACTCAGTTGGTGAGATTGGAGCTTGGAGACGATGTTGAAGAAGCTCACATGAGAAACCGCCAGTGGGTTAGCGCCTGGGTTTTTGAAAAAGGTCAGGAAGAAGGCGTGATCGAAAAGGTTGAAGAAGATGGTAAAACTTCATATGATATTAAAGATTACCAGAAACTTCGTGAACTATTCGGAGAACTTTTAAAAGAAACACAAAGAATTAAGTCTGAAGGAGACTACGAGGCTGCAAAGAATCATGTAGAAAACTACGGTGTGAAAGTAGATCAGAAACTTCATAAAGAAGTTCTTGATAGAAATGCTCAGTTCAAGTCGGCTCCTTATAGCGGATTTATTAATCCTGTGCTGGTTCCTGAAATGGATGAGAATGGAGAGATTACTGCGATCAAAGTTACTCAGCCGGAATCTTTCGAAAAGCAGATGATGGATTATGCTGAAAACTTTAGCTTTTTAACTGAAAAGAAGGAAGCTAAAAAGGACACTAAGAAAGAAGAAACTGCAGAGGCTGCAGCTGAAATGTAAATTTCCTTCTTTAGAAATTAAAAAAGCCTGGCAATTGCCGGGCTTTTTTGCTTTAAATCTTTTGAGAAGCTGAAATCGAAGATTCAACGAAGTTAAATAAGTTCAGCTTGACGGCTTGAAAGTTAATTTTTCATTATCCTGAACTTGTTTCAGGATCACTTCTTATTTAAAATTTGTCTTCAAATAAAGTCTTTCCACTTTTTCCCTGGCCCAAGGAGTTCTGCGCAAAAACTTCAAACTTGATTTTACTGAAGGATTGCTTGAAAAGCAATTAATGTCAATTCGATCTGCGAGCCCATCCCATCCATAATAATCATGAAGTTTTTCAACGATCGTGGCTAGCTTGACTCCGTGAAGTGGGTTATTAGGTTGACTTTGCAAACTATACTTTTTTGACAAATTTGGTAAGGATCACGATCTGCTGACCTTCCACTTTTCCTTCGATCTGTTCGGCATTATCGTGAACTAGCGAAACTCTTCGCACTGCAGTTCCACGTTTTGCGGTAAGACTGGAGCCCTTTACATTAAGATCTTTGGTTAATACAACGGTATCTCCGGCCTCAATAACAGCTCCATTACTGTCTTTATGAATTATGGAATTTTCAGCTTTCTCTTCCTGAACTCCTGATTTTGCCCAGGCTTTTACGTCGTCTTCCATATACATCATATCCAGAAGATCATTCGGCCAGCCTTCAGATCTAAGTCGGTTAAGCATTCTCCAGGCCATTACCTGAACCGCCGGGATGGTACTCCACATACTATCATTAAGGCAACGCCAGTGATTAGGCTGAACCTTTTCCGGATCTTCAATCTGTTCTTTACAGGTCTTGCATATCAGAATGCAGCTTTCAAGTCCTTCTTCCGGAGAATCTGGAAGCTCAAATACGCTAAGTTCGTCTTTATTTGCGCATAATTCGCAGGTGGAATCACTTCGTTGTATTAGGCTTTGTTCTATGGTCATGTTCACTGAATTTGGCTGCAAAGATAGTTTAAACCCAGCCTTAGGAAATATATTCCCGTAATTACTTTTTTGATCTAGGTTTTAGAATTGATATAATTCATCACTCTTTTCTCAAGAATTGGTAAGGTAACCACACCTTCTTCCAGGATGACTTCATGAAATTTTCTGATATCGAAATCCTGTCCTAAAGCCTCTTCAGCCTTTTTTCTAAGTTCCCTGATCTTTATTTCTCCGATCTTATAGGAAACTGCCTGCCCTGGCCAGGAAATATAACGGTCTACCTCGGTATTGATCTCATGAATGGATAGGGCGGTGTTCTTTTTCATAAAATCTACCGCCTGTTCTCTGGTCCAGCCTTTAGCGTGGATTCCTGTGTCGACCACCAGTCGGCAGGCACGCCACTGTTCATAGGTCAATTTGCCAAAGATCTCATATGGATTTCGGTAAATGCCCATTTCTTCAGCTAGAAATTCAGAATATAATCCCCAGCCTTCGCCAAATGCAGAGATATAAAAATTCCTTCTGAATTCGGGAATTTCTTCTCCTAATTCATTATTCAGAGAAATCTGTAAATGATGCCCGGGAACAGCCTCGTGAGCTGTAAGGGATGGTAAAACATATTTTGGTCTGCTGGGTAGATCATAAGTATTCACCCAGTAATACCCGGGCTGTGTATCGTTTGAGGCTCCAATATATCTTCCCGTAGTGTACTTTGGGGCAATAGCATCAGGAACTTCAGCGACTCCATATGGTTTCCTTGGGAGTTTGGTAAAATAGGCTGGCAGTTTCGCATCGATCCTTTTAGCAATATCCCTGGCGAACATGAGTAGTTCTTCCGGCGTTTGCGCATAGAATTGTTCGTCTGTTCTTAGAAAATTAAAGAATTCTGAAAATGAACCTTCAAATTTGGTTTCGGCTATCACCTTTTTCATTTCTGTATTGATCCTGTTCACTTCATCTAAACCAATGTTATGAACTTCATCGGCGCTGAGGTCTAAAGTGGTATAGTATTCCAGTAAATAATCATAATATTCCTCACCGTTCGGTCTTTCTGAAACACCCAAGGTTTTTCTGGTTTTCGGAAAATACTCGGTTTCAAAGAATTTTTTGATCCTTTTAAATTCAGGGATCACATTTTTAGTGATCGTTTCTTCAGCTGCATTCAGAATTGAATCCTTTTGTTTTTCAGATAAAGAGGAAGGCAGATTCTCGAATGGCTGATAGAAATAACTATTCTTATAATTATCAACGATCTGGCTATTATAAGTATTTTCATAACCTTCAAAAATCACCAATGGCTGAGTGATCCCTTTTTTTAAGCCCTCTCTTAAAAGTTTAAAATGCTGATCTGTATAATAGGGGATCGCATTTAATTTATTGAGATATGCTTTTACCTGGTCATAATTGTTGAGCTCGCGAATATGATAATTTAGGCTGAGGTGAAATCCCGCATCAGAAAGTAACGGGTTCAAAAAAGCCTCGAATTCATATGTTTTAACCGTGTTTTGTAGATCATATTTTAAAAGATCGGCTGAGATTCTTTCTGATTCTGAAAGCTCAGAATAATCAAGTTTTTCAAGGTCTTTTAAAAGTTTTTCCGCGAAATCAGCTTCATGTTCATAACGTTCCTCCGTATATAAACCAAGGGGGTAATCTGATCTCTTATAGTATTCATATTGCTGAAATTTTTCAATGATCTTTTCTAAAGAATTTGAATCTATTTGAGCAAAAACAGAACTTGAAAGAAGAATAAAAATGGCAAGAAATGCCGGAATGACTCGCATAAACTGAATTTTTCCTAAATATAATTAATTACCTAGAATGCGTGCCCATAGTCGGGGAAGAAGGTTTTTTGCATCACTCATCTCTTTTTCAGTTTCCGTGGCTACTAATTCTCCGTGCTCTTTGGAAAGTTTATAACTGAAAATAAATTCGGAATCGGGATTTTCAATATCCATAGTTCCGAAGCGGAGATCATTAAAACGCAACTCATCACTTTCCTTGGAAAAAGTATACCAGCCTTCACTGATCTGAATTAATCTATTAAGATTTGGATCGTCGGCAATTTCACCCGCCAGTTCATATTTCTTCGGAATACTGTGAAAGCTGATCGGCTGTGAGTCGAATATCGAATAGTTCCCGATAAGAAAAGCGTTTTCAGTTTCAATATTTGCAGTCCATAAGATCGAGTTTAATGGAGTAGGCCTGGTGTCCATTCGTTCATACTGAATATTTTGATTTTCCAGCGCATTTTCGAATTTCTGAAAAGTATAGAATTTTAAAGCAGGCGTAATAATTAGTAAATATAGGCTGCTAACGATCAATCCAAGCTGGTTGTATTTTTTCCTTTTAGGATCTGTTCGTTTTAAACGTAAAGCCAAGATTAAAAACACCAGGAATGGCAAAGTGTAAAGCGGATCTATCACGAATATGTTCTTATAAGCCAATCGAAGATCGAAAGGCCAGAAAAGTTGCGTTCCCCAGGTGGTATGTGCGTCGAGTAATGGATGGGTGAACAATCCCCAGAACATGAGCCATGACCAGTTCTTCCAGCTGGCTTCAGATTTTGTTTCGATCTTTGAAATTAGCCAGCCAAAAATGGGTGCGAAGGCCACTGCAAATACGATGGAATGTGAATAACCACGGTGAATTTCAATAGCTGTGATCGTATCGAAAAAATTGCCCACGAAAGTGTCTAGATCGGGAATCGTTCCGGCGATCGCTCCGTAAAGCATGGCTTTATTGCCAACTTTTCTTCCAAGTACTGCTTCTCCAACGGCTGCGCCTAGTACGATCTGGGTTAATGAATCCATCTATGCTTCCACAATTTTCATCTTCCGAAGAAGGAAAGAGGCGTTCATATTCTTGCAAATGCCGTCTTTTAAATGATAGTCGAAATGTAACTCGTCATTCACAATTTCAGCATCAAAATAGTAATTTTCAACCTGCTCCAATTCTTCACTAATTTCGCAAAGACTTAGATCGTGCGTAGCTATAATTCCGGTGGAATTTGTCCCTACAAGTCGCTGAACAAATTTCCTCGAACCTATTGCTTTATCGGTGCTATTTGTTCCTTTCAGGATTTCATCCAGTATTATAAAATAATTCTCTGTCTGAATCTTATCAACGATAAATTTCAGCCGTTTTAATTCTGAAAAGAAATAAGATTCATCATCCCCAAGTGAATCGCTGGTTCTCATACTGGTGATAAGCTTGATTGGCGAATAACTGCAGGTTTTTGCGCAAACCGGAAGTCCGATATTTGACATTACAATTTGCAGGGCCACGGTTCTGAGAAAAGTACTTTTCCCGGCCATATTTGCGCCGGTAATAATAAAGAATTGCTTTCCATCAATTCTGAAATCATTATCGATCCTTTTTTCAGGATGCAGTAATGGATGCCCAAGTTCAGAAGCATTGGTTCCCTGGCCTTCAGGTACAATATCAGGATAGGTATAATGGTGGTGGTTAAAAGCAAAATTTCCCAAACTGTTATAAGCATCAGTCTTTTCTACCGCTTCAAACCAATGTTCCACGGCAGCATGGTGCTTCTTGATCCACTTTTCAATTCTGTAAGATTGTCTAAGGTCCCATAGAAGTAATCCGTTGGCGAAAATGGCAAATAAAAAATTATTTCGCTGGTCCAGTGCATCTATAGCTTTGGAAAAATCCTTTAAGGTACTTGAAGCTTTTTGTGATTCTGAAATGATCGAATCCTTAACCTCTTTCATTAATTCAGATTCGAAGGTTTCAGTCTCTAGAAAATCCAGTAGCTGGTGATATTGCTGAAAGGTATCCTGAACCTTACTTACAGTTTCTGATAAAATTTTTAATTTTTTGAGGAAAACTCCGGTAATTATCATCCCTATTAAATACCATAACAGTACTTGTGAACCACCTATTATGCTTAAATAATAAAGCGCTAAAACGCCAATTGACAATATAGAAAATAGCGTTGGAAGCCATTTCATATATGCGGGCACGAAACTTTTATAATTTCTAATCCAGTTTATAATGAATTTAGAATCGGTTTCTGTTTTTACAAGGGTGGCTGTTGCAGAATAGTTTTGTCTCCAGTCGGCTTTGGAAGCTAGTTCTTTTATAGCCTCCTGTTTTTTAATAATATCAGTAGTCTTGTTCGAGAGAAGTATCCTGGCCAGTCTGGCTTTACCTTCTTTTAATGCTGTTCTATTAAGAAACTGAAAAAAAGATTTTCTTCCGAAAAGATCAATATCCTGGGCATAGGCATGATCAACCGGTTCAAATTTCTTTCCGTCTGCCAGGTCTGAAAAATCTCGGGTTTTAAGAACTCTTAATTCGAGTTTATTTATTTGGATCAACGCTTTTAATTTGTCCTTTTCTTTTTTCATGTTGGAATGCCTAGAAATGAGAAAAAGGAAAGCTGCTATTAAAACTATCACCAGCGGCAATAGAATATTGATGTTGTTGTAAAAAAAGTAAATCGAAGCACAAATTGTCAGGAAAACGAGCAGTCGAAGGCTACTCGATAAAGCTAGTTTTTTGGAGATCTGTTTTTTTAAATCGGAATATTTCGCTTCTTGCGAGGAATAAAATTCTTCAGCTTTTGTCATTATAAATCTTCAAGTTCCTTCTTTAATTTTTTGGTAAGTCCGTCTACAACGAGTTCATAAGAATGATCGATCAATTTAAAAACCAGCTTCGCATCTAATCTTCCGTCTAAGACGAGCGTGTTCCAATGCTGCTTATTCATATGATAACCCGGCAGAATATTGTCTTCATATTCCTCACGAAGTTGAATAGCTCGTTCTGGATCACATTTCAGATTCGACCGCAATGGAACTTCGTCCAGCGAAACGATAGAAAACATTTTACCCATCACTTTTAATACAAGATTATCCGGACCAAAAGGTAGGCCTTCAGTCACCCCTTTTTTATTGAGGCAATAATCTCTAAAAGTGTCGATGTTCATTTTTATTTAAATTCATTAGAACCTGAAACAATTCTGATCGCTATCGGAATAGGGTAACGTAATTATTAATGATTGATATTTTCAAAAAACCGTCATGCTAAACTTGTTACAGCATCTCAAAGTTCGGAAAACAAATCTTTCAATTCTGGATTTTTAGTTTTAATCAAGTTCAATTTCCAGTCTTTATGCCAATTTTTTAATTGTTTTTCTCTCGAAATCGCTTGACCTATATCCGTAAATTCTTCAGAATACAGCAGATCGTTAATATTGTATTTTCTGGTGAAAATTGATCCTTCACCTCTTTTATGCTGAATTAGTCTGGTCTTCAATTCAGAAGTTACACCAATATATAAGACTGTTCTGTTCTTATTAGCCAAAATATAGGTGTAGCTTTCCTTCATTTTAATCAATAAAAGACCCTGAAACAAGTTCAGGGTGACATTATAATTTTCATTTTCAATATTTCGTCTTGCTGAACTTGTTTCAGCATCTTTTATTGATTTTCGATCTTCTTGTTTTCAGCATTTTCAATGGTAAGCGCCGTATAATCCAGTTTCCATCCGATGGTTTCCACGATCTTTTCCATCAAAACTATGGTGTCCAGGGCTTCCTTACGAGCCTGATCCATGAGTCCGCTTTGGGGAATCTTATCAACGATGGCTTTTTTCGCGTCACGATTAATGTCCGTTAAGTCAGAAGTCGTAAACGGGTTTGCCCATCCTTCGCGTTTGTCGTAATATTTAAAATCTGTTTCAATCGTTAAAAGTTCCGGCTGAGGAAAATTGGTAAGAATGATCTTTTTATGCTCATTATCGCTTTGCATCTGGATCTTGCTTAAATCAAAACCAATATGCGCTTTTGCGGTAACAAGGACAATTGCTTTTTTCTTCCCGAGAACCAGACTAAGGTATTTTTCCTTCATATTCTCGTAGTGGTAGATCTCAGAGAAGTCACCTTCAATACTAATGAACTTGCAAACACTTTTGATTTTATCCATCAAAACGACCGACTGCTCACTGGTTTTAAGTTTTGAGCGATCCTTGTTGAAAGCGGCGAAAATAAAGTAAGCGATCACGGCACCAACGGCCAGTCCTATAAAGAGTAATTCCATATTAATTTCCTATTTCTCCCAGGTGCGTAAATTTAAAGCCTTTTTCGTACTTCAATCCGTATCCCAGTAAACGGTCAAAGCTGGAGTGCGCAAACAAAATAATACCGGCGACTTCCAGTTCCTGCAATTTAAGATAATATCCAACTAAGCCAATGATGATGGCGAGACCTTTATGATGAAAAATATTATAAAAAAATGCTCCAATTTTATTGTTTGCCACGTAGCCCAACATTCCAATATCAGGAACAAAGAACAAACCCATGAACCACCACCAGCTTAGATCCTGAAGACTGAATGCCCAGATGCCAAGTAATAGCATCGCCAGTTCTTCCAGTTTTAAAATAATATTCATTCTTCGATAATTTTATAAAGTACCGGTTTGCAAGGCGCCGCGTCATTCTCAAAAGAAGCCGGCTGAAGATTTAAGAAATACTCTCCATCTTCAATTTTATTCGGAACATAGATCAATTCAGTGATCGTAGCGTTAAAACGAGTATTTTTTGGATAGTCCCAAAAAGCTTTATGAGCCAGCAATTTACCTTCATCCTTTTCCTTATCTACAGATGGCTGATCTATTAGAAAATGTTTTATTCCAGATTCTCTAATCAAAACCATTGCATCTTCTTCAATATAAGGCCAGTTGGTATGCGAATGATTTTTAGAGATCTTACCAATATAATTTGGCACTGTTCGGAGCACCAATGCCTCCGTATCGAGATTCTTAAGTTTTGAAGCGATCTGAGATTTTGTAAAGACCAGGTCTTCTCCTTTTTTCAGAGGTTCAATAGAAATTAACCTAGCTTTAAAAAAAAAGCTTTTCAAATGTTGCTGAATAGTGTTGAATTCAGAACTAATATGGCCAACACACTCGGTATGGGTAGCATGAGCGTGCGGATTGAACCAGATATTATTGAAATTCACTGAAGATCCCTTGCTCACTTTCCCTATAAAATCACCGTCTACCACCGGCTCTATTTCTGGATGCTTTAGATACCAGGCCATCGGATTTTTGTTGTCCCCGCGCAGGCTGATGGAAATGTCCAGCGGATGAGAGAAATTTATTTTATAGGATTTGCCTTTATGGCTGATGTTCGCTAACATGTTGCTTGATTGGTCCTAACAAATGTAGCATTTAGTTGAAAATTGAAGATCTACAATTAAAAATTATCTTTCCTATGGAGTCTTGCTGAACTTGATTCAGCATCTCAGAAGACCGTGAAACAAGTTCAGCATGACCACACTTACTTTAGGCTTCCGGTTAATCTATATAAAACAGATCTGCCGCGATCCCATCACTTAAGAACTTGCCTTTTGAAGTAATATGGAAAGTGTTTTCTATAGTTTCCATAAGTCCGTCTTCAATAAATTTTCCGGAATCTTTTAAGAAATGTGAACTGTATTTTTCACCAAATTTCTCCTGAAGGTCTTCTACAGAAATCCCAAATTTGGTTCGAAGCCGTGTCATAACATATTCATTATAAGAATCGGTTGTGGAGAGCTCTTCGGTTTGCTGGGGCAGTTTCCCAGCTTCGATTGAATTAATATAAAGACTGTTATTGCTTATATTCCATTTCCTAGAAATTCCATCATAGGAGTGTGCAGAAGGGCCTATACCTAAATATGATTTACCCAGCCAGTAAGCCATGTTGTTCTGAGAATGGAAGCCTGGTTTTCCATAATTAGAGAACTCATAATGTTCAAAACCATTCTTAGTAAGAGTCTCAAAAAGAATGTCAAATTGATCCCGGTAAGTTTCGTCTGCTACCGGTTTTATTTTCCCTTTTTCAATAAATTTTTCCAGGGCAGTTTTTGGTTCCACGGTCAGGGCATAACTGGAAATATGCGGAATTTTAAGTTTGAGTGCGGTTTCCAGGTTTTCTATCCATTGCTCGTTGCTTTGTCCCGGAATTCCGTAAATAAGATCGATGCTGATATTGTCAAAATACTGCTTTGCTAATTGCAGTGACTTTAAAGCTTCTTCAGAATTATGCGCCCGGTTCATCAATTTCAGATCTTCTTCAAAAAAAGATTGAACTCCAATACTCAAGCGATTAACCGGGGAAGAATTCAGAATTTTTATCACTTCTTCAGTAAGGTCATCGGGATTGGCTTCAAGAGTGATCTCAGCATTTTTTGAAACTTCAAAATTTTCGAAAATCGTTTTAAAAATGAGATCAAGCTCCTGAGCATTTAGTAGAGATGGGGTACCTCCGCCAAAATAAATGGTCTGAATAGTTTCTTCCAATTCATGTTTTCTCAAAACCAATTCCTTGCAAAGCATCTCAACTAACTGTGATTTCTTTTTGGTAGAGGTAGAGAAATGAAAATCACAATAATGGCAAGCTTGCTTGCAAAAAGGAATGTGAATATATATACCGCTCATACAATGATCAGTTAACAATAATCAATTATCGGGTTTGTTGATTCTGGTTGATTTTAGAATCGAATATAGAATTTTTGATAATTCATCTGCTTGCTCAAATAATTCTAGAAATTGGCTTTCATCTAACGATTTTGAATCTTTTAATAATTTAAGCCAATATTTAGTTTCAAGACTTTCCTTGTACGCTATAGATATTTTTGAAGAGAAATCGGCATTTGAAATAGCTCCGTTTGCCTCGGATACATTAGCCCCTATTGAAGTGCCACATTTTAGTAATTGTCTGGATAAAATATATTCTTTTCGGCTATCTAATTTTTTACAGAGAAAAACAATTTTCAATGCAAACTGATATGATTTGTCGGCAAGAACATTCTTTTTCTCAAATTCAGCCATTGATAATTGTTTATTGGTAATTGTTATTTGATCCTTTTCGGGTTTTGTTTGATAAACGCATCCCAGCCAGTGTAACTTTTGCCAAGATCGGTTTTTCCAGAATTGTAGAAATGACAAACCGCGGCGGCAAGTCCGTCTGTTGCATCCAGGTTTTTAGGCAGCTCACCAATCTTCAACTGACTCTGCAACATTTTTGCCACCTGTTCCTTACTGGCATTTCCGTTTCCCGTGATCGCCATTTTAATTTTTTTCGGTAAATATTCCGTGATTGGGATCTCTCTGGAAAGTCCGGCAGCCATCGCCACTCCCTGGGCACGGCCAAGTTTAAGCATGGACTGAACATTTTTTCCGAAGAAAGGAGCTTCAATTGCGATCTCATCTGGATGATAATTATCAATTAGTTCAATGGTTCTTTCAAAGATCAATTTCAACTTTTTATAATGGTCTTTATATTTCGTTAGCTGGAGCTCATTCATCTGGACAAAACTCATCTTTTTATTTTCCACTTTGATGAGCCCAAAACCCATAATGGTGGTTCCCGGATCGATACCAAGTATGATCCTTTCGCTTTTCAAAACTGACTTTTCCGAAGATTTGCTCACAAAAATTACCTAATTTGGGACTTTCACAAAGCTAAACAATTCTGTCTTGGCAGCATCAAACTTATCGGTTATGCTTTTGCTCATTTTCCTGGGTCTTACCACAGCTGCTTATATGGGCCTTATCATCGCGTTTATTTTTGGATTTAAAAGAGTTCCAGAATTTGGGCTTAAAGGAAGAACTTCTAACAATACATTTTCGATCATCATACCCTTCAGAAACGAAGAAAAAAATCTATCTGCACTTTTTAAATCGCTATCGCACCTGAATTATCCTACCAGTAAATTCGAAATTTTACTTGTTAACGACGAATCTGAGGATGATTCGAAATTTCTTGCTGAAAATTTTAAAATGGATTTTCCTGAATTTAAAATCATTATTCTTGAAAACGATAGAAGATCTAATTCACCAAAAAAAGACGCAATTCAAACAGCTATTGAAAAATCTCAATTCGATTACATCGCAACCACCGATGCAGATTGCGTGGTCCCGGCGAAATGGCTGCAGTTTTTCGATGAATGTATCGAACAAACTCAGGCTAAACTGATAGCGGGACCGGTTGGTTTTATTCAGGATCAAGGAAATAAGAAAGCTTATTTTCAGAATTTTGAGGAAATGGATTTTATGAGTTTACAGGCTTCTACAATAGGAGCCTTTGGGCTTGAAAAAGCTTTTATGTGTAATGCGGCAAATATGTGTTACGAGAAGAAAGTTTTTATCGAAGAGTCTGGTTTTGAGAGAAACAGTGAAGTTGCCAGTGGAGATGATGTTTTTCTATTGCAGGAATTAAGAAAAAAAGGATTCGAGGTGTCCTTTATTAAATCTGAAAAGGCGGCTGTATTTACCAATTATCAAGACAGCTTAAAAGAATTGATCAATCAGCGGACTCGCTGGGCGGCAAAGACATCTTCCTATAAAAGCAATTTTGCAAAATTTACGGGAGTGATCGTTTTTATGATGAATCTTTGCCTGATCGTTTTCACCGGACTCGCTCTTTTTAGGATAATTCCTTCTCAGTTCCTGTTGATTGTATTTCTTATAAAATTCAATGCAGATTTTATTTTGATCTACCGAGCGGCAAAATTTATGAATAGAGAAAATCTTATGCGTTATTATTTATGGAGCAGTATTATGTATCCATTTTTTAGTGTTTACGTGGCAATTCTGTCTCTTTTGAAAGGTTACGAATGGAAAGGGAGAAAGTTTAAGACTTAATAAATTATACTATGAATTACTATATGCTTATTTACAAACTGGCAGAAAATTATTTAAAAGATCGTGGCCAATACAGGTCAGAACATCTTGAAATGGCGAAAAGAGCTACTGAAATAGGAGAACTTATTCTGGGTGGTGCTATGGATGATCCAGCAGATGAGGCTATTCTAATCTTTAGAGGAGAAACAGATAAAGCAGCAAAAGCTTTCGCAGAAAATGATCCTTATCTGAAAAATGGACTAATCAAAGAATGGAAAGTTAGAAAATGGAATGCTGTGATAGGTAGTAAATTTGAGGGCTGATCAAATTTTATTATTCCGCCTTTACTACTACCGGCATTTTAAAGACTGTCGAAACCGGAATCCCTCTTTTACTAGCCGGATAGATCTTTGGTAGAGAATCTATACTTTGTCTTAGCCATTGTTCGATTTCCGGTAATTGGTTCGTAACTGTAGTGTCTATTTTCACCGAATCGATCTGAGGTTTTCCTTCTTTTGTGATCTCTAAATAAAGATAAAGAGTGTCATTAATACTTTCAGTGACTACCGGTTGCTGACTCGCCAGAAAAGAATAAATAGTAGTAGCGACCTGTCTTTCAAAACAGTTTTTAGCCGCTGCAAGCCCTGTCTTGTCCTGGCAGTTTTCAAAAGCCGGATATTCATCTACTTCTTTCCAGTTTAGAGACCGCGATTCCTGTTCTAAAACCTCTTCAGAAGAGATCTTTTTCGTCTCAAAATTGCAGGAGGTTAGTATTAAAGTAAATACGAATAGTAAAACTTTTTTCATTGGCAATCCGCTTTCGGACTCCAAAAATAGTGAAATATAGCAGGTTAGGAAAAATTGCGCGAATTAAAATATTTCAACCTGATTTTCAACATTCAGAAGCTCATGCTATAAGTGGGAAAGACTTTATTTCGCCTGGTGGATTTCACTTTTTAATTCGCTTACACGGTAGCGCGCAACCGAAAGCATATCGTTTCTGCCATTCTCTCCAAACTTCTCTAAATATGACTCGTATAAATTTAAAACGGCTTCTTTATCCTCAAAATAGGCATCTGCAGCAATAGCGCGTTCAAGAATAGCTCTTTCATTCTCAGGATTTTCCTTTATGGCATTTTCAAAAAACTGCAATGCCTCTTTAAATTTCTCTTTGTCTTTCTGAATTAATCCTAAGTTTAAGTATTCTCTGTCTACCGGTTGATCCTTTATCATTAAAGCCTTGGAGAAATGATCTTGTGCTTTTTCCATTTCATTCTTTTGAAAATAAAGAGCCCCAAGATTGCTATGAACACCTGAATTGTATTCATTGATCTCCAGCATTTTTTCGTAGGTTTCAATAGCCTTATCATCCTGCCCGGTAACGCGGTAAGATTTCGCCAGTTTTTCAAGTATAAATTCAGAACTTTCGCCAAGTTCTATTAGTTTCTCATATGGCTCAATGGATTTTTCAAATTGCAATGACCTGGAATAAGACTGTCCTAAAATGGATAGTAATGAAACATTATTTGGGCGGACCGCTAAACCTTCATTGCAATAAGTTATGGCGTTGTACGATTTACCGTTCTGTAAATGGTTTTTTGCGACTTTGTATAAAGCTCCCTGATGAGTAATTTCTTTACTAAGCGTTTTATAAAAATACTTTATCGCAACAGAATCTTTTTTCTTTTCTTTTGCTAAACCAATTCGGTATAAAAATCCAGGATTATCGGGGTACTTTTCGCTTAGATTGCTGAATAGGCTATCTGCCTCAACTGCTTTCCCGGTTTCTAAAAGCAATTCACCATAGTCAATAGTAGTCAGAATTCGATCGGGATTTTTTTCAAATACTTTTTTGTAATTCATCAAAGCGTCTTCATTCTGAGAATTTGCTTGCTGAAGTTTCGCAAGCTTTAAAAATACTTTTTCCGATTTTGGTTCAGTTTTTTCGAGTAATTCTATAGCTTCAGATCGTTTTCCAAAAGAAAAAAGGCTGTCCGCAGCCTTTATAGTTTCTTCCTGGGAAGAAACCGTCAGCGAACAACCTAAAACTAGAATTATTAAAAATCTAATTTTCACAAATTAAGGTTTTATTGATTTATCCTTTCTTATTCTCTTTCTTGTCTTCTTCTGGAACCGCAAAAGCTATAGGCAATGAATACATTATAGCAATGTCTTTACCATCTTTTTGTCCAGGTTGCATTTTAGGAAGACTGCTTACCACTCGGTTAGCTTCAGTCTGAAGAGTTTCTCTTACATTGGCCTTGTCTGCCAGGGAGCGAGAACGAACTTCAGTAATGCTGCCGTCCTTATCTATTTTGAACTGAACGACAATGCGAGTGGTACCTTCAATTTTTAATTGTTTACCCAGCGCTGTATTGAAATTCTTATTCACATGATTCGTGATCTTTTCTACTGTGCAATCCTTCATGGCTTTACCGCTTAGTTGTTCACATCCTGGGAAAGCTGGAACCTGATCTGCTACCGCAAATGGATAGGTGTCCAATTCACTTTTAGAATCTTTCTCCTGACTTATTCCCTGAAACGAAGTAAGAATTAGGGTGATCGCTAAAGCGTAATATTTGATAAATGTTTTCATAATTAAGTATTTAAATTTATTCGGTTACTTGAAAGGCGATTGGTAATGAATACATCACATTAACCGGCTGCCCATTCTGTTCTCCAGGAATCATGTCTGGCATACTTGAAATCACTCTTTTAGCTTCTTCTTCAAGCGCCGGGTGAGGAGCTCTTGCTTTTACCTCTACAATTTGACCAGAAGTGTTTATTTTGAATTGAACAATAACTCTGTTAATACCAGTTAGGCCCAGTTCTTTTCCTAAATCTGTATTGAAGTTTTCATTTACAAATTTAGAAATTTCACTGCTGGTGCAGTTTCTTCTTGGATCATCAACCCATTTGTCACAACCTTCAAAAGCTGGAGCTTTATCTATCACAGCGAAGGGTACGTCAAGCTTGCCATCATACATGCTGTTATTGTGTTTACGGATGTAAAGATCTTCTGCAGAACCTGGCGCTGGTGGTGGAGGTGGAGCACCAGCAGAATTTGAACCTTTAGATCTCAAATTCATAAACATAGTGTACTCACTTCCATCTTTTTTTGAAACAATCATTTTATCATATGATTCTGGAACATCTTCAGAAACGCTATGAACGGAATATTTTACTTCTTCCGCAACGTAGTCTATAGAAGCCCAAGCCACATAATCCGGATGATTAAAAAGGAACTCTTCGAATTTATCATGTATCCTTTGCTTATCAGCAGTCATGCCTTGAGTCTTATCCAGCGTATAGCTGTATTGAGATAATGAGGATTCTGTTTCTTCCTGAGTTTCATCATCTGAACATGCAACATAAGTAAGCATGGCCAACATTAATGGGATTACCATTAAAAATTTGAATTTAGAAAGTTTTGATGATTTGTTTTTCTGTAACATAATAATTCGTTTTTTGATTAATGAATGATTAAAAAATTGATTGATAAATGAAATATTCTGAGTGCTGAAAGCCGTGTTCAGTAATTGCTCATAATATGTTTTTCTTTCGGTGGTCTTTACGACCTCGTCATCTGCAATAAATTCATGCAGTCCTGCAATCCTGTTTTGATAGATGTAGATGAGAGGATTAAACCAGAATACGATTTTTAAAATTTCAAAGAATACCAGATCGAGACTATGTTTTTGCTTTACATGAACCAGTTCGTGGGAAAGAATATGTTGCTTTTCAGCCTGCGATAATTGATCTCCCAAAAACACCGTATTGAAAAAGGTGTAAGCAGCATCAGAATCTGGAACTTCAATGATCCTGAAGTTCTCTTCCTTTGAAACCTGTTTGAAACTAAAAAGCTTATTTAGGTTTCTGTATTTTTTGATGAACAGTATTAAGGCAAATGAAAATCCGGTTAGGTAGGTGATGAGCCACCAGTTCAGTTGCAATCCGCTTTCGCCATAAACTGTTACAGTAGGAAGGGTTTCGGTATAAATTCCCGTTTGATTCCCTATCATTTGCGGGATTATTATTCGTGCAGTTTCCGGGACTGCTTCTACCAGGAATTCCAGTCTTAACCAAGGGATAAGAAATGCCAGTATGGGTGTTACCAGTAAATACAAACGGTTATAGTTGAAAAAAGTCTCTTTCTTCAGGAAGAACTCATATACCAGTAAAAAGAATAGCTGGAAAAATATGATCTGTAATATATAATGTGCCATTACGCGTCTTTTTTACCAATTTCCTTTAAGATAGCCTCCAGCTCTTTTGTGCTCATATCATTCTTTTTCATAAAGAACGATAGCATGCTTTTAAATGAGCCGTTGAAATAGTTATTCACTAACTGATTCATACTCTGGGTGCTATAAGTTTCTTTTTCCACTACCGGAAAGTAGATGTATCCTTTACCTTTCTGGCGATGGTCTACAAATTCCTTGTTTTCAAGAATTCTTACAATCGTGGAGACAGTATTGTATGCAGGCTTCGGTTCAGGCATTTTTTTAATAATGCTGGCAACATTCGCCTCTTTTAGATCCCAGAGAATTTGCATAATCTCTTCTTCAGCTTTGGTTAATTGCTTCATTGTAAGTGAATTTGTTTTTGCTAATATAAACTAAGTTTTTAGTTTAAACTAATATTTTAGTTAAAAATTGAAATTAAGTTGATTATCTTCGTTTTTTAAAGATATGAGATGGAGATATTATTACTAGTAGTAGCAGGCTTATTTATGATATTGGGAATACTGGGAAGTTTTCTTCCGGTTTTACCGGGTGTTCCTTTAAGCTGGATAGGTTTATTGATATTTTATCTGATTCCCGGTGTAGGTATCAATTATTTGTTTTTAGGTATTACCCTGGCGGTTGCTATCCTTTTTTATGTGTTGAATCTTATAATCCCGGCCATGGGAACAAAAAAGTTCGGTGGTAGTCGTAAAGGTATGATTGGTGCCACCATAGGTTTGATCATCGGTATATTTGCGCCTTTTCCTTTTGCTATCCTTATATGTCCTTTCATTGGTGCCTTTATAGGTGAAATTCTGAATAAGAGTACTTCGAAAGTTGCTGGAAAAGCGGCTTTCGGATCTTTTCTAGGTCTGCTGGCATCAAGCTTTATGGAATTTGTGGTTACCTTCGCATTTTTGATCCTTTTCTTATATCAATTCTGGAGCTATAAGGATATTATCTTCTAAAATGAGGCTGATTTTCAGAAAGCTTTAAAAACCTTACTTTTGCAAAAAAGTAAAGGAATGTTGGATTTTATAGTTGTTGGAGCTGCACAGGCCGGATTGGCCATGGCTTATTATCTAAAAGAGCAGAGAAAAGATTTTCTGGTTGTAGATAAGGAATCAGAAATTGGTGCATCCTGGCTAAACCGATGGGATTCACTTACTTTATTTACTCCTTCTGAATTTAATAATATGCCGGGAATGCAATTTCCTGCCGAGAAAGGTCACTATCCTTCAAAGACTGAAGTTGCCAAATATTTCAAGAATTATGTTGATGAATTTCAGATTCCGGTTCAATTGAATACGTTGGTTCAGAATATTTCACATCACGATGATCATTTTGTCATCCAAAGTTCAGAAGGCGAATTGAAGGCTAGAAATGTGGTGATTGCAACCGGACCTTTCCATATACCATATACTCCGCCTTTTTCAAAGAAGATCGATGAGGAGATCTTTCAGATCCATAGCAACTATTACAAAAATCCAGGCCAATTACAGCCGGGAAAAGCAATGGTGGTTGGAGCTGGAGATAGCGGCTTTCAGATTCTGGATGAGGTTTCTCAGGATGAACGCGGAGTTTATTTTTCAGGAACCACAGATGTAAAAGTTCTTCCGCAGGAGATACTTGGTAAAACTTTATGGTGGTGGTTCACTAAATCTGGTTTTCTAAGTTTTAGTCGGGATACCTGGTTAGGTAGAAAAATTTCCAAATCCAGGCAGCCAGTAATTGGTACTGATGTGAAAGAGATTCTAGAAAGACAGAATGTAGAGGCGGTTGGAAAAACTAAAAATGCCGAAGGCGAACTTATTTTTACGGAAAATAAAAAGATCTCAGATATCCGAAATATTATCTGGGCTACCGGTTACCGCCCAAATTTCAGCTGGATAGAAGGTCTCGAGCTTGCGAAAGACGGTTATCCAAAACATTATAGAGGAGTAAGTAATATTGAAGGTTTATACTTTATAGGTCTTCCGTGGTTACACACTCGAGGTTCAGCCACACTTGGTGGTATAAAAAAGGATGCTAGTTATCTTGCCGATCAGATTTTGAAAAACAATCAGCTTAATTAAATAAAAACCTCATTTCCTTAAAACTTTGCTCGTAATATTTACGTAACTATTTTAAATATGTTAATTTCTTGAGATATATTTAATACGTGTCAAACTAAATTTTACGATTATGAAAAGAGGTGAATTCTTAGTTAAAGGAGTACTATTGGCCTGTTCCGGAGCCTGTGCCTTAACTGCATGTAGTACGGGTGATGATGGTGGCGGAGGAATGGTAACGCCACCGGTTGGTGGAAATGGTGGAGGCGGTAGTTCAAGTACCGTTTCCGTAGAACTTTCCAGCCTTGCTTCAGTAGGAGATCAAATCACCAAAGAAGGTGTGCTCTTTTTCAGGATCGGTTTCGGAAATTCTAATTCAGACTTTGTTGCTACAGAGGCCGTTTGTCCGCATCAGGGAGGCCAATTGATTTGGGTAGAAGATCAGGGATATATAGAATGTCAATTACACTTTGCGAGGTATGAAAATGATGGTGACACCATTCGCGGTCCGCAAAACGCCTCAGGAAATACTAGAGATCTAAAAATCTATTCCACGTCTATTAGTGGGGGGACTATTACAGCTACCAAAAGCTAATATTTCAATTTTTGCTAATTGAATTTTTGTTCCCGGTTTAAAACCAATCGGCAGGCATTTGATATTTAGTTAATTCATTTTTATCGTTCTGCATTCTTCCATTACTTTTGCAGCATGATAATTACAGATACACATACTCATTTATATAGTGACTCTTTTGATGAAGATCGAAAGGAAGCAATTCAACGTGCGATAGATAATAATATCGAACGTTTCTTTATTCCCGCCATAGATTCTGAAACGACCCAAAACATGTATGAGCTTGAAAAAGCCTATCCTGAAAATGTCTTTTTAATGATGGGGCTTCATCCTACTCATGTAAAAGAGAATTATGAAGAGGAATTAAAACATATTGAAGACGAATTTGAAAAAAGAGATTTTTATGCTGTAGGTGAGATCGGGATAGATCTATACTGGGATAAATCTACACTGCAAATTCAGAAAGATGCGTTTAAAAGACAGATCCAGCTGGCCAAAAAGAAGAATCTTCCCATCGTGATTCATTGTCGTGAAGCTTTTGATGAAATTTTTGAAGTTCTTGAATCTGAGAAGGATGATAAGTTATTTGGCATTTTTCACTGTTTTACCGGAACTCATGAACAGGCCTTGAAAGCACTGTCTTATAATATGAAATTAGGTATTGGAGGGGTTGTTACCTTTAAGAATGGTGGGATAGATAAATTCCTGAATCAAATATCAATTGATGAAATCGTACTGGAGACAGATTCACCATATCTTGCTCCAACGCCTTTCCGAGGAAAACGAAACGATCCTGTCTATATTCTAAAGGTTGCAGAGAAGCTTGCGGAAATATATGATCTTCCACTAGAAAAGATCGCCGAGATAACCACAAAAAACTCGAAGGAAGTTTTCGGAATTTAAAGCTGTTAAACAGAAATTTTGTTCATTTGTTGAATTAATTTTAGATATAGGTGCAGAATTTTGACGATATAAGATTTTACAAGGATGAGGAAGTGAATCCTGCTTTGCAGGAATATATGAAGCATCCTATGGTAAAAGCCTTACTACAATTTACTTTTCCGGAGTTGAAATCTGGAGATATAGAGGCGATTTTAAAGGAATGCCATTCCATTTCAGACTTTCAAAGCAAGGTGATCTATCTCACCGTTGAGAAGGTTTTGGAGAAAACTAGTGAAGGTTTGACAGATGGCGGATTCGATGATCTGGAATCTTCAGAAACTTACTTTTATATATCCAATCACCGCGATATTATTCTGGATACTTCGCTTATCAATTACACGCTGCACGATCACGATCTAACCATGACTGCTTCGGCAATTGGAGATAACCTGGTTCAAAAGCCCTTCTTAATGGCTTTATCTAAGTTGAACAGGAATTTCCTTGTGCAGAGAAATCAGAGTCCGCGTGAAATGCTGAAAAGTTCAATGAGACTTTCAGAATACATCAGGCAATTGCTATTTGAGGAGGACCGTTCCGTTTGGATGGCTCAACGTGAAGGAAGAACTAAGGATGGTAACGATTTTACACAACAGGGAGTTCTGAAAATGGTAGGAATGGCCAAAGGAGATCTTGATGTTCTAGATTATTTCGCCAAGATGAAGATCGTTCCAATAGCAATGTCTTATGAATTTGATCCTACAGATATGCTTAAGATGCCTGAAGTTCTGGCTAAAAGAATGAAGGAGGAATATAAGAAGTCGGCCAATGAAGATTTCAATAGTATCATGCAGGGAGCGATGGGGCAAAAGGGACGTATACAGATAAATGCTGGAAAAGTAATTACAGAAGATGATTTTGAAGAGATCAGAAAGAAAGAACTTTCTATTAATGATCAGCTAAAAGAGGTTGCCTCTTTAATAGATAAAGCCATTTACAGGAATTATAAGTTATGGCCATCAAATTACATCGCTTACGATCTTCTCAAGAACGAGGAGAGATTTGTAGATGAATATACCGAAAAGGAGAAAAGACAGTTTGATAGACGAATAAGCAGAAGGGTAGATGTGAAGAATCCACTTGCCCTGAACAGTTATTTATTGATGTATGCAAACCCGGTGATCAATAAAATGTCTTTGAATGAAGAATAGGTCTAGAATACTACTTATTTATACCGGTGGTACCATTGGTATGATCAAAGATTACGATTCTGGGGCTTTGAAAGCTTTCAATTTTGATGAGCTTTTACAAAACATTCCTGAGCTGAAGATCCTGGAGCATGATATCGAAACTTTAAGTTTTGATGATCCTATAGATTCTTCCAATATGAACCCGGCTTACTGGGAATTAATCGCAGGGACTATCAATGATCATTATGATTTATATGATGGATTTGTAGTGCTTCATGGTAGTGATACCATGTCTTATACCGCTTCTGCCTTAAGTTTTATGTTTGAAAACTTAACCAAGCCAATCATTTTTACAGGTTCACAATTACCTATTGGAGATCTTAGAACAGATGCTAAGGAGAATTTGATTACAAGTATTCAGATCGCAGGTTTACAGAAAAATGGAAAGCCGGTGATCTCGGAAGTTGGATTATATTTTGAATATAAATTATACCGTGCCAATAGAACAACGAAGATAAATGCCGAACATTTCCAGGCATTTTCATCCATGAATCATCCGGCCCTGGCAGAATCTGGTGTATATCTATCAGTAAACTACAAAGCTTTGTGGAAACCAAACCGCAAGCAAAAAACGAAATTGCATACCGGTTTTAATAATGAAGTGCTGGTTTTAAAGATTTTTCCTGGAATAAGTGAAAGCACGGTAGAGTATATATTATCCAAGCCAAATTTGAAGGGAGTTGTAATAGAAACTTTTGGAAGTGGTAATGCGCCAAATGCTCCGTGGTTTCTGAATATCTTAAAAGAAAAGATCAAAAATGGATTAAGCGTTGTAAACGTAACTCAGTGTGTGGCAGGGAGTGTCACGATGGGTCAATACGAAACTAGCGTGGGATTAAAACGAATAGGAGTGGTCTCTGGAAAGGATATCACTACAGAGGCTGCGGTCTCAAAATTAATGTACTTATTAGGAAAGGATTTGTCTCCTAAAGTATTCAAGACTATTTTTGAAACTTCATTAAGGGGCGAAATGTCCTAAAATTAACGGTGTCATACTTGACGGGAACGGTTTTTTTTTGTTATTTGCCGCCCCGAAACAAGAAACAGAGAGGTGGCCGAGTGGTCGAAGGCGCACGCCTGGAAAGTGTGTATACGTCACAAGCGTATCGAGGGTTCGAATCCCTTCCTCTCTGCTAAGTGTTTTATTAAAAATAATTTATATCTTTAACCCTTTAACTAATTAAATTAAGACAAACAGTAATGAAAAGATTATTTTCTATTTTGGTAATCGCCGCGATTACGGTTCTTGGAACCTACAATCTACAGGCGGCTAACAGCGCTAATACTTTGCCAGGAACGATTGTGACCTTTGTACAGGATGACGAGGAAGCAGCAGCCGGTGATGAATTGGAAGAAGAAGAACTTGGTTTTCACCAGGAGCTTAAAAAACGTTTCATCGAAGGTGGTCCTGCCTTTATGGGGATCGTTCTATTGTGTTTAATTCTTGGACTGGCAATCGCCATTGAGAGAATTATCTTTTTAAATCTTTCAACTACTAACACTAGAAAGCTTGCTCAGAATGTTGAGGATGCACTTAATAGTGGTGGTATTGAAGCAGCTAAAGAAGTTTGTAGAAATACAAAAGGTCCTGTTGCTTCTATCTACTATCAAGGACTTGATAGAGCTGACGAAAGCATCGAAGCTGCTGAAAAAGCGGTTGTTGCTTACGGAGGTGTTCAAATGGGACAACTTGAGAAGAACGTATCTTGGGTTTCTTTATTTATCGCATTAGCTCCTATGCTTGGGTTTATGGGTACTGTAATCGGGATGATTCAGGCTTTTGACCGTATTGAAGCAGCAGGAGATATGCAGCCATCACTTGTGGCAGGAGGTATTAAAGTAGCACTTCTTACTACAGTATTTGGTTTGATCGTTGCGATTATTCTTCAGATTTTCTACAACTATATCATTGCTAAGATAGACAGTATCGTTAACGATATGGAAGATGCTTCTATCCTTCTTATCGATATGTTAGTAGCTTACAAGAATAAAAAAAGAATCTAAGACAAAGTAAATTATGACCTTACATAAAATATTAAAATATCTGGCACTTGTTATTGGTGTGATAGGGATGATCCTTCTGGGAAGGATTATCGCTACCGGTGACGATGCCATTAAAGCCTCGGCAGACCTTCAGGGTAGTCATTTAGACCCTTACATGTGGATTGCTTACTTGGTTCTATTAGCCGTTATCGTGCTAGTTGGAATATTTGTGATCGTAGGTTTATTCAGAGGTAATATTAAGAACACTATTATTGCTATAGGATCATTTTTAGTGATCGTAGTCGTTGCTTACGTGTTAAGTGACGGTACAGCAAAAGAACTTAAGGACGGTACTATGCTTTCAGCATCTGGTGATCATTGGGTTGGAGCAGGTTTAATCACCTTCTACATCCTTGCCGGAATAGCTATCGCTGCGATGGTATTCTCTGGAATTAAAAAATTGGCTAAATAATATGGCAAAGAGATCAGCACCGGAAGTCAACGCGGGTTCTATGGCGGACATTGCCTTCTTACTTCTTATCTTTTTCCTGGTAACTACTACCATTGAAACAGATAGCGGGATAAGTAGGAAATTGCCGCAATGGCAACCTGAAGACGTTGAGCCTCCGATTATTAAACAACGTAATATTTTTACAGTAGAGGTTAACAGTAATAACCAACTATTGGTAGAAGAGGAAGAGATGGAGCTTTCTGAACTTCAGGAAGCAGCTGTTGAGTTCTTAGATAACGGTGCGGGTACTGGAGATGAAGCTTGTAGCTTCTGTCAAGGTGCTAAAGATCCTGCATCATCTGTGAATCCTCAGAAGGCCATTATCTCATTGATGAACAACAGAGGAACGGAGTACGGAACATATATCGCTGTACAAAACGAACTTGTGGCTGCATACAACCAGCTTAGAGATCGTGAAGCTCAGAGAACGTATGGTATGACTTTCGTTCAGATGGAGAAGAATTATAATGATCCTAGTTTTAATGGCGATAAAGAAGCCTTAAAAGAGAAGATCGATGTAATTCAGGATATGATTCCTCAGAAATTATCTGAAGCCGAACCAAAAAGCTAGAGCTTTTAACAAACGAAAACGACTTTAATTATGTCTAAATTTAAAAAGAAAAAGTCTGGAGAATTGCCCGCTATTAGTACGGCATCTTTACCTGATATCGTTTTCATGCTCTTATTTTTCTTTATGGTTGCAACTGTAATGCGTGACAATACTTTAATGATTGAAAACAAATTACCGTTCGCAGATCAGGTTGAAAAGCTTGACAAGAAAGATTTGATCATGTATATCTACGCCGGGAAACCGAGCAAAAGATACCAGGCTAAATATGGAACAGAAGCCCGTATTCAGTTAAATGATAAATTTGCGAGTGTTGAAGAAGTACAGCAATTTATCTATTCTGAAAGAGAGTCTAAAAGGGAAGAATTAATCCCTTACTTAACTACTGCATTAAAAGTAGATGAAGAGACTAATATGGGTCTTGTTTCAGATATCAAACAAGAATTGCGTAAAGCCGAAGCATTAAAGATCAACTACACAACTGTAGTGGGTGATGCTCAGCAGAACGTAGAATAATCTTTTCGATTTAATTATATAAAGCATCCTGTTTGGGTAATCCAGACAGGATGTTTTTTTATATTTAAACTTTAGATCTGAGTTATAAATGAAACTTCAAAAATTACTGGCCCTGTTTGTGCTAATCAGCCCGTTATTCCTTCGGGCGCAAGATGAAGAGCGCAATAAAATACCTGATACTCTGCCATTCTCTATAGATAGTTTATATAGAGAAGACCAATTTTATGCAGGCTTTCATTTTAACCTGGTTACTAACAGGCCATCAGCCATAGATCAGGAAAGTTTTTCGGGCGGTTTGAATATAGGAGTAATAAGAGACCTTCCGCTAAATGAAAGACGAAATATAGCATTAGGAATTGGTGTGGGTTGGTCTATTAATACCTATGGTCAAAACCTTTTTATCGGGAAAAATGAAGACGGCTCAACTAATTTTATGAGTCTTGAGAATAATGAAGATTATTCCAGAAATAGATTCACTACTCAATTAATTGAGGCTCCTATTGAATTTAGGTGGAGAACTTCTACTCCGGAAACCTATAAATTCTGGCGTATTTACTCCGGAGTGCGACTAGGCTATATGTATAACTTCAGAAGTCGCTATAAAGATCCTGCGCAGGAAGTAATCGTAAATGACTTGCCTGAGCTGAATAGGTTTCGTTTAGGAGCAACTTTTACCTTTGGCTACAATACTTTCAATTTTCAGTTTTACTATGCTTTAAATCCATTCTTTAAAGATGCTGAGCTAGATGGTGAGAAAATTGATCTGTCTACACTGAAAATAGGTCTGACATTCTATATTCTTTGATCCAAAGACTGAACACCAAGATCTGAGGAATTGCTCCAACAAGAAAACCAATTATCAGCTCTCCGGAAGAATGAGCTTTATTGTATAACCTTGATGATGCAGTTAGCCCCGTAGCAATAATAAGGAAGCTAATGGTGTAAATGAAATACAGATGAAAGTAGATACAAAAGCCTACAACGAACATCAGTAATCCTGACATTCCAACCATATGCAAACTAGCCTTAACATTCAGCCATGTGAAAATATAGCTGATAAGGGCCGAAACCAATATTCCGATAAAATAATAGTGGAGTCCCGGATAATTATAAATATTCAGGATCTGGTGAAGTACCATAAAGCACAACAGGCTGAAGAAAAATAATGGCCATCTTCTCTCTTTGACTTCACTTAGAAAAATATTACTGGCTTTTCCTAAATTCTTCAGTAGAAAATAAAAAACTATCGGAATAAAAATGGTGATTATTGCAATAGCCATAAGCTTTGCCTTTACGATCTCTTCAGGAAAATATCTGGGAATTAACAGGAAATAAAAAAGACTTCCCAGGAATGGCATCCAGAGAGGGTGAAATAGATAAGAGGCAAGCTTAAGTATTAATTTCATTAAATTTCTTTACGCAATCTCGCAACTGGAATGTCTAACTGTTCTCTGTATTTTGCCACGGTTCTACGGGCAATCGGGTAACCTTTATCCTTTAATACTTTCGCAAGTTTTTCATCGGTAAGAGGTTTACGCTTATTCTCTTCGTCAATAGACATTTCCAGGATCTTCTTGATCTCTCTTGTAGAAACTTCCTCACCTTGATCATTCGTCATAGATTCAGAGAAAAATTCCTTGATCAGTTTAGTTCCATAAGGAGTGTCTACATATTTAGAATTTGCAACCCTGGAAACTGTAGAAACATCCATCTCGATCTCATCAGCAATATCCTTCAGGATCATAGGTCTCAAATTACGCTCATCACCAGTTAGGAAGTATTCTTTCTGGTAATTCATAATAGAACTCATCGTAACCATTAAAGTCTGCTGACGCTGCTTAATCGCTTCGATAAACCATTTGGCAGCATCAAGTTTCTGCTTGATGAACATTACCGCATCTTTTTGCGCTTTTGTTTTCTCCTTAGATTCTTTATAGCCTTTCAGCATATTATTATAATCCCTGGAAATATGCATTTCGGGTGCGTTTCTTCCGTTAAGAGTAAGTTGTAGTTCACCATCCTCTATCTTGATCGTAAAATCTGGGATCACGTGTTCAACCATTCTTGTATTTCCGGAATAAGCACCACCCGGTTTTGGGTTTAGATGCTCAATAACCTCGATAGCATCGCGAAGTTCATCTTCAGAAATATCATGACGCGATAATAATTTTTTGTAATGCTTTTTACTGAAATGATCAAAAGACCTTTCCATGATGTCAGTTGCCAGTTCCACCTGTTTTGTAGGTTCTTTTCTATTCAACTGGATTAAAAGACATTCTTCCAGGCTTCTTGCACCAACTCCTGCCGGATCTAATTTCTGAACTTTCATCAGAACCTTTTCTACTGTTTCTTCGTCTGTATAAACGTTCTGTGTAAATGCAAGATCATCCACAATATCCTGGACGCTTCTTCTTATATATCCACTTTCATCAACACTACCAACAAGAAATTCTGCGATCTCCTGTTCAATTTCCTCAAATCTGAAAGTGCTTAATTGTGTTTTTAAATGCTGAGTAAATGAAGTTCCGGCAGCATATGGTACTTGCTTGTCATCATCATCCGGGCTGTAATTATTTGCATTTAATCTATAACTTGGGATTTCGTCATCACTGAGATATTCATCAACATCAATCTCAGTTTCTATTGTTTCGTTATCGTAATCGTCTTCAGAATTTTCATTTCCCAGATCATCATACTCATCTATTCGCTCTTCCTTCCCATCTTCCAATGCAGGATTTTCTTCCAGTTCTTCCTTGATCCTTTGTTCAAATGCTTGTGTAGGCAGTTGAATAAGTTTCATGAGCTGGATCTGCTGCGGAGATAGCTTCTGAGATAATTTAAAATTTAATTGTTGCTTTAGCATAAATTTTTGCTTGTCTAACAAAAATAAGGAAAATAGAGGCCAACTCGACTTTGGCACATCTTATGTTTGTGGTAAAATTTTGTTAATGCGCCCTGTAATAGTCTAGGTTCCTGAATTTTTTAGGCAGTTGCAGATTGAATTTCATTTGCTCTTTTGTGGCCGGATGCTCAAAAGAAATATCACCCGCGAACAGATATAAATTCTTCCCTTTAAAATATTTATTTTCATCTTTTCCGTAAATCTGATCACCAACTATGGGAGTGTAATTTTCGCTTAAATGGATTCTCAATTGATGGGTTCTTCCAGTTAACGGATTTAATTTTACCAGCGTATAATCTTGCTGATCAATTTTAAATTTTTTGATCGAATTTACTTCTGTCAAGGCTTTCTTTCCTTCAATTTCTGAATCAAACTGTAACTTATTTTTAATTTTTCCATTGACCACCGCATAATAAGTTTTCTGAATATCTTTTTGCGCAAAAGCTTCCTGAAGTTGAATTAAACTGTTCCTTGTTTTTGCACAAAGCAATATACCTGAAGTAGGGTTGTCTAATCTATGTGCGGGTAATGGATTGGTGAGCGCATCGATCTCTTTTGATCGGGATAAATTATGAGGTAAGGCGTTTTCAATGGTTTTGAAATAATTTCCACTGGTTGGAAATCCTGGAGGTTTATGAACGACAGCTAAAAACTCATCTTCAAATAAAACCTCAAAATTGAGCTTGAAGATCCTTTTTTCTGAATGGGTCTCCTTCAAGAGATCGATTTTCTGATCTTCTTTGATCCAGTCTCCTGTTTGTGCAATTTCGCCATTAATTAGTAAAAGATTTTTTTTGATGGCTTTTTTGATACCGCTACGCGTAGTAACAGATGTGAAGATAGAAACCGCATATTCCTGCAACCTAATTTTTTCAGAGATTGCAGGAACTATATGCGATTCAAGTATTTTCAAAGAATTAAAATTCTGCGTTTTGCGGCGTACGAGGGAAAGGAATTACGTCTCTAATATTTCCCATACCTGTGGTGAACTGTACCAGTCTTTCAAAACCTAATCCAAATCCACTATGTACACAGGTTCCGAACTTACGAGTGTCAAGATACCACCATAATTCTTCTTCAGGTATATCAAGCTCAGCCATTTTTTCTTTTAAAACGTCCAGTCGCTCCTCACGCTGACTTCCTCCCACGATCTCTCCGATACCAGGGAAAAGGATATCCATTGCTCTAACAGTTTTGCCATCCTCGTTCAATCTCATGTAGAATGCCTTGATCTTGGCTGGATAATCAAATAAAATTACCGGAGATTTAAAATGTTTTTCAACAAGGTATCTTTCGTGTTCACTTTGAAGATCTGCTCCCCATTCTTCAATAATATAATTGAATTTCTTCTTTTTGTTTGGCTTAGAATTCTTAAGAATCTCAATAGCTTCTGTATAGCTTACTCTTTTGAAATTGTTGTCTAGTACAAAATTCAATTTCTCAAGAAGGTTCATTTCGCTACGTTCTGCTTTTGGCTTAAGCTTATCTTCACTTTCCTGTCTTTCAGCAAGGAATTCAAGATCTTCTTTACAGTTCTCGATAACATACCTAAGCACATATTTTATGAAATCTTCCGCAAGATCCATGTTCTGGTCAAGATCACAGAAGGCTACTTCTGGCTCGATCATCCAGAATTCTGCAAGGTGACGGGAAGTATTAGAATTTTCAGCTCTAAATGTTGGTCCAAAAGTATAAACCTGGCCTAATCCTAAAGCAAAAGTTTCTGCCTCCAGCTGTCCGGAAACGGTAAGATTTGTTTCTTTCCCGAAGAAATCTTCCTTGTAATTGATGCTTCCATCTTCATTCTTTGGTGGATTCTTCATATCTAATGCAGAAACTCTGAACATTTCTCCTGCACCTTCGGCGTCACTACCCGTAATAATTGGAGTATTTACATAATAAAAATTCTTCTGCTGAAAATATTGGTGAACGGCAAAAGACAGTTTACTTCTAACTCTCATAACCGCTCCAAAAGTGTTGGTGCGAACTCTTAAATGAGCCTGTTCACGCAACTTCTCAAGACTATGTTTCTTAGGCGAAAGAATGGTAAGTTTTACCTCTTCTGGATTAGCGTCACCAAGAATCTTGATCTCTGTAACTTCGATTTCTACACGCTGTCCGCTTCCCTGGCTTTCTTTTAAAGTACCTTTTATAGAAATGGCTGCACCAATATTAATTCTCTTTATGAGGTCTTCATCAGTATTTTCAAAATCGATAACACACTGAAGGTTTTTTAGGGTTGAACCATCATTAAGTGCGATAAATCTATTGCTCCTGAAAGAGCGCACCCAACCTTGAATATGGTATTCCTGTAAAAACTGATCGCTTTCCAGTATTTCAGCGATTTTTGCTTGTATCATTTAGTTAAAATTTAGAATAAACAAAGATAGTTTTTCGCCTGTAGCTTAGCAAGCAGGCTGTTTTATTAACATTTTAATTCTTTTGCTCCTCAGATTTATAATTATTCTCGTCTTCTTCGGTCTCAATGATCTTCATTGATGGCTCCTTTAAAGTCTTTTTGTTAGCTATACTTCTTTCAAGAGATAGAAGTAGAGATGGTAAAAGAAGGAGGTTAGCCAGCATTGCGAATAGTAAGGTAGCAGAAACCAGTCCTCCAAGCGCAACCGTTCCACCAAAACTACTGATCATAAATACCGAAAATCCGAAGAAAAGTACAATAGACGTATAGAACATGCTCACTCCGGTTTCTTTCAGCGCAGCATAAACTGAACGCTTTATTTTCCAGTTATTGGCTTTTAATTCCTGCCTGTATTTCGCCAGGAAGTGAATAGTGTCATCTACCGAAATTCCGAAGGCGATACTAAATACTAATATTGTTGAAGGTTTTATTGGTACGCCAAGGAAGCCCATTACTCCGGCTGTTACCAGCAGTGGAAGTAAGTTGGGAACTAACGAGATAAGTATCATTCTAAAACTTCTGAACATCCATGCCATTAAACCTGCAATCAATAAAATGGCAAGGCCTAATGAAATGATCAGGTTCTTTACGAGGTAATTGGTTCCTTTCTGAAATAGTAATGCTCTACCGGTTATTGAAACATCATAACGTTCTTCAGGAAATACTTTTTTGATCTGCGGTAAAAGATCATTTTCGATCTCTTCCATTTTTTCAGTTCCAACGTCTTTCATAAAAGTCGTAATCCTTGCGTATTGCCCGGTTGAATCTACATAAGATTGCATGATCCCTTCGTTTGAAGAAAGACTTTTTGCGTAAGGCATGATGAAATTTCGTTCCTGACTTGAAGGTAACTGGTAATATTTTGGATTCCCGTTGTAATAAGCCTGCTTAGAATATTTTACTATTCTGTTAACCGATAAAGGTTTTGAAAGCTCCGGGATTTCCTGAATGAAATTCTCAAGTTCTTCCATCCTTTTTAAAGTGGAAAGTTTCAAAACTCCTTTCGGTCTTTTGGTGTCGATTAGAATTTCCAAAGGCATAACCCCGTCAAATTCACTTTCGAAGAATTTTACATCCTTGTAAAATTGAGTGTTTTGAGGCATATCTTCAAGAATACTTCCTGAAACTTTGATGGTATAAATTCCTATAATGCTCAAGACTAATAGAGCAATTGAAGATATGTAGATCGCAATTCTGTGGTTACGAACCATGTTTTCCATCCAGTTCACAAAGCCACCGATCCATCTTTTGTTGAGATGTTTTAAATGCCTGTCTTTTGGCGGATTTAAATAGCTATAAATTACCGGGATGATCAATAGACTTAAAACGAATATCGCCAGAATGTTTATAGAGGCTACAACACCAAATTCCCTCAATAATTGACTGTCGGTAAGGATAAAGGTTGCAAATCCTGAAGCCGTGGTAACATTCGTCATTAAAGTAGCATTACCAACTTTAGTGATCACACGCTGTAAAGACTTCGCCTGATTCCCGTGTTTTTTAATTTCCTGCTGATATTTATTGATCAGGAAAATACAGTTAGGAATTCCTATTACGATAATTAGTGGCGGTATCAATGCCGTAAGAATAGTGATCTCATAATGCAGAAGACCAATAAAACCAAATGCCCACATTACTCCAATAGAAACTGTGACCATGGAGATGATGGTTGCTCTGATAGATCTGAAAAAGAAAAAGAAAATAAGAGATGTTACTAGAAGTGCGGCAAGAATAAAAAGCCCAATTTCATCTACGATATTTTGGGCATTTAATGTCCTGATATATGGCATTCCGGAAACCCTTACGTCAATATCATAGGTATCCTCAAATTCTTCAATTAAAGGATCAAGTTCTTCCAGTACAAATATCTTTCTGGCCTTTGTATTTACCAGCTCCTTATTTAGATATAATGCAGATTGTATCGTGTTAGAATGTGAGCTGTATACAAGGTTCTCGTAGAATGGTAGCGCTGTAAAAAGCTTGTTTTCAAACTCCTTCAATTCGGAAGCGTCTGGCGAATCATTTTGAAGAACGGGAACCATTTCAAAACGCTTCGGATCTTCAAACTTCTTTAATTCCTGAAGACTAGCCGGAGAAATGATCTGGTCTACCTCTGGAAATTTAGTAAGGCTATCTGTTAGTTCGTTCCAGGCTTTGAATTTTTCAGGAGTAAATAAAGCGGAATCCTGAACACCTAAGAGAATAAGATTACCTTCCTCGCCAAACTTATCAAGGAAATCATTGTAATTAATATTTACCTCGTGATCGTCTGGCATTAGATTCGCCTCGGTGTAAGAAAAACGCATGTTTTTCCATTGGGTAGAAAGTAGAAAAGTCGCTATCCCAATGAGGATAATGATTACAATTCTATTCCTTAAAATAAGGCTGGCAATGGAGTTCCAGAATCCAAAGCTAAAGATCTTTTGCATGGCTTCATTTTAGCGGCGCAAAGGTAAAAAAAGGAAGTTTAAATAGTTTGTAATTAAATGATTAATCTGCGAAATATTAAAGTTGTAGCTGAAGGGTGAATTTAAAACTGAAGTTTTCTTTGAAGGTGGGAAGGTGGTAAGCGCCATATCTATAGGCTGTACTTAAACCAAAACCGGCAAATAGCTTATTAAGTTCAAGGCCCGCTTCAGAATATCCATGTTCCAGCGTATTGAAACTCACATTCTGATGTTTTTCAGGATCTTCAAAATCTCCTATGGCATGCCTGGATATGAAAACCAGTTCAGGTTGAAAGCTGTTCGAAATTTTGAATGGCCTCAATTGATGTCTTACATGCAGCATCGCCTGACTTGTACTATAGAATTCATTAAAATACATAGTTTCAAAACTATTTCTTCCAGCTACCGAAAACCTTCTAAAAATGCTGCTCCTATTGGGGTTATTGGGGTAGGAATGAAACGCGTGGGTTAAAGGGATGTCTCCAAAAGCATAATTTCCTTCCAGTATAAATTCGGTTCTGGAATTGTCCAGCCTCTTGATCTCATGTTCTGCTTTTAATCCAAGCCTGGTGAATTCAAAGTCTCCATCAAATACTGAAAAGGATTGTTCTACCTGCCCGGTGAATTGAGGGAAGTCTTTTTCAAGAATGATATTGCCATCAGGCGTATTTAAAAACCTGGAAAAGGGCCTCCATAAAAATGAAAATGTCGCCGTTGTTAGATCGTAATCCTGAAATTCTTCTGAATTATTTACATAACTATATTCTTTGGTTTGCCAGATATCTTCCCTGGAGATCCTTAATTGCGTATCAAAATTAGGGGTGAAGCGATGTTCAAGCCCGGCAGAATATCTTCTGTAATTATAAAAGAAATTGATATTCACGAATCTTGGTTCCAGAATAGAAAACGTGTTCTGGCCTTTTAAATAGGTGAAAGAGGCCACTTCCTTGATGTCTCTAGAAAAATTGAAGTTCAGGAAAGTACCGTTCTGTTTATTAAGATAGATCTGTGTCCCCAGGCCATACTTGATCACTTCATCCTTAAAGCCGTAGGTAGTATATCCGTTAATATTGAAATTGTCTGAAAGCCTGTCGTTAGTTTTACCACCAAAACCTAACCTTATACCTTCATAATTATTGAATTTAAAGATCTTACTTAGATCAAGATCCCAGAAACCAATAGGATAGTAGCCAGAAGCCATCGCCTTTTTGATCTCGATCTTCCGCTCTACATCCCCTGCTTCAATTAGACTGTCCACTTTCGCTTTTGTAGCCTCATCCCTGGAAGAGAATTCGATCTTTCTGTTCTTCTTCCAGAAATCTTTGTCCCTGTTTGTGGATTCTGAATCAACATAAATATCAGCATCAGACCTTTTTACATCAGCATTATATTCAAGATCGATATCATAATTCCTGGTAGTAGAATTTAGGTACAGATCATTATTAGATGTTGTCTTTGAGCCGAAAACATTATTGAGTAATCCTTTACCTTTTTGAACTGCGCCAACTGAAATTGTTCCGCCAAAGACTGAGATTTCCTTACCGCCAGCTCCAGGTCTAATTCTGGTGATCTGTTCAGAGGGGAACCACAATTCTTTTTCCGGATAGTATTTGTAATTATGGGTAACCTCCAGTTTGATAGCTCCAAGTAATTGTGCGATGGCTTTCTGAATTGAAAGGCTTTCTGTATCCAGGTATAAAATTCCTTCAAGTCCGGCTACGATCTGCTCCCTTTTAGGTTTGAAATAGACCATATATGCCGGCCTTTCTGAATCTATGGTATCAAGTATCTGATAATCATAATTTCGTAGGGCGTTATTGGCAAGAGGTCCCGCATATTTGGTTTTGTACAATTCATAATCCCTCTGATATAGGGAGAATGGATTCACTTCCATGGCCAGTACATTATATACCGGCTTTTTGAATCCAGCCGTCTCGATCCCTATAACATCCTCGCGTCTACCGCTGTTGGATGAATATGAATGCTCGGCAACTTTTTCAGACAGATAAGCTCTTCCCTCGTTAATAATAGTCTGCATTGTAGAAGAAGTAGAATCTGCCTGCAACGAGATACTATTGAATTCATTATCGATAATGAATTTAGTGTAGGACTTGTACTTGTAACCTTTCAGGACTTTTTCGGGATCGTTGGAATCTCTTTGTTCTATCGCCCTCCTGATGAGTTCTTCGGCAGGATTCGGGCCATCAGAGATCATTACGGTTTCAAGCTCTTCATATTTAGGGGTCATTCCTATTTGAAGATACCTTGTGGCTTTGCTAATCTGGATATTGATGGTTTGGAAACCAACATAAGATACCTGGAGACTATCTGAATCTCCTGTAAGTCTCAGTTCGAAACTTCCGTCTATATTAGTGAGTAATTGATTCCCTTTTTTTAGCTGAATTTCAGCATAGGCGAGTGGCTCTCTTGTTTCTTTATTTATAACCTTTCCCGGAATAAGCGTTTGCCCGAAAAGATTCGAGGCAATTAAAATAAAAAATAAAATTAGGGAATTTCGCATGCTAGTTTGGTGGCTATAAATAAAAATGCCGGATTAAATCTGAGTTGTTATCAGATTCAAACCGGCAAACTTATGTGGGTTGAAGACCATTATACGGTCATGATCTCTGTTTCTTTTACGGCAAGAATTTTATCGATTCTCTCGATGTAGGAATTTGTTAGTTCCTGAACATCTTCTTCTGAACTTTTTAGAAGATCTTCAGATATATCCTGCTTTTTCAATTCCTGCATAGCCTGTTTTCTATCATTTCTAACACCAACCTTTGCATCTTCTGCTTCAGCTTTTGCCTGTTTAGATAGTTGTTTTCTTCTTTCCTCAGTAAGTGGTGGTACATTAATGATCACGCTTTCACCATTATTCATTGGGTTGAAGCCAAGATTTGCCATCATGATCCCTTTTTCAATTTCGTGGATCATACTTTTTTCGAAAGGCTGAATAGATAGGGTTCTGGCATCTGGAGTATTTACGTTTGCCACCTGTTGAAGCGGAGTTTGAGATCCGTAATATTCAACCATCACGCTACCAAGCATATTTGGGCTGGCTTTTCCGGCACGTATATTTGAAAGTTGTTTTTTAAGATGCGAAATGGCTTTTTCCATTCCTTCTTTTGCTTCTTCTATAATAAATTCAACTTCATCCATTTTTAATCTGATTTACAATTTGAGATTTATAAGTTCACTTTTGTTCCAACACGTTCTCCGGTAGCCACTTTAAGCAAGTTGCCTGGTTTATTCATATCGAAAACTATAATTGGTAATTCGTTTTCCTGGCTTAATGTAAAAGCAGTAGTGTCCATTACCTTAAGTCCTTTTTTGATTACATCTTCAAATGTAATGAAATCGAATTTGGTTGCTCCTTTGTCTTTTTCTGGATCTGAAGTATAGATCCCATCTACACGTGTACCTTTTAAGATCACATCTGCCTTGATTTCGATTGCTCTTAAAACTGCAGCTGAATCTGTGGTGAAGTAAGGGTTTCCGGTTCCTCCTCCAAAGATCACTACCCTGCCTTTTTCCAGATGTCTTATCGCCTTACGACGAATAAAAGGTTCTGCTACTTCATTTATTTTTATCGCCGATTGTAATCTGGTCTGAATGTCTGCATCTTCAAGGGCGCTTTGTAAAGCAAGTCCGTTGATTACTGTGGCTAGCATTCCCATATGGTCTCCCTGTACACGGTCCATTCCGCGACTTGCACCGGCCACACCTCTAAAAATGTTTCCTCCTCCAATTACGATCGCTAATTCAACACCTTTATCAACTACCGATTTGATTTCTGCGGCATATTCTGCCAGTCGCTCCGGATCGATGCCATATTGGCGGTTTCCCATTAGAGCTTCTCCTGATAGTTTTAAAAGTATTCTTTCGTATTGCATAGCTGATTTTTATTAATCGTTGCAAATATAGCTAATATCTGAATTTGTGAAATATAAAGCGACTATTTTGAAATTCATTCAGAGAGTTTTAATAATTATTAACGTGAGCTTTGGTTTCTAAGGTCTGTCATGTAATTCTAATGGCTAGATTTTTGATATATTTAATCCTCATTTAAACCGACAAACTTAAAACACGATGTTAGGATATTATATAATTGCAGGACTTATATTCATTGTAAGTATGTACGTGAGCAATAAGCTCAAAAGTAAATTTAAGAAGTATTCCAAGGTTCATCTTCAAAATGGGATGAGCGGTAAGGAGATCGCTGAAAAAATGCTTCGTGACAATGGAATCACAGATGTAAAAGTGATCTCAACTCCGGGTATGTTATCAGACCACTATAACCCTTCTAAGAAAACAGTAAATCTTAGTGAAGGTGTGTATTCTCAAAGAAATGCTGCTGCGGCGGCAGTTGCGGCACACGAATGTGGTCACGCAGTGCAACACGCTAAAGCATATAGCTGGTTGCAAATGAGAAGTAAGCTGGTACCGGTTGTTAGTGTAGCTTCTAAACTATCGCAATGGGCGATATTTGGAGGATTAATACTTATGACCATGGTAGGTGTTGGAGTAGGGCAAACCGTTTTACTTATCGGAATTATTATGTATGGTATGGGGACCTTATTCAGTTTTATCACTTTGCCGGTAGAATATGATGCTAGTAAAAGAGCTTTAGTATGGCTGGAAACTGAAAATATGTTAACTGCTGCTGAACATGATGCAGCTGAAGATTCATTAAAATGGGCTGCCAGAACCTATGTGGTTGCTGCTATTGGTTCATTGGCTACGCTACTATACTTTGTGAGCTTATTTATGGGAAGGGATTAATTGAATTTATGATATAAAGAAAAAGGCTGCTAGTTTTAGCAGCCTTTTTCTTTTTAGATCTTAATCTGTCTATCTATTTGCTGATTTAAGGAGATGAATGTCTCTGTTCTTGAAACACCCTCTATAGCCTGAATATTTTTATTAAGAACATTCATTAGATGCTCATTATCTGTGCACAGAATTTTTAAAAATATAGACCAGTTTCCGGTGGTATAGTGACACTCAATAACCTCAGGGATTTCGCTCAGTTTTTTCACGGCTTGTGGATTACTAACCGCTTTATCCAGGTAGACCCCAACAAAAGCCATGGTTTTATAGCCTAGCAATCGAGCGTCCAGCATCATTTTGGAACCTTCTATTAAACCAGATTTTTCCAGTTTTCTAAGTCGCTGATGTACTGCAGCCCCCGTTATTCCTATATTCTTTGCTATCTCTAAAATTGGTTTTTTAGCATCTTTCATCAGGAAATTGAGAATGGTTTTATCAATTCCGTCCAGCTTAACATTATCATTTACTATTTTCATAGGTCAAATTTTTGGTCGTTAAGCTAAAATACAAAAAATGCTTTCCAATTTTAATTACCTACCTCTCCAAATGGATTATATCCCAAGTATTCTGTCTCTTTTTCTTCAAATTTGATATCATGCTCCTCGAGTTTCTTCAATAGGGGACCATAAACCTCTTTTTGAATAGGTAATTGTACTCCTGGAGTTTTTATTTCTCCATTAAGGATCATAATTGTAGCAAGGGCCACCGGTAATCCAACCGTTTTCGCCATGGCAGTCTTAGACTGATCTTCACCAATATGAACCATTGTTGAATCTATTTGTTTTTTCTCTCCATTAAGCTCATACCCGAATTTGTGATACATCACGATCATATCTTTATCATCATGAGAAAGAGACCATTTATCCATTAATATCTTCTGAAGAGCCTGGGCTGGTGTCGCATTTTTAATTCCGATCTTCTTATCAGGATTAAATAGATCAAGTTCAATAAGTTTATCCCACATGATGTCATCCTGGTCTATCTTCAGGTTGTGGCGCACTTTTAATTCTACTGAATCACTTGGTGAATAGGGCAGAAATGAATTGATGAAATCTCTATAACTCATCTCTTCTGAATTCTTCATTTCGAAACTATCATCTGTCATTCCCAGCTGCACGAACATATTCCATGCTCGGCTGAAACCTACTTTTCTAATGGTTCCTCTATATAGAGTCAGAGCATCTTCCAGGCCGTAGATACTTTGGTATTTCAAAGAATTTCTATTGGCGTAGCCTTCAAATTTTCCGTGACCTTCAACTTCTAAAAATTCTGTTCTGCGGAATAATCTATGATAAGGAATGTATTTATATTTTCCTTCCTGGATAAATTCGGCAACACCACCCTGGCCAGCAACTACGACATTTCTTGGATTCCAGGTAAACTTATAGTTCCAGAGATTGTTATCACTTTCAGGAGCAACCAAACCGCCAGTAAAAGATTCAAATAAAAGGATCTTCCCTCCTTTATCACGAATACGATCTATGACCTGCATCGCACTCATATGGTCTATACCAGGATCAACACCAATTTCATTCATAAAAACGAGGCCTTTTTCTTTTACCTCCTCATCCAGGGCTTTCATCTGGTCACTTATATAGGAGGCGGTGACCATATTTTTACCAAATTTCAGGCAATCTTTGGCAACCTCTATATGAAACCTCGCTGGTAGCATAGAGATCACGATATTAGCTCTTTTTATCGCCGGCTCTCTACTTTCAGCTTTAAAGACATCCAGTTCAAAAGCTTCACACTTGGGATGATTATTACAGGCTTTTTTTGCGTTTTCTAAATCTATATCTCCAATCCTTAAAAAAAGATCTTCTTTGTCTGCCTGCTGTAGCAGGTAATTAATGAGAACAGAGGTAGATTTTCCTGCTCCCACAATTAAAATTTCTCGCATAAATTAAGTTAGTTTTGTGTAGTTGGACGAATGTATTAAAACTTTGAGTTAAATAAAATTGAAAGTATGAACAGGAAATTTTTGATCACAGGAGCGGTTTTTGGATTATTGGCAGTAATTCTAGGAGCATTTGCCGCTCACGGACTAAAAGAGTCCATTTCTTCTGAATCTTTAAATTCTTTTGAGACGGGTGTTAGATTCCAGATGTATCATGCATTTTTATTACTCATTATAGGAAGCTGGAAATCTTTTGCTGAAAAATCACTGAATACGATATTTTATCTTTTTTGTTTAGGCGTGATTCTTTTCTCCGGATCTATCTATCTGTTATCCACTGGAAGTATAATCGGAATTGATTTTACTTTAATAGCTTTAGTAACACCATTGGGCGGAACCTTATTAATACTGGGCTGGGCCATTTTACTCCTGAAATTCATAAAGTTAAAAAAGAAATAAATTAAAACTGTTTAACGTTTTATCTACTTAAGATTTTTACTTTTGTACGCCTAAACAAACTACAGAATTGATTTTTTTATGGTCGATAACACCCAAATTACGAAAACGATTTCGTTAGAGGATTACGGGATCAAAAACGTCACAGTACACTATCAGCTATCTCCGCAAGAATTACATGAAGAAACCTTAAGACTCGGAATGGGAGTTGAAAGCTCATTTGGAGCTTTGGCTGTCAATACCGGACAGTTTACCGGAAGGTCTCCGAAGGATAGATTCATTGTAAAAGACGAGGTTACTAAAGATAAAGTATGGTGGGGAGATATCAATATCCCTTTTGATCCGGAAAAGTTTGATAAACTTTATAAAAAGGTAACTTCTTACCTGGATGGGAAAGAAGTTTATGCCAGAGATGCTTATGCATGTGCAGACGACAAATACCGTTTGAACATTCGAGTTGTAAATGAATATCCGTGGTCTAATCTCTTTGCCTTCAACATGTTTTTGCGTGCCGGAGATGAAGAGCTGGACAATTTTAAGGAAGACTGGTTGATTGTAAATGCTCCGGGATTTAAAGCAGATCCTGAAGTTGATGGAACCAGACAGGAGAATTTTGCCATTCTTAATTTCAGCAAAAAGATCGCTTTAATAGGTGGAACCGGTTATACAGGAGAGATCAAAAAAGGAATTTTTTCCGCGTTGAACTTTATTTTACCTGTTTATAAGAATACCTTACCAATGCACTGCTCGGCCAACGTTGGTGAAGATGGTGATACTGCCATTTTCTTCGGATTATCAGGTACTGGAAAAACCACTCTTTCTGCAGATCCGGAAAGAAAACTGATAGGTGATGATGAACATGGCTGGACAGAAGAAAATACCATTTTCAATTTTGAAGGAGGTTGCTATGCAAAAGTGATCAATCTTTCAGAAGAGAATGAACCAGATATTTATCGAGCCATCAAACCTGGTGCGATCCTTGAAAATGTTGTGCTAGATGCCAAAGGAGATGTAGATTTTGAAAATACTACGATCACTCAAAATACTAGGGTAAGTTATCCAATACATCATATTCATAATATCCAGGAGCCATCTACGGGGGAGAATCCAAAGAATATTTTCTTCCTTACCGCCGATGCATTTGGAGTATTGCCTCCTATAAGTAAACTAACGCCGGGACAGGCTGCTTATCATTTTATAAGTGGTTATACGGCTAAAGTTGCAGGGACCGAAGCTGGTGTAGATGAACCGGTACCTAGTTTCTCAGCTTGTTTTGGAGCTCCATTTATGCCTTTACATCCTACAGAATATGCTGAGATGTTAAGCAAAAAAATGAAAGCTGCCAATGTAAATGTTTGGCTTGTAAATACAGGTTGGACAGGTGGACCTTACGGTGTTGGTAGCCGAATGAAATTAAAATATACACGTGAAATGATAAGTTCTGCTTTGGAAGGGAAACTTGACTATGTAGAATATGAAAAGCATGATATTTTTGGATTACAAATGCCAAAGACCTGTGAAGGCGTACCTTCAGAAGTTTTAAATCCTAAAAATACATGGAAAGATCAGAATGCTTACGACCTTAAAGCAAAAGAGCTTTCAAATTTCTTCAGAAAGAACTTCAGTAAGTTCGAGGAATATGCAAATGAAGAAATCATGAATGGAGCTCCGGTCGAATAAGTGTTAATTTGTTAGATGTTGAAAACAAAAAATCCGGTCGAAAGACCGGATTTTTTATGTTTAGAAAATAGTGAAAGTAATTACTTCTTATTTACTTCACTTATATATTTATTGATTGCCATGGTCATACTTGGAGTCTCCGGAGTAGGAGCCTTGATATTTACCACGAGACCATGCTCTTTTGCTGCTTTTATAGTGGTATTACCAAATACAGCGATTCTTGTATCGTTTTGTTTAAAATCAGGGAAGTTTTCAAATAAAGACTTAATTCCACTCGGGCTAAAGAATACAAGGATATCGTAAGTCACATCTTTAAGGTGAGACAGGTCACTAACTACCGTTCTGTAAAAAACAGCTTTTTTCCATTCTACACCAAGTTTGTTCAAGGTCTTTGGCACATCTGGCTTAAGCATGTCTGAAGAAGGTAATAGAAACTTTTCGTTCTTATACTTCTTGATTAGCGGAGCCAATTCTGCAAATGTTCTCTTCCCTACATAGATCTTACGCTTACGGTATACTACATACTTCTGAAGGTAATAAGCAACAGCTTCACTTAAACAGAAATACTTTAAGGTATCCGGCACTTTAAATCTCATTTCTTCAGCAATTCTAAAGAAATGGTCAACTGCATTTCGGCTGGTAAGTATGATAGCCGAATAATTTGTAAGATCAACCTTCTGTTGCCTTACTTCCTTAGAAGGTACGCCTTCAACATGAATAAAGGGGATGAAATCAATTTTAACTTTTTGCTTTTCCTCTAGCTCGAAATAAGGAGAATTTTCGACCTTAGGTTCAGGCTGAGAAACCAAAATTGTTTTCACTTTCATATATAAAACTTTATTAGATCCTTTTTATATTGTAATTAGCTTGTACAAAATAATATAAGGGGCGATTTCAAGTGCGCAAAGGTACAAAATAAAATAGAACCAATTAGCGCTAAGCACACTTTGATTTCTCCTATATATGATAATCAGGCCAATAGTATTTGCCAGAATCGCCGAGACTCCTATTATAACTATAAGTAGAGAAGTGGGATTTAAGGTATAAACTAAAAATAAAGATGCAGCCAGGATAAAAAGTGCTATAAAATTCCGGTAGCTGAATTTCTGAAAAATATAGTAGTCAAACTTATCATCCAACCCGAAAACGTTCCCAATGATCTTCTCAACACCTGCCTTGATAAGTATAAGGCAGAAGTAAGCGGTAAGTATTCTAATGAAAACTATAAGTGGAGTAGAAGAAGTTTCAAAAAAGAAGCTGTAAGCTATATAAAGAAAGACTGAAACAGCCAGTGCCTGAACCGCTAGTAATAAAATGTTAAAAGCGTGAAAAGCCTTATTCTCTTTTCCTTTAAAGGCTATAAATTTGCCGGAGTTGAGTAACGCCGTGAATTCCTCGAAACGCTGAGGAAATAATAGCTTTGCAAGAACCAGAAGAAAGAAACATGTCAGGAAAATGATGGTAATCCAATCCTGATATTCATAAATTCTTTCGGTTGCCTGCATGAAATAAATTTTTACAAATGTAAAATTTTGGCCATTATTCCGGTGACTTAACTTAAAGTTTTGAAGTTTTAATTTGCATACATTTGTGCAAAATATTCGGGAATGGTAAATGGGATAATTATTATACCCACCTTTAATGAAATTGAGAACATAGAACGTATTGTTAGGAACGTGTTCTCTCAAAGACGGAAATTTCATATTCTGGTAGTAGATGATAATTCTCCAGATGGTACCGCAACCCGGGTTAGAACATTACAGGCTGAATTTTCTGATAGTTTGTTCATTGAAGAGAGAGTTGGAAAACAGGGATTAGGTACAGCCTATATTCATGGATTTAAATGGGCATTGAAAAGAGATTACGAATATATCTTTGAAATGGATGCCGATTTTTCTCATAATCCCAACGATCTTATAAGATTATATAACACTTGTAAAAGGGATGGAGCGGCAGTTGCAATTGGCTCAAGGTATATAACCGGGGTGAACGTGATCAACTGGCCAATGAACAGGGTTTTAATGTCCTGGCTGGCGTCCAGATATGTAAGGTTTGTAACCGGAATGGATATTCAGGATACTACTGCAGGTTTTGTTTGTTATAAAAGAGAGGTGCTGGAAACAATAGATCTTAACAAAATACAGTTTGTAGGATATGCTTTCCAGATAGAGATGAAGTTCAAAGCTCATCTTCATAATTTTAAAATTTTGGAAGTCCCGGTAATATTTACAGATAGAACCCGGGGAACGTCTAAAATGAGCGGCTCCATAATTTCTGAAGCCGTTTTTGGGGTAATTAAAATGAAGCTTAAAAGTCTGTTTAACAGGAAAAAAGTCTAATGAAGAAGGTTTTAATCAAGAATGCGAAGATTGTAAACGAAGGAAAAATTTTTGATGGTGATGTTTTTATAGAAGACGGAATCATTTCAGAAATTTCTGAAAGTATAAGTGCGAAATCTCCAGATGTAAATATTTTTGATGCTGAAGGTACTTATCTGCTACCTGGTTTAATAGATGACCAGGTGCATTTTAGAGAGCCCGGTTTAACTCATAAGGAATCTATCGAAACAGGATCCAGAGCTGCAGTTGCCGGCGGGATCACTTCTTTTATTGAGATGCCAAATACGCTGCCTCAGACCACCAATATGGAAGAGTTGGAGGCAAAATTCAAGATCGCATCTGAAACTTCTTATGCGAACTATTCATTCATGTTTGGAGGTACTAATGATAATCTTAGTGAGATCGAAAAGATCGATCCAAAAAATGTAGCTGCTTTAAAACTATTTCTTGGCTCTTCTACCGGAAACATGTTGGTAGATGATGAAAAGGTCCTAGAACAGATATTTAAAAAATCTCCTGTTTTAATCGCCGCACATTGTGAAGATGAAGCAACGATCAAAAAGAATCTTGAAGATTGTATAGAACGCTATGGAGATGATATTCCAATCGAATTACATCCGAAGATAAGGAGTGAAGAGGCTTGTTATAAATCTTCTTCCAGAGCTGTGGCGCTGGCAAAGAAAACAGGTGCGAGACTACATGTTTTTCATGTATCTACAGCAAAGGAATTAAGTCTTTTCAATAATAAGAAACCTTTGAAGGATAAGAAGATCACCGCTGAGGTATGTATACATCATCTTTGGTTCAATGATTCAGATTATGCAAAAAAGGGAACTCTTATAAAGTGGAATCCTGCAGTTAAGACTAAAAAGGATCAGGAAGCATTGCTTGCCGGGTTACTGGATAATCATCTGGATGTTCTGGCTACAGATCATGCACCCCATACCAAGGAAGAAAAGAAGAATGTGTATACGAAAGCTCCAAGTGGCGGACCTTTAGTTCAGCATGCTCTACCCGCGTTGCTTCAAATGCATCACCAAGGGAAAATTTCTCTGGAGAAAATTGTGGAAAAAGCATGTCATAATCCTGCAATTTTATTTGATGTTGAAAAGCGTGGATTTATTAGAGAAGGTTACAAAGCAGATCTTGTTTTGGTAGATCTAAATTCTCCATGGGCTGTACAACCAGATAATATATTTTCAAAATGCCAGTGGTCACCTTTTGAAGGAACAACTTTTAAATCTCGTGTAACCCATACTTTTGTGAATGGAAAACTGGTATATAAGAATTTTAAGCATACTCCATTTACCCAAAATGCTGAAAGATTAAGTTTTGATCGTTAATCGGAATAAAATATTTCTATTTTTTGCTTTGCTGATACTTTCGGTATCCTGCCAGGATCTGAAAAAATCTGAAAAGCCCAGCGATCTTATTCCTGAAGCAAAAATGATTGATGTGCTTACCGAAATTTCCCTTCTACATGCAGCAAGAAATTATAATAAGCAAAAACTTGAAGCTACAGGTTTAAATCCAGACAGCTACATCTACGAAAAATTCGGAATAGATAGCCTCCAATTTGAACGAAGCAGCAGTTGGTATTCTGAAAATTACACTCAATACGAAGGTATTTATGATAGTGTAAAAGCAAGAATTCAGGTGATGAAAAGTAAACTGGATTCTCTAAGGGATATCGAAGTTAAAATTGAAGATAGCATCATGAAGGCGCAAAAGGATTCTCTTCAGTTGATTGATTCCTTAAAGCAGAATCCCAGATTGAGAGATTCCATTCGACTGGATTCCATTAAGCGAAGAGAAATTGAGAAATTGAATAAAAAAGAATTGGATAGCCTGATTCCTCCGGCAGTTTCTACAGAAACAGATTCTATTTAATTCTTTTCAGAATTATATATTTTTACTGTCTCTTCTAAAACATTTTTCATTGGGGTAAATTCAAAATTCAATTCACTTTTGACCTTTGAACTATTAAATTGAGTTTCTGTAAATAACCCCTGGATAGATTCACGAGTGATCTGCCTTTTAGCTCCAAATAAACTTCCAATTTTTTGAAATATCCAGCCTAGAAAAACCATACTTTTTGTGAGTTGTTTCTTCGGTGCAGGCTTGTCCATAGCTTCTGCAGAAATTCTTAAAATTTTTTCAAAACTGATATTTTCAGAAACAAGAATAAACTGCTCATTTCTTACATCAGAATCCATAAGCTGGATTATGCTTTTAACCACGTCTTTCACTCCAACAAATCCCGTGACTTTGGGGAAGTGATATTTCAAACCTTTATCAATTTTTGAAAATATCTTCCCAGTGCCAGAATTCCAGAACCCGGGTCCAATGATCACTCCCGGATTTACAATTACCGAGTCAACGCCTTCCTGGGTGCCTCTCCATACTTCGATCTCTGCTCCATATTTAGAGATAGCATAATCATTATGATTTTCTTCGGGATTCCATTTCGCGGTCTCATCAAGACCGCCATTTCTAGAAGATGAACCAATTGCTGCTACACTGCTCACATAACAAAGCTTTTTGACCCTATTTGCAATGCAGAGGTTTACAATATTTGCAGTTCCTTCAATATTAATCTTTCTAAGCTTTTTTTCGTCGGAAGGATCGAAGGATACCAAAGCGGCACAGTGATAAACTTCTGAAACGTTTTCAAAAGTAGTATTTAATGACGGAATATCATTAATATCAGCAGTTATCCATTCAATTCGCTTGAAGAGATCATCTGCTTCCGACCTTTCAGCATAATAACCAAAAACTTTTCTAAGCTTAGTTAGATCACTGGAAGACCTCATGATCGCCTTAAGCTTTTTATTCCTGCTGGCAAGTTCAATTAAAAGATGGGAACCTACCAATCCGGTTCCTCCGGTTACCAAAATCATGTGGTAAATATAGCTAAAGCACTTAGGAAAAATAAGAGTAAATGGTATCTTTACGCCTGTTTTTATCTGAATTATTAGAATATGGAAAAGAATTTCGTCGAAGAATTAACCTGGCGTGGGATGTTGCATGATGCAATGCCGGGAACAGAAGAACATTTAATGGAAGAAATGCGATCGGCTTACGTGGGTATAGATCCAACTGCCGATTCCTTACATATTGGACACCTGGTAGGGGTGATGATGCTAAGACATTTTCAGCTTGCCGGACACAAACCTTACGCATTGGTAGGTGGAGCAACCGGTATGATTGGTGACCCTTCAGGAAAATCTGCGGAAAGAAATCTTCTGGACGAAAAAACCTTAAGACATAATCAGAATTCATTAAAAGAGCAACTTTCAAGGTTTCTAGATTTTGACTCAGATATGAAAAACGCTGCGGTGTTGGTGAATAACTATGATTGGATGAAAGATTTCTCTTTCCTTGAGTTTATCAGGGATGTAGGGAAGCACATCACCGTAAATTATATGATGTCGAAAGATTCAGTGAAAAAGAGATTATCTTCAGAATCCTCTGTAGGTATGTCTTTTACTGAATTTACTTACCAACTTGTACAAGGTTATGACTTTCTCCATCTTTTCAGAGAAAAGAATTGTACTCTCCAGATGGGAGGCAGCGACCAATGGGGAAATATTACTACCGGAACTGAACTTATCAGAAGAATTGGCGACGGAAAAGGATATGCCTTGACCTGTCCTTTGATCACGAAAGCAGATGGTACAAAATTCGGTAAGACTGAAGGTGGAAATGTTTGGCTGGATGCTAACAGAACTTCTCCTTATAAATTCTACCAGTATTGGCTAAATACCAGTGATGAAGATGCTGAAAAATACATTAAGATCTTCACTTTCTTGAGTAAGGAAGAAATTGAATCTTTGATCGAGCAACATAGAGAAGCACCGCATAAGCGAGAATTACAAAAAGTTCTTGGAAAAGAAGTGACCAGAATGGTGCACTCTGAAGCTGAATATGAAAATGCGCTGGCTGCTTCAGAAGTTTTATTCGGAAAAAGTACCGCAGATGATTTCAGAAAACTTGACGAGGCTACTTTCCTGGATATTTTTGAAGGGGTTCCTCAGGCCGAGGTCGCGATGACCGAAATTGAAGAAGGTCTTGATATGATCGCTGCGCTATCAGCTAAAACCAATTTCCTTAATTCTAATGGAGAAGCTAGAAGAGCTTTAAAAGAGAATTCTGTTTCTGTAAACAAGGAAAAGGTGAAAGATGATTACAAGATCACTAAAGAAGATCTTATCAATAACAAATATGTGATCCTGAATAAAGGAAAGAAAAATACGTATATCATTCAGGCGAAATAGAAATTATAAAATTCTAATCGGTTCTAAACCATATCACTAGAAATTACGTAAGTATTTTAAGAAGCAGATATGGATAACCCAAAAGCCGAAAATATTGCCAGTGTAATTATCATTGCCATAGCCATGGCAATGATCCTTTATCTTACTTTTTTTTACAAAGTCTAAGTTTCGATAATTGGATATATAGTTATAAAAACGAAAGCCTTCAGAGGATATCTGAAGGCTTCGCAACTAACTAACCAATCTAATATGAAAAATTTCACTTAGCCTGCAGAATATGAATGATTTAGGATCATTTTCATTCTGCATTAGGTACGTCGTAAATTTTTCAGAAACTTTACAAATCCCTGGATTTTTTTATAATAATAGTAGATTACAGCCTCGAACATCACTATTATCAAACCTTCCCAGGATTTCGATTTTATCATTTTTTATTCTCCCAAGATCTTGGGTAGCAATAAAAGAGCAAGAATTTATGTTGGCGAGATCTATGACATTCATTCCGCCAGTTTTTGATTCAGGCAGATAGGTCAAAGCATCTTCAGGATCACGAACGAGGATCTTCATCCAGGATGGACATTCAAAAACTCCAGCACCGTTAGAGTAAGCCTGGGAGAGTAATTCTGTCATTCCATATTCACTATGAATAGCATCAACTCCAAATCCTTTCCTTAAATGATTGTGCAATTCTTCCCTAATCATTTCTTTTCTTCGACCTTTCATTCCACCAGTCTCCATTACTATAGTGTTTTCAAGATGAAATTTTTTCTTCTCAATAAGATCTAGAAGGGCAAATGATACACCTATAAGAAATACTTTTTTAGAGACTGAATCAAGTTCAGTCAATTTTTTAGATAAAGCTTCGAGATCATTAAGATAGAATCCACTTTCCTTGTTATTAGAAGCTTTTATTAAATGGTCGGCCATATAAATCAATGAAGATCCCTGGCGCTCCAAGTAGGAGGGTAAAAGAGCCAGGAAAATATATTCTTCAGGATCACCGTAAAACTTTTTAAATGTTCTTAAAAAACTCTGTTCATATAACTTAAGATCCGTTACATGATGTTTACTGGTGGTAGTTCCTGTAGTTCCACTGCTGGTAAAAGTGACTTGCGGTTCTTGATTTCCGGTAATAATCTTTCTGCTTTTGAAGAATTCAATAGGTAAGAAAGGTGTATCAGTTATACTTTTTACGTTATCGGGATTTCTATTTAGATAGCTGGAAAATTCCCTGTATACAGTATTGTTATGGAATTGATGTTTGTAAACTTCTAAGGCTACATCCTCAAATTCGGTATTATTTGAGATCTCAAAAATTCTATTTTCAAGCATAACTGTTGGAAGTTTTGCCCAAAATTAAGGAATAAAAAAAGCCTCTGAAACAGAAGCCATTTAAATTTGAAGGGATAAAGTTTATTTTACAACAAGCTTTCTTGTCGCTTTCGCTTTACCTTCCTGGATTTTCAGAATGTAGATTCCAGGAGTTAATGTAGATACATCAAGTTCTCTCCCTCTTAAACGAGCTTTTTGAACAGGTTTTCCAAGAACATTGTAAATCTCTATTATCTTATCCTGATTTTTGGTGGAGGAAATATAAACTTTCCCGCCGGTAACCGGGTTAGGATAAATAGAAAGGCCATCAATTGGAATTTCTGTTCGCTGTGGAGCACGATCAAATTCCTGAGCACTTGCCGGAGCGGCAACTATCAGGAAACAAATAAGAAAAAAGGTAAATAGGTACTTTTGCTTCATTCTTTCGATCGAGGTTTAGACAAACTTACAAATAAAATTTCAAAAATCTTGCCATTAATTACAAGTTCCATCAAAAAATATGGAAATAAAAAAGGGCTGCACTTGGCAACCCTAATATATAGGCTAATTATTGATATTCAAATTATTACAGAATAATCGAGCTTTTATTTTGCCCAGTTAAAAGTTGAAACATCTACAGTAGCACCTACCTCAAAAGTAGCTTCTAAAGTTGCTGTGATTCCTTCTAATTGAATTCCGCTTAAATCTGTTCTGTTATCATCAGCGATATCAAGAACTGTATCATATCCTGTTAATGATAGACCTGTAATTGTTGCTCCAGAATTCTTTTTGAACTGAAGTGCAGTTCCTCCTGTTTCAGAAACAGCGGTAAAGTTTACAATCATTGGATTATTGTTTTCTCCATCTGCCTCGATAGCAGTTGAGAAATTCCCGATTGTATGTAGTACATATGTGTTAGTGATCGTTCCATTCCAACCTTCAGTCCAGTCTACAGCATCATCTTCATTATCTTCAAGGTAGATATTTGTTACAGAAACAGTTCCTCCAAAGAATTCAACTCCGTCATCAGCACCATTCATGATCGCAATATTTTCAATAGTAGTTCCAGAACCAACTGCGTAAAGAGAAAGTCCGTTGTACTGAGATTCAGGATTAATTGAAGCTCCAGCATCTTTTAATATAAGGTATTGAATAGAACCAGAGTTATCATCTGAAGTATTTCCACCGTAAAGAATTCCGCCAACTTCAGCTTCTGCATTAGTACCTGCAGTAGTTGGAGCATCGCCAGCGATCACAAGACCACCCCAGCTTCCAGCCTGTCCTGTAGTAGATTTCATGATCACAGGATTGCTTTCAGTTCCCTGAATATCGATCATTCCTCCTTTTTGAACTACGATGTAGATACTTGTAGCTTCAGTATTACTGTCACTTCTTGCAGTAATCGTAGTACCAGCAGGTATTGTTAGGGTAGCACCTTCTTCAACAGACATGATTCCGCTAAGAACATACTGCGTATTTCCATCCAGACTGAAATCATTATCTACAGATGCAGGAAGTACAGATACAGAACCTCTATTATCGATCCAGTTGAATAAAGAAGCGTCAACCGTTGGTGTAACTGCGTATGCATTTGCCTGATCTACAGTAGAGCCATTGATCTGGATATTGGCAAGATCGGTTCTGTTAGCATCAGCTATATCTAAAGATTTATCATATCCAGATAGAGAAAGTCCTGTGATAATTGCGCCTGAATTCTTCTTGAATTGAAGAGCAGTTCCTCCAGTAGTAGATACTGCAGTAAAGTTGTTGATTTTAGGGCTGTTATCTTCACCATCAGCTTCTATTGCCGTAGAGAAATTCCCGATAGTATGAAGAACGTAGGTGTTGGTGATAGTACCACTCCATCCTTCAGTCCAGTCTACTGCGTCATCTTCGTTATCTTCAAGGTAAAGATTAGTTACAGAAACTGTTCCTCCAAAAAATTCAACTCCGTCATCTGCACCATTGGTGATGGCCACGTTCTGAATAGAAGTTCCAGATCCAACAGCGTAAAGAGAAAGACCATTATATTGAGACTCTGGGTTAATTGAAGCACCAGCATCCTTTAGAATTAGATATTTTATAGAACCAGAGCTATCTGTATCATCGCCGCCACCGTAAAGAATTCCACCTACTTCCGCCTCGGCATCCAATCCTGCAGTAGTAGAAGCATTACCAGCGATCACAAGACCACCCCAGCTTCCTGCACGGTTACTTGCCGCTCTTATAATTACCGGTGAGCTGGAAGTACCATTGATCTCAATATTTCCACCTTTTTGAACGACGATATAAACCTCAGTTTCGTCGCTTGAACTTGAAGTTGCATCGGCTACTATCTCAGTTCCGGCAGGAATAGTAAGAGTTACGCCAGATTCTATAGAAAATGTTCCGGTAAGGTTATAGGTTTTTGAAGCATCCAGAGTCATATCTTCTTCAAGAGAACCTGTAAGGTCTGTGCCTCCTGTTACCGGAGTATCGTCAGTATCATCAATTAGATCGATGTTTGCATCATCACTACACGAAGTTGCCATTAATCCCAATGACAAAACGGATAAATACAATAGGTTTTTTACTCTTTTCATTTTTGTTGTTTTTGTTTTCAAAATTTAATTTGAGTTGTGTTAAAGTTTAATTTAAAAGTGGTTAAAATGTATAGCTTACTCCTAATGTCAGGATAGAACCTCTGGTGTATGAACGCACGGTTTGGTTAGTTTCCGGCAGGTCACCAGACATTGGCTTAATAGCCTGATATCTTTCTATTTCTGGATTAAGTAAGTTCTGGCCTTTAAATTCAAATTCCCAGTTTTCTCCAAGCTGTTTAGACATGATTAGGTCTAGCGTTACAAAACCTTTTTCCATGATCTCATCATTGTAATCCGTATCAATAAGGTCAAGATTTGTAGTTTCTGGGTTGCCAAGTGCGAAGATTTTATCTGATGCGTAGGCTCCAACAAGACTTGCTCTAAATGGATTTTCTGTTTCTGTAGACACATTAATGGAAGAGTTCAGGATCCAGTCTGAAGCTCCCTGAAGACCTATTTCGTTTTTTCCACCGTATTTGAAGGTGTAGTTATAAACTCCATTATCAAAAACATCTCTTAGGTCTTGTTTATGCCACATTCTGGTGATATTTGTAGAAACAGCCATATCAAGTCCGGCTTCATTCTCATTCTCTATCACATCCATCCTTGCTTCAAGTTCAAGACCGTAAATATTTGCCTCTTCTCCAGCGTTGAAGTAAGAGAAGATACCTGCAGCACCTCTTTGTTGTGCTTTATTGATAGGGTCTTTAATTTTCTTGTAGAAACCTGTTAGAGAAAGTAATTCTCCAGAGCTTGGGAAAAACTCATATTTCAGATCAAGATTATAGTTATTTGAAGCTTCCAGATCTGGATTTCCTTTTGTTACCTGTGCTGTTGGAGATACATACTCAAAAGGAGCGATCTCTTTAAATTCAGGTAGTGTAATCGTCTTACTCGCAGCTAACCTGATGTTCGAATCTTCGTTTGGAGAAAATTTCAGGTTAATGCTAGGATAAATATTATCATAGATCTTCTGAACAAATTTTGGTGCATTGGGAGAATAGTTGTTCACATCAAAAGCCACATCTATCTGGTCTCTCTGGTATCTTGCTCCAACATTCAGGTTCCAGATATCGTTGCCATAGTTTACAGATGCGAATCCTGAACCAGATTCAAGAACTGCGTTATATCTGTCGGCAGATCTTTCGTTAAAATTAAGAAGATCGTTATTAAAGTTTTCAGTAGTAAATACGTCCGTTAAATTATCAAGGGAAGTTGGTTTTACGGTATTATAATTTACCTCTTCAGCGCCATAGAATCTCGAAAAGAAAGTACGCTCTTTGTTACGATAGTTTCCACCTAAAGTAAGATTGAAAACTTTTCCTTCTTCGTTATCTTCTTTAATGAAATTGTATTGGTCTTTGATAAGAGCGTTCAACTCTGTATCGTCAATTTCCTGGATAGATTTTCTCTGTTGGTATTGTCCTGTTTGAGCTAACTGGATATCTCCAGGCTTAAAATTGATCTCATTTCTGATTCTATTCGGCTCATCTGCATCAACTATATTATAACCAACTGCCCATTCAAGTTCATTTTTTCCTTCCCACATATCGTGTGAACCATGAAGCTGGTTTACCCAAAGTCTGGTTTGCTTGATATTCTGGTCACGGATGAATTGGTTTAAGGTAGGATCAAAATCATCTTCATCTTCAACCTCTCCCATTCCATTTCTACCTGCTTCAAACACCTGGTCGGTCACTTTATTGATAAAAAGAGTGGTTACTTTGATTCGGTTGTTATCATTGAAGTCATAACCAAGATCTAATAAGGCAGTGTTGTTATCTGTCTTAGTAAAATTCGTCGCATCGCTGAATTGATCTTCCAGGATGTTAGCTCGGTAATATTTGAAAACTCCTTCGTTATATTCAAAAGCGGTAGAATTAGAGGCAGTGAATAACACTTCAAAATCACCAAATCTCTTTCCAGCAGTTAAAGCGTACTTTCTGTTCATTGGTAAAGCTGCATCTTTTGGATCCCAATCCTGGTTATTCAGGCTATACTGAGTATGAATTAATTGATCGTAAAATCCGAAGTGAACATCATCCTGGTTAGGTGAAACTTTAAAATCTCCAAACTGACCGATCGCATTTGTATTAGCTCCAATCTGAAGACCAAGATCCAATTCGCTTTTACCTCTTAATTCTCTTGAAGTGATATCAACACTTCCTGAAGCCTGGTCAGATGAATTCTGAGCGGCATAAGTTTTACTAATACTGATGTTCTGGATAACTCTTGTAGGGAAAAGACCCAGATCAATATTCTTACGCTCCACATCATCAGAAGGTATTGGCAAACCGTTCATGGTTGTATACAAATAACGATCTCCTAAACCTCTAACGAATATATCTCCGGAAGCTTCACTGCTGGAAACTCCCGAGATCTTTGTAGTTGCTGTCGCAGCATCGGAAACTCCTAATTTGGCTAATTCCTGAGCGCCGATGCTTTCCTTGATTTCAACTGAATTTTTTTGTTCTATTAGTAGAGCTACCTGAGAATCTCTTCTGGAAACTGTAGTGATTACCACTTCGTCCAGGGCAGCAGCACTAGATCCAAGATCTGTATTAACTTCCGTAACTTTTCCTGCTGTAACCACAACATCAGGAACTTCAAGAGTTTCGTAACCAACAAAACTGAAAACTACAGTATAGGTTCCTGGTTCCAGTTTGTCTAGAATATATAGACCATCATAATCTGATGTTGTACCTTTAGTGGTACCCTTTATTAAAACATTTGCAAATGGTAGAGGCTCTCCGCTCATTTCGCGGTCAGAAAGTTTCCCGGCAATAGAACCGGTTGTACTGTCCTGAGCATGCATTACACCTACAATTAATAAGAATGATAATAATAAGAATCTTTTCATTTTTGTATTTGCTATAAAATCTCGCTGCAAATTAACGGCGAAGAGGAGTGGGGGATGTTACCTTAGAATTAATCATTTGTCATTAAAGAGTTAGTTTAATGTTACTAATGTGTTAATCGCTTTATAGTTCAAATTATTGGTTAATTTTATGAGCTCTTAACCACATCTTAATACGTTATGAAGAAAAAAGACATTCAAATTTTATTAGTTGATGACGAGCCGGATATCCTTGAAATAGTGGGATATAACCTTTCTTCTGAAGGTTACGACGTGATCACTGCAGATAATGGTGTAGACGCTGTAAAACTTGCGAAGAAAAAGAAGCCGCATCTTATAATTCTTGATGTTATGATGCCAGAGATGGATGGTATTGAAGCTTGTGAACAGATCAGAAAGATGCCAGATATGGAAGGGACGATTATCACTTTTCTAACGGCTAGAGGAGAAGACTACTCTCAAATGGCAGGATTTGATGCCGGTGCAGATGACTATATCACAAAACCAATCAAGCCAAAAGTGCTTGTTAGTAAAGTAAAGGCATTGTTAAGAAGATATCGTGATGAAGATACATCGGAGAATATTGTGAAACTTGGAGATATCACTATTAATCGTGAAGAATACAAGATCGTTCAGAACGGTGAGGAAATGGGGTTACCGCGAAAAGAATTTGAGTTACTTTCTTTATTAGCTTCAAAACCAGGAAAGGTATTTACTCGTGAAGATATTCTTGATAATGTCTGGGGGAATGATATTGTGGTTGGTGGTAGAACTATAGATGTGCATATAAGAAAACTCCGCGAAAAAATTGGTGATGACAAGATCAAGACCATAAAAGGAGTTGGCTATAAGTTCGTAGTTTAATGTCGCAAAAATTTAAACGCTCATATCGCTTTGCTCTTAGAACTGCACTATATATAAGTGTGTTTCTCACAGCGATCATGGCTGTTTTTATATTTATAGACTTTCAATCTATCTGGATTGCTTTAATTGTATTTGCCATTTTATGTTACCTGTTTACATTTCTCATCATTCAATACAGGGTAGAGCGATTTATATATCGTAGAATTAAAAAGGTCTATGATAATGTTACTCTTTTAGACTCGAAAACTTTAAGTCGGGACCAGATCACCACAGATATGTCCAGTCTTACACGTGAAGTCAAAAAGTTTGCTGAAGACAAAAAGCTGGAGATCGAAACTTTAAAAGTTAGGGAGGCTTATCGGAAGGAATTCATGGGGAATGTTTCCCATGAATTAAAAACTCCGTTGTTCACAGTTCAGGGCTATATTTTAACTCTGTTAGATGGAGCGCATAAGGATAAAGCAATTCGAAAGAAATATCTAGCCAGGGCAAACAAAGGTGTTGAAAGACTTATCTATATCGTAAAAGATCTGGATATGATCACCAAGCTTGAAACGGGAGATCTTCATTTGCGCTACGAAACTTTTGATATTGTTGAATTAATTCAGGCATCTTTTGATCTGCTTGAAATGAAGGCGGCTAAAAAGAGCATCACGCTGACTTTTGATTTTGACTATGAAGAGCCAATTTTTGTAAGGGCCGACCGGGAAAGGATTCAGCAGGTTCTAACCAATCTTATCGTCAATTCCATCAAATACGGGAAAAAGGGTGGGACAACAGAAATAAGTATAGAAAATCTTATCAAGAATAAGGTAATCGTTAGAGTTACAGATAATGGTGAGGGTATAGAAAATGAAAATATTCCGCGATTGTTCGAGCGTTTTTATAGAGTTGATAAAAGTGGTTCAAGAAAAGAAGGTGGTTCAGGCCTTGGTCTTTCTATTGTAAAACATATTCTGGAAGCTCACGGCGAAAAGATCTATGTAGAAAGCGTTTTTGGAGTTGGTAGTGAATTTTCATTTACGCTCGAAAAAAGAAAAAAGATCCCTGAAGACAACGTGATTCCCGAAATCACTTAATCCTTCATAATTTTCAATTCTCCTTAGTTGCGTAAGATCAAAATCCTCCTGTTTGCAAAATGGAGCAATTCCCAGTTTAGATAACCTTTCGGCTAAATATTCCTGTTCATTCTGACCTGGAGTCGGAATAAAAAATGCCTTTTTTTCCAGTTTTGCCAGGTCCATCAAGGTAGTGTAACCAGATCTAGAAACGATATATCTACTGGCGTTGATGGCTTCCTGCAAAGCTTTTCCGAATAGATTATTTTTAATATTGATATTGCAATTCGGGAAGTCTAATTCATCTTCTGAAAAAACTCCTCTTACAAAAAGAATTCTTGCTTCTGCGGTTTTGAATTCTTTCAGCAATATAGATTCAAGAATAGAGCGCTGAGGTTCCGGGCCACTTAAAAGAACCAGAAAATCATAAAACTCCGGAGTGTTTCTTTTTTCCAATCTGCTTATTGGGCCTATATACTTTACATTAACCGGCTTCCTTTTTAAGTGACCCAGAATTCCGCTGAGATTTTTTTTGTCAGCCACATCAGGTACCCAGCATTCATCAAATTTGCTAATATACTGCTGGTGCAAATAACTGCTTAAAAAGGAAGTATTTCCGCTTAGTACATTAAGTTGATGGGTGATAAAAACATTCGTTTTTAATTTTTTACATCGCACACCCAAACGATTGTCAGAAATTATTCCTTTAATATTATATTTCTTTACAATCTCTTTGGTAAGTTTTTTCTCTTCACGAATAGCCATTACAATCCTGGGACTGTCCATGATCATTTTCCATTTCAGGTAGAATCCATTTTTGCTGTACTGGATATTATAGGAGGGAAGCTCTATATGATTTAAATGCGGAAATTCTTTTTTCAACAGTTCCAGTGCTTGCCCGTCTGAAGCTATAACGGGTTCAAAACCATTTAACTGAAGTTCTCTTATGATGGGAATACACCTGGCGGCATGACCTAAACCCCAATTGAGTGCAGCCACCAATATTCTCTTCTTTCGCATATTACAAATATATTCTTATAGACAGGTGGGTGATTTTCTTTAATTTTACCAAAATATTAATTTTTAGTGGGAAGCAAGAATAAACTTAAGCGCTTTAGGGAAAACGAAAAATTTGACAATGTAATCCAGCCTTCCAGGGAGGAGCTTACAGATAATTTATTCGAATTAAAAGGAAACTGGAGCGAAAAATTCTTCAAGAACGATCATCCGGTCGTATTGGAGCTTGGCTGTGGAAAAGGTGAATATACCGTAGAACTGGCAAGACAGAATCCAGAAAAGAATTTTGTTGGGATAGACATCAAGGGAGCCAGGTTCTGGCGTGGAGCTAAAACGGCTCTTGAAGAAGGGTTGAATAATGTTGCTTTCGTACGAACTCAGATAGAGCTTATCGAATATATTTTTGCAGCTGATGAGGTTAGTGAAATATGGATCACTTTTCCAGATCCGCAGATCAAGTACAAGAGAACCAAGCACAGGCTTACCAATACTGAATTTCTTCAGCGATACAAGAATATTTTGAAAAACGATGGGATCATGCATCTTAAAACAGATTCAGAATTCATGCATGGATATACTTTAGGATTGTTGCATGGTGAAGGTCATGAGATTTTATATGCCCATCATGATATTTACAAGAACGAATATTCGCCAAAAGAGGTAACGGGTATACAGACTTTCTATGAAAAACAGTACCTTGAAAAAGGAAAACCTATTACGTATATTCGATTTAAGATTAAATAAGGGGTATTGGAAGAAACAAAACTTTTCCTGATAACTTACCTGGCTGCTTTTATTGGAGTGGTCCCTCCGGGTTTGGTAAATATGACTGTTGCTAAAACCTGTGTAGAGAAAGGTAAGAGAAACGGATTCTATGTAGCTATAGGAGCTGGAATCGTGATCTTGATTCAGGCTTTTATCGCTGTTTTATTAGCGAAATATATATTTGATAACCCTATTGTTCGAAGAATTTTACTCCGGGCAGGCTTAGTGATTTTTTGCATCCTGGCGGTTTACTTCTTTATTCAAGCCAGACATAAAAAGGGAATTAATCATAATAAGCAAAAAGCAAATGCAAATAGCGTTTTTAAAGGAATGCTTATTGCCGCTTTGAATGTTTTTCCTATTCCATATTTCGTAGCTATCGCTGGTACCATGAATCTTAGCGGTGGGATGGAATATGACTGGTCTCTAAATATTGCCTTTACTCTTGCAGCCTGCGCAGGAAGTTTTACCGCCCTATATATCTATGTGGTGCTTTTTGATAAAATCGAGAAGAAGGCCGAATCTTTCGCCAAGTATTCTAATTACTTCATGGCTGGTTTAATGTTGATCCTTATCGGGGTTGCGCTGGTTAGAATTTTCAATTCCTGATGAGTGATAATTCCGGATTTTTTAAAAAGGTTTACGAGGTATGTAAATTAATACCGAGAGGTCGCGTGACCTCTTATGGCGCGATCGCAAAATATCTTGGAGCTGCTAAAAGTGCCAGAATGGTAGGTTGGGCTATGAATTCATCTCATAATCTTGAAGATGTGCCTGCCCATCGTGTGGTAAACCGCAATGGGGTTCTTACCGGGAAACATCATTTTGGAGGCAGTAATGCCATGCAGCAATTACTTGAAGAAGAAGGTATTCCTGTAAAGGAACTACAGATCATCGATTTTAAGCAATATTTCTGGGATCCGATGAAGGAGCTTTCATAGGAAAATTAGGTTAATTCGAGCTATAATTTACACCTATTACTTCATAAATCTAAAATGGCTAAATTCTTCGTATTCTTAGCTTTTCCAACTATATTTGCATTTAGAATCAGTCTATATAAGCTAAAGAATCTGATTAAAATTCATATATGAAATTAGACAGAAAAGAGATTTTAAAAGCCCTGGAAACTATAACTGTAGCAGGTGAAGGAAATAATATGGTTGAAAGTGGTGCAGTTCAGAATGTAATGACTTTTGGTGATGAGGTTGTAGTAGACCTTGTTCTAAGTACGCCAGCGCTTCATATTAAGAAAAGAGCGGAAGTGGATGTGATGAAAGCTATCCATGAAAAGGTATATGAAAAGGCAAAAGTTAAGGTGAATATTAAAGTTCAAGCTCCAGAGAAAAAACAGCCTGAAATCAAGGGGAAAGCAATTCCCGGAATTAAGAATATTATCGCAGTCGCTTCAGGAAAAGGTGGTGTAGGGAAATCTACAGTGACCTCTAACCTGGCCGTGACACTTTCTAAAATGGGTTTCAAAGTTGGTATTCTGGATGCCGATATTTACGGGCCTTCTACTCCAATGATGTTTGATGTGGAAGCTGAAAGACCTCTTTCAGTAAATGTAAACGGAAAATCAAAAATGAAGCCGGTTGAGAACTATGGTGTAAAGATCCTTTCAATTGGATTCTTTACAAAGCCAAATCAGGCAGTTGTTTGGAGAGGACCTATGGCGGCAAAAGCCTTAAACCAGATGATCTTTGATGCTGATTGGGGAGAGCTTGACTTTATGTTGATCGACCTTCCTCCGGGAACAGGTGATATTCACTTATCCATAATGCAGTCACTTCCTATAACAGGTTCTGTGATCGTAAGTACCCCGCAAAATGTAGCATTAGCAGATGCTAAGAAAGGTGTGGCGATGTTCCAGCAGGAAAGTATTAATGTGCCTGTACTAGGTATCATAGAAAATATGGCCTATTTTACACCTGAAGAATTGCCGGAAAACAAATATTATATCTTTGGGCAGGAAGGCGCTAAAAATCTTGCAGAAGATCTAAAAGTTCCGTTCCTAGGTGAAATTCCTCTGGTGCAAAGCCTAAGAGAATCAGGAGATATAGGGAGACCTGCGGCACTTCAAACAGCAACTCCACTGGAATCTGCTTTTGAAGGAATCACCAGGAATATGGTGCAGGAAACCGTAAACAGAAACAAAGATCTGCCTCCAACAGAAGCCATTAAGATTACTACGATGGCGGGATGCAGTGCTGTTAATAAGAAATAAATGACAAGCGAAGAAGTTAAAATTAATGTCGAGAAGGCTTTGGCCGAGATCCGTCCATTTCTGGAAAGTGATGGCGGAAACATTTCATTGGTTTCCATTGAAGATGATCGACTGGTAAAGGTGCAGCTGGAAGGTGCATGTGTTGGCTGTACGGTTAACCAGATGACCCTCAAGAGCGGAGTGGAAATGACGATAAAAAAGTATGTACCCCAAATCGAGAAGGTGGTAAATATTGAAAGATAGTCTGCCAGCCTTTTAATTGAATTGAAGCATGATTAAAACCGATATACTTATCATAGGCGCGGGACCTACTGGTCTTTTCGCTGTTTTTGAAGCTGGATTATTAAAACTGAAATGTCATCTTATCGATGCGCTCCCGCAACCGGGAGGTCAGTGTTCTGAAATTTATCCAAAGAAACCTATTTATGATATTCCGGGATTTCCGGAAGTCCTTGCAGGAGATCTCGTTGATAACCTTATGGAGCAGATCAAACCTTTTGAACCTGGATTTACTTTAGGGGAAAGAGCAGAGACTATAGATAAGCAGGATGATGGTAGTTTTATCGTAACTACGAGTAAAGGAACCAAGCATCACGCTCCTGTAGTGGTGATCGCTGGGGGGCTTGGAAGCTTTGAGCCTAGAAAACCACCTATCCCTTCAATAAAAGATTATGAAGATAAAGGGGTTGCTTACATTATTAGAGATCCTGAAGTCTACAGAGATAAGAAAGTAGTTATCGCCGGTGGAGGAGATTCAGCATTAGATTGGAGTATTTTCCTTGCCGATGTTGCCTCAGAAGTGTCACTGGTTCACCGAAGAAAAGATTTCCGTGGTGCTTTAGATTCTGTGGAAAAGGTAGAGGAACTTTCAAAAATAGGGAAGATTAACCTCATCACTGATGCTGAAGTCGTAGATTTAAAAGGAGAAGGTGAATTAGATTCGGTGGTTATTCGTCATAAGGACAAAGCCAGAGAAGAGGAAATCAAAGAAACTGATCATTTTATTCCACTTTTTGGACTTTCACCAAAGTTGGGACCAATTGCGAATTGGGGACTGGAGATCGAAAAGAATGCGATTAAGGTTGATAATTCGTACGATTATCAGACCAACATTCCTGGGATCTATGCTATTGGCGATGTGAACACCTATAAAGGAAAATTAAAGCTCATCCTTTGTGGGTTCCATGAGGCTGCAATCATGTGTCAGAGTGCTTACCAGAGAATTAATCCTGATAAGAAATACGTGATGAAATATACCACTGTGAGTGGAGTTAGCGGTTTCGACGGAAGTAAGAAAGAAGCAAAAAGAGAAGTAGTAAAAAGTATAAATTAGAATTTTAGTCATTCTGAACTTGCTTCAGTATCTCACTGGGAACTGAAACAAGTTCAGCTTGAGGATTGATTTTCTAGAATTTGATCAGGATATGTCAGACGTAAAGATCACTATAATAGACCGCGAGGGAGAGGCTCATGTAGTAGATGCACCAACAGATATGAATATGAATCTTATGGAGGTGATCCGTTCTTATGAACTTGCACCTGAAGGGACAATTGGTATTTGTGGAGGAATGGCAATGTGTGCATCCTGCCAATGCTATATGCTTAATTTTGAGCATATGCTACCTGAAAAAGGTTTTGAGGAAGAGGATATGCTGGATCAGGCATTTTTTGTGGAAGATAATAGCCGCTTAAGCTGCCAGATCCCTATCACTGATGGTTTGGACGGTCTGGAAGTGAGAATCGCTCGGCATCAGAATGATATTTTTAGTATTGAATAAAAAAAATCCTGAATTGAAGAATTCAGGATTTTTTGTTTTTAGTGGAATTTAGACTTTAAGCCATTTCTAATTTTGTTTTGGCTTCTATTTCAGCTTCAATTCCATCCCAGAGTTTCAGTCTGCTTTGCAGAGATTTTTCAGCAGTTTGTTTTACTTCCTGCCATTTTCTTTCATCATTTCCGCAGAGTTCTTCCACCATTTTAAAGGCCATCGGTCCGTGTTCATCGCCATCTAATTCTATGTGACGGTCAAAATAGTATTTGAAAAGACTCAGGTCGTCATCAGGGAAGTTTTTTTGCACTTTTTCGATAATAGATGAAAACATATCAGGAATCAATCCTTCGCGTCCAAATGTAAAGGCTGAAGCGATCTTATGAGGTTCACGGCTATAAACAACTTCAAAAGTGTGTTTCAGGAATTGCTTGATGCTAATTGGTAGTTTACTGGTGGCAATGATCAAAAAGATATCTGTTCCATGGGTCACCTGCATCAATAGATCTTCAACTTTAGCTTTACTCGCTCCGGCGGCAGTCATTGCATCCAGGTACATCTCAAAATGACTTTGCCTTTTACCGTGAATATTGAGATCGGTTTCTTCTGCAAGCACGATCTCGTTTATAAGATACCTTGTTTCAGGATTTCCTACAGGCAACCACGGATTGGTGGTTTTGGTAAGTTTTTCCTGAAGTGCGGTCAATAAAGACATGAAATCCCAAACGGCAAAAACATGATGCTCCATGAATATTTGAAGCTGTTCAGGAGAATTGATCTTTTTGTATAAAGAATGATTAATTAACTGGTTGGTTAGAGGCTCTAAACTTGCGTTTATCTCTTTAATCATAATGCATTCAATTTTTTTTGCAAAGGTAAAAGCTGGAAGGCTATTTAGAAAATCTTAGAAGCTTTTTATCGCTTGTTTAACGCAGAAAATCAGCCTTTTGGGTTAAATTAAAAATATGACACCTAAAGTTGTGAATATTATAAATGTGATTGTATTCTATTCAAATAAATCAAAGGATTATTTGAGGGTAGAAGGTGTTTACGCCAAAAAACCGAAGCCTTTAAAGAAAATATGCTGTGAAAAATACAAAAAGGGCAAGCGTTGTAAACGTTGCCCCTGTTTTGATCTGGTTTAATTCTAGCAATTACTTTCGCAGACTTCTTTTAATTTCTGAAGTGCTTTAGGCCAGGTTTTTCCGAAATAATCTAACCAGTCATCTTCGGTATCCATCTCTACTTTTAGTAAAGTGGAACCATTTTTCTGTTCGAAATAATAGTTTTCATAGAGTTCCTGCTCAAAGCGAGTTTCCTTGCCTTTCTCCAGCATTCCCAGGTGTCTAATGCTAATAAATTTCGCTGGTTCCATCTTTGCTATTTCACTTTGCATTCCAGCCTTTTCTCCATCTTCGGTCTCACCCAGAAATAAGATCTTGCTGCCTTCCTCCCAGGTACCCTCATAATGTGAAGTTGGATTGAATTCAGCTGTCCATTTACGGTAATGCTCCTTGTCTAGCATAATTGAAAAAACCTTTTCTTTAGGGCAATCGATCTCTACTTGAAAATGAACTTTTTTCATACTATTTAGATTTAAAATGCTGCGTGTCCGGTAATATCCATCCCTGTGATAAGCAAATGAATATCATGAGTTCCTTCGTAAGTGATCACACTTTCGAGGTTCATCATATGTCGCATAATGCTGTATTCACCGGTGATACCCATTCCGCCAAGAATCTGTCTGGCTTCCCTTGCTATCTTAATGGCCATTTCCACGTTATTTCTTTTGGCCATCGAGATCTGGGCAGAAGTTGCTTTTCCTTCATTTCTTAATGTTCCAAGTCTCCACGCCATTAATTGAGCTTTTGTGATTTCGGTGATCATCTCGGCTAGTTTCTTTTGCTGAAGTTGCTTTGAAGCGATAGGTACTCCAAATTGCTCTCTTTCCTTGGCGTATCGTAGAGCTGTATCATAACAATCCATAGCAGCCCCAATCGCTCCCCAGGCAATTCCGTAACGTGCGGAATCCAGGCAGCCTAGTGGTGCTCCCAATCCAGATTTTCCCGGCATCAGGTTTTCCTTCGGAACTTTTACATTGTCAAAAATAAGTTCACCGGTGGCGCTGGCACGAAGTGACCATTTATTGTGAGTTTCTGGCGTGGTAAAACCTTCCATTCCACGTTCAACGATCAAACCGTGAATTCTTCCTTCTTCATTTTTCGCCCAAACAATGGCTATATCTGCAAAAGGTGAATTAGAGATCCACATTTTTGCTCCATTCAGCAAGTAATGATCTCCTTTATCTTTAAAATTAGTGGTCATTCCACCAGGATTGGATCCGTGATCTGGTTCGGTTAGACCAAAGCAACCAATAAATTCTCCTGAAGCCAGTTTAGGAAGGAATTTTTTCTTCTGTTCTACAGTTCCGTATTTAAAGATCGGATACATTACCAGTGATGATTGAACCGATGCTGTAGAACGAATTCCACTGTCGCCACGTTCTATTTCTTGCATGATCAAACCATATGAAATCTGGTCTAATCCGGCTCCGCCATATTCTTCCGGGATATATGGTCCAAATGCACCAATTTCGGCAAGGCCATTTATAAGTTGTTTTGGGAATTTTGCGTTTTGTGCGGCTTCTTCGATAATAGGTGAAACTTCACGTTTCACCCATTCTCTGGTGGCGTCGCGAACCATTTTATGTTCATCGCTTAAAAGCTCGTCGAGATTGTAATAATCAGGAGCCTGGAATTGATCTGGTTTCATTTGTGTAGTGTTTCCAACAAATGTAACCAAGTCTTTTATGGGAAGCAATCTTATTTTTTAAGAATAAACAAGTAGAATTCTTAAAGCATCAGAGAATTTTTTAAAAAATAGTCCTGCTGATTTTTTTTCAGCATCTCAAATCTGTTGCCTAAAGATCCTGAAACAAGTTCAGGGTGATACACTGAGCAGCGAAGATTATAGTTTCAAGTAAAAATCCCTGACCAGGTTCTTAAATTCTTCAGTATAATTATGTCTTGATATCTCCAGGATCAGTTCATCTATAATCAGTTTCTCCCTGGTAGAACCAAAACTGATCAGGCTTCGTTTAATAGGAGAGGATTCAGTGCCTTTCACTCGCGTTATCCTGATAGGAAACAGATTATTTTTTTCAGCTAATTCAATGGCTTTCTTTTCTTCTGCATAAGGTATGATGATATCAAAATGACCATTTTCGGAAAGCAGGAGGGAAGCTCCGGGAATTAATTCGGAAAGCGGAAGCGCATCTGCGAACCTCGCCTGATCACGATTTTCATCGCCAGTTTTATAATTTTCAGAATAGAAAGGCGGATTAGAAATAATGAGGTCATATTTTTCCTCATCCTGCATTTCGTCTACAAATTCATCAAAACCTGCATGGTAACAGAAAAGACGATCGCCCCAATCACTTTTTTCAAAATTCTCTACCGATTGCTCATAAGCATTTTCTTCGATCTCTATTGCGTCTACGAGTTCAGCATCAGATCTCTGTGCCATCATTAAGGCGATAAGCCCGGTCCCGGTGCCAATATCCAGAATACTTTCAGGCTGATGATCAAGAGAAGACCATGTTCCCAGAAGTACTCCGTCTGTACCAATTTTCATGGCGCAACGATCCTGATCTATGCTAAATTGTTTGAATTTAAAAGGTTTCTGAGACATTTCTTAAAAGTATTAAGTCAACCTGAGCTTGAGTCAGGATCTTTTGAGAAGCTAAAATTTGTTCAGCTTGACGAAACAAAATTATGAATACAAAAAAAGAGGTTTTAAATGAATAAAACCTCTTTTCTTAAATTATATAGAATGAGCTTATCCTAAAGCTACTCTTTCAAATCCTACAACTTCAAGGTCACCGTCTACAGACTTAACATACTGTGCAACGCTTTGCTTGTTGTCTTTGATATACGCCTGGTGTACCAAAGTGTTGTCTTTGAAGAAACGTTGAAGTTTCCCTTGAGCGATCTTGTCAAGCATGTTTTCTGGCTTTCCTTCTTCTCTCAAAGTATCTTTAGCGATCTCGATCTCTTTATCGATAGTCGCTTGATCAACTCCATCTTCATTAAGTGCAACCGGGTTCATCGCAGCAGCCTGCATAGAAACATTTTTGGCAGCTTCTTCAGCTCCGTCTACGTTCTTAGAAAGACCAGTTAGAACAGCGATCTTGTTACCAGCGTGGATGTAAGATCCTACGAATGGAGCTTCTAAAGTTTTGAATGCACCGATTTCGATCTTCTCACCGATAACTCCTGTCTGTTCAGTAAGTTTATCTTCTACAGTGATCCCTTTGTAATCTGCAGCTAATAATTCTTCTTTTGAAGAGTAGTTAAGTGCCATATCTGCGAAATCGTTAGCTAATTTGATGAAGTCATCATTTTTAGCAACGAAGTCTGTCTCACAGTTTAGAGAGATGATCACACCTTTAGTGTTGTCTCCGTTTACCTGTGCGATAGCAGCTCCTTCAGAAGATTCTCTGTCGGCTCTTTTTGCAGCAACTTTCTGACCTTTCTTACGAAGCAGTTCGATTGCAGCGTCAAAATCACCATCAGCTTCAACTAATGCTTTCTTGCAGTCCATCATTCCTGCACCAGTAGCTTTTCTTAATTTATTTACTTCAGCGGCGGTTATCTTAGCCATAATATTGTCTTTTATTTAAAAAAGTCGTTTAGAAACTCACTGTAAAGAAAGAAACTAAACGACTTTTAGATTTTATGAAAACGTTATTTTATTCTTCTTCGTTAGATGATTTTGCTTTGTCTAGAGTTTCACTCTTAGATTCAAGCTTTACATCTTTCTTAGCTTCTTTCATTGCCTTTTTATCTTCGGCATCTTTTGAAGGAACTTCAGCTTTCTTCTCCTTTTTAGCTTTAGGAGCTTTGTCCTCTTTTCCTTCTTTTGAAGCTTTTTCTTCTTTCTTCTTAGAGTCTTTGTTAGACTTTCTTTCAGAAAGACCTTCTACGATAGAATCTGCAACATAAGAAACAACTTTGCTAATAGATTTAGAAGCATCGTCGTTAGATGGAATTAGATAATCAACCTCACGTGGATCGGAGTTGGTATCTACCATCGCAAAAATTGGAATGTTTAGTTTCTGTGCTTCTTTGATCGCGATGTGCTCACGTGTAGTATCTACAACGAAAAGCGCAGCTGGAAGTCTTGACATGTCTGCGATAGAACCTAAGTTCTTTTCTAGCTTAGCTCTAAGACGATCTACCTGAAGACGCTCTTTTTTAGAAAGAGAGTTAAAAGTTCCGTCTTTCTTCATTCTATCAATAGAAGCCATTTTCTTAACAGCTTTACGAATAGTTACGAAGTTGGTAAGCATACCACCAGGCCAACGCTCAGTGATATAAGGCATATTTGCCTTTTCAGCTTGTTCAGCAACAATCTCTTTCGCTTGTTTCTTTGTAGCTACGAAAAGGATCTTTCTTCCGCTTGCTGCGATCTTTGCAAGAGCATCACCTGCTTCCTGCATTTTAGCAGCACTTTTATATAAGTTGATGATGTGGATGCCGTTACGCTCCATATAGATATATGGGGCCATATTTGGATTCCAACGTCTTGTTAAGTGTCCAAAATGAACACCAGCATCAAGTAATTCTTTTACTTCTACTTTGTTTGCCATTTTTGTAATAGTTTACGTTCTGTTGAGATAGCAACATCCAGGTGGCTACTTAATAAAGTACGGCCCTGGCTGTTTAGATGCTAAACTAACTTCTGCCCGGCAGGAACAGAATAACAACAAAAAATTAATTTTTTAATGAACTCCCCGGAAAATATTCCGGTAATAATATTAACGTTTAGAGAACTGGAATTTCTTACGGGCTTTCTTCTGACCGAATTTCTTACGTTCTACCATACGTGGATCTCTAGTAAGAAGACCTTCTGGCTTAAGTGCGCCATGGTTTTCCTGGTCTAGCGCTACCATTGCTCTGGAAAGTGCAAGACGGATCGCTTCAGCTTGTCCAGTGATACCACCACCATATACGTTAATTTTAACGTCGAAGTTCCCTTCGTTTTCGGTAAGCATCATTGGCTGGTTCACTTTATATTGAAGTGTTCCAGTTGTGAAGTAATCATTAAGGTCTTTCTTGTTTACGGTAATGTTTCCTTTTCCTTCTGAAACATATACACGGGCCACAGCAGTTTTTCTACGGCCAATTTTGTGAATTACCTCCATTACTTAACGTCGTTTAAGTTAATAGTTTTAGGTTTTTGAGCTTCGTGATCATGTTCAGATCCTACATAAACCTTTAAATTTCTGAATAGGTCTGCTCCAAGTTTGTTCTTTGGAAGCATTCCTTTGATTGCCTTTTCGACAAGTCTCTCAGGACTTTTTTCGAATAATTCGGCAGCTGTTAGACTTTTTTGTCCACCCGGGAAGCCTGTGTGACGGATGTATTCTTTCGCGTCCCATTTCTTTCCTGTTAAGTTGATTCCCTGCGCATTCAATACAATTACATTGTCTCCGCAGTCAACGTGTGGGGTGAAGTTAGGTTTGTGCTTCCCTCTAAGTAGGTATGCTACTTTAGAAGCAAGACGACCTAAATTTTGTCCTTCAGCATCTACCACAACCCATTCTTTGGTTCTGGTGGCTTTGTTAGCCGATACTGTTTTGTAACTTAATGTGTCCACACCAATTGATTTTACTAATTATTAAACATTCCAATCCCGTTTGCCCGAATCTCAATCGGGAAAACAGGGGTGCAAATGTACAATTATAAATTCATATAGCAAATAGCGAAAAGATTATTTTATTTGCTTTGAAGAGCTTGATTCTCAGTCAAATCTAAGTAAGACATATTTTTATTACAAATCTTATTATCTGTCTAAATATTCTGTAGGTCATTTCGGTAATGTGAAGCAATATTCCTCTTTCTCCAGTACGATGAAGAGCGTTAATGGTCGATTAACGTCAATATTAATGTTAAAAAAGTCATAAAATTAGATGAAGTTTTCTAAGTTTGTTCCGAAATCTAAATGCCCTAAGAAGATGAATAACCTTTTTAAAGCTAAGACTTTAGCGAGTTTTGGCCTGTTAATCCTTGCTATGGCTAGCTGTAGCAAAGAAGAGATATCGATGGACTCCCAATTAAAGGTGAGTAATGCAACCACGGTTACTACGAATGATATGATTGGCCACTGGGATCTTTCCGGTATGATGGCCGATACCGCCGTTAATCTAAATGGAGACGAACTGTCAAGTAAAAATTTACTGGATGAAACTGATTGTTTTAACACAATGAGTATAACATTTGATGCTGATAGTACGTTTGTAACTAATAATGCTCAAATGACATTTGAGTCTGGTACATCAAGTAATGAGTTTTCTTGTTTGACTGATCGTATGGACAACGGACGCTGGGAAGTGAGAAACGACAGTTTGATTCTTACGATGATGGTAAATGGTTCTACCTATACCCATAAGAAGCTCATCAATTTAGAGACAAATAAATTCTCTTTTGATGTCACTAAAATTGAGTCAGATCAATACGTAGATGATCCTGGAAATACCCAGGCATCTCCAATAAGAATTTTAGAACTTGAGTATACTAAATCATAGTATACCTTTCTAATTGTAGTTTTAGTGTTAGTTTGAAAAACCTCACAGATTCAACTGTGAGGTTTTTTTATGGCTTGATATATTCAAGAATTACTGATGCTGGAACACTTTATATTTTTCCGGGTCTTTTAATTTGAAACATCAATGAATTATGATCAACGTATTTCATTAAATTATCAATTTGTCTGGCTGTTTACAGCTTTTTCGATACCGTTCAAACCTGGTAGCGAGTTGAGAATATATTCCAGGATCTGAAATCTTCTTCGTCTGGTCCCAGGGTATTACAGGTTTGGGAGATTTAAATGACAAGTTTAGCGCTGTTGTAGCTAATCAGCTTCTAAGGTAAAGACCTCAGAATACTTTTCTTATCAAAGCGATTTATAGATTTATATTGCAGTGGTTAGTTGGAGGGGAATTCGTATTATTTTATTCGGACACCTTTACTCGTGAAAGAAAGTCCCTGCTGTCCTGAAGTTGAGATCATAACTCCTTCAAAAAGAGGTTCTGGCGATGATTCTTTAGTAGACCATTCAAAGATAAAATTGGCACCCGTTCCGCCTTCTACATCTGTTTCATCAACTACGATCTCAACTGTTTCCATTGGAGCTATAAAAATTGGATGATCAAAATAGATTCTGATCGGCTTGCCGGCGGTGTTGAAATATTCGGCCTTATCTATATAAATAGTATCATTCATATCCACATTTCTCATACTTACAGTAGATGTAAGATTGTGAGTTCTGTGCTCTGTCTGGCTATAAATTTCAGAATAAACGGATAGATACGACTGACCTTTCTTAAGGGAATCTGTAACCGACTTTTCCACTCCGCGTGCTTCCCAATCAACAGGATCGTAAGAGCTGATCGTCTTTTTGTCTTCACAGGAGAATATCAAACCGGCAAGCACTAAAAGTAAAATTCCCTTTTTCATAAAATCGATATTAATGAGCTTCCAGCCAGTTTTCACCTATTCCAAGATCAACGTCTAATGGTACTTCCAGTTTATAAGCATTCTCCATTTCAGATTTGATCATTTTTTTAACCTTTTCCAATTCATCCTTGTGAGCATCAAAAACCAATTCATCATGCACCTGAAGCAGCATTCTGGTTTTGTAATTCTCTTCTTCCAGCTTTTTGTGAATATTGATCATCGCTAGCTTTATAATATCGGCTGCGCTTCCCTGGATTGGTGCATTCACGGCGTTACGTTCGGCAGCTCCGCGAACCACCTGGTTTCTGGAATTAATGTCTTTTAAATATCTTCTTCTACCCAAAACTGTTGAAACATAACCATGTTCCCTGGCAAAATCTACCTGGTCGGCAATATAACTGCTTAGTTTTGGATAGGTTTTGTAATAGGTGTCTATCAATTCCTTGGATTCACTTCTGGAAAGTGTCGTCTGGTTGCTTAATCCGAAAGCTGATACTCCATAAATGATTCCGAAATTCACAGTTTTTGCATTGCTCCTTTGTTCACGAGTTACTTCGTCTAAAGGAACATTGAAAACTTTTGCAGCAGTTGAAGCATGAATATCTTCTCCATCCTGAAAAGCTTTGATCATATTTTCTTCCTTGCTTAAAGCGGCGATGATCCTCAATTCTATCTGGGAATAATCGGCAGCAAGCAACACAAAATTTTCATCTCTTGGAACAAATGCTTTTCTAACCTGTCTTCCTCTTTCAGTCCTGATAGGAATATTCTGAAGGTTGGGATTATTAGAACTTAATCTTCCCGTAGCGGCTGTGGTTTGAACATAATCTGTATGCACGCGACCGGTAGTTTTTTCAACCTGGTTTGGCAATGCATCTACATAAGTATTCTGAAGTTTTACCAGTCCGCGATAATCGAGCACGTGTCTTACGATAGCATGTTCATCTGCAAGTACAGAAAGCACATCTTCACTGGTGGAATATTGTCCTGTTTTGGTCTTTTTCGGCTTTTTGGATAATTCCAATTTTTCAAATAGAATGATCCCAAGCTGTTTTGGAGAACTGATCAGGAATTCTTCCCCGGCATCTTCATATATTTTAGATTCAAGTTCCTTGATATCTTTAGCCAGGGCTTCAGATAGAGATTTTAAATATTTCTCATCCAGTTTTATTCCTTCAAGCTCCATGTCGGCCAGAACTTTCACTAGCGGAATTTCTATCTCGTTAAAAAGCTTTCTGGTTTCTGCCTCATCCAGTTCCTTTTCAAATAAGTTTTTCAGCTGAAAAGTGATATCAGCATCCTCAGAGGCATATTCGGTTTGTTTATCAAGATCAACATCTCTCATGTTACCCTGATTTTTACCTTTCTTTCCGATCAATTCTGAAATAGGCTGCGGAGTATAGTTCAAATAAGTTTCCGCTAAAACGTCCATGTTATGGCGCATATCCGGATTGATCAGGTAATGAGCGATCATCGTATCGAAAAGCGGACCTTTCACATCAACATTATATTTATCCAGAACCTCAATGTCATATTTAAGGTTCTGACCTATTTTTTGGATCTTATCATTTTCGAAAAATTGTCTCAATTCCTCGATAAGATTTTGAGCTTCTTCTTTGTCTTCAGGAAATGGAATATAAAAACCTTTCCCGGCTTCCCATGAAAATGCTATTCCCACGAGTTGAGCTTCCAGCGGATTCAGGCTGGTAGTTTCTGTATCAAAACAAACGCTTTTTTGCTTCAGCAGTCTTTCGATAAAGATCTTCCTGGCCATTTCGGTGTTTAATGCCTGATAAAAATGAGGAGTATCAGAAAGATTCGTTCTGGAAGAGGTTCTTTCGATTTCCTCCCCATCACCGCCGAATAATGAAAACTGACCTGCTCCGGCTGTAGATTGCGCATTCTTCTTAGCCGAAGGTGAATTTGTCACCTGCGTTTGCGGCGCATCATCTTCTCCGTTAAATAATTTTATGAACTGATCTTTTAATCTTCTAAATTCGAGATCATCAAAGATCTTCTGAACTTTTTCGCCATCGGGCATGGAAAGTTCGTAATCCTCCGCATGAAATTGAACATCACAATCGGTGAATATCGTTGCCAGTTTCTTGGATAAACGGCCTAATTCGGCATTCTCGATCACCTTCTCTTTCATCTTACCTTTTAGATCGTCGGTATTTTCAAGAAGCGCTTCCATACTTCCGTATTTCTTAAGGAACTTTTTAGCGGTCTTTTCACCAACTCCCGGAAGTCCAGGAATATTATCAACAGAATCACCCATCATCCCAAGAAAATCGATCACCTGTTCCGGTTTTTCCACTTCAAATTTCTTCTGAACTTCAGGAATACCCCAGATCTCGATTCCGTTCCCCATTCTGGCAGGGCGATACATAAATATGTTTTCTGAAACCAACTGAGCAAAATCCTTATCTGGCGTTACCATATAAACCTTATAATTCTCTTTTTCGGCCTGTTTCGCCAGCGTTCCAATTATATCATCGGCTTCCATTCCGGCACATTCCACAACAGGGATATGCATTGCTTTGAGAATATCCTGGATAATTGGAATTGCTTCGCGTATTGGCTCCGGCGTTTCGTCCCGGTTCGCTTTATATTCAGCAAACATCTCAGTTCGTTCTTTACTGCCGTCCTTGTCAAAACAAACCGCTAAGTGATCTGGCTTTTCTCTTCTGATCACATCAAAAAGAGAATTCGTGAATCCCATGATCGCGGACGTATTGAATCCTTTAGAATTGATCCTTGGATTCTTTATAAAAGCGTAATAACCGCGGAAAATTAAAGCGTATGCGTCTAGTAAAAAAAGGCGTTTTTGATCGGCCATCTGAAATGTTTAAATATAAAATTGAGAATATTTCAAAACTACAAAGATAAAATCACTCCCGCTTAAAGTAAGCAGGGATAAATCTGTAATTATGAGTCTAAATACGAATCACTAAGATTATCGGTGCTTTCGCCCATGTGAAATTTCGCATAGCTGAAGCCTTTATGTATACAATATGATCCAATCTCACCTTGTTTATTCATCGCGACATAAGCCACCTGGAAATCTTTATATTTAGGGTTGTGCTTTACGGTTCTCATTACAGCTTCCTTACAGGCCTCCTGCGGCGATTTTCCCTGTCGCATTAATTCAACAATAAGAAAGCTACCCACGCTTTTCATGATCGCTTCACCCATTCCGGTGCCCACAGCTCCGCCAATCTCATTGTCTAGAAATAATCCGGCGCCAATGATAGGGGAGTCTCCAACTCTTCCGTTCATTTTATAAGAAAGTCCAGATGTTGTACAGGCACCGGCGATGTCGCCATTTTTATCCATACAAAGCATCCCGATGGTATCGTGATTTTCAATATTAATGATGGGTTTATATTCTTTATGTTTCAGCCATTCTTTCCATGCTTTTTCTGATTCTTTCGTTAAAATATTTTTCTTTTGAAATCCCTGCTGAATGGCGAATTGTAATGCACCTTCACCTGCCAGCATCACATGTGGAGTTTCTTCCATCACTTTTCTGGCTACTGAAACCGGATGCTGAATTTCCTTCAGGTAAACTACAGATCCTGCATTTCCATCTGGCGACATGATGCATGCATCCAGAGTTACATTTCCATCCCTGTCTGGTGCACCACCATCTCCAACGGTTGTATTCTTCAGGTTGGCTTCTTCAACCATGACTCCTTTTTCTACAGCGTCTAGAGCAGAGCCTCCTTTTTCTAAAATACTGCCTGCCATTTTTGTGGCATTCTGAAAGTTCCAGGTTGCCACTGCAACAGGATATTTTTGAATCATATTTAATTCTTTTATTATAGGTTTAGAGAATAGGGAAGGTGTTGCCGATAATGCAGCTCCCGCTATTCCTGTATTCTTTATAAATTTTCTTCTTTGCATAATTTATATGATCCAATAAAGATAATTATTTGGTCTATCTATTCCTGCATTAGTTAAAATGAAGTAAAAAAATAGTCAAGGCTAACGATTCACAATATCTTCGTGAAAAATTGATTAAATGCGTTGGTTCATTCTCGCAGCGATCTATCTAGTTGTAGATTTATATGCTTATCAGGCATTACGGGTGTTTTCAAAAAATATCTGGATCGCATTACTGTATTTCCTTATTTCTGCGATCGTCATAGCAAACTTAATTTACCAGTTCAATCAGCCTGCTCCAAATGATGGTTTTGGAGGAGGGCGTGGTTATGCTATCGGAATTTTCCTTGCTTTTTTTGTAGGGAAGATCGTGCTCTCTTTCGTGATGTTAGGAGAAGATATTATCCGTGTTCCAATGGCTGGTATCCAAAAGTTATTTGGTTCATCTGAAAGTTTTGAGATACCCTCAAGAAGAAAATTCATAAGTACGATCGCGATTGGTCTTGCTGCTATTCCATTCGCCGGCTTGCTCTATGGAATGTATAAGGGTCGTTATAACTTCAGAGTATTAAGATATACCTTGTATTTTGAGGATCTACCGACTGCTTTTGATGGTTATAGAATTAGCCAGATTAGTGATGTTCACAGCGGTAGTTTCGATAATAAGAATAAGATTAAATATGGGGTTGACCTTTTGAAAGAACAGAAAAGTGACCTTGTGGTTTTTACTGGAGACCTGGTGAATAACAAAGCTTCTGAAATGGAAGGATGGAAAGATCTGTTTTCGGAGATCAACGCGCCGGATGGTGTGTTTTCAATCCTGGGGAATCATGATTATGGAGATTATCATAACTGGGAAAGTCAGACCGCTAAGGAGGAAAATCTGAATACGTTAAAACAGACTCATGCTGATATGGGGTGGAACCTGATGCTGAATGAAAATCGATTTATCGAAAAGGATGGTGAGCGAATAGCTTTAGTTGGTGTGGAAAATTGGGGAGCCGGTGGTTTCAAGAAAGCAGGAGATCTTAATAAAGCGGGTGAAGGAGTAGAGGATAAGGATTTCAAGATCCTTCTAAGTCATGATCCTTCTCATTGGGAGCAGGAAGTAAAATTCCATCCTAAAAAATATCATTTAACGATGAGCGGGCACACTCACGGGATGCAATTTGGGATAGAGATTCCGGGCTGGTTCAAATGGAGCCCTGTGCAGTACAGATATAAACATTGGGCCGGTATTTATGAAGAGGCGGGAAGATATATTAATGTTAATCGCGGATTCGGCTTTTTAGCTTATCCCGGTCGCGTTGGGATTTGGCCTGAAATTAGTGTGATCGAGTTGAAAAAAGGTTCGAAACCCGCATAATTAGAAGAATTTCCTATATTTGATTAAAGCTGGCATACGTGGTTTTGACCATGCGCTAAAAATAAATCCTGAATTATGTCAAAATTTGGTGAATTAGTAGACTTGAATATTCCTGTTCTATTGGATTTCTACACAGAATGGAATGATGCTTCTGTAGCTATGCATCCGGTTCTAAGGGATGTTGCAGCAGCTTTGGGAGACAAGGCTAAAGTGATCAAGATCGATGTTGATAAGAACTCTCAACTGGCTGAAGCACTTCGCGTGAAAGGTCTTCCTACTTTAATGATCTACAAGTCTGGTGAGATGAAGTGGAGGCATAGTGGTGAGCAGGATGCAAATACACTTATTGGCTTACTTAAAGAACATCTTTAAGACTTCTGAAGTCAAATCCTTTTTCTGAATAATATTCCAGAACTTTAGGTAGTACAGCCTTTAAATTTTTCGAGGCTTTGATGCTATCATGAAAAACAATTGTGCTGCCTGGTTCGGCAGTATCAGTAACATTTCTGAAGCATTTTTCCGGACTAATTTCCTTATCGTAATCGCCACTAATTACGTCCCAGACCACGATTTTAAAACCGGCCTTTCTAATAGCTTTGGCCTGCGAGTTCCTGATTCTGCCGTATGGTGGTCTAAATAATGTACTGGTTTCAGGATTAACTTCAGTAGCAACCTTCTGGGCTTTTAAAGTATTCTCGAGATAACCCTTATTTTCAGTTTTCCAGCCGTTAAGATGATTGAAAGTATGGTTTCCTGCGATATGTCCTTCTATAATTATGCGGTTGTATATCTCCGGATGTTTTCGAATATTATCGCCGATGCAGAAAAAGCTTGCCTTCGCTTTATAATCTTTTAAAATATCCAAAACCCATGGAGTTATCTCGGGAACCGGTCCGTCATCAAAGCTTAAGTAAATAGCATTGCTATCCTTAACTTTGGAAATCCTTTCAGGGTAAAGAATTTTAAGCAGTGATGGATATTTAGGCAAAAAGATTTTCATTAAGTTGAAGATACTAATATCATGATAGATTCAAACAAAAACTGCCCGAAGCGATTTTGCCCTGGGCAGTTTAATTTTATTTCCGAATAAAAAGTTATTCTTCCAAAGAATCTAATGAAGTGCTATCAATCGAGCTTTCAACTGGAACAGCTCCATCTATACCTTGTAGAATTTCTTGCTGCGGAGATTGCATATCTGCATCAATCTCTTCATCTTCTCTATAGAAATGCCTGAATAATTTGAGGTAATTATTGAATTCTTCAGCCTTCTTCATCGCTGTGTCACGATCTTCATAAACCATCATAATATCAACCAAGCCTCTATAACGCTCCATGTCTGTTATAATCTCATCAGCATACATATATTGTCTTTCAACATCCCAACTACTGTAATACGTAAGATTTTCCTGGTATTTCTTTACGATCTTCTCCCAGATCTCACGAGCTTTCTGCGGTCTGTTCACCTCATAGTAACCGGTTACAAATGGCTCTAGTAACGTATAATATTCGTAATACTCCAAAGGCATTTTTTCCATTCCAAGATCAAGGATCTCTTCAGCGTGAATTGTATCACCTTCGTTCAGAAGATTCTCGGTTAAACGAGCAAGGTTGCTTCTATAGGTGATAGAATTCTTACGGGTTTCAGGATCATGATAAATATCTTTTGATCCCATATTACCCCAATCCCAGTTCTTTACAATGTTGTACATTTTCTCTGTATTCACTCTTCCCATATCAAATGGATTTCGAGGATCCAGTGGTGTACGAATTGGAACTAACTTATAGGTAACTCCTTCCAGTTGCAGGTAATCTTTCATCCACAGGTAATCTTCATCTCCAAAGCTTCCACCGGTGAAATAGATAGGTCTTTCCCAGTTGTTATTTGCAAGAATATCGAGCATTAATAATCGATTCTTGTATAGGATCTGGTCACCTATGGCAATGTCTATATGATCTACAATTTGATCTGCTTCAGATTTATCAACGATATTATTCTGAAGAACAGTTTGTTTATCTACCGGAATTCTAACATATCTTGATGGGAATGTATTGATCATGGCTCCGCTCTGCAATTCTGCCTGAGTTCTTGGATCTTCATTTTCAATATAATTCATCCATGTATTGATAGGAATAGTATCCTGAGTAACTTCTCTAAGGAAGATGGCATCATTCTTTCCATTATAGAATTCATTCTCTAACTGAGATGGAATCGCGTCGCTTTCAAAAGCTGCTCGTTTCATCTGGTCTATATACCAATCTGTGGCCAGAAGACTGGTGTTAATGATCCTTACATCGGTCCTGTATTTTTCAACCTGTTGAACATACCATAGGGCGAAAGTATCATTATCTCCAATGGTAAATAGAATTCCGTTTTCATCGACCGAGTCCAGATACATCCGGGCCATGGTTAAAGCAGTATCTCTTCCAGACCTGTCATGATCGTCCCAGTTTTCTGAAGCCAATAAAGTTGGTACACAGAGCAAACTTACCACTACGACAACCGGCGCAAGTATTTTTGGGCTTATAGAGTTACGGAGTTTATCAAATATTGCGTAAACACCAAAGCCTATCCAGATAGCGAAGACATAAAAGGAGCCTACTAAAGCATAATCTCTTTCACGTGGTTCAAATGGACGTTCATTCAAATAAACTTTTAAAGCAATTCCTGTAAACAGGAAGAAAACCATGAGAACCCAGAAATTTTTCTGATCTCTTTTCAGGTGGAAAACGAGACCAATAAGTCCTAATAATAATGGAAGAAAGAAATAAGTATTTCTCGCTTTATTTTCTTTGACATCTGAAGGGAGATTATCCTGACTTCCAATATGCATTTCATCAAAAAAGTCAATTCCACTAAGCCAGTTACCATGGAGGTCGTTATATTTTCCCTGAATATCATCCTGTCTTCCTGTGAAATTCCACATGAAGTATCTCCAGTACATGTAACCAACCTGGTACTCCAGAAAATATCCAAGATTTTCTGCAAATGTCGGTTTTTCCACATCCAGATAATCGCTCATCTGTCTCAGGAAATTATGATAATCTTCCATATCACGCTCTCCCCTGGAAAACTGATTTTTGAAATCATTTACTGCTTTAAGCAATCTTTCTTCTCCCTGATATTCAGATTTGATCTTGAAATTCAGAGGACCAGTAAATTCCATATAATTAACCGCATGCTCGGTGCTCCACATTCTTGGTAAGATCGCTTTGTGATCGTCGTCCAGATTTTGTTTTGCATTCTTCCAGTCGTTCACGATCACATATTTTCCCAGTTCCTCGTCTTTTTCATATTTCGGTTTCGCATCTTCATATGGATTGTTGGCATCAAGACCAGAATACATTTCAGACCATTGTGGACCATAGAAAAGGTGAGTTTCCCCATATTGTTCCCTGTTATAGTAGGCGAGGAGTTCCCTTGCGTTATCAGGGCTGTTTTCATTGATCACGGTTGGAGCATTACTTCTGATAGGTAGCATTACCCAACTTGAAAACCCAACCAAAACAAATAGAACACATAATAATAGGGTGTTGTATTTGTATAAATTCTTCTTCCTGGTATAATTTATTCCGAAGTAAAAAGCAGCGATAATTACTAATAAAGCTACAATTGTCCCTGTATTAAACGGCATCCCCAGGCTATTCGTAAAGAATAATTCTGAAGCCGAAAAGAAAGTAAGTGTATAAGGTAAAAGCAGTTTAAAAATGAACATCAGGACGGCCACTACTACTATATTGGCGATGATGAAATTTTTAACGGTAACCTTTTTATAGTTTTTAAAGAAATACAGAAATCCGATGGCCGGCAGCGTTAGCAGTCCCATGAAGTGAACCCCAAATGAAAGACCGATAACCAGTGAGATCAAGATGATCCAGCGGTTACCACGTGGAGTGAACATGTCGCGCTCCCATAAAAGTCCTAAATAGAACATAACCGACATAAAACATGCGGCCATGGCATAAACTTCAGCTTCTACCGCATTAAACCAGAAACTATCTGTAAAAGTGAAAGCAAGTGAGCCCACAAAGGCACTTCCTAAAACAGCTATCTTTTTAGAAGAATTCAACTCGGTAGTTGGTCCTGCAACTTTTAGCACTAAAAGGCAAATAGACCAGAACATGAACATAATGGCAATGGCACTGGCAAAACCAGACATGAAATTAACCATTAATGCAACCTGTGTATTATCTGCAGCAAAGGTTGAAAAGAATGCTCCCATCATCTGGTAAAAAGGTGCCCCGGGAGGGTGTCCAACCTCAAGGTTTGCAGATGTCGCAATATACTCACCGGCATCCCAGAAACTTGCCGTTGGTTCCAAAGTAAGTGTGTAGGTGGTTAGAGCAATCACAAATACCAGCCATCCCAGAATTTTGCTCCACTTACCAAAGTTAAAATCAGTCATAAATACTCGTGTGCTTGTACTAAAGTGGCGAATTTAATAATAAAATGCTGAATGCTTTAAAAACGGAAGATAAAAGCATTTATTTTGGAAAATGCTGAAAATGAAGCGCAAATAAAATGTGTGTGATTTTTTCAAGAAAATTTCAATAAAAAGTTTGTGTAAATTAAAGTTTGTCTTAAATTTGCATCCGCATTTAAGCATTGGCCTATGGTGTAACTGGCAACACGTCTGGTTTTGGTCCAGAAGAGTCTAGGTTCGAGCCCTAGTAGGCCAACAAAAAGCCCAAACTGATAAGTTTGGGCTTTTTTTATGCCTTTATGCAATAAATACATAATGAGTTCATTCTCTAAACTGGATATTGGTGATTTATTGTTAAGGCTGTTCATTTTTGAAGCCAACCTATAAATTACGATATTTGCAACTCAAATTTCTCCACAAACCCTACTGCGAGAAATTTAAAATTCAAAATGATCGCAGTATGCCCTGGTATGTAGTACGTACAAAGCCACAACATGAGATAAAATCTGCCAAGTTTCTTGAAAGAAGTGGAATAGATGTCTATTGCCCTGTAGTTACTGAAGTTAGACAATGGAGTGATAGGAAGAAAAAGGTGACAGTACCATTATTTAAATCCTATGTATTTGTTAATATTCAAGCAAAGGAGAGAAATATAGTTTTTGATGCTCCCGGAGTTGTTGGATATCTTAAGTGGTTGCAAAAACCGGCAATCGCGAAAGATGAAGAAATAGAAGCAATCAGATCCTGGTTGAATAATGATAGGTTGGCTGATTTTGAAGTAAGTAATTTGAAAGAAGGTGATGAGGTACAGATCAAATCAGGAAAACTCGCAAATAAAAAAGCAATTATAAAAGAAGTAGGTAATAAAAAGTTGAAATTGATCCTGAATAACCTTGGCTGGACTTTGACAGCCAATGTTCAGGATGTAGTGTAATATTGAAGAGAATGTAGCGTTTCCCATTATTACAGCCTTAAAATTACCTCCAATTTAGAATAAACCCCAAATAAATGGCCAATAGACTAAGATTGAATCTCAATCCTAAAAAAATCCTATTCATTTTTATTTTCCTTTCAACTTTTGTATCACAGGCGCAGGAATATAGCGCCGGAATAAAAGGTGGCTTGAATTATAGTTTAAACGACAATGGATCTGAAATAGTAAGAAATGGAACACAACTTAGTGCTGAATCAGATTTTGGATTTCAGGCTGGAGTGTTCTTCGAATTCCGGTTAGGGAAATTTATGCTACGTCCGGAAGCCTTCTATCATAAAGCGAATGGTATTTTTGAATTTCCAGATTCTCCTACCGTTTACAGTCTTGAAAAAATCAGTGTTCCTTTATTGCTGGGATATAATATTTTTGATTCCGTAGATATTTTCGCTGGGCCGGCTTATCAGCATATTTTGGATAAAAATATTGAGGAGGTTATTAGTCCGCTTATTAATGATCATAGTAATATCGCTGCCCAGGCGGGATTTAAGTTCGATCTTAACAGGTTGCAAATAGATTTGCGATATGATTTCACTTTACCTTCCAAGGATTACCAGAGAGTTAATTTTGATGGAGATTTTAATACCTCGTATTTTGATGAAGGAAGATTAAATCAGGTGATGTTGAATATAAACTATAAACTTTTTGGCAGTAATATCAATTCAGGCAGACGCCGTGGGAATTGCTTCAACTAAATTTCCGAAATTCAGGGAATTATGGTTAAACATAAAATAGCGATTTCAAAAAATTTCATTTTTTTTAAAGTCAGAAAATTTTAAACCGCTAGATTTATTTAATAATTCTGGAAATAACTCATCTTATTCGATAAATTAAAAAATGAGATAAGTAATTGTTTTTATAGCTTCTTGCATGGGCTTTAGTTCAAAAATTTGAACTGGTAATTTTTAATTTAATCGTTGCTGATTTATTATTAAGAATGAGTTTCAGAAGAACAAATACTATTTAACCAGTAAGAATACCAATATTTGATGAAGAAAAAACTAGACATTGCAATCATGGCAGCTTTGAAAGCTGGAAAATGTGTCATGGAAGTCTATAAAAATGAAGATTTTGAAGTTGATTTTAAAGGAGATGACTCTCCATTAACCAAAGCAGATCTGGCATCTCATAAAATTATTATGGAACATCTGAAGGATACAGAAATTCCTGTTCTTTCAGAGGAAGGGAAAGATCTTTCCTTTGATGAGAGAAAAAACTGGGATAAGCTTTGGATTGTTGATCCCATTGACGGTACAAAGGAATTCATCAAAAGGAATGGCGAATTTACCGTGAATATAGCTTTGGTAATTGATCAAAAACCAGTTCTTGGAGTTATTTATGTTCCGGCAAATAATACACTATACTATGCAGATGAGAATGGAAGTTTTAAAACTTCAGCTGTTACTCCTGACTCTAGTATAAAGATGATTTCTAGCAAATCTGAAAAGTTACCAATAAAATCAGACAGGACTGTATTTACAGTTGTTGCGAGTAAATCCCATCTTTCTAAAGAAACGGTTGACTATATTAATGAATTGGAAAAACAACATGGTGCAGTAGACAGAATTTCTAAGGGTAGCTCTTTAAAATTATGTATGGTAGCTGAAGGAGCGGCAGATGAATATCCGCGTTTTGCACCAACTATGGAATGGGATACTGCGGCTGGGCAAGCGATATGTACTTTTGCCGGTAAAACTGTTTTCGATTATAAATCTGGGCAAGAGATGATTTATAATCGCGAAAACTTGCTTAATAATTGGTTTCTTGTGAAATAACTATAGTGTGTAATTTGTTTAATTAAAAGATAATAAAAGGAATTATATTGGCAGGTGGTTCGGGAACCAGGCTTTATCCAGTGACGAGAGGTGTTTCTAAGCAACTTCTCAATGTATATGATAAGCCAATGATTTACTATCCGCTTTCTATTTTAATGCTTGCCGGTATCAAGTAGATCTTAATCATATCTACTCCTGAAGATCTACCTAACTTTCAGAAATTATTAGGAGATGGACAGGATTTAGGTCTAGATCTTCAGTATAAAGAACAACCAAGTCCAGACGGTCTTGCACAGGCTTTTATTATTGGAAAGGATTTTATAGCCAGTGATAATGTCGCTTTAATTTTGGGGGATAATATATTTTACGGACAGGGATTTACATCGCTGCTTCGAAATTCTGTTGATAATGTTACAAAGGAAAACAAAACAACAGTTTTTGGTTATTATGTGAATGAACCGTCACGATATGGGGTTGCTGAATTTGACGAAAAAGGCAATGTATTAAGTGTAGAAGAAAAGCCAGAAAATCCCAAAAGCAACTACGCAATTGCCGGACTTTATTTTTTTCCAAATTCGGTCGTAGATATAGCTAAAAAAAGTAAGGCCGAGTAAAAGAGGTGAATTGGAGATTACTTCTGTGATTGAGGAATATCTAAAATCATCTAAATTGAAATTAGAGGTTATGGGAAGAGGTTATGCCTGGCTTGATACAGGTACTCATGAATCTATGCTCGAAGCTTCAAATTTTATTCATACAATCGAAAAAAGGCAAGGTTTAAAAGTTGCTTGTATTGAAGAGATTGCCTATGAAAAAGGATATATTTCTAAGCAACAGCTTATCGATCTGGCGGAACCATTAAGAAAAAATTCCTACGGAGAATATCTTTTTATAAGAGCAGGAAAATAAAAAATAATGACAGTTTTAATTACAGGTGGTGCGGGTTTTATAGGATCTAATTTTATTCCTTACTTTCTTGATTTTAAACCTGATGTAAAGGTGGTCAATCTTGATTTGCTTACTTATGCCGGAAACCTTGAAAATTTAAATGAGGTTGAGAATAATCCAAGGCATCATTTCATTCACGGCGATATTAATGATAAAGAATTAGTAGAAAAAATTTTTAAGGATTTTGATATAAAGAGTGTTATAAATTTTGCGGCGGAATCTCATGTAGATAATTCAATCGAAGGTCCTGAAGTTTTTGTTCAAACCAACGTTAATGGAACTTTCAATTTATTAAATATTGCTTACCAACTTTGGATGAATAAAACCTGGAGAATATAAAAAAGAATATTCTAGTTCCAGGTTTCATCAAATTTCAACGGATGAAGTATACGGTAGCCTTGGAGATTCGGGGCTATTTTCAGAAGATACCGCTTATGCTCCAAACTCTCCGTATTCTGCAAGTAAGGCTAGCGCAGATATGTTAGTACGAAGTTACCATCATACTTATGGGTTAAACACTGTTGTTACTAATTGCTCGAATAATTACGGACCTAAACAGCATGAAGAAAAGTTAATTCCAACGATCATTAGAAAGGCTTTGCTCGATGAGAATATCCCAATTTATGGTGATGGACAAAACATCAGAGATTGGCTGTACGTGATGGATCATTGTAAGGGAATTCTAATCGCTTTTGAAAATGGCCAATCTGGTGAGACCTACAATATTGGTGGCAAGAATGAAAAGGATAATCTATTTATAGCCAATCATCTTTGTGAGATTTTAGATGTGCTCAGGCCTAAACTAAACGGAAGCTATAAAGATCAGATAAGCTTTGTTGAAGATAGAGCTGGGCATGATAGGAGATATGCTATAAATGCTTCTAAAATTGAAAAAGAATTAGGCTGGAAGGCTGATGAAGATTTCGCCTCCGGAATCAAACAAACCATTCTTTGGTATCTCAATAAGGATTAAGTTATATAAAAGGCTGTTTCTCACCAGTTAATATCTCTTAAATCTAAGTTAAAATTTTAACATTTAAATTTTGATTGAACTTATTAAACCAAGTATTTTTGCGGGCTGAATTTAACCTGAACTCATAAACCCTACTTATTAGAATTATTCAGTTCTGAATAATTTTTCCCTATCAGGTTTTTACAAAAATTTCCTAACGAGAGTCTTTCTGTGACTCACGGCGGCGAAGCCATGTTTTTACACAAATATTTATTTAAAGAATGATCAACCAAAAACCAAGAATTGCCATAATTGGATTAGGATATGTGGGTCTGCCACTGGCCAGGCTATTTGCTACAAAATTTCCTGTTGTAGGATTCGATATCAATCAGTCAAGGATTAATGAGCTGAAAAAAGGACACGACAGTACCTTAGAAATTGAAGATGAAATCCTTCAGGCTGTTTTGAGGCAATCAAATCCAATAAATAGCTCTAAGCTTGAGATCGCGGGAGATCTTGGACTGGAAGAGATGGGTGAAACTGGTTTGTTTTGCTCTTCAGAATTAAAGGAGATTGCCAACTGTAATTTTTATATCATTACCGTACCTACACCTATAGATAAGAATAACCGCCCAGATCTTACCCCTCTTTATAAAAGTAGTGAGGCTGTAGCCAGTGTTCTTAAACAGGGTGATACTGTTATTTATGAATCTACCGTTTACCCGGGAGTGACTGAAGAGGAATGTGTTCCTGTACTGGAAAGAGTTAGCGGACTCAAATTCAACGAGGATTTCTTTGTAGGTTATTCACCCGAGCGAATCAACCCGGGAGATAAAGAACATACTGTAGAGAAGATATTAAAAGTAACTGCCGGTTCCACACCAGAAGTTGGTAAAAGAGTGGATGAGCTTTATAAAAGCGTGATCACGGTGGGAACTCATTTAGCCCCGACTATTAAAGTTGCCGAGGCTGCGAAGGTTATCGAAAACTCTCAAAGAGATATCAATATCGCATTTGTGAATGAGTTAGCGAAGATCTTTAATAAGATGGAGATCGATACCAATGATGTCCTGGAAGCAGCAGCTACCAAATGGAACTTTTTGCCATTTATACCTGGTCTGGTTGGTGGTCATTGCATAGGGGTAGATCCTTATTACCTGGCGCAAAAAGCCCAGGAAATTGGCTATCATCCAGAGATCATTCTTGCCGGAAGGCGCATGAACGACTCTATGGGGAAATATGTCGCTTCTGAAGTGATAAAACTCATGTTGCAGAATGACTTAAAAGTAAAAGGAGCTAACATCCTGGTCCTGGGAATCACCTTTAAAGAGAATTGCCCTGATGTAAGAAATACAAAAGTGGTAGATGTAGTAAGAGAACTTCAGTCTTACGGAACCGAAATAACGATTTATGATCCACTAGCGAATCCAGCTGAGGTCCTGAAGGAATATACCCTTAATTGTAATTCTAAACTAGCCGAGAGGCAAAAGTTTGATGCCATTGTTCTTACCGTAGCTCATAGGGAATTTTTAGAGTTGAATATAGATGATTTTAAGAATGATAATGCTGTGGTTTATGATGTGAAAGGAGTTCTTGGAAATAAGGCACAAAGTAAGCTTTAGGGTTAATTTTGGCTACTTCTCATAAACGACATATAGCAAAGGCCATTACCTGGCGATTAATAGGTACTTTAGATACTATTTTTCTTTCCTGGCTAATCACCGGCAATCCCTATACCGGTTTAAAAATTGGTTTTTCAGAAGTTGCCACGAAGACATTACTTTATTATCTGCATGAGCGTTTTTGGTACACTATAAAGGCAGGAATCACTAAAAATGGAGACAGTAGGAAACGTCATATAGCCAAAACCTTCACATGGAGGTTTGTTGGAACCCTTGATACCATGTTAATAGCCTGGTGGATTTCCGGAAATCCCTTTACAGGATTAAAGATTGGAGCAGTAGAGTTGGTAACTAAAATGAGTCTTTATTATCTGCACGAAAGAGCCTGGTATAAGATCGATTTTGGCTTGAAAAAAAGACGTGAAAAAAAGAAAGCATTAGCGAACAAATTAAAATATACTAATGAATAATATTATTCCGCATACTTTCCAGGTAGAACGGAAAGACAGGAATGCACTTAAAGGACATTCCAGTTTTGTATGCTGGTTTACCGGATTATCTGGCTCAGGGAAATCTACCCTGGCAAGCCTGGTAGAATATAAATTACATGAGGAAGGAGTGCATACTTTTTCGCTCGATGGAGATAACGTACGTGGAGGTTTAAATAATAATCTGAGTTTTAGCCGGGAAGATCGTAAAGAAAATTTACGCAGGATCGCAGAAGTAGCAAAACTTTTTGTGGATTCTGGAGAAGTGGTGATCGCTTCTTTTATTTCGCCCCTGGAATCTGATCGGAAGTATGTAAAGGAGATCATTGGGCAGGAAGATTTTCTGGAAATTTTTGTGGATACTCCTATAGAGATCTGTGAAGCCAGGGATGTAAAAGGACTTTATAAAAAAGCAAGAGCCGGCGAGATTAAGAATTTCACGGGTATAGATGCTCCTTATGAGGCTCCGGTACAACCCGATATGGAAATAAGAACAGAAGAAGCAGATCCTGAAACTGCAGCAAAAAATATAGTTGAATTTTTAAAAACCAAATTAGAAAACCATTATAATGAATAAGTACTATTTAAATTATCTCGATGAGCTTGAATCTGAAGCTATTTATATACTTCGGGAGGTATGGGCTCAGTTTGAAAATCCTGTCATCCTTTTTTCAGGAGGTAAGGATTCTATTTTGGTTACACATTTAGCTAAAAAAGCATTCTATCCAAGCAAGATCCCTTTCGCTTTGATGCACGTAGATACCGGTCATAATTTTCCGGAAACCATTCAGTTTCGTGATGATCTTATTAAAGAACTTGGAGTTAAGTTAATTGTTGGTTCTGTTCAGGATTCTATAGATATGGGAAGGGTTGCTGAAGAAAAAGGAAAGAACGCAACACGTAATGCTTTGCAGATCACTACACTTTTAGACGCCATTGAAGAGAATAAAGTAGACTGTGCCATTGGAGGGGGACGAAGAGATGAGGAAAAAGCCCGCGCCAAGGAGCGTTTCTTTTCACATAGGAACGATTTCGGAGAATGGGATCCAAAGAATCAGCGTCCGGAACTATGGAACCTGTTGAATGGAAAGCATTATGAAGGTGAGCATTTCCGTGCCTTTCCAATAAGTAACTGGACCGAGATGGACGTTTGGAACTATATTCAAAGAGAAAATATTAGTATTCCTTCATTATACTTTGCGCATGAACGTGAAGTGGTAAATCGTGCTAATTCCTGGATTCCACTTTCTGAATTCTTAAAGCTGGAAGAGGGAGAGAAAGTTGAGAAGAAAAAGATCCGTTTCAGAACCCTTGGTGATATAACCATAACCGGGGGAATTGAATCTGATGCAGATACCCTGGAGAAAATAGCCAGCGAGGTTTCGGCAATGCGGAAGACCGAACGTGGAGATCGCTCAGACGATAAGCGTTCAGAAACAGCAATGGAAGACAGGAAAAAACAGGGATACTTTTAAAGGAGCTTAAAGCCAAAAGCTTAAAGCTTAAAGCAATAGAACAATGGAAATCAACAACAATCAATTACTAAGATTTACAACTGCAGGAAGTGTAGATGATGGGAAAAGTACCCTTATCGGGCGACTTCTATACGATTCAAAATCCATCTTCGAAGATCAGCTGGAATCAGTAACCAATACCTCAGCTAAAAAAGGACATGATGGCGTGGACCTGGCACTTTTTACCGATGGTCTTAAAGATGAAAGAGAGCAGGGAATTACTATAGATGTAGCATACCGATATTTTACTACTCCAAAAAGGAAATTCATTATTGCGGATACCCCGGGTCATATACAGTATACCCGTAACATGGTGACCGGTGCTTCTACTGCTAATGCAGCTTTGATCCTTATCGATGCAAGACATGGAGTTATCGAGCAGACCAAAAGGCATTCTTTTATTGCTTCTTTATTGAATATACCGCACCTGGTTGTTTGTATCAATAAAATGGACCTGGTTGATTTTTCTGAGGAAAGATATAACGAGATCGTTTCGCAGTTTGAAGAGTTCTCTTCTAAGCTTCTGGTAAAGGACGTACGTTTTGTACCAATGAGTGCATTGCTGGGTGATAACGTGGTAAACCGTTCCGAAAATATGGATTGGTATGGAGGAGGCACTTTACTAAGTATCCTGGAAACCCTACATATAAGCAGTGATATCAATAAGATCGATGCAAGATTCCCGGTACAAACTGTACTTAGGCCACAAAGCGAGGAATTCAGGGATTATCGCGGTTATGCCGGAAGGGTTGCTAGCGGGATTTATAGAACAGGGGATGAAGTAGCGGTATTACCTTCAGGTTTTACTTCGAAGATAAGATCTATGAATACCGGAGAGCAGGAAATAGAGGAAGCTTTCGCTCCTATGTCTGTTTCCATGACCCTTGAAGATGATATTGACATTAGTCGTGGCGATATGATAGTTAAAAAGAATAATCAGCCGGAAGGTGAGCAGGAATTCGATGTGATGCTATGCTGGTTGAACAATGATGCAGCGAAGTCTAGAGCTAAATATACGGTGATGCATACTTCCAACGAGCAAAGAGCGATGATCAAGGATGTGGTTTATAAGGTAGATATCAATACCTATAACCGCAATACCGAAGATAAGGATCTTGCTATGAACGATATTGCCAGGGTAACTATAAGAACTACGCACAGGTTGATGCTGGATTCTTATAGAGATAACCGGAATACCGGAAGTATCATCCTTATTGATGAAAACACTAACGAAACTGTTGCGGCGGGAATGATTGTTTAGAAGCTTTAAGCTGTAGGCTATAAGCTCTAAGCAGAAATCCAAAAATAATCAATCAAAGGCAGGATAGTCATCCTGAGCGCAGTCGAAGGATAATTTAAAAATGTCACCCTGAACTCATTTCAGGGTCCCAATAGAAAATAAAAATTGAAAGAACTACTAGAAATAGCCATCAAAGCCTCTCTCCAAGCGGGAAAACGGATCATGGAGATCTACGAAAATGAGGATTTCGAGGTCGACTTCAAAGGAGACGATTCACCTCTAACCAAAGCAGATCTTGCTTCTCATGAGATTATCATGGAGCATTTAAAGGATACAGAGATCCCTGTCTTATCTGAGGAAGGAAAGGATCTTGCTTACGAAGAGAGAAAAGACTGGAGACAGCTTTGGATCGTGGATCCAATAGATGGTACCAAGGAGTTTATCAAACGTAATGGTGAATTTACGGTGAACATCGCTTTGGTGGAGGACCAGAAACCAGTTTTAGGGGTAATCTATGTACCTGCTCTAAAGGAACTTTATTTCGCTGCTAAAGATTTTGGATCCTTCAAAACAAATACGATTACCGAATGTACCAGTCTTGAAGATATTTCAAAGAAGGCCTCCAAACTCCCAACTACGAACTCCCAGCCATTTACAGTGGTAGCAAGCAAATCTCATCTTTCTCCGGAAACCGAAGATTATATAAAGTCTCTGGAAAATGAACATGGAGCTGTGGAAACTATTTCCAAGGGAAGTTCTCTAAAACTTTGTATGGTGGCAGAAGGCAAGGCAGATCAATACCCACGATTTGCACCTACCATGGAATGGGATACCGCAGCGGGGCAGGCGATCTGCACTTTTGCAGGAAAGACGGTTTTAGACTGGCAAACAAAAGAAGAAATGCTCTATAATAGTGAACAATTATTAAATAACTGGTTTTTGGTAAAATAGCTTAAGGTTTTGAATAATAGTAATCATTTAAAAAAACCAATAATCTTTATAGGAACAGGTAGGTCAGGTACGACAATTTTCTCTGAGATAATCATGCGGCATCCGGATTTAGCCTATATTTCTAATTATCAAGTTAAATTTCCGAAATATCCTGTAGTTAATTTAATTAGAATAATATTCGAGAATAAACTATGGAATTTTAAAGGTCAAAAAAAACAATTAAATAAGATTAGTTTATTTAATAGGTTTGCGTTTAATCCTGTTGAAGGATTTAATATATGGAATAACTTGGTAGGTGGCGACAAAGTTTTTTCACGAGGTTTTCTAATTGATCATGAAATTAGCGAAACCCAAATAATACATACTCGAAAATATTTTAAAAACCTTGTGCGATTTCAGGGTAAAAAGAGATTAGCATTGAAGATTACTGGTCCATCAAGGATTTCTTATTTATTAAAAATTTTTCCAGATGCTGTATTTATAAACCTTACAAGAAATGATATTCCAGTAATTAGTTCCTTCCTTAAAATTCCGTTTTGGCAAAAACGAGGTTTGAATAAACTTTGGTGGACAGGAGCTTATACACAAAAGGAATTGAATTATGCAAATAGTTTATTTCATGATCCAATTTTAATAACTGCCTTTCAAGTTAAAAAAATAAAAATCGTTACGGAGTTGGAGATTAACGAGTTAAATCCCGTGTGCAAAAATGTCAGTTATGAGAGTTTTGTTGCAAATCCTTCAAATATACTCGCAGATACTTTAAATTTTCTTGATTTGACTGAAAATGCCAAAGTTTGTTTTAATTATCTATCAAAATTAAGGATTGAAGATAGAAATAAAATCGATACTGATTATTTCTCAGAACAAACTTTAGAAGCAATTAATAATATAAATTTAAAAATAGAGAATGGTATCGCATAAGCATAAAACTATTTTTATTCATATACCTAAAGCGGCTGGAACTAGTGTTGAAAGAGCATTTATGGAAGATTTGAATATTGATATGGAAAATAGGCATTCTCTTTTATTAGGTCTTAGTTCTAATAAAACTATAGGACCAAAAAGGATTAGCCATTTAACTGCTACTCAACTTGTAAAAGGGCATTATATATCGGAACAAATTTTCAAAGACTATTTTAAATTTGCTATAGTTAGGAACCCTTATGATCGGCTATATTCAACCTATAAATTTTTTCATTACAATGAATACTTCAGTTTCGATAATTTTATCCTAAAAATATTAGATAGATACCTAGATTCGGAACACGTTCATAATTATTTCTTATTACCTCAAGTTAATTATATCTGTAATGAAAAAGGCGATTTACTGGTTGATTTTATTGGTAAACTTGAAAATCTGAAAAATGATTTCGAAACTGTAAAAAGTGAAATTGGATTTAAGACTTTGGAATTAAAGCATTATAACAAATCAAATAGGCGGTTGGCATATCACGCTCTAATTCGAAAAATGGCCGATGATTTTTCACATTTTAGAAGTTTTTCATTTGCTAGAAAAAGAACTAGGTATTTGTCCTACGAGGCAATCGAAAAAATTAATTATATATACTCGGTAGATTTTGAGTATTTCAACTACGACAAGACATATTCCTAGTGTCAAGTAATTTAAAGAAAGATCTAATATTTGGTATATTTTGGTCTTCGGGGGGACAACTCTCAATAGTCTTAATCTCATTACTAACAAATATTATTCTAGCAAGAATGTTATCTCCTTCCGAATTTGGAAAAGTTGGGGTAATCCTGTTTTTTATTGTAATTGCAAATGTTTTTACCCGTGGAGGGTTGGCTGGAGCACTTGTGAGAATGAAGACTGTTAATACAAAGGATTATTCGACCGTATTTATTTTTAACCTTGTTATTAGTGTTATTTGTTACTTACTTCTGATAGCTTTTTCTTCTGAAATAAGTATCTTCTATAATGATCCTGGCCTTGCTGATTTATTAATATTTATTGGGACAGTTTTGATTTTAAACTCTCTATATCTCGTTAATACAGCAAAACTCATGAGAGAATTACGGTTTAAGGAAAAGACGATATATGAGTTATGTGCTGTAATAATTTCATCCATATTTGGAATTTATATGGCGTCTAATGGATTTGGCGTTTGGTCCTTAGTATATATGCAAATCTCAAATTCACTCACAATGCTTTTACTTCTGAAAATTTTTGCGAGTGTTAAAATCAATTTCATATTCAGTAAAAGATCATTTCGAAAGCTTTTTTCTTTCGGAGCAAACACAACTTTAGCTTCAATTATTAACACAACCTTTGAAAATATATATCATTTGATTTTGGGAAAGTATTTTTCCATTTCCCAAGTTGGGTATTATTATCAGGCAAATAAAATTCAAAGCGTACCAAATGGAATTTTAAATACAATATCTCAAAGCGTTGTTTTTTCCTCTTTGTCAAAAGTTCAAAATGATCTACCCGTGTTTGTAAATTTATACCAAAAGATTATTGTTTTGTTTACAATTGGTACAGCGCTTATCGCAAGCTTGATCTATTTATTTTCTGAAGAGATTATTCAAATTCTTTTTACTGCTGAGTGGTTAAGATCAGTTTTTTATCTTAAAATTTTAATTCTAGCATCCTTTTTTTATATGCAAGAACAATTTAATAGGGTTGTATTTAAAGTTTTTGATAAAACTAAAAAAATTCTTGGGTTAGAACTAGTTAAAAAAGGAATTCAATCAATAACTATTTTGGTTGGAGTAGTCACAAAAAACTTGGACATCTTGCTTTATGGATATGTGTTTACTAGTATTATAAGTTATTTCATAAATCTAAATGCTTCTCGAAAGATTATCAAAATAAATAACCTCCGTGAGGAAATAAATACGGTGGGAAAAATCTTAATTTGTTCAGTTTTAAGTGGCGGATTCTATATAGCCATAAAATTGGGATTCAACCTGTCTGGAGTCAAAAATTTACTTTTTATACCAATAGTGGTTTTGATTTATTTTTTTCTTTTAAAAAAAATTCAGGTTTTCGATTGTTGGAAAGAGTGTAGAAAAGTATATCAATTAATAATAAATTAGGTTTTATGGAAAGAGCGCTTTATAAAACTAAAATAGCTTCTTTATTGTTATTTGTTTTTGCTTTACCATTTTCTTATTGGGACCCTCTTGGGATAGCATCCATGTTTTCAATAACGAAGGCCTTTGGTTTTATGTATGCTATTTTTGCCTTTTTAACTTTTAAATCAAGTTTTGAAAGAGGAATTACTTTACCGGTGGTAAGGCTATTATTATTTATTTGGATTTTAATGGCAATACAATCTCTCGTTCATTGGTGGTACAATACAAGGTTTAGTATCATGGAATTTTCTTTAATACAGAATATTCTACTATTTTGGTTAATATCTTCAGATATAATAAGGAATAAGAAAATAATTAAATTTATTTTTTTGGCAATTGTTCTTGGGGTAGCACTTATGGTCGCCCTATCTTCTTTCGGTATTGGGATAAGTTTAGAAATGGAGTTAGGAGAACAAAGACTTTCATTTTTTGGTGCAAATTCGAATAATATTGCGGTTTTTCTGAGTTTAGCATTAATTCTAATAATTTATTTGAGTTATAAAAAAAAATTCGGCAAGAAGAGTTATTTACTATTATTCTTAGTATTACCAATTCTATCAATGATTGGCATGACAGGGTCAAGAAGCGCCTTAATATTAGTCGGCCTATCCTTATTGTGTTTCTTTTTATTTTTTAAAACCAAAATCTGGAAAAAAATTATTCTTCTTTCTTTCGGTACATTATTCGTAGGTTATTCATTAGAGAAAATTGTTTCTTCTGAAATTATGGCCAAAAGGATAGAAAAAACGATGCATAGCCAAGAACTGGGTCCAAGAGGTGAAATTTGGTCATCTGCTTTTAATATTTTTCTTGAAAAACCTGTTTTAGGATGGGGACAAACTGGATATGAAAAGCAGATTATGAACAATTTTAATGGTATATATTGGGATACGCATAACCTTTTTTTGTATCTCATGGTTACAACTGGAATAATTGGGATAACAATTTTTATCTTTTTTCTTTTTAGGTTAATTAAAAACAGCTGGATTTATTATAAAATCAATGCTGATCCCATTATGCTTGTAATTTTACTTTTTTATTTAACTAATATTTCTAAAACAGGTGCTGTAATTAATAATAATACGATGTGGGTCTTGGCCGCAATCATTTTTTCTTCTGTTTACTTTTATCAGAGTGGTATTGACATCGACAATGATTAAAAAATTATGAAGAATATCCTTTGTGTTATTGAAAGTTTGAATTCTGGTGGCGGCCAAAAACAATTGGTTGAATTGTCGAAATCCTTAAAGGAAAAGGGGCATAATGTATCTTTTCTAATATTTCATCCAAAATATTTTTTTTTGGAAGAGCTAAATAAGGTAGATATTCCTGTTAAAATAATCCAAAACAAGAATTTTTTTTACCGATTTATAAATGCAAGAAGATTTATTAGGTCTGGTAATTTTGATGCCATTATTTCCTTTTTAGTTATTTCAAATTTAATATGCGAGTTTGCTAGTTTACCTTCTAAAAAATGGAAACTTATTGTTGGAGAGAGAAGCGCTGATCCTAAAATTGGAACCTCTTTAAAATTAAGATTATTCCGATTTTTCCATTTTTTATCTGATTACATCGTAGCAAACTCTCAAGCTAATATCGATTTGATAAAAAATATTAATCCATTAATTAAAAGAAATAAGTTTCAGGTTATTTATAATACTTTGGATATAGATCATTGGAAACCAAAAACTGAGACTTCTAAAAAATCTAAATCTTATTTCACTATTGTGGTTGCTGCTCGTCATCAATATCTTAAAAATTTCGATGGGTTGATTGAAGCAGTAAACAGATTAACTGAGCAGGATAAAACCAAATTGAAAATAAAATGGTTTGGCAATTACAATACAAATCCGAATGATGGTTCTTACGAAGCTGGAATACAAAAAATTAAAAAATACCAACTTGAAAAAAATTTTGAACTATGTCCGCCGTCTAAAAATATTAAATCAGAAATGGAAGAAGCTGATGCCGTTGGATTGTTTAGTTTTTATGAAGGTTTTCCTAATGCTATTTGTGAAGCTATGGCGTTAGGTAAGCCTGTAATAGCTTCAAACGTGTCAGATTTACCTTTTTTTTTGAAAAATGAGCCGAACCTAATAGTGAATCCCGGAAATATAGAAGATTTAAATAAGGGGTTGGAATATTTGATTCATTTAAGTAGTGAGGATAAGGTTAAAATCGGTCAAGCGAATAGAACAATGGCTGCCGAGAAATTTAATAAAGAAAAAATTGTTGGGGAATATCTCAATTTATTAAAAGGATGACAAAGTTTCTCCTCATAGGAAAATGTAGGACAGAGTCAAATCCATCATCCGCCGGTGGTGTAATTGTTCTTTTTGAGCAATTGATTTCAGACTTTACCAGGCTAAATAAAAATTTTGAAATCTTAGACCTTAATAGAAGAAATTATCTATTACCTAACCTTGGTGTTTTATTGAACTATATCAAGGCAATGATAAAATTACCGTTCTGTGACATTGTCTTTTTTAACGGTACTGCCGGGGAGTATAAATACTACTCATGGTTTTTTACAGGTTTTGGAAAGTTATTTCGTAAAAAGGTAGTGCTCAGGAAATTTGCCGGAAATTTTGATCATTACTACGATCATGAAATCTCAGGGTTGAGTAAGAAGGCAATCGATTATGCTTTAAAGAATGCGGATATTAATTATTTTGAAACAATGTATTTAATTGAGCATTTTAAAACAACAGCCAATAATCCCAGATGGTTTCCTAATGTGAGATCAGTAAGTGATTTAGCTAAAAAAAACAATCCGTTTTCTAAAAGGTTTGTATTTATCAGTAATGTAAAGAGAGATAAGGGTATACAAGAAATTCTGGAAGCTCGTAAAGATTTACCGGCAACTTTTATAATTGATATTTACGGGCCTCTGAATTATGACTGTCCTTCTCATTTAAAGGATGCGTTTAAGATGTGCTATAAGGGAGTGCTTTCATCAAATGAAGTAATTAAAACGCTTCAAAAATATGATGTCCTTCTCCTTCCGACATATCACAAGGGAGAAGGATATCCTGGAATTATTATTGAAGCATTCGCTGCAGGGCTTCCGGTTATAGTCACGCCATTAAAAGGAATTAAAGAAATGGTTACAGAAAATGCCTCGGGATTTTTTGTCAACCCAAAGGATAGTGAGGCTCTCAAACAAAAAATAAAGTATTTCACCTCAGAAAATTACTCAATTTATTCTGAGCAAGCTAAAAATGACTTCCGAAAGTTTAATAATGAGGATGTTATGAAAAGAATAATACATGAAATTCATTTATAAAAAACTGTCTTAATCAATGCTCATTCATTTCTATCGTATTGGAAATTTTCTGTATAGGTGTAATGTTCCAGTTTTACCCAAACTCATTTATTATATCCAGTATTTACTTTTTAATTGTGCTGTTCCTTCTGAAACTAAAATTGGGAAGAAGTCCACTTTTGGTTATGGAGGTATTGGAGTTGTGTTACATAAGAGAGTAGTTATTGGTGACAATTGTAAAATTGGGACTAATGTTACTATTGGTGGTACTTCCAAAAAATATGAGGTTCCGATTATTGGAAATAGAGTTCAAATATCAACGGGAGCAAAAATCCTTGGTCCTGTGACTATTGGAAATGATGTGATTATAGGGGCAAATTCCGTTGTTGTGAAAGATGTTCCTTCAAATTGTGTAGTTGCTGGTATTCCGGCAAAAGTGATCAAAGAGAATATTCAGCTTTCCGATTATAGAAATGACATAAAATCATAAGATTTAGATAATGCTGAATCACATAAAGCGAATATATAGTTTAATTCCAGCACATATATCTCTTCCGATCATAAAAATTACTGGAATTGTCCCAATTTTTTCTAAACGACATTGGGAAAAAGTAGAAAGATTAGGCCAAGGTATTAAATCAGTCGAAATATATGATGAGCTATTAAATCTATCATATGATCTCGAAAAGATGGAATTTTATGAGTCTTCAGTTTACTCTAAATTTATCAAAAAGCCTGAATTCAAAAACTTGAAATCTCTTCCAATTTTGCATACCTCCTTGGTTAGGGATAATCTAGATAAATTTATTAACACTAAAATTCCAGGCTATTTCACTACTACCGGTGGTTCAGGAAGAAATCCCTTAAGGATTTACTTAAGCAACAAAAGCTATTTTAAGGATCGGGTTTATGCTTTTTATGCCTGGTCTACCCTGGGCTATTCAAAAGGAGACCTGAAATTGACGTTACGGGGAGTTAATCTTGGTGATAAGCTCTATCACTTTAACCCAATGAATAATGAACTACTTATCAATATTTTTCTTTTAAATGAAGATAATTTCTCTAATATTCTCAAGACCGTAAATAAATATAAACCAGTATTTGGACACGGTTACCCAAGTGCTTGGTACAATTTTGCACAATTAATGCAAAAATCTAATTCTAGTTTAAATACAAAGTTAAAAGGGATCTACTTCGCCAGCGAGTCAATTGAAAATACGAGAAGGAATTATGTGGAGGAAGTATTACAAACACCTGTAAGGTCAACATATGGTTTCACTGAAAGAGCGGGATTTGCTTATGAATTGCCGGATAGGAAAGGAAGCTATCGTATCGCTTTAAAATATGGTTTAATGGAAATATTGAAGGATGATGGAAACGATGCCAGCCTTGGGGAAAGAGGAAGAATTGTATGCACTGGTTTTATTAATCCTGCAATGCCTTTAGTGAGATACGATACTGGAGATTCAGCAGTGGTTGCCTGTATAGAAAAAGGTTTTGTTACAGAGATTAAAGATCTTAAAGGAAGATGGGGAAAGGATTTTATATTAGACCAAAATAACAATAAGATCTTTACAACTGCGATAAACGTCCATTCGCCTGCACAATTTGATTTTAGGTATATTCAATTATATCAAAAGGAAGTGGGTGAGTTGGTTATTAAGTGTGTTCCATTTTCAGAATTAAACGAAAAGTCATTAAAAGAAATCAAACAGGAATTTTCGCAAAAACTTCCGAATCTTTCTATTAAAACTGAAGTATGTTCCTTAGAACAAATTCACAAAACTAATAGAGGTAAAATTCCATACTTAATCAAAGAGGAAATCTAGTGAATAATAAAATTTTTATTGTAGGTGTAGGTAGATCAGGAACCAGTCTATTGCAAAGTATGTTAAATGCTCATTCTGAGGTTGCATTTATTCCGGAGACTCATTTTTTGCGTAAATACGTATTTACCAATAAGATATTTCCAGGAGAGCAAGAGGTAATGACTGAATTAAAACAAGATGAAAATTTACAACGCGTTAAAATAGATCCCCATCAAATTGTTAATAATAGAAATTCTTATTTAGAAGTTTACAACGAATTATTAGATATATATCTTGAAACTAAAGGGAAAAAAATAATAGGAGACAAAGATCCTAGAAATATAGATTTCCTACCCCATTTAAAAAATTATTTCCCAGATGCTAAAATAATCCATATTATTCGCGACCCTAGAGATGTAGTACTGTCGAGGACCAAGGCTGACTGGTCAAAACACTGGCCTTTTAACCTCCATGCATATATGTATAATGCACAAATTGGTAGGGGCAGAAAGATTGGCAGGAATTTATTTGGAAGTAATTATTTCGAAATTTGCTACGAAGATCTCATCATGACACCCGAAAAGGAGCTTAAAAAAATATGCGAATTAATTGGAATCGATTTTGAGACAGCGATGTTGGAGTTTAGCTCCTCTGCCAAAGAATTAGTAGATAAATCGGAATTACAATGGAAAAAGGAAACGATGGGTCCCCTTTTATCCTCCAATAAAAACAAATGGAAAAATGAATTTTCTGACTCCCAGATTGATCTTATACAAAAAGTGTGTAATTATACCTTTTCTAATTTACCTTATGAAAAGGCCAAGGTGAACCAATCTTTTGTGAAAAATAATATTCACAAAATGGCATCAAAAATTTTTAAAATACTATACCCCTTAAGAATTAGCTTTTTAAAGAAATAACAGTGGTAGATTTTGTATTTAAAAAAGGATTGCACCCTCATTTTATAAAGGATGATAATTTAATTTTATCTAAAGGAAATACGGTTTTTGAAAATAAGATTGCAGAGGATCTGATCGTTGCTGTCGGAAAATATAATTCTGGCATAATTCAAAAATTCCTGGCCCTAACAGAATTTGGAAACAGGATTGGAAGATTAGGTTTTCATAGCATTCAGCCTTTTAATGATGGCTTACTGGGAATTCAAAAAGGAAATATTGTTTTTAAAAAAAATCATTCTCGCAATTTTGAAAATGTATTTTCGGGATTTCGGGGAAGTAGACCGTTAAACGTATTTGCAGACAACAAGGAGAATTGGGCTTGTTTTGGTGAATATTTTGGAAACGATAAGCGTGATGAGGTTCATGTTTATGATTCTGTGGACGGAGTAAGCTGGAATAAATGTTATACTTTCCCAAAGGAAGCGATCAGGCATGTTCATGGTATTTTTGCCGATCCATATAGAAAAGGTTATTGGTGTCTTACCGGGGACTCCGATTCAGAATCTGGTTTATGGTTTACCTCTGATAGATTTAAGACTTTGAAAAAAGTACTATCCGGTTCTCAAAAAGCGAGAGCGGTTCAAATTATTCCGACAAAAGAAGGTATAATAGTACCTATGGACAGTCCTCTGGAAAGGAATTATATCCATTATATTGATTTGGAAGATAAGATTTTTACAAAGTTGAAATCTCTCCCTGGAAGTGCTTTTCACGCTACCTTAAGTAATAATATTTATTTCGTTACAACTGTTACTGAACCGAGTGACGTAAATATTACTGATAGTGCATATGTCTTTGCAAGTTTAAATGGAGTTGATTGGAAATGTATTTCTGTATTTAAAAAAGATTTCATCCCAATAAAATATCAGGGAATTACCAGATATACCGAAGTTAGTATTACCCCCGGATCAAATAACTCAGACTACATTTTTGGTTATGCCCGTTCTGTAAAAGGTGGAAGTGGTTTGATTCAATGGAAAAAAAGTGAAATTATTGAGTTCCTCTCAAATAGTAGATTTTAAGCTTTAAAATGAATTTTTCACTTTATTACCATACTCTGAAACACGTAAAGCCTATTCAGCTTTACTATCAGGTTTATTACAGGTTAAAGAACCGGTTTTTTAAAGATTCTCTCAGTTCCTGTAGTCTTAAGAGTTTTCCTATTCATCTGAAAAGCCTTCTTTTATTTAAAGATTCTTACAAAGGGAATCAAAGCTTTGAATTCTTAAATCTCGAAAAGGAATTTACCGATATTGACTGGAATTATAATTCCTACGGTAAACTCTGGACCTACAATCTGAACTATTTTGATTTTCTGAATCAGGAACATATTTCTGAAGCTGCCGGACTAAAGCTGATCAAGGATTTTATTGAGAAAGGACCTGATTTAATGGACGGAATTGAGCCCTATCCCATTTCCTTGAGAGGGATCAACTGGATAAAATTTTTAAGTCGATACGGTATAACCGATTCTAGTATTGATTCATTTCTATACAGGGATTATCAACGACTAAGTAAGAATCTTGAATACCATCTATTAGCCAATCACCTCCTGGAAAATGGATTTTCTTTACTTTTTGGAGCCTATTATTTCCAGGATGATAATCTTTACAAAAAGGCTGATAAAATATTAAAAGAGGAATTAGAGGAACAGATACTTGAAGATGGAACTCATTTTGAATTGAGCCCCATGTATCATCAGATCATTTTTCACAGACTCCTTGATTCTTATAACCTGGTGAAAAATAACAGGTGGAAGGATCAGGAATTAATTTTACTGTTGAGAGAAAAAGCTAGGTTAATGTTTGGGTGGTTGGAAAGCATTAGCTTTAAAAACGGTGAAATTCCTTACCTCAATGATTCAACCTTTGGAATAGCTCCAACAACCTCAGAATTGACTGAGTATGCAGTTAGTCTTGGATTAAAACCAAAAAAGATGAGGCTTGGAGATTCAGGATACCGGAAATGGAATGTGAATGATATGGAAATTATCATGGATGTGGGTCAGATCGCCCCCTCCTACCAGCCCGGTCATTCCCATGCCGACAGTCTGCAATTTGTTTTGAATTATAAGGACAAGCCTATTGTCGTGGATACTGGAATTTCGACTTATGAAAAAAATGAGCGAAGACAACTGGAAAGATCTACAGCATCTCATAATACCGTTACTATAAATGGAGAGAACTCTTCAAAGGTTTGGGGCGGCTTTAGAGTAGCCGATAGAGCGAAGGTTGTCCTGGTTAGCGATGAGTCAAAGAAGATAGAGGCTTACCATAATGGTTTCACAAAACAAGGGGTAATTCACCATAGGAAGTTTCAGTTTGCTGAAGCCCAGTTTAGCATAGAAGATAAACTAGTCGCTTCAAATGAAACTTATGAAGCTACAGGACATATACATTTCCATCCCGATTGCGACATCGAATTAAAAGAAAGTTCGATAATAATCAATAAAGAAATAGAAGTCCATATACTCGGAGCAGAAAAACTGGAATTGATGACCTATGATTTTGCTGAGGGCTTTAATCAATTGAAATCTGCCCGGAAAATAGCCTACGATTTCAAACACCAGGTGAGAATTAATATTCAGTCCATAATTGGCAATAATAGGACAGTGCATGAAAATTACGATTTGCAGACCGTTTTTAAAGCAGCCCTAAATAATTGAGTAGGAGTTTTCGATTCCGTTCGAACAGACAAATAATTTATGAGATTACTTTTTTTAACCGATAACTTTCCACCTGAAGTAAATGCTCCAGCCAACAGAACCTATGAGCATTGTAAGGAGTGGGTAAAAAAGGGTGTGGAGGTGACCGTTATCACCTGTGCTCCTAACTTTCCAAAGGGTGAAGTTTATCCAGGGTATAAGAATAAGATATACCAATCAGAGAAAATTGATGGTATCAAAGTAATTCGGGTTTGGAGCTATATTACAGCGAATGAAGGTTTTATAAAGCGCATCATGGATTATATCAGTTTTGCTGTTATGGCGTTTTTTGCCGGTCTTTTTATTAAGACCGATCTTATAATAGCAACCTCTCCGCAATTCTTTACAGCTGTCGCCGGGAGATGGCTTTCTTTTTTCAAAGGGAGAAAGTGGGTGTTTGAAGTTCGGGATCTTTGGCCTGAATCCATTATCGCAGTTGGAGCCATGAAAAGGAATCGTGCGATCCGGTTTTTCGAGTGGATAGAAAAACGACTTTATCAATCTGCCGATCATATTATAGTCGTTACTGATACCTTCAAAAGAAAGATTTCTGAAAGGGGGATTGCTTCTGAAAAAATATCAGTGTTTAAGAATGGAGCAAATTTGGATTTATTTCAGCCAAAACCAAAGGATGAAAATATTGAAGAAAAACTCGGATTGAAAGGTAATAAGGTTTTTGCCTATATAGGCACTCACGGGATGGCGCATGGCTTAAGTTTCATTCTGGATTCTATCAAACCACTAGAGGTTAGTCATCCAGATCTCAAATTTCTTTTTATTGGTGATGGAGCTGAAAAGAAAAATCTCTTGCAGCAGGCTGAAGAACTCGAGTTGACAAATGCCGTATTCGTAAATTCTGTTTCTAAAAAGGAGGTTGTAGATTATTTGAGTGTCATGGATGTGGCCTTAGTTAATCTTAAGAAGAGTGACACTTTTAAAACGGTTATTCCATCTAAGATCTTTGAAGCGGCTGCAATGGAAAAGCCTATTCTTTTAGGTCTGGAAGGAGAGACCAAGGGAATAATTGAGAAATATGATGCTGGAATCTGCTATATGCCCGAAGATCAGAATTCGTTTTTCGAAGCGGTTCAGAAAATAAGTGAAAGATCTAGTTATGAGGAGAAAGTAAAAGGCTCTAAAAAATTGCTAGCTGATTTTGACAGGTGTAAGATAGCTTCAGATATGCTGGAATGTTTAAGAAAAGTTGTTTAAGAATAAGATCCTGAAAACAAGTTCAGGATGACTAAAGAAATACTTATGCTAAAAATCACCATTATCGCCGGAGCGCGGCCAAATTTTATGAAGATCGCGCCAATAATCAAAGCGATCGAAAAAGCTAAAAGCGAAGGAGAAAATATTGATTTTCGACTAGTTCATACAGGCCAGCATTACGACAATAAGATGTCCGGATCCTTTTTTGATCAACTGGGAATTCCAGAGCCACATGTAAACCTGGAATCAGGAGGCGGCAGCCAGGCCGAGCAAACAGCTAAGATCATGGTTAATTTTGAGAAAGAATTATTAGCAAATCCTGCAGATGTGGTTTTAGTAGTGGGTGACGTTACATCTACCATGGCCTGTAGTATTACGGCTAAGAAATTGAACATTGAGGTAGTGCATGTGGAAGCTGGAATCCGTTCTGGAGACCTAAGCATGCCGGAGGAGATCAACCGTATGGTAACTGATAGTATCACCGACCATTTCTTTACCACTTCTGAAATTGCCAACGAGAATTTAAGAAAAGCTGGAATTGAAGAAGATCGTATTCATTACGTAGGAAATACCATGATCGATACCCTACTAGCCAACCAGGACAGATTGATAAATCCTGAAATTAAAGTTGATGGGGAGTCTCTTAAAGCCGGTGAATACCTGGTGCTAACTCTACACAGGCCGGCCAATGTGGATGAGGAAGAGAAATTAAAAGATATGATGCAGGCGATTATCGATGGATCAGGCGAGCTAACAGTGATCTTCCCGGTTCACCCAAGAACTGCGAGGATCCTTAAAAACCTCGGTATCGAACATGATAACCTGCATTATGTGGAGCCATTATCCTATCTGGAATTCAATTACCTGGTAAAGCATGCGAAAGCTGTGATCACCGATTCAGGAGGAATAACCGAGGAAACCACGGTTATGGGGGTGCCTTGCATGACCCTGCGTGATAACACCGAAAGGCCTGAAACCATAACAATGGGAACCAATGAACTTGTAGGAACAAATCCTGAAAATCTAAAACCCTATCTGGAAAAATTAATGAACGACCAATGGAAACAGGGTTCGGAAATTCCACTATGGGATGGTAAAACAGCGGAAAGAATTATTAAATCACTAATACATATTCATTCAAATTCCTGATATATTAACTTTTGCTGTTGCCCTACCAATAGGTTAATCACTTAAACAATCTACAATTATGAACATCCTCGATCACGAAGTAATCTTAGGATTATTTCGAAGTAATTACCTGTTCTTTGTTTTATGCGTTTTTGGGATCGCTTTCCTGGCTACTTTTTACTTTATACCAAAGGTATTATGGGTGACTAAGGAAAAGAACCTTATGAAAACTATTAATGAAAGAAGTTCTCACGATAAACTGATTCCTAATTTTGGAGGTGTAGCGTTTTTTATGGTGTTAGTCCTGGTTATTTCAATACTCCAGAGCGTAAAAACTACTTTTACAGGGAACCATCTAATCGTAGCAGCTACTTTATTATTTATGGTAGGCTTAAAAGATGACCTGGTCATTTCTACAGCCAGGGTAAAACTTTTTGGACAATTAAGTGCTGCCTTCTTCCTCGTTTTTTCTCCGGAATTACAAATCACCAGTCTGCATGGTTTATTCGGTATCTCTGAGGTTCCTGAAGTAATTGGATACTTTATAAGTGCATTTATAGTTATAGCCGTTATAAATGCTTATAATTTAATTGATGGGATAGATGGCCTGGCTTCAATGGCCGGAATAGTAATGAGTCTTGCATTTGCTTTAGCCTTTTATTCATCGGGCAATCCTTATTTTGTTTTGATTAGTGTAACCGTTGCCGGTATTCTGGCGGCTTATTTAAGATTTAACTTTTCAAGAGGGAAGAATAAAATTTTTATGGGAGATTCTGGTTCATTGATCATAGGATTAGTATTAGCCTGTCTTACTTTAAAAGTGATTGCGTTGCCGTTTGATTCCAAGGTCGCTTATTTAAATAATGGGAGGCTGGTTTACTTAGCTTCAGTATTATTCATTCCGTTGTTCGATACATTACGAGTGATGGTTTTAAGAGTAGTTGACGGCAGAAGTCCTTTTGAAGCAGATCGAAATCATATTCATCATATCCTTTTGGATTTAGGACTATCTCATTTCAAAGCTAGTTTTAGTTTGGCTGTACTGAATGTCTTTATGATTGCCAGTTTTATAATTCTTAGCAACTACTTGTTACATGATTACTTACTAATTGCTATCTCAGTAATCGCACTTTTAGTAGTTCTCATATTTGGAGGATTAAGAAAAAAGGCGAATCAGATCCAGCAGGTTAAATCCTACGCATAATTTATTTTGACATTTTTTTAACGATTGAAAAAACTTAACTTCGCAAAAATTTTGAAAAACATGAAGTACCCCAAATTAATTACTTTGACTTTTTTAAGCCTTCTTCTGGTCTCTTCATGTGTATCCAGAAAGGAAATTGTATACTTCCAGGGAATAGACAAAGCTAGTGCGGCTTTAGAAAAAAATCAAAACAAAGGTCTTCGTATAAAGCATAATGATCTTTTAACTATTAGCGTGTCGGCTCCGGAACAAGAAGCAGCAATGCCTTTTAATCTTCCTGTTGTAGGTGTTCCCCAGGGTGCAATGGAATTAGGAGGTCTTTCAGTAAATGGAAGGCAACAATTGCAAACTTACTTAGTAGATTCAGAAGGGAATATTGAGTTTCCTGTGCTGGGTACGGTGTCTGTAGCAGGACTAAACCGGCAGGAACTTTCTGGAAAATTAAAAAAACAAATTTCAGAATATGTTCAGAATCCTATTGTGAACGTACGATTGGTAAATTTCCAGGTGAGTGTTCTTGGTGAAGTAATGAGGCCCGGTACATTTGATGTTCGGGATGAGTATTTAAGTTTACCTAAAGCTCTTGGTTTTGCCGGTGACTTAACCATCTACGGTAGAAGAGGCAATGTTCTGGTGATGAGAGAGGAAAATGGTCAGAAAGTACATGAGTATCTTGATCTAACAGATCCAAACGTAATAAATTCCCCTTTTTATTATTTACAGCAGAATGATGTCGTATATGTAGAGCCTAATGGTGCTCAAATGCAATCGGCGAGTTACAACCGAAATGCCGGAGTCTATATAAGCATCGCCTCGGTACTAATTTCACTTGCAGTTTTAATAACAAATTAATTATGGCTCAGACAAATTATAATAATCGCCCCAAGGAAGAGGAAATAGACCTGCGTGAGGAACTGGAGAGATATTTGAAGCATTGGCCCTGGTTTGTGCTGGGCGTTCTTATATGTGTTATCCTGGCCTTTAGTTATCTAAAATTAACAACACCTACATTTCATACCATTGCGAGTATAATTATAAAGGATGAGAAGTCTAAATCACCTTCTAGTGAAATGGCTGCATTTGCTGATCTTGGATTACTAGGTGGCATGGGAACAAATTCTATTGAAAATGAGATAGGAATACTCAAATCCAAGAGGATGATGACCGATGTGGTGAAGGCTCTGAATCTGAATGTAATATATTTAGATGGCAATGCGGTAAAGAGTCCTGAGCTTTATTCTAAATCACCTTATTTTATCGAGGTACTTAAAATGGATGAAAATCGATTGAAAACTTATGTCAAAAGCGTTGGTAGTCAATTTGATATTCAGAGCAATGAGAATGGAAAAGTTTTACTCACTAATATTGAATCAGAGGAAGTTTTCGAAGGTAAAATAGGGCAGCCTATGGAAATTCCTTTTGCTGATATTATCCTGGTTGAAAATGCGGACTTTGTTTTGAATGAAGAAGAGGAAATGCCCGACTTAAATGTAAAGTTTTCCACTTTAGAAGCTGTTGTTTCAAATTATCGCACAAAACTTCAAATAAATCTTACTGACAAAAATTCAAGTTTAATTGAATTAGGCCTGGATGATTCTGTAAAAGAGAAAGCACAGGATATTCTGGATCAGTTAATTTATGAATATAACAGGGATGCAATTGAAGATAAAAACCTGGTTGCCAGAAATACTGCTGAATTTATTGATGAGAGGTTACAGATAATTAATGGAGAGCTTGACTCAGTAGAAACAGGTAAGGAAGAGTTCAAAGAAGCGAATAGGCTTACAGATATAGAAGCTGAATCTGAAATGTTCATTGAAAATGTTAGTGATTACAATAAACGCGAACAGGAGATAGGAACTCAGCTTGAATTGGTAAATACAATGATAAGTTATTTAAATTCAGATTCGGGATCTGATCTGTTACCTGCGAATTTAGGAATAGAAGAAAAGTCGGTAAATTCGAGTATAGAAGAATATAATAATCTTGTATTAGAGAGAAACAGGATATTAAGCGGGTCTACGGAAAAAAACCCGATCGTAAAAAGACTTAATAGTCAGATAGATCAGATAAGAGGAAATGTTCTGGCAAGTTTTGAAAGGTTAAGATCAAACCTAAGAGTTTCCCAGCAGGAATTAGAACGCCAGGGATCAGTAATCAACTCAAAGATCTCTGCAGTTCCGGCAAAAGAAAGACAGTATAGAGGAATAGAAAGGCAACAGAATATTAAGGAATCACTATATCTTTTCTTACTTCAGAAAAGAGAAGAGAATTCTTTAAGTCTTGCCGTTACAGCACCAAAAGCAAAGATTGTTGACCGTGCATATTCATCTGTCGCTCCTATTTCTCCAAAACCAAAAATTATTCTGCTTGCAGGTTTGATTCTGGGGTTATTGATCCCATTTCTAATTATTTACCTGAAAGGTCTCTTAAGTAATAAAGTAAAGAGCAGGGAAGATATTGAGAAGATTACTTCAGATATTCCAGTAGTTGGTGAGATCCCAAGTGTTTCCAAGAAAGATGGAGAAATGATTCTGAAAAATGATCGTAGTGTACTTGCAGAATCTTTTCGAATTTTACACACGAACCTTCAGTATTTAATCGTAAATACAGCAGATAAAAGGCAGGGAAATACCATTTTTGTGACTTCTACGGTAAAAGGAGAAGGTAAAACTTTAGTTTCTTTTAACCTGGCCGCTACCTTGGCAAATACTAATAAAAAAGTTCTATTAGTAGGAGCTGATCTTCGTAATCCGCAATTGCAAAGATTTGAAGCTGATGCACGAGAACATATTGGGGTTAGCGATTATTTAGCTAACGATAATTTGAAACTCCAGGATTTAATTCGACAAACAAATGTTGATAATCCAAATCTGGAATTACTTCCTTCAGGTACGATTCCTCCAAATCCTTCAGAATTATGGAGAAGGGAAAAGACCGGTGAGATGTTTAAGCAATTAGAAGCGATGTATGATTACGTAATAGTTGATACAGCTCCATCTTTATTGGTTACAGATACCTTCCTCATCAATAAATGGGCAGATCTTACTCTTTATGTGGTTCGCGCGGGCTATACCGAAAAGAAATTACTGAACTTTGCAGTTGACTCCAAGAATGACGGTAAACTGCATGACGTAAGTTTTGTGTTGAATGATGTTAAGTGGGCTAATTTTGGTTACGGAAATAAATATGGTTATGCCTACGGAGAGGAGGAAAAATCTTTTCTTACCAGGTTAAGAAACAAAGCGGCAATCTGGTAATATTAATTAGTTTTTAAAATATGCCCTGAATTGATCAGGGCTTTTTTTATGCAAATGAAAATCAAGTTTTTAGTATTTGTCCTCATCATCTGGTCACAGCTCAGTTTTGGTCAGTTTGAATTCAGCGGAAGTGCAACTTTAGAAGGTTATTATACCGAAAATGAAGCTTTGCCATTCTGGTTTTATTCCAATCAACGTGGGAGAATTTCTGAAAATACAAATTTGGCTGCCTGGGTAAATGCTCGAACCAGCTATGAATCCTCTGAGAAATCCAGTTTTGAAATAGGTGCTGGATTTTTTTATAATGATAATAGTTCTAATAAAATTTATATAGATGAACTATATGCTCAATATAACTATAAGTTTCTTAGCCTTATAGCTGGGTCAAAACATGAGAAGGATTTATATAATGGTCTAAGCGCTTCAAATGAGAACATTTTATGGTCTTTAAATTCTCGTGCTATACCAGGTTTTAAGATCGAAACATCAAGACCGGTTTATTTCTCTTCACAGGAGCGATTAGGACTGGAGTTTTATTGGAGTGAATCTTATTTGGGAGACAATCCGGGTGCGGAAAATGTTAGATTACATCATAAGCAGGTTCAATTATTATATAATTTAAATGAAAACTGGCAATTCAAAGCAAGTTTAAGGCATTTTGTGCAATGGGGAGGGATTTCGGAAAGATTTGGAACTCAACCTTCGGGATTTACAGATTATTTAAAGGTAATAACCGGGCGCGGAGGTGGAGAAAATTCTATTGAATCTGATCAGGCAAATGCTTTAGGGAATCATTTGGGTTCCTGGATATTCAGTGTTAAGAGACAAGGGAAAAATTCATCTGTCAAATTTCTTTTTAATAATCTATTTGAAGATGGTTCAGGTAGTAGATTGGCTAATTTTCCAGACGGGAGATATACTTTTTTTTACGAATCATCGAATTCCGAAAAAGTAATAAATTCATTATTATATGAATTTTATTATACAAAAGACCAAAGTAAAACAGGGCCTCATCTTTACGACAACTATTTTAATAATGGAGTTTATCCCTTTGGCTGGACATATAAAGGCAGAGTAATCGGAAGCCCATTTTTTACTTACCATTCAGAATACAATTATATCATAAATAATAAATTTTTAGCGCATCATATAGGTTTAAGTGGCCAACTATCGATATTTGATAATTTGATACCTTATAAATTTATGGTAAGCTATTCTAACAATGAAGGATTATATAGCGTCCCCTCTGGAATTGATGAATTAAATGAAGATAGATTGAGCTATTATGCTGAAGTGAAAGTTTTAAGAATGCCAATTCAATTAAACTTTCTTTTTGGAGCCGATTTTAACTCTGATTCAAGTAACAATATCGGTGCCGGCATCAGCATTTCGAAACATTTTTAAAAATTCTAAATCAATTTAAAGAAGAACCCGGATTTCATAATCCGGGTTCTTTCGTTTTAGGCTTAAGAGTTTTTCTTTAAAAAACCTATTTTACAGTTATTTAGGTATATTTGGCCTGCTGAAATTCTAACTTCTCCTAAATACTAGCATTGTAATTCTAGTTTAATGGCAAAAAAAGTAGAAAACCCTACCAGATTAAAAGCAAAGAGGCGACCTATTCTCATAGGTTTTCTAACCTTCCTTATGCTATTGCTGGCAGGATTTTTTATGCTCTGGCAACGTTATCAGATCTTACTTGATGATCGGCAAAGTGAAATGGCAGCAATAATTGGTGTTGCCGAGCAAAACATAGATCAGTCTCTTAAATACAGTTACTCCGCAGCTCTTTCTCTGGCACTTCAGATAGATGAAGACGGGAAGATTGAAAACTTTGATGAAGTAGCTCCTCAACTGGTAGATAACAATCCAAACATTGATGCTATTGAGATTGTGCCTGATGGGATCATCACTAAGGTGTATCCTTATGAAAAAAATAAGGATGCTATTAACTACAATATTCTAAAAGATAGTACTCGTAACGGTGAAGCTTTTATCGCCATTGAAAGAAAACGAATGTTTTTCGCCGGACCTTTACAACTTCGTCAGGGCGGACTCGCGATCATTGGAAGACTTCCGGTTTTTAAGAAAAATGAATTCTGGGGTTTTGTGGCTGTTTTAATTCATTTTGAAAACCTCGTTGATCAGTCCGGATTGGAAGATCTTGCAGGAGATGAATTCAGATTTCAATTTTCTAAAATTAATCCGGTTACAAAAAAGGAAGAGTTTTTTCTGAATGATACATCCGAAATGGATAAATCTTATTCTGAAAAACTTGTATTGCCAGACGGTGACTGGAAAATTTATATTATTCCGGTAAATCCATATGAGCCTTTTTATACGATCATTCCTGTGGCCATTATGATCCTTATAATTTCAGGAGCACTTGGGTGGATCGTTTATAATAGCTTAAAGCAACCAGCTAAATTACAGGAACTGGTAAAGGAGCAGGCAGGTGAACTTGCCAAAAGCGAATTACATTTCAGAACAATATTTAATCAGGCTGCTATCGGTATGGCCCGAGTGAATTCCAGGAGCGGAATGATCCTCGAAGCAAATAAAAAGTTTCAGGACCTTTTAGGTTATTCAGAAGAGGAATTGAAATTAATGGATTATAAGGTGATTTCTCATCCCGATGATCTTACTGAAAATTCCGATCTAATGCGTCGGCTAAGTAAAGATGAAATAAGGCAATATAGCCTGGAGAAAAGATTGGAGCGTAAAGACGGAACGCTAATTTGGGTGCGTATCAATGTCTCTCCTTTGTGGGAGGTCGGCGAAGAAGTAACCAGTCACATCGCATTGGTTGAGGATATTTCGGCCAGGGTGAAGGCAAAACAAAGGCTGGTAGATAATGAGAATAGATTTCGATCTTTAGTTGAAAATTCAAACGAGATCATTCTAATAGTCGACGATCAGAATAGAGTGAAATATTATTCTCCATCCTTAGCGAAGATCTCCAAATACGAGAAAATAGATTTTGCGGCCAATGGCGTACTTTTCTATATTCATCCAGAGGATCATGATTTGTTGAGATCTAAAGTTGAAAATGCCTATACAAAGCCGGGAGTTCCAATTTCTGATATAGTTCTTAGAGTTAAGGATGCAGAAAATAACTGGTTCTGGGTAAATGCGACACTTACGAATATGCTTGCCGTAAATAACGTGAACGGATTTGTGATCAATCTAAGGGATATTACCGGTAAGAAAGAAGCTGAGGTAAACCTGGTAAAATCTTACGAGTTGGTAATGGAACAAAATAAAAGACTGCTCAATTTCGCATATATAGTATCTCACAATTTACGTTCTCATTCCAGCAATATGTCTTCCATTCTCGAGCTTTATGATACTGAGGAATCTCAGGAAGAAAAGGATACTTATGTTCATCTGTTACGCAAGGTTTCGAAAAATCTCGATCAGTCGCTGCATGATCTTAATGAAGTGGTATCTATTAATACGAATATGGATATAAAAGCTGAAACGGTAAATGTTTCAGAATTTATAGACCAGGCGCTCGATATTCTTAGTTTACAGATGCATTCCAAGAGAGCTCGAGTAATAAATGAAGTTCCTGAAGAGATGCAGGTTTCGTTTAATTCGGCATATATGGAAAGCGTACTTTTGAATTTCCTTACAAATGCATTGAGATATAGTGACCCGGAAAGATCACCTATTATTGAATTGATCGGTTATAAAGAAGGAAAAAACTGGGTTCTGGTAATTAAGGATAACGGGATTGGAATTGATCTGGACAAACATGGAGAAAAAGTTTTTGGTCTTTATAAGACTTTTTCTGATCGAAAAGACTCTAGGGGTGTTGGCTTATTTATTACCAAGAACCAGATCAACGCCATGGGCGGAACCGTAAAAGTGGAAAGCGAAACTGGAGTGGGAACTAGTTTTAAAGTGACTTTTAAATGATAAAGAGCATCTGTGTAATAGATGATGATGAGATTTATCAAATGATCATCAAAAGGCTGATAACAAAAGCTAAGGCTTTCGATGAGACTTCATATTTCATGAGTGCAACAGAAGCTCTGCAGAATTTTGATGAAAATATTTCAAATTTACCTTCAGCAATTTTACTAGATATCAATATGCCGATCATGGATGGCTGGCAATTCCTGAAAAAATTGGAAAATACTTTCCCGAGTCTTTATGATCATACTAAAGTTTATATAGTTACATCATCCATTGCTTATTCAGATAAAGATAAAATAGAAGAGTTCCCAAAGGTATCTGATTTCTTATCTAAACCTTTAAGTGTGGAGAAGCTTGAAGAGATTGGCAATTCTATGGCATAAAAAAAGCCTGGTGTAGGGACCAAGGCTTATACTGAAATAGTATTGGGGTAATATTTTTAACTACGCTGCAGTTGTAATATTATAGTGATTAAGGATATTCTGATAAAAGAATAGACTTTTTTCATCTTTCTTTAAACAAGATCTTAAAAATCTCTCAAGATCCTGGCATTCAAATGTCAGATTAGTGTATTTCCTTTGACCTACCGGTAATTGTAAATCGATAGTCTGCTCGTTATAATTAATATTGACATGCTTAGCTTCGAAATACTTCTTCACGATAGCGCGGTGCATTGTCTGGAAATTAGAATTTTCCTGAGTTCTGTTGATTATGCTGTAAGAAATAAGATTTTTGACTTCATCAAGAATCTCCGGGGTAGTAAATCTATTCATAAGTAATCCTTTATTCGACATTTTCTTCTGAGGCTAAATTACTACTAGACAGGGCAAAAGCTGTTAAAAAAAATGTAATACTTCCCTCGTTAATAAACTTTTAACTAGATGGGCTTCTTCTTAAGATTTAATTTAGACTACAAATCGAGAATAAGCGGGGAATGCATGATACGATGGCGTTCATCGAGGATAGATAAGTTAAAAAACTTAGTATTTAGCCTTTTCGTACTACCCGCTGCGTGGTGAATATGTCCAAAGAAATGGAGTTTTGGCTTAACAACTTTTAAAGTTTGCTCCAATTCCTCACATCCAAGTTTTAATCCGCTGCTTATTTCATCCAGAATACCTTGTGGTGGAGTATGTGTTATTAAAATATCGGTTTCTAACGGGATGAGGTCCCAAAACTGTTTAATCTGGCTACCTCTTTCTTTATTAAATGCCCAGTTTTCCATTCCAGGAGTTACTGGAGAACCCCAGAAATTAATTCCATCAATTACTAATCCTTCATTAATAAGAAGATTTATATTAGAAGGTACTTTTTCAAGAAGTTTGGGTTTTTCAAAATAGAAGTCGTGATTGCCTGGAACGAGAATCTTGAATTTATGAGGTTGAGAAGAGAACCATCTAAGGAAATTTTCAGTCTCATTTCTGGTTCCGCCGTCGGTACAATCTCCTGCATGAATTAAAATATCTCCTTCAGGAATTATTACATCGTGATGAAAATTGTGGGTATCTGAAAGGCAGACTAGCCTCATAAATTTGAATTATTATGTTGAGCAAATTAAATAAAAAAATCCGTTGATTTTGTCAACGGATTTTCACTGTATATTTTAAAAGATCTAGAGATCTCTTTCATCTGCTTGAATATCTATTAAAGCTCTGTCAGTTGGAAGAATTTTATTTATGGTTTTTAAAACAGCAAAAGCAATAATCGCGGCTGTAACGGCAAAGAATAAAAATTTGATCAATAGACTTTCTGTAATTACAAAACTGTAAAAACCTAGGAAGATCTCTATTAGAACAAACAATACTTTTATACCGACTTTTAAAAACATTTTCTTTTTTTGATTTGGTTCAAATATACCACTCAAATACAATACCGTGGAAACGAAAAATCAAGTTTGACGAAAATTTAACTTTGATAACATCTGTATTACAATCTTTTAAGTTAAAAAATCTTAAACTGCCTTATTTGAAGCCACTTGAATTGTAAATTGCTTTTGGAAAAGAAAAATATAATTTGAAAAAAACTACAAAATTTGCTGTCGGAATACTCATTGGGATAGGTGTTTTAGCTCTCGCATTATTGTTCGTAAATAATCTTCTGGAAAGTAAGATCAAAAAAAGTATTGAGGATAATCTCAAAAAGGCAAGCGCGACTTATGAGAACGTAGATGTGAAATTACTGAGTCGTCGTGCTGAAGTCACTAATCCTTCATTTGTAATTAAAGGTAAAACACTTCAGGTGGATAAAATTCTTTTGAATGACATTCAATTATGGGATTACATAACTAATAAAGAAATTATTATTGGTGAACTGGATATATCAGAACCAGTTATAAAGATCTATAACCTCAAGAATGAAAAAAAGGATTTAACTTCTACTAAAAAAAAGAATTCAAAGTTCAAAAATAAACTGCTGATCAAAAATGTGAGTATTCAGGGAGGTAGTTTTCAGATTTTCGAAAAAGATAGTTTAGAACATAGATTATATACGAAGATTAGAGATGTGAAAATGCAGCAGGTTAGGGTAAACTCCAAAACCCTTAAGGAAACTGTGCCATTTAACTATGATCTTATCCTTTTGAATGCAGATAGTATTTTCTATGATCTTGATCCAAGACACGAACTTTCAGCGGCAGATTTTGTTATTGACAATAATCAAGTACTGATCAAGAAATTCAGAATATCTCCAAAATATTCCAAGGCTGGACATCAAAAAACTACTTCCGTTGAAAAAGACAGGTATGAATTGAGTATCGATTCTATTTCATTAGATAGTTTCAACTGGTCTATGCAGGATGACTCCCTGAAAGTTCAGAATTCACTTACTAGAATCACCGGAGCCAATTTCGATATATACAGAGATAAACTTCAGCCCGATGATACCAGCATAAAACCTCTTTACAGTAAAATGATTAGAAAAATGCCCATTTTAATACAGCTGGATAGTGTGGTAGTTGAAAATTCATATATCAGGTATGAAGAACGCATACATGCAGACAGGAAAAGTGGAGTTGTAGATTTTTCAAATCTGAATGCACAAATCAGCAATATTACCAATGTTGGTCTGGATCGTAAAGAATTTCCGAAAACCGTACTTAAAGCAGATGCTAATTTTATGAAGAGAGCTCCGCTAAAGGTAACTATGGAATTTGATGTAAGTGACAAAAGCGATAGATTTCATATTACTGGAAACATGGGTAGGCTTGCTGCGGAACAAATGAATCGCTTTATGAAACCGGCAATGAATGTGGAAGCTAAAGGGGAAATATTAGATATGTATTTCAATTTTTATGGAAATAATACTCAGGGAAGTGGTGATATGAAGCTGGAGTATAAAGATTTTAAAGTTGAGGTGCTTAGAAAGGATGGAGAAAGAAAGAATAAGATCATTTCGGCCCTTGCTAATCTTATCGTTAAGAACAAGGCAGTTAATAAAAAAGCAAATTACAAGGAGATCAGTTTTACTCGAGATAAAACTAAATCATTCTGGAATTACCTATGGAATCTACTAAAGAATGGCGCCTTAAAATCATTTCTTTAGATCTTAAAGGTTACCACGGGTCTATTCGCATGATTAACCAGGTCTTCGCTAATGCTTCCATTAAAGAAGTGAGCAATACCCTTTCTTCCGTGGGTTCCAATGCCTAAAAGACCGGCATCCATTTTTTTGGCAAAATTGAGAATTCCCTTTTCTACGCTGATGTCATTATATATATGCACCTGGTAATTTCCTGAATTGGAATCTTTTGCAAAATCGTTAATTCTTTTAGTTGCCTCTTCACTAGTCATGAAATCGTTTGGCGTATTTACAAACAACAAATGCAGTTTAGCATCGATAGTTTTAGCGAATTTGATGGCTTTTTTTAAAACGTGCTTATGATCCTCATTAGCATCGGTGGCAAAAACAAAATTACTGACTTTGAAATCTGGTATTTCATTTTTAATAACCAGGACAGGGATTTCAGAATGTCTCACCACCTTTTCAGTATTAGAACCAATGAACATCTCCTGGAATCCGCTGGCGCCATGGGAGCCCATAACGATCAAGTCACATTTCTTTTCTTTTCCAATTTCCATGATCCCGTCAAAAGCTCTATGAAACTCTACAGTCTCATGAACTTTAATTCCATCCAGATAGGGTTCGCGCATGATCTTGGAAAAGCGTTGGTGTGCGAGTTTCATAAAAAATATAGCTTCTGGAATATTCTGACTTCCGCCACCTATAGGGTCTATGAGCTGAAGCGGTAGTTCAAGCATGTGTAGTAAAAAGATCTCGCCATCAAATTTTCTGGCTAATTGAGCGGCCACTTTGAGAGCGATCTCAGCCTGGTCACTAAAGTCTGTGGGAACTAGAATATTTTTCATGATTGAAGTTAAAGGCTTAATAATTAAAGCTCTATTAAATTTACAAAGAATATTTCATTTAATTCCACGTTTTTATACTTGGAAAATATTGCTATATTTGCAGCGTTGAAACTAAAAAAGTACAGCGAGGGGACAGAAGTCCCCTCTTTTTATAACCATGCTGAAGGAGAAGGTAGAAAAGTTAGCAGAGAAGGTATTTGAAGAAAATAATTCATTATTTTTAATCAGCCTTGAAGTGAACTCCGCCAATCATATCAAGATAGTATTGGACGGTGATGAAGGTGTTTCGGTAAACGACTGTATCACGGTGAGCCGGGGAATTGAGCATAACCTTGATAGGGAAGAGGAAGATTTTTCTCTTGAAGTTACTTCGGCAGGAGTCTCTGAGCCTCTAACAATGCCGAGACAATACAAAAAGAATATTGGACGTAGATTAAAAGTGAAGACTGAGAACGAAAAGTTCGAGGCCGATCTCGTATCTGCAGATGATAGTGAAATAAAGCTTTCATGGAAAGCAAGAGAGCCTAAGCCAGTTGGTAAAGGGAAAGTAACAGTACAGAAAGAGGTGGTTTTGCCTTATGCTGATATTGTGGAAGCGAAAGTTAAAATAACATTTTAATCACAAATTGATATGGAAAATATCGCGTTGATTGAGTCATTCTCAGAGTTTAAAGACGATAAACTTATAGATCGTGTAACGCTGATGGCGATCTTAGAGGATGTTTTTAGAAATGCTTTAAAGAAAAAGTATGGAGAAGACGATAATTTTGATATTATTGTAAACCCTGACAAAGGGGATCTTGAGATTTGGAGAAACCGAATCGTGGTAGCAGATGGTGAAGTAGAAGATTCTAACAGGGAAATTTCTCTTACTCAGGCAAGAAAGATTGAGCCAGACTTTGAAGTTGGTGAAGATGTTTCTGAAGAAGTGAAGCTTGCAGATCTTGGTAGAAGAGCGATTCTGGCATTGCGTCAGAATTTGATCTCTAAGATCCATGAGCATGACAACACGAATATTTACAAGCAGTTCAAAGATCTTGAAGGAGAGATTTATACTGCAGAAGTTCATCATATTAGGCACAGAGCTATCATTCTTCTTGATGATGAGGGGAATGAAATTGTGCTTCCAAAAGACCGCCAGATTCCTTCAGATTTCTTCCGTAAAGGAGAAAATGTAAGAGGAATTATAGAGAGCGTCGAATTAAAAGGTAACAAGCCTACAATCATTATGTCCAGAACCGCTCCCGGTTTCCTTGAGAAATTATTCGAACAGGAAATCCCGGAAGTGTTTGATGGTTTAATTACTATAAAGAAAGTAGTTCGAGTTCCTGGAGAAAAAGCGAAAGTAGCAGTAGATTCTTATGATGATCGAATCGACCCTGTTGGAGCTTGTGTAGGTATGAAAGGTTCTAGAATTCACAGTATCGTACGTGAATTGGGGAATGAGAATATTGATGTGATCAATTTCACCAATAATGAGCAGTTATTTATCACCCGTGCATTGAGTCCGGCGAAAATAACTTCCATTAAAATGGATGAAGAAGCGAAGACTGCTGAGGTTATGCTGAAGCCGGAAGAAGTTTCTAAAGCTATTGGTAGAGGTGGGCACAATATTAGATTAGCTGGTCAACTGACGGGTTATGAAATTGATGTTTATCGTGAAGGTGTTGAGGAAGATGTGGAATTAAAAGAGTTTACAGACGAAATTGAAGATTGGGTAATTGCTGAATTTTCAAAAATTGGTCTGGATACTGCAAAGGCTGTATTAGAGCAGGATGTTAATGACCTTGTTCGTCGTACAGATCTTGAAGAAGAAACCATTAAAGATGTAATGGCAGTTCTTCGTTCAGAATTTGAAGAATAATATTTTTTTAATACAGAATACATTAAAAGAGGTTAATTTAGAGGGCAATTTATGGCAGAAGCGAAAACAACGCGATTAAATAAAGTTCTACGTGAGTTCAATATCTCGTTAGACAGGGCTGTGGAATATCTTAATTCCAAAGGCTACGAGATAGATGCACGTCCAACTACCAAGATCTCGGGAGAAATCTACGAGGTGCTTTCTGATGAATTCCAAACCGACAAGAGTAAAAAAGTTGCTTCTAAAGAAGTTGGAGAGGAGAGAAAGAAGGAAAAGGAAGAGCTGCGTAAGGAGATCGAAGACAAGCGTAAGGCAGACGAGTTGAAGAAGGAGAAGGAAGAAGAAGCTGTTTCGTCTAGAGCTAAGCTTGAAGGTCCTAAAACTGTCGGTAAGATAGATCTGGATAAAAAACCAGGCGATAAGTCTAAAGAGAAAGAAGCCGAAGCCTCTAAAGAAGAAGCAAAGGAAACTCCAGCTGAAGAACCTGTCAAAGAAGCTGAAGAGACCAAGCAAGCAGAAAAGCCTGCTGCGAAAGCTGAAGAAAAAGAAGAGAAGCCAAAAGAGGAGAAAAAAGCCGAGCCTAAGAAGGAAGAAGCTAAACCTCAGGAGGCAAAAACTGAAGAGTCTAAATCAGATGAAAAATCTGAAGTCTCTGAAGAGAAAACTTCCGATAGGATCGAAACCAAGTATACTAAACTTGATGGTCCTAATTTCACCGGTAAAAAGATCGACCTGTCTCAATTCAAAAAGCCTGTTAAGAAAAAGGATGAGAAGAAAGATGATAAGAAGGACGATAAGGACAAGCGTAAGAAACGTCGCCGCCGCATTAGTAAAGATGTAAAAGGTGGAGGTGGAAACCAGCGTGGTGGAAACAAAGGAGGTAAAAGAAGAAGTAAACCAATTACTAAGGAAGAGCCTACTGAAGAAGAAGTGCAAAAACAAGTGCGTGAAACACTTGAAAAACTTCAGGGAAAATCTTCTAAGGGTAAAGGTGCAAAATATAGAAGACAGAAACGTGACGAGCACAGACAGCGTTCTGAGCAGGATCTTGCTCAACAGGAGTCTGACGAGAAGATCTTAAAAGTAACAGAATTTGTTACGGTGAGTGAAGTTGCAACCATGATGGATGTTTCAGTAACTCAGGTAATCTCTGCTTGTATGTCTCTTGGAATGATGGTAACAATGAATCAGCGTCTTGATGCTGAAACTTTAAGTATCGTTGCTGAAGAATTTGGTTACGAGGTTGAATTTACAACGGCTGATGTTGAAGAAACTGTTGAAGAAGTAGAGGAGAACCCGGAGGATCTTGAAACAAGAGCTCCAATCGTAACGGTAATGGGTCACGTAGACCACGGTAAAACTTCCCTTCTGGATTATATTCGTAAAGAGAATGTAATTGCAGGTGAAAGTGGAGGAATTACTCAGCATATCGGGGCTTACGGAGTGAAGCTGGAAGGCGGACAAAAAATCGCTTTCCTTGATACACCGGGTCACGAAGCCTTTACGGCGATGCGTGCTCGTGGTGCGCAAGTGACAGATATCGCGATTATTGTAATTGCAGCAGATGATGATGTGATGCCTCAAACAAAAGAGGCTATTTCTCATGCTCAGGCTGCAGGAGTTCCAATTATCTTCGCGATCAACAAATCTGATCTTCCAACTGCGAACCCAGAAAAGATTAAAGAAAAACTTGCTGCAATGGATCTTCTGGTAGAAGATTGGGGTGGTAAGATTCAATCACATGATATTTCTGCAAAAACAGGTACAGGTGTGAAGGAATTACTTGAAAAAGTACTTCTTGAAGCTGAAATTCTTGAATTGCAGGCAAATCCTAAGAAATTAGCTAAAGGTACTGTAGTTGAAGCCTTCCTTGATAAAGGTAGAGGTTATGTAGCTACTATCCTTGTTCAGGCTGGTACGCTTAAGGTTGGAGATTATGTGCTTGCCGGTAGAAATAGTGGTAAGGTTAAAGCGATGCACGATGAGCGTGGAAATGAGGTGAAAGAGGCAGGTCCTTCTACACCGGTTTCTATCCTTGGTCTTGATGGTGCGCCTCAGGCAGGTGATACCTTTAAAGTGATGGAAGATGAGCGAGAAGCTAAAGATATCGCTGCAAGACGTACACAATTACAACGTGAGCAGAATGTTAGAACTCAGCGTCACATTACGCTTGATGAAATTGGACGTCGTATTGCGCTTGGTGACTTTAAAGAGCTTAATATTATCCTTAAAGGTGATGTGGATGGTTCTGTTGAAGCACTTACAGATTCATTCCAGAAACTATCTACTGAAGAGATCCAGGTGAATATTATCCATAAAGGGGTAGGAGCAATTACAGAAAGTGATGTTCTGTTGGCTTCTGCTTCAGATGCGGTAATTATTGGATTTAACGTAAGACCAGCAGGAAATGCGAGAATGGTTGCTGATAAAGAAGAAATCGATATCAGAACTTATTCGATCATCTACGATGCGATCAACGATCTTAAAGATGCGATGGAAGGTATGCTTTCTCCAGAACTGAAGGAAGAGATTACTGGTACTGCTGAAATTAGAGAAACATTCAAGATCTCTAAGATTGGTACCATTGCGGGTTGTATGGTTACTTCAGGAACTATTTACAGAAGTGCCGGAGTTAGATTGATTCGTGACGGTGTGGTTGTTTACACAGGAGAGCTGGCTTCGCTGAAACGTTTCAAAGATGACGTTAAAGAAGTGAAGAAAGGTTACGACTGTGGTATGCAGGTTAAGAACTACAATGATATTAGAGAGGGAGATGTTATCGAAGCCTTTAGAGAAGTAGAGGTTAAGAAAACACTGAAATCTAAATAATATTAGATAAATAAATAAAAAGCGACTTAGAAATAAGTCGCTTTTTTTATGCATTAAAACTAAATTTTACTTTCTCTGTGGCTTCGGAATAAAAGCCGACGGGAAGTTTTCTTTCACTTTTAGAAGAGCTCTGTCTGCTTCCAGGCGACTTCTGAAGTTTCCTACCCAAACCTTATAGTTTGGAGCTTCATAGGTGATCTGAGAAGGATAAGGGTATAAAGTTTTATATTTCTGAATTACTTCACTTGCCTCTCCATTATCTCCGTAAAAAAGCTGGATAACAAAACGGTCACCTATCTTGTTGTTTTTATTCAGCTCAGACTTCACTTCCATTAATTTTTCTATCTTTTTGTTTTGTTGAATCTGAACATTACCTTGTTGCGCATTCATTTCTGTATTGGAAAAGAATAGAAAAACAGCGATAATAAGTAGGAAAGCAGAATTTGTTTTTCTCATAATATTTTGGCTTTTTGACAAATGTAAAATTAAATAACTTAAACAGGTTGTAATTTATTATTTAGAACTAATATAAATTACCTATTAACACTTATGTAACATTCCTAAAATCGTCTATAAGTATTACTTTTGTGCCTGAATTTAAAGGTACCTTTTTAGGTTTTTAGCCCTAAAATACTGAGTGTAAAAACCGTACCAAAGTTTAGACGTTAATCGAACTTATAATATGAAAAAGGTGATTTTCCGCCATTCAACTTCGCGACAACTACTATTAAGCGTAGCATTTTTATTTACATTCACCGTATCCGGGTTTTCGCAAGATCAGGCGGCACAAGATACGACCGCTCAGGCGCAAGCTGGTCAGGAGGCTGCTGCTACAGATGCTGCGGCTTCAAGTTTAGGTGATCCAGCTGCAGGTAAAGAGTTATTTAATTCTTTGTGTGCTGCATGTCATAAACCATATTCTAATTCTATTGGTCCTGCCTTAAATGGTGTGACAGATAGACACGATATGTCCTGGATCCATGAGTGGGTGAAAAACTCAGCTGCTTTGATCGCAAGTGGAGATTCTGAAGCGAATGCTATTTATGAAGAATGGGGTCAAACGGCAATGCCTGCTTTTCCTCAATTGTCAGATGGAGATATTGATAATATCCTTGCTTATGTTGAGCAGCCAAAACCTGAGCCTCAAGCGGCTGCTGGTGGTACTGCCGGAGAAGCTGGTACATCTGGTGGTTCTGGTGGAGTTTCTACAGATGTGATCCTGGGGATACTTGTTTTTGTACTTGCTATTTTACTTCTTGTTTTATTTCTAGTTAATAAAACGCTTAGAAATTTCGCAGATGCTTCCGGAATTGTAATTCCTGAAAAGCCGAAAAGAAAACCAATTCATAAAGCATTTGTTGAAAATCAGTTCCTGGTACTTGTAAGTGCAATAATGGTTCTTTTAGCTGTTGGTTACTTTGCCTACGGATTTTTAATGCAGGTTGGAGTTGATAAAGGGTATCAACCAATTCAGCCAATCCATTATTCTCACAGAATTCACGCAGGTGATAATGAGATCGAGTGTAAGTACTGTCACTCTTCAGCAAGGACATCTAAGCATTCAGGGATTCCTTCTCTTAATGTATGTATGAACTGTCACAAAGCAATTGGAGAAGTTGCTCCTGAAACTGCTACAGAAGAATATTCAAAAGAATTTTACGATAAAGAAATCCAGAAGTTATACGCTGCTGCCGGATGGGATCCAGCTTCCAGAACTTATTCTGGAGAAGAGAAACCAGTTAAGTGGGTTCGTATTCATAACCTTCCAGATTTCGCATACTTTAACCACTCTCAGCACGTAAGTGTAGCGGGTATCGAGTGTCAGAAATGTCACGGGCCTATTGAAGAGATGGAAATTGTATATCAAAACGCTCCTTTAACTATGGGATGGTGTATTAACTGTCACCGTGAAACCAATATCAGGGTCGAGGGTAATGAGTATTACGAAAAGATCCACGAGGAGTTGTCTAAAAAATATGGTGTAGAAGAACTTACTGCTGCTCAGATGGGCGGATTGGAATGTGGTAAGTGTCACTATTAAAATCCTGAAGTTCAGGTATAATATAAGAAGCTAATATCTAGATATAATATGTCATCAAACAAGAAATACTGGAAAAGTGTTGAAGAGCTAAATGAAAACAGCTCTGTTGTTGAGACGCTCCAACAAAAGGAATTTGCTGAGGAGATCCCGGTAGAGGACTTCCTTGGGGATAAAGAGAATCTTGGAGATTCAAAAACTTCAAGAAGAGACTTCCTTAAGTATGTTGGATTCAGTACAGCAGCGGCATCACTGGCTGCCTGCGAAGGCCCTGTGACCAAGTCTATTCCTTACGTTGTGCAACCTGAAAGGATTGTACCGGGAATCGCGAATTTTTATGCATCTACGATTGCTGATGGTTTCGACTTCGCAAGCGTTTTGGTGAAAACTCGTGAGGGTCGTCCAATAAAAATTGAGAATAATGATCTATCGAAGTTCAAAGGCGGTGTTAACGCACGTGTTCATGCTTCGGTACTTTCTTTATACGATACAAAAAGGGTGAAACGCCCAATGATCGAGGGAAGAAATGTTTCCTGGGAAGAATTTGACCGTGAGGTTGGTTCTGCGCTGGATAATGCAAGTGGAGATATTGTTCTTCTTACGCAGACATTTGCAAGTCCTTCGACTTCAAAATTAATTCAGGAGTTTTCTTCAAAATATAGAAACGTACGTCACGTAGTGTATGATACGGTTTCAGAAGATGCTGCTCTGAATGCTTTTCAGTCTAAGTACGGAAGACGTGCTTTGCCAAACTATGATTTCTCGAAAGTGAAAACGGTAGTTGGTGTAGGTGCAGATTTTCTTGCTGACTGGCAAGGTGGAGGATTTGACTCTGCTTTCGCAAAAACAAGAATTCCTGAAAATGGCGAAATGTCTCGTCATATTCAGTTTGAGTCTAATATGTCTCTAACCGGTGCAAACGCAGATAAGCGTGTGCCATTAAAGCCATCTCAGCAAAAAGCAGTTCTTTCAGCATTGAGAGGATATGTAGCTGGAGGATCTTCTACAAGTGAACTTCCTGCAAATATAGATGACGCTGTAGTGAAGGCTGCAAGACAACTAAGACAGGCTGGAAGCGGTGCTGTTGTAGTTTGTGGAATTCCAGATGAGGAAGCTCAATCATGGGCATTAGAAATTAACGAAGCTCTTGGTAGCCAGGTGATGGATACTTCAAATGCAAGAGTTATCCGTCAGGGTAACGCTGCTGAAGTTGCTCAGTTGGTTGAAGATATGAATAACGGTAGTGTTGGTGCTTTATTGATCGCTGGACTTAACCCTGTGCATACTCTGCCAAACGGAAAGGAATTCGCTGAAGGTCTTAAGAAGGTTGAAACTGTAGTTGATTTTGCTACCAGAACCGATGAGACTTCAAAATTAAGTAAATACGTTGCTGCTACTCCTCATTACCTGGAGAGCTGGGGTGATATTCAGTTTTCTGAAAAATCATTCAGCTTGATGCAGCCAACTATAAGACCATTATTTGATACCAGACAATTCCAGGAGATACTTCTGAGATGGACAGATAATAATATGTCTTATAACGAATATATTAAAGAGACCTGGTCTGGTGGACTGGGAGATAGAAGCTGGAATGAAGTACTTCATGATGGAGTTTTCGAAGCATCGTCTCCGGTTACTGTAACTAACCCTGGAAATTCAACTTCTTCTGCTGTTTCATTCAATATGGATGAAATGGAAGGTGATGGTTATGAGTTGACCCTTTATACCAATACGGCTATTGGTGATGGTCAGCAGGCTAACAACCCATGGTTACAGGAATTACCAGATCCGCTAACAAGAGCGAGCTGGGATAACTACGTAACTGTTTCTAAAGCTGATGCTGAAGAATTAGGTCTTGAGAATGAAAATGTTGCCAACGGTGGGCTTAACGGAAGTTATGTGAACCTAAGCGTAGGTGATACTGTAGTTCAGAATGTGCCTGTTTACATTATGCCTGGTCAGGCGAAAGGATCTGTAGGTCTTGCGCTTGGATATGGTAGAAAAGCTGGTATTCAGTCTGAAATGCAAACAGGGGTGAATGCTTATCCTTTGTATAAGAACTTCAGTTCAGTTCAAAAAGTTAAGATTGAAAAAGCTGCAGGTGTGCATGAATTTGCATGTGTGCAGTTGCATAATACCTTAATGGGTAGAGGTGATATTATCAAGGAAACTACCCTTGAGATCTTCAATACTAAAGATGCTCACGTTTGGAACCACGTTCCTGAAGTTTCTTTAGATCACCAGGAAACTCCGGTGACTTCTCCAGATGTTGATATCTGGGAAAGTTTTGACAGATCAACTGGTCCTCACTTCAACTTAAGTATAGACCTTAACGCCTGTACAGGTTGTGGTGCTTGTGTGATCGCTTGTCATTCTGAAAACAACGTTCCTGTTGTTGGTAGAGAAGAAGTGAGAAAATCTAGAGATATGCACTGGTTGCGTATTGACCGTTATTTCTCTTCTGAAGATTCTTTCACTAGCGACCTTGAGAAAAAAGAAAATATTGGTGGGCTTGGAAGTTCACTTTCAGAATTTGGTGAATTAGAGCAGCCAGCTGATAATCCTCAGGTTGTATTCCAGCCTGTAATGTGTCAGCACTGTAACCATGCTCCTTGTGAAACTGTATGTCCTGTAGCGGCTACTTCACATGGTAGGCAGGGTCAGAACCAAATGATCTATAACAGATGTGTTGGTACAAGATATTGTGCAAACAACTGTCCTTATAAAGTTCGTCGTTTCAACTGGTTCAACTATGCGCAGAACGATGAATTTGATTACCACATGAACAATGACCTTGGAAGAATGGTGCTTAACCCAGATGTTACTGTACGTTCTAGAGGGGTAATGGAGAAATGTTCTATGTGTATTCAGAAAACTCAGAAAACTATTCTTGACGCTAAGCGTGATGGTAGAACAATTAAAGATGGTGAATTCCAGACTGCTTGTTCAGCTGCATGTGATAAAGGTGCGATGGTATTTGGAGATGTGAATAACGAGGACTCGAAAGTTCTAGAAAAGAAAAATGATGACAGGATGTATCATCTGCTTGAGTATGTAGGTACAAAACCAAACGTGATGTACCAGACAAAAGTTAGAAATACAACCGAAGCTTAAATTAACGAATAACTAAGAATCAATCAGATAAGGATATGTCTCATTACGAAGCACCTATACGAAAGCCTCTAGTTACCGGGAACAAAAGCTATCACGATGTGACTGTGGATGTTGCTGCTCCGGTTGAAGGAAGGGCTAATAAAACCTGGTGGATAGTTTTTGCTATCTCACTTGTTGCCTTTCTTTGGGGTGTTGGATGTATAGTTTACACTATTTCTACAGGTATTGGTACCTGGGGATTAAACAAAACAGTAGGTTGGGCCTGGGATATTACCAACTTTGTATGGTGGGTAGGTATTGGTCACGCCGGTACACTTATTTCCGCGGTACTTTTACTGTTCCGTCAAAAATGGAGAATGGCGATTAACAGGTCTGCAGAGGCTATGACCATTTTCTCTGTAATGCAGGCGGGTCTTTTCCCATTAATTCACATGGGGCGTCCATGGCTGGCATATTGGGTACTTCCAATTCCTAACCAGTTTGGGTCTCTTTGGGTGAACTTTAACTCACCGCTTCTTTGGGATGTATTTGCGATCTCTACGTATCTTTCTGTATCACTTGTTTTCTGGTGGACAGGATTACTTCCAGATTTCGCGATGATCCGTGATAGAGCAATAACGCCTTTCACTAGAAGAGTTTACGGAATATTATCTTTTGGATGGAGTGGACGTGCTAAAGACTGGCAACGTTTTGAAGAAGTATCTCTGGTACTTGCAGGTCTTGCAACTCCACTGGTACTTTCTGTACACACCATTGTATCCTTTGACTTCGCAACTTCGGTAATACCGGGATGGCATACCACCATTTTCCCTCCTTACTTCGTTGCGGGTGCGATCTTCTCTGGATTTGCGATGGTAAACACCTTGCTTATAATCATGAGAAAGGTTTCTAATCTTGAAGACTATATTACTATTCAGCATATCGAATTGATGAACATTGTAATCATGATTACGGGTTCTATCGTTGGTACTGCTTACATTACCGAATTGGTTATTGCATGGTATTCTGGTGTTGAATACGAACAGTATGCATTCCTTAACAGGGCTACCGGACCTTACTGGTGGGCATATTGGAGTATGATGACCTGTAACGTGTTCTCTCCACAGTTCATGTGGTTCAAGAAGCTACGTACTAGTATCATGTTCTCTTTCTTTATCTCGATCGTTGTGAACATCGGTATGTGGTTTGAACGTTTCGTAATTATCGTGACTTCGCTTCACCGTGATTACCTTCCATCTTCCTGGACTATGTTCTCTCCGACTTTTGTAGATATTGGAATTTTCATCGGAACTATTGGATTCTTCTTTGTATTGTTCCTTCTTTATGCACGTTCGTTCCCGGTGATCGCACAGGCAGAGGTGAAGACTATCTTGAAGGCTTCAGGAGAAAAGTATAAGAAACTTAGAGCTGAACATGGAGATGATGTTCTGCATTATGATCCGCAAGCTGTAGGTCGTGATCCAAAAATGAATGAGGAGACCGGAATTCATAATAAGATAGAAGATACGGAGCATACTAAAAGAACTGAAGCAGATCACGTTCACGAAGAGACTGTGAATGCAGATGGTATGGTTGTATCTGAAGTGATGAAAGACCGTATTGACGAAATGCTTTCCAGAATTGGAACTTATGATCCGAAAACTCAGGATGCTAATGATCTAACAAAACTGAAAAATGTTGGACCGCTACTTCAGCAGCACTTACATCAGGTTGGTATCTATCTGTTTGATCAGGTAAGCAAATTAACAGAACAGGATTTTGAATTGCTTGATGAAGTGATCGAAAACTTCCCTATCGAAGAGAATAGAGAAGGATGGGTTGCTCAGGCAAACAAACTAAAAAATAAATAATCAGGATGGCATCTAAAGTTTTACACGCTATTTACAGAGATGACGATCTGCTTTTACAAGCCGTAAAACAGATTCGCGAAGCACGCTATCATATTGGTGAGATCTATTGCCCATTTCCGGTGCACGGACTTGACAAGGCAATGGGACTTGCTCCAACAAGACTTGCTATCACATCATTCATGTATGGTTTAGTTGGACTATCTGTAGCAGTTGCTATGATGAACTTTATCATGATAGAAGACTGGCCACAGGATATCGGTGGAAAGCCAAGTTTCAGTTTTTTCCAGAACATGCCGGCATTCGTGCCAATTATGTTCGAATTAACGGTATTCTTCGCAGCTCACCTTATGGTGATCACTTTCTACATGAGAAGTAAACTATGGCCATTCAAAAAAGCTGAAAACCCAGATGTAAGAACTACAGATGATATGTTCTTGATGGAGGTTGATGCTGCCAATCATAATATAGATGACCTAACCGACTTTTTATATCAAACTGGTGCATCTGAAATTAAATTAATAGAATAATAAATAGTGATAATGAGAAGTTTGTTCCATAAAACTATAGGATTTTGTCTGCTTGGCTTTGCAGTTGTTTCCTGCCATGACAAGGAGGATCCAAACTATCAGTACATGCCAGATATGTATGAGCCGGTAGGTTACGAAGCTTACGGTGAGTACGACGTTTTCGAGAACGGTCAGGAAGCTAAATTACCTGTAGAAGGTACTGTGCCTCGTGGTTGGATGCCTTACGATTATGAAAATACTCCGGAAGGATCTGCAGAAGCAAAAGCAAATCTTAAGAATCCACTTCCTTATACCCAGGATAACCTGGTAGAAGGAAAGTCACTTTACACTATTTATTGTGCAGTATGTCACGGTGATAAAGGAGACGGTAAAGGAATTCTTGCTGAACGTGAAAAGATTCTAGGTATACCATCTTATGACGATGCAGGACGTGCAATTACTGAAGGTAGTGTTTACCACGTAATGTATTTCGGGATCAATAATATGGGATCGTATGCTGCTCAAACGACTATTAAAGAACGTTGGCAGATAGATCACTATGTGATGAGCCTTAAAGATAAGTTGGAAGGAAAGCCTGAAAGAGAATATGAAGAAGAAACTGAGGAACAAACTCAGCTTCTACCTTCCAGAGCAGATGCAGAGGTAACTCCAGATGCAGGTGAGGAAGAGTCTATGCAGGACAATGAAAACGGGCAGGAAACTGCAAACAACCAAACCGAAACTCAAGAATAAAGATTTAGATCTATCGATATGTATACGCTATCCAGTAAATTAAAATTAACGGCAATCATTTGTATGATTGTTGGCGCAATAGGTCTCATTTATGGATTCATCGCCGCACCGGAAACCGTAGAGGATGTCAAAGAAATGATGGCTTCTCATGGTGAACATGGTGAAGAAAATACTCATGAGGTAAATGTTGAACAGCTTCCAGGAGGTGAAAACGCTGAAATGGAATCTGATGCGGCTGCTTCTCATGCACAGGAAGACGAGCACGGAACACACGAAGAGGCATCTGCAGAGCATGGTGCTGAAGCTGCTCATGGTGAAGAGGGGGCTCATGATAACGAGCATTACGAACACATTTTACACCAATTACAGAATAAGCCTTGGGCTGCATTATATGTAGCTGCATTCTTTTTCTTTATGATATCTCTAGGAGCTCTTGCTTTCTATGCAATACAATATGCTGCACAGGCAGGATGGTCTCCGGTACTTTTCAGAGTGATGGAAGCAATTACAGCTTACCTTTTACCTGGAGGGATTATTGTATTTGTATTATTAGTGCTTTCAGGGCTTCATTTAAACCACTTGTTTGTGTGGATGGATCCTGAAGTAGTAGCACACGATGAGATCATCCAGGCGAAGACGGCCTATTTAAATGTGCCTTTCTTCCTTATTAGAGCTGCGATCTACCTTGGAGGTTGGATCTTTTTCAGACATCTATTAAGAAAGAACTCTATCAAGATGGATGATGCAACAGATAACGTATACTTTAAAAAGAACTTTAAACTGGCTGCAGGTTTTCTTGTATTCTTCATAGTGACTGAATCTATGATGTCTTGGGACTGGATCATGAGTTTAGATCCGCACTGGTTTAGTACCTTATTTGGATGGTTTGTATTCGCAAGTTTATTTGTATCTGCGATTACAACTATTGCTATTATAACTATTTACCTGAAATCAAGAAGTTACCTTGAGTTTGTGAACGATAGTCATATTCATGACCTTGCTAAGTTCATGTTCGGTATCAGTATTTTCTGGACGTACCTTTGGTTCTCTCAGTTCATGCTGATCTGGTATTCAAATATTCCTGAAGAAGTTGTATACTTTATCCAGAGAATGGAAGATTACCAGTTACCATTCTTCGGAATGCTTGTAACTAACTTCCTTTTCCCTGTTCTATTATTGATGAACAGCGATTATAAGAGAGTTAACTGGTTCGTGATCATGACCGGAATTGTGATCCTTTGTGGTCATTACCTTAACGTTTATGTTTTAGTAATGCCTGCAACCGTTGGAGAGTCATGGTTTATTGGAATTCCTGAAATAAGTGCCGTATTGTTATTTGGTGGGTTGTTTACCTTCATAGTATTCAATGCGCTAACAAAAGCACCTTTATTGGTTAAAGGAAATCCATTTATCAAGGAGAGTAAGCATTACCATTATTAATTAAGATTGATTGTTTAAAGAAGAACTTATAAAATGACCGTATTTTTAGTAATCATAGTACTAGCACTTCTGGCCGTAACAGGTTGGCAGATCTCAAAGATCTTTCAGTTATCTAAGAGACACGATGCCGATACTTCTCAGGTTGCAAATGATAAGGATAACAAGCTGCACGGGATATTGATGTTAGCTTTCGTAATTTTCCTTTATGTAATTACCATTTTCTGCTTCTGGGAATACGGTAGATTCTATCTTCCGGAATCAGCATCTGAACATGGTGGTGAATACGATACTTTAATGTTTATCTCTATCGCTCTGATCATGTTTGTTCAGATCATTACGCAGGGATTATTGCATTACTTCGCTTATAAATACAAAGGGAAGAAAACTCAGAAGGCTTTATTCTATGCAGACAACGATAAGCTGGAATTTATCTGGACGATCATCCCGGTAATTGTTCTTGCAGGACTTATTATCTACGGATTATTTACCTGGAGTGATATCATGAATATCAACGAAGATGAAGATCCTATGATAGTTGAACTTTATGCATATCAGTTCGACTGGAGAGCAAGATATTCTGGTGAAGACAACACTCTTGGGAAAGCGAATGTTCGTTTTATTGAAGGTGTTAACCAATTAGGTGTAGATGAATCTGATTCTTATGGAGAAGATGATAAGATCGTTACCGAATTACATTTACCAGTGGGTAAGCCAGTTTTATTCAAATTCCGATCTCAGGATGTATTACACTCTGCATACTTCCCATTCTTTAGAGCACAGATGAACGTTGTTCCAGGAATGATCACTCAGTTTGGATTTACTCCAACCATCACTTCTGAAGAAATGAGAGAAAGTGAATACATGGTTGATAAAGTAAAGAGTGTAAATGAAGAAAGAAACGAACGTAATAAAGAGCTATTAGCGAATGGAGAACCTACTTTAGATTCTTATGAATTCGACTATTTCCTTCTTTGTAATAAGATTTGTGGGCAGGCTCACTATAATATGCAAATGAAGATTATAGTTGAATCTGAAGAAGACTTCAATGCATGGCTTGAAGAGCAGCCAACTTTTGGAAGCACAATGGAAGATCAGAATAGTGATTCTGAAGATTCAGAAGCAACTGAAAGTGAAGAAGTGCCTTCAGAGCAGGAAAACGGAACAGAGGAGCCACAGGAGAGTGATGCAGTGGCTGTAGTAGATAACGAACAAAACTAAGATAAAGAATTAAAGATATGTCAGCAATTGCAACAGCACCGGCACACGATCACCACGACGATCACGGACATCATCATAAAGAAACTTTTATAACAAAGTACATTTTTAGTCAGGATCATAAGATGATTGCCAAGCAATATCTTATTACCGGATTAATTATGGGAATTATAGGTATCGGGATGTCGATCCTATTCCGTATCCAACTTGCGTGGCCAGAACAATCTTTCTGGGTATTTGAAGCTTTACTTGGTGACAAATGGGCTCCAGACGGGGTTATGACTCCAAGTATGTATCTTGCCTTGGTTACGATTCACGGTACCATTATGGTATTCTTTGTACTTACAGCAGGATTGAGTGGTACATTCTCTAACTTATTAATTCCGTTGCAGATTGGTGCACGTGATATGGCATCGGGATTCCTGAACATGGTATCTTACTGGTTATTTTTCCTTTCAAGTGTGATCATGTTAAGTTCATTATTCGTAGAATCTGGACCAGCAATGGCGGGATGGACAATCTATCCTCCTTTGAGTGCATTACCTCAGGCTATTAGTGGTTCTGGTACAGGTATGACGCTTTGGTTAGTCTCTATGGCCATATTCATTGCTTCTTCATTACTTGGTTCACTTAACTATATTGTTACTGTGATCAACCTAAGAACTGAAGGAATGTCTATGACCAGATTGCCACTTACTATCTGGGCTTTCTTCGTAACAGCTATTATCGGTGTGGTTTCATTCCCGGTTTTACTTTCAGCTGCTTTACTGTTGATCATGGATAGAAGTTTTGGTACATCATTCTTCCTTAGTGATATCTTTATAAAAGGGGAAGTATTGAGTCACCAGGGTGGTTCTCCGGTATTGTTCGAACACCTTTTCTGGTTCCTTGGACACCCGGAAGTATATATCGTACTTCTACCGGCACTTGGTATAACATCAGAAATTATTTCAACTAACTCACGTAAACCAATTTTTGGTTATCGTGCGATGGTTGCTTCTATATTAGCAATTGCATTCCTTTCAACTATTGTATGGGGTCACCACATGTTTATCTCTGGAATGAATCCATTCCTTGGATCTGTGTTTACCTTTACAACACTATTGATCGCGATTCCTTCTGCGGTAAAAGCATTTAACTATATCACCACCTTATGGAAAGGTAATCTCCAGATGAATCCTGGAATGCTATTCTCTATTGGTCTTGTATCAACTTTTATTACAGGTGGTCTAACAGGTATTATTCTTGGAGATTCAACACTGGATATTAATGTACACGATACATACTTTGTGGTAGCTCACTTCCACTTAGTAATGGGTATCTCGGCACTTTACGGTCTTTTTGCCGGAGTGTATCACTGGTTCCCTAAGATGTTCGGTAGAATGATGAATAAGAACCTTGGTTATATCCACTTCTGGGTAACTGCGGTTGGTGCTTACGGAGTTTTCTTCCCGATGCACTTTATTGGGATAGCAGGTCTTCCAAGACGTTATTATACGAATACTAGCTTCCCTTACTTTGATGATTATGCAGATGTGAACGTTATTATAACGGTTGCGGCGATTATCACTGCATTAGTTCAGTTAGTATTTATCTACAACTTCTTCAGCTCTATTTTCTTCGGAAAGAAAGCTGTTCAGAATCCATGGAGATCAAATACATTAGAATGGACTACTCCTGTAGAGCATATTCACGGAAACTGGCCTGGAAAAATACCTTCAGTTTACCGTTGGGCATATGATTACTCTAAGACTGGTGAAGATGGAGAGTATGTGATCAAAGGTCAGGATTTCGTTTCTCAGATCACTCCTTTACAGGATGGCGAAGAAGAGCTGAATCATTAAACAGAAGTTTTTTAAACACTATATAGAAAAGCCTTTTCCAAATCGGAAGAGGCTTTTTTAATTATCTTTGATTCTCAATTTCTATCCGGTTTTTGACCTATTATTTCTTATATTCATCCGGATAACTTATTTAAATGATGAACGAAAACCTCGATGCGAGTGGAGACAATTTCTCTCCGGAAGAATTTGATATAGAAAGGGCATTAAGACCTTTAAGTTTTGATGATTTTGCTGGTCAGGAGCAGGTGCTGGAAAATCTTCAGGTTTTTGTTCAGGCTGCAAACTTACGTGAAGAGGCATTAGATCATACGCTCTTTCATGGGCCTCCGGGGCTTGGTAAGACCACCCTGGCGCATATCCTGGCTAATGAGTTGAATGTTGGTATTAAGATCACCTCTGGTCCTGTATTGGATAAACCGGGAGATCTTGCCGGACTTCTTACTAACCTTGAAGAAAGAGACATACTTTTTATTGATGAAATTCATAGGTTAAGCCCTATTGTTGAAGAATACCTGTATTCGGCAATGGAAGATTATCGTATCGATATCATGATAGAAACAGGCCCGAACGCCAGAACCGTTCAAATAAATTTGAACCCGTTTACTCTAATTGGTGCAACCACGAGATCAGGTCTATTAACTGCTCCTATGAGAGCAAGATTCGGGATTTCCAGCAGGCTTCAATATTATACTACCGAATTACTTTCAGGAATCGTTGAAAGAAGTTCAGATATTTTGAGAGTCCCTATTACTCAGGATGCGGCCATTGAGATTGCCGGAAGAAGTAGAGGGACACCTAGAATTGCAAACGCTTTATTGCGCAGGGTTCGTGATTTTGCGCAGATCAAAGGAAATGGAAAAATTGATATTGAAATTGCCAAATTTGGATTGAAAGCATTGAATGTGGATGCACACGGTCTGGATGAGATGGATAATAAGATCCTGGCTACGATAATAGACAAATTCAAAGGCGGTCCTGTAGGGATCACTACTTTGGCCACTGCCGTAAGTGAAAGCGCAGAAACCATCGAAGAAGTTTATGAGCCATTCCTAATTCAGCAGGGATTCATTTACAGAACCCCTCGTGGTAGAGAAGTGACTGAGCATGCTTATAAGCATCTTGGCAGGATAAAAGGAAGTACTCAGGGCGGACTATTTAATCAATAATTTATGGCTGATTATGGTAAAATACCCGAAGTATCTCTGCTTCGGTTTTTAAAACATTCAGCGAATATTCTCAAAAATCCGCTGCCTTTTCATCATAATAATTTTACTGAAAAAGGAGATAGTTTCAGGCTTAATATTGGTTTTAGTAAATCCGTAATATTTTCCCGAGATGCCGGTTTCCTGGAATATGTGCTTCAGAAGAACCAGCGAAATTATATCAAATCTGAGATTCAAACCAAAGACCTGGCGAAATATGTTGGGAAAGGATTACTAACTTCAGATGGGGAACACTGGAAAAAACAGCGAAAACTTATTCAACCTGCTTTTCATAAAAAGCATCTGGCAAATCTTTTAGATTCTATAAAAAAAGCTATCAATACAGAGTATGATAAAATTGAGACTGATAAGGAGATAGACATCTTTCCGATCTTTAATCATCTGGCCTTTCAAACGGTGGTGAAATCACTTTTCAGTAGTGCGGCAAATCAAAATGAGATCAATAGGCTGCAATATATAACCGAATCTGCTCAGAAAATGCTCGTTAAAGAACTCAGACAGCCTTATCTGGGTTGGTGGTTCAAAGCAAGTGGTAAAATTGACTCTTACCTGAAATTGACTGCTGAGGCCAGGGAGATTTTAAAAGGAATGGTTCAGGAACGCCGAGATTCTGGAGAACGATATGATGACCTGCTGGATATGCTTCTCGATGCGCGGTATGAAGATGGAAACTCTATGGATGAAGAGCAATTGATAGATGAGATATTGATACTTTTTACTGCCGGGCATGAAACAACATCTAATGCGCTAACTTTTATTACTCAGCTCCTGGCACTTCATCCTGAATGGCAGGAAAAGATTTTGGAAGAAAGTAACGATCTTGAAAAAGCTACTTCAGACTTGATGGAATTGGTTACCCGTTCAAAAATTACCCAGCAGGTGATCGAGGAGGGAATGAGATTATATCCTCCGGCATATTTTATAGACAGGGTGAACGTTGAAAACGATGAATTCAATGGTAAGATCCTAGAGCCTGGTGAGAATTTACTTTTTTCGGTACATGAAATACACAGACATCCTGATTTATGGGAAAAGCCAGATGAATTTTTACCGGAACGTTTTGAGGACGGCGGAAAAAAATATTCGTCTCAATATTTCCCATTTGGTGCGGGACCTCGAAAATGTATAGGAAATAACTTTGCAATGTTTGAGATGATCATTGCAGTTTCAGATCTTGTCTTAAGATTTAAGTTTCAATCTGTTTCAGGAGAAATTGATATCAAACCATTAATTACTCTAAAACCTAAAAATGCAATTCTAAAGTTTGAAAAGCGATAGATTATCTGTTCCCAATAATTTTTTCTAGGAATTGCTCAAGTCCCCAGCTTAGAACCTTTTTAGATTCTTCATTATTTAGATGGCAGACGTCCTTAGTTACAATAAAAGGCTCTATTCCCATTAAAACAGTTGCCAGGTTAGCCAGTTTTTCAATTTCATCTGGGTGCATATTCTTTTCTCTTTGTTGCAAAAGCATTAGAATAGTTTTCTTTCTTCGAGCGCCCCGCATTTTATTATTTTGATCCGCATTCAGGGTCACACTCAAATATTTTCTAAAACCAGGTTCGTGGTCTATCGCTAAATCGTTGTAATACTTCTGAATATGCATAATTGCCTCTTTTAAATTCAGATCTTTTACTTCCTCGATGATTTCTTCTGAACTTTTGGTGCTCAAATCCAGAATAGCTTCTGCAGCTAGAATATCAATATTTGAATAATATCGGTAAATAGTAGCTCTGGATATTTTCGCATGATTTGCCACTTCTTCAAGAGTTATATCCTTCTTCTTTTCAAGTAGAGCCTGAGTGCTATTAAGAATCTTATCCCTGGTTTTGAGCTTTTGATTCTTTCGTCCCGATCCTAAATATTTCTTTTTCATAAGACAAAAGTCTCATAAAATTTTGAGAAATGAAAATTTAAAAATATATTTACGAGACAATTATCTCATAAGTTTAATTAAAATATTCAATATGTGGGTGTTAGGGCATAAAGTTTCAGGTCATCAATTATCAGGGGATTACGATTTAGCAACGGGTGAATCAGCACCTAATGTACCGGGGCCACCGCCTCATTTTCATGAAAATTATCATGAAAGCTTTCTAATTGTTGAGGGAGAAATGGATTTTATCATTAATGGAGAGGTGAAAACCATAAGAGAAGGTGAATCTATTGATATTGCTCAAGGTACGCTACATACTTTTAAGAATTCCGGTGATAAGGTTTGTAAGTGGGTGAATGTGCATAGTCCGAAGGGTTTCGCTGAATTTTTTCAGCAATATGGAATTGATGAAGAAGATCCTGAAGCGATGCAAAAATCTGTAGCTCCTGAAATTATTCAAAATGTGCTGCAAAAAGCTGCTGACTATGATATGAAGATTCAAATGGAAATGTAACTATTTATTAACCAACTAATATTATAAAATGAAAAATGCAGTATTACAATTCATCAAGCCTTCGTTGATCTTAATTCTTATGTTTTCAGTATTGTCCTGTAGTAACGATAAGTTAGAAGAAGAGGTTCTGGAAAGTTATGATTTCAAAATTGAAAAAGCTGAGACTGTAGAAGATCAGTTGGAAATGCTCACCAAGGCCATGAGAAGATTTCACAATTTTGATGTGGCCGTAGATCAGGGCTATGTAGCAGTAAGTCCATTGGTAGAAGGGATGGGAATACATTACGCGAAATTTGAGTATGTAGATATGAATTTCGAAATTTTAAAACCAGAGATCCTGGTATATCATCCGGATGAAAACGGTGTGATGCAATTTGTTGCTGCAGAATATTTAATTCCTGTAAAAAATTGCGGTCTGGAAGAAGATCATACACCGCCAACCGATCGATTTTTGGGGGATCAGGATCACTGGCGTTTAAATTGTACCGCCGGTGGATGGACCTTACATGCCTGGGTAGGTCTGGAAAACCCGGATGGAGTTTTTGCGCCATATAATCCTAAACTGCAATAATCTCCAATATTAATTTTAAATTAGCTGATCAAAGTTCAATTTTGAATACATCAGCTCAAAAATATTCCAGTTTAATCAAAGCCGAAGCCAAGCGCCTCGGCTTTCTTTCTTGCGGTATTTCCAAAGCTGAATTTCTGGAAGAAGAAGCACCGCGATTAGAAAATTGGCTAAATCAAAATATGCATGGCGAAATGCGTTATATGGAAAACTATTTCGATAAACGCCTTGATCCAACAAAACTTGTTCCCGGCTCAAAAAGTGTTATTTCTTTATTGCTCAATTATTATCCTTCAGATTTTCAAAATGATGAATCGTACAAGATCAGTAAATATGCCTATGGCAGAGATTATCATTTTGTAATAAAAGATAAGCTGAAAGAATTACTCCAAAGCCTTCAGCAGGAAATTGGAGATTTTCATGGCAGGGCTTTTGTAGATTCTGCACCAGTTTTAGATAAAGCATGGGCGGCAAAAAGCGGACTCGGCTGGATAGGAAAACATTCGAACCTTCTTTCAAAAAAGACCGGTTCATTTTATTTTATTGCAGAGCTTATAGTTGATCTGGATCTTGAATATGACACTCCCGTAACCGATCACTGCGGTAGTTGTACCGCTTGTATTGATGCCTGTCCTACGAATGCCATCGTAGAACCTTATAAAGTTGACGGAAGCAAATGCATTTCTTACTTCACGATCGAGCTGAAGGATGAGCTGCCAAATTCTTATAAAAATGAGTTTGATGACTGGATGTTTGGCTGTGATGTTTGCCAGGATGTTTGTCCCTGGAACCGATTTTCAAAACCGCATAATGAGCCTTTATTTAATCCGCATCCTGAATTATTATCAAATGATAAGAAAGACTGGGAGGAGATCACTCGGGAAACATTCAATGAGATCTTTAGAAAATCTGCGGTGAAAAGAACTAAATTCGAAGGTTTAAAGAGAAATATTAGCTTTTTGAAAAATGATTAAATATTATTGAATTTGTATTTCAGTAGTACATCTACAGCATTTCCCTTTTCATCTAAACCTGGGCTTTCGATTTTAATAGCTTCTAAAACCGATTTTGTTACTCTCTGCATTTCAGCATTCGGAACCATTGCCATAATATTGGTTATTTCAGAATCTTTATTAATTACAAAGCTGAGATTTAATAATTTTATTTCGCCACTACTGAATTTTTCATCCTTTAATTTATTCAGCACTATATCTTGAATTGTTTCTTTTAAACAGTTTTTGTTTGATTCGCATCCTGAAAGGCTGGGAGCCTTGTATACATCGGTTAACTCTATAAATTCTTTTCCTGCAGTTTCACTATCCAGAAATTCATCATAATTATTAAACTGTCTTTTTTGGAATGTTACAGGTACAGTATATATAATTGAAACATTTTCACCATTCTTTACCGCTGGTTCCTTGATCTTAAGTTTCTTAATTAGACGTTTAGCTTCTTTTTCAAGCGGTTTGGAGGTTGATCTTGTTCTAATATCTGTAATTTTTCCTTCCTCTGTCACAACAAATTGTGCATAAGCTGTACCTCCTTCATTATTCACTAGTTTGGTGATATCTAAATTAGTTCTGATATAATTCATGATAGACTTTTCAAAGCATTCAGTTGAATCATCTTTTAGACATTCAGCTTTAAGTTTGGGAGCGGTGTCTACATTTTGAATGGATAAATTTTGAGCAAAAGTCTGGGTGAATGGTATTGCAAGAAATACCAGTAATAACAATTTTTTCATTAAGTATGTTTAGAACTCGAATTTAGGTAAAATAATAGGATTCTTAAATTTTGCCTCCACCAGAAAGCTTTTGTCTTTATTATTTTATTTAAGACGGTAACCTTGTTAACTTTGCTAGTCAGCTGAAAAAATATAATTATGAGTAACACTTCCAGGAAGAGAAGAGAGGCACTGGTTTACCACGCGAAACCGAAGCCAGGAAAAATTGAAGTTGTACCAACAAAAAAATACGCTACACAAAGGGATCTCTCGTTAGCATACTCTCCAGGGGTTGCAGAGCCTTGTCTTGAGATAGAAAAGGATAAGGAAAACGCCTATAAATATACTACTAAAGGAAATCTAGTTGCCGTGATCTCTAACGGAACCGCAGTTCTGGGACTTGGTGACATAGGACCTGAGGCTTCAAAGCCCGTAATGGAAGGTAAAGGACTACTGTTTAAGATATTTGCAGATATTGATGTTTTCGATATTGAGGTAGATACCAAAGACGTAGATAAATTCATCGAAACTGTAAAGAATATCGCTCCAACTTTTGGAGGAATTAACCTTGAAGATATCAAAGCTCCTGAAGCTTTTGAAATTGAGCAGCGTTTAAAAGCAGAACTGGACATACCGGTGATGCATGACGATCAGCATGGAACCGCAATTATTTCTGCTGCTGCATTATTGAATGCATTAGAACTTGCTAAAAAGAAGATCGAAAAGGTAAAGATCGTTATTAGTGGAGCGGGGGCGGCGGCAGTTTCCTGTACCAAACTTTACAAGGCTTTCGGCGCCAAAGCTGAAAATATTGTAATGCTGGATAGTAAAGGTGTGATTAGAAAAGACCGCTCAAATCTTTCCGAGGAAAAAGCTGAATTCGCTACCGCAAGAAAAATAGATACCTTGGAAGAGGCCATGAAAAACGCTGATGTTTTCGTTGGGCTTTCTATTGCAGATATCGTTTCTCCTGAAATGTTGAAAAGCATGGCTAAGCGTCCTATCGTATTCGCGATGGCTAATCCAAATCCGGAGATAGATTATGAACTGGCGATGAAAACCAGGAAGGATATCATTATGGCGACTGGCCGAAGTGATCATCCTAACCAGGTAAATAATGTGCTTGGTTTTCCATTTATCTTCCGTGGCGCCCTTGATGTAAGAGCTACGAAGATCAACGAGGAAATGAAGAAGGCTGCAGTAAAAGCCCTGGCTGAACTTGCCAAGGAAGCAGTGCCGGAGCAGGTGAATATCGCGTATGGCGAAACGAGGTTGAACTTCGGTGCAGATTATATTATTCCGAAACCATTTGATCCAAGGCTTATAGCAAAAGTTCCGCCGGCTGTAGCGAAAGCTGCTATGGAAAGTGGCGTTGCCAGACAGGATATTCAGGATTGGCAACGTTATGAAGAAGAGCTTCTGGAACGTATGGGTAATGAAAACAAGATCACTCGTTTGTTGCTTAACAGGGCTAAAACGAATCCAAAACGTATTGTTTTTGCTGAAGCAGATCATCTGGATGTTCTAAAAGCCGCTCAAATTGTACGTGATGAAGGGATTGGAGTTCCTATTCTTCTTGGAAGACGTGAGGTTATTAAAGAATTGATGGCAGAGATCGACTTTGAAGAGGAAGAAGTAGCGATCATTGACCCAAAATCTGATGAAGAGGAAGAGCATAGGAAAGCTTACGCTCAGAAATACTGGGAAACCAGACATCGTAATGGTGTTACCAAGTACGACGCAGAAAAGCTGATGCGTGAACGCAATTATTTTGCAGCGATGATGGTAAATGAAGGTGATGCAGATGCATTGCTTTCTGGATATTCCCGTGCTTACCCAACAGTAGTAAAACCTATGCTGGAGTTAATTGGAATGGCCAAGGGAGTTTCAAGAGTTGCAGCGACTAACGTAATGAATACCTCAAGAGGTCCTATTTTTATAAGTGATACCTCTATAAATATAGATCCGCCGGCAAAAGATCTCGCCAAGATCGCGCAAATGACTGCTCGTACAGTTCAGTTGTTCGGTATGGAACCGGTGATCGCCATGATCTCTTATGCAAACTTCGGTTCGTCAAAAGACCCGAGAGCCAGGAAGGTGAAAGATGCGGTTTCTTATTTACATAGATTTCATCCGGAATTAAATGTAGATGGTGAGCTGCAAACAGATTTCGCCCTGAATTGTGAAATGCTTCAGAGTAAATTCCCTTTTTCTAAACTGGCAGGAAAGAAAGTAAATACGCTCATCTACCCAGATCTTGATTCAGCAAATAGTACTTATAAACTGATTAAAGAACTGAATAATGTGGATTCAATTGGTCCTATTATGATGGGAATGAAGAAACCGGTGCATATTTTGCAGCTGGGAGCAAGTGTTGAGGAAATGGTGAATATGGCTGCTGTTGCAGTGGTAGATGCCCAGGAGAAAGAAAAGAGACTAAAAAAATAATACACATAAACCCTCAATTTAAAAGGCAGAAAGTAGATTTCTGCCTTTAGTTTATTTTACTACATTTGAGATTGAACACAAGTTTTTTTCATGATTCATCATTTAAAAGGGCAATTAATTGAAAAAAATCCTACATATGTTGTTATTGAATGCAACGGGATTGGTTACTCTGTAAATATTTCACTTCACACATTTTCATTAATTCCAGACTCGGAGGCAGTGAGCTTATACACTCATCTCCAGGTAAAGGAAGATTCTCATACCTTGTATGGTTTTGTAGAAAAATCTGAAAGAGAGATATTCAGGTTATTGATCTCAGTTTCGGGAGTAGGAACAAGTACAGCCAGGATGATGTTATCATCGCTTCAGCCAAAAGAAGTAATAGACGCAATTGCTTCTGGCGACGTGCCAACAATTCAAAGTGTAAAGGGAATAGGTGCAAAAACTGCTCAAAGGGTGATCCTCGATCTTAAAGATAAGGTTTTAAAAATCCTTGGCGAGGATGAAGTTTTTGTGTCTCAAAGCAATACAAATAAGGAAGAAGCGTTATCTGCTTTAGAGATCTTAGGATATAATAGACGCCAGGCAGGCAAAGTTGTTGAAAAGATCCTGAAAGAAGATCCCGACTCTACCGTAGAATCTATTATAAAACTGGCACTTAAAAAGCTGTAAGTAAATTGAGGAACAATTACCCGAAATTGTCTTTACCGGTACGCCTAACATTCCTGATATTACTAGCATTCTCTGTAGATGCGGTAGCACAGGACACACCTCAGGATACCACTAGCACCGGCTATGTGATCGGTCAGATAAGCCTTCCCGACCCTGAAAGTATAGAATCAAAATACGAATATGACCCTATCCTTAACCGTTATTTCTATAAGGAAAGTTTAGGTAGGATCAATCTTGGCTTGCCACTGGTTTTAACCCCTCAGGAATATGAAGATCTGGTTCTCCAGGAGGAAATGCGTAAGTATTTCAAGCTAAAGAATGACGCGCTTACTGGTAGAAAGGAAGGTTCAGAAGATATTCAAAGAGACCTGCTTCCAGACTTTTACGTAAACAATAATTTTTTTGAAACCATTTTTGGTGGCTCAGAGATCAATATAGTGCCACAGGGTTCTGTTGAGTTGGATCTTGGGTTATTATATACAAAACAGGATAACCCGGCTTTTTCTCCCCGTAACCAGCGTAACCTTTCTTTTGATTTTGATCAGAGAATAAGTCTGAGCATGCTAGGGCAGATAGGTGAAAGGCTTCAGGTAACAGCCAATTACGATACAGAGTCTACTTTTGATTTTCAGAACCAGCTGAAACTTGAATATACTCCGAATGAGGACGATATTGTTCAAAAGATTGAAGTTGGTAACGTGAATATGCCTTTGAATAATGCCTTAATCCAGGGAGCTCAAAGTCTATTTGGTTTTAAAACAGAATTGCAATTCGGGAAAACAAGGATAACCGGTGTATTTTCTGAACAGAAATCGGAGAGAAGAACGGTGAATGTTGAAGGTGGAGCAACCGTAGAGGATTTTGAAAAATTCGCTTTGGATTACGATCAGGACAGGCACTTTTTCCTGGCGCATTACTTCCGTGATACTTATGATGAAGCCTTGGTGAACTATCCGTTTATCAATACCAATATTCAGATTAAAAGAATTCAGGTTTGGGTGACTAACCGAACTAATAATATTCAGAATATCCAGGATACACGTAACATTGTGGCTATTCAGGATCTTGGGGAAACCAATATTCCGGGTAATATCGGTCTGGATACACCTCCTGGTGGTTTCTTCAATCAGCCTACAGGAGCATTTCCAGATAACACGGTGAATGATTTTAATCCATTCGGAATTACAGGTGCGGGAGAATCTGTCTTAACGCCTGCTATTCGTGATATTGCTACCGTAGATCAGGGTTTTGGTCCGGTAACAGTTTCCGAAGGAACAGATTATGCGAAACTTGAAAATGCAAGACAGTTAAAACCGAATGAATATACGGTAAATACTCAGTTAGGATATATTTCCTTAAACCAGCGACTTAGTAATGATGAGGTTTTGGGGGTTGCTTTTCAATATACTATCAACGGGCAGGTCTACCAGGTTGGTGAATTTGCCAATGACGGAGTGAATGCCACGAATGAGGATAATGGCGAACAGCCAGATACAGGAAATAACCCGAGAGCTAGCCAGAATCTTGTGGTGAAGATGCTTAAAAGTACCATTACCAATGTAAATGAACCTATCTGGGATCTGATGATGAAGAACATTTATAGTCTTGGTGCTTACCAGTTAGAACGCCAGGATTTTAGAATGAACATTCTTTATACAGATCCGCAGCCTTTAAATTATATCAAGCCGGTAGAAGGGACTACTCTTCCTGGAGATGTAACTCAAACGCCTTTATTAAGGGTTTTCAGGTTAGACCAGTTAAATAACAATAACGATCCTATTAATGGTGGAGATGGTTTCTTTGATTATGTACCGCAAATCACCATAGATCCTCAGAACGGTAATATCATTTTTACCACGGTAGAGCCTTTTGGTAGTCATTTATTCCGAAAGCTGGATGAAACGCCAAATAGCGGGACAGAGGATTATACGCTTCCTGATACCTGGAATGAGAACCAGCAGAGGTATGTTTTCCGTGCCATGTATAGAACCACCAAAACACAGGCAGAGCAGGAAGAAGCAGATAAGAACAAATTCCAGCTGAAGGGTAGATATAAATCGGCTGAAGTTGAAGGGATTCCGATCGGTTTTAATCTTCCACCAGGATCTGTGACCGTGACTGCCGGAGGTAGAATTCTTCAGGAGGGTGTAGATTATGTAGTGAACTATGAGCTGGGAAGGGTTCAGATTCTTGATGAAGCTTTGCTTGCCTCAGATATTCCAATTCAGGTAAATACAGAGAACAATGCACTTTTCGGTCAGCAAACAAAACGTTTTACCGGATTGAATGTAGAACATCAATTCAATGAAAACTTCCTGATTGGTGGTACTTTCATTAACCTTAAAGAGCGTCCTTTAACTCAAAAGGCTAATTACAGTTATGAACCTATTAATAATACCATTCTTGGGTTCAACATGAATTACAGTACTGAAGTTCCTTTTCTAACCAGGCTGGTAAATAAATTGCCAAATATCGATACTGATGTAAAATCTAATGTATCGGTTCGAGGTGAGTTCGCTTACCTGATCCCGGGATCTCCTGCTTCGAACGACTTTGATGGGAAAGCAACTACTTATATAGATGATTTTGAAGCCGCACAAACTTCTATAGATATCAACAATCCGCTTAGCTGGGAATTGTCGAGTGTTCCAATTGGTTTTGGAGGAGAACTGGCTAACGGAGATCTTTCTGTAGGATATAAAAGAGGGAAATTGTCCTGGTATACCATAGATCCTATTTTCTATAGCAATAGAAGACCTGATGGGATAAGCGATTCAGATATTTCTACTTATGAGGCCAGGAGAGTGGCATTAAGCGAAATATTCCCAAATACAGATGTGGTGCAAGGCCAGCCTCAGGTAGTTTATACCATGGATGTGAATTACGATCCAACCGAGCGTGGACCTTACAATTACAATCCGGCTGCAACAGGATCTAATAGTTTACCAAATCCTGGAGGAAATTTTGGTGGGATCATGCGCTCTATCAACACCACGAATTTTGAGCAATCTAATGTAGAGTATATCCAGTTCTGGGTGATGGACCCATATATTTATTCTGAAAACGCCGGAAATTCCAGAGGGACTATCAATTTTAACCTTGGTAATATTTCTGAAGATGTTTTGAAGGATGGACGAAAACAGTACGAAAATGGATTGCCTGAAGGTCTGGGTGAGGCAAACACGATAAATACTTCATTCGGTATAGTTCCTGCGGACAATTCGCTGGTTTATGCTTTTGATACTGAAGGAGAAGCCAGAACTCAACAAGATGCTGGATTTGATGGACTTCTGGATGCTGAAGAAGGAACAAAATTTTCTGATTTCGCAGGATTGCCCGATCCCTCTGCAGATAATTACGAATATTTCCTAAGTGCTGAAGGTAGCATCCTGCAGCGATATAGAAATTATAACGGGACCGAAGGAAACTCGCCAACTCAGGTAACCGATACGAATAGAGGGAATACCACGCTTCCAACTACAGAAGACATCAATCGTGATAACACGATGAATACGATAAACAGTTATTTTGAATATGAAATTCCATTTTTCCAGGGGATGAATATTGATAATAACCAGTACATCACAGATGTAAAGGAGCTTGATGTAACCCTGAGAAATGGTCAGGAATTACCGGTAAGATGGTTGCAATTCAAAGTTCCAATTTTTGAACCAACCAATGCTGTTGGAGGAATCGCAGATTTTAGGTCTATCAGATTTATTAGAATGTTCCTTTCAGATTTTCAGAATGAAACTATTTTGAGATTTGGAACGATGGATCTTGTGAGAGGTGATTACAGAAGATATAACCAAAGCCTTTTTGAAGATCAAAGCCAGATAGAAAATCCGAATACGCTTTTTGAAGTAAATGCGGTAAATATTGAAGAGAACGAAAACAGGCAGCCAATTCCGTATGTATTGCCTCCTGGAGTGCAAAGAGAAGAATTATACCAGAGTAATTCTAATATCAGGCAGAATGAGCAGTCACTTTCCTTGAGAACCTGTGATTTGCAACCTCAGGATGCCAGAGCGGTTTATAAGAATTTCCAGATAGACATGCGTCAGTATAAGAACCTGGAAATGTTCTTACACGCCGAGTCACTTTTGAACAGGCAGCCTCTTAAAGATGGTCAGTTAGTTGCCTTCGTAAGAATGGGAACAGATTTTACCGATAACTTTTATCAAATTGAAATCCCATTATCACCTACGCTTTTCGGAGCTTCTACGCCTGAAGAGATCTGGCCTGAGATCAACCGGTTGAATTTAGAGCTTGATCTTTTACAACAAATAAAAACAGCAGTTTTGGGTGATCCATCCCTGACTTCTACAGATCTTAATTTTTTTACCGAAGAATTGCAGCCAGTGAATGCTGAAGCGCCTTATGATATGGGAAGTCTGAGGTTAGGTGTAAAAGGTAATCCAAGTTTTGGAAACGTAAGATTGCTGATGGTTGGTGTGAAGAACGGAACCAGCGTAGAAGGTGTAACCGATCTTTGTGGTGAGGTTTGGTTCAATGAGCTTAGACTTTCAGACTTGAAAAATGAAGGTGGATGGGCCGGAGTTGTAAGTATGGATAGTAACCTGGCAGATTTTGCCAATGTTTCTGCTACCGGAAGAAGAAGTACGGTTGGTTTTGGAAGTATAGAGCAGGGCCCAAATCAGCGAAGCAGGGAAGATCTAAAGCAATATGATTTTGTTACCAATGTGAATATGGGACAGTTACTTCCGAAGAAATGGGGAATTAAATTTCCGGTGAACTATAGCAGGGGAGAAGAGTTAATTACACCAAAATACGACCAGGAATTTCTGGATGTGGAACTCGATACAAGACTTGCGAATATCCAGGATCCTGTGGAAAGAGACCGAGTTGAAAAGCAATCTCAATCTTACACAAAGAGGGAAAGTGTAAATGTGATCGGCCTTAGAAAGGAACGGGTTGGAGAAAAAACTCCAATGCCTTATGATGTGGAAAACTTTGCTTTTTCGACATCTTATAACCAGGTAGACCATCGGGATTTTGAGGTAGAAGAAAGCGTAGATAAAAGTGTTCGGGTTGGCGGTACTTACGAATTCAATTTCCCGGAAAAAACGATCGAGCCTCTTAAAAATGTGGCAGTTTTAGATAGTAGTGATTATTTCACAATTTTCAGAGATTTCAATATAAACTACCTTCCGTCAAGTATCAATGCCAGTTCCAATATTTTCAGGCAGTATAATGAGCAGAAATTCAGATCTCTGGAACTGGGAGCAGATGATATTAGAATTCCAACTCTATATCAAAGAAACTATCTATTCGACTGGCAATATGGGGTCAATTATAATCTTACGAGGTCTTTAACCTTCTCTTTTAATGCCAGTAATAACAGGATCATTAGAAATTACATCGATGAAGAAGGTTTTGCAGATAATAGTATTGGTTTGTGGGACGATTTCTTCAATATTGGTGAGCCGAATCTTCATTTCCAGACTTTGCAGGTAAATTATCAGTTGCCATTTGATAAGATCCCTGTACTAAGATTTGTGAAAGCTACCTATTCCTATACTGGAGATTTCCAATGGCAAAGGGGTTCCAGAGTTTTTCAACAACTGGAAGGAGTGCCTGATATTGGAAATAGCGTTCAAAACTCGAATACACACCAGATCAATGCGAGTTTGAATATGCAGGATCTTTACAACTATTTCGGACTGGTTGAGAAAAAAGATAATAGCGCTGGAAAATCTATCCAGGAAAGAAGTCGGGGAGTGCCAACTCTTGGCCCTCCAGGAGAGGAAGAAGAGGAGGAAGCTGCACCGCAACCAAGAAACCGATCAAATAAGACGTACAACACTATGATTAGTGTTGTTACAGGGATTAAAACTTTCCAGGTTAATTATAGAAACAGCCGTGGTATTTTTCTTCCGGGTTATACAGAAAGTATCGGTTTTATGGGGACCTTCAGGCCAACTGCGGGATTCACTTTCGGATTGCAGGATGATATTAGATATATGGCTGCGGAGAGAGGATGGTTAACGCTATTCCAGAATTTCAACCAGCAATATACCGCGCTTAAAAACGAACAATTAGATTACCAGGCCGGTTTAGGCTTTTTACCAGACCTTACCATTGAATTAACAGGTAGAAAAAACTATTCAGAGAATTACTCTGAAAATTATAAAGTAGATCCAATTACGCTAGAATATCAATCATTAACTCCATATACCTTCGGAAACCTGAATATTTCAACAATACTTATTAAAACCGCTTTTAATAATTCAACCGAAACCAGCTCTCAAACCTTTGAGACATTCAGACAGAATCGTATCGAGATCGCTCAAAGACTGGCTCGCGAAAGAGGGCTTGATCCGAATGATTTAGACGAAGATGGTTTCCCTCGTGGTATAGGAAAAACAAATCAGGCAGTGCTATTACCGGCATTTGTTGCGGCATATTCCGGTCAGGATGCGGGAAGCGTGAAGCTTGGTGCTTTACGAAGTTTTCCGCTGCCAAACTGGAATTTGAAGTATACTGGATTGATGAGGTTGGAATGGTTTAGAGATAAATTCAGAAGATTTTCCATCAACCATGGATATAGATCAGATTACACATTAAATCAATTTCAGACGAACCTGGATTACGATCCGGCAAATCCGCAGGAATTAAATCAGGCAGGAGATTTCAAAAATCCGGTCTTATTCTCAAATCTTGTCTTGACTGAATTATTTACTCCTCTGGCCAGAGTGGATTTTGAGACTAAAGGGAATATCCAGATCCTAGCCGAAATGGAAAAAGACAGGTCACTAGCTTTTAGTTTTGATAATAATTTATTGACCGAATACAGTGGAAATGAATATACCCTTGGATTAGGTTACAGGATCAAGGATCTTAAAATTGCAACAGCCCTGGGTGGAACAAGAAGAGTTCTAAGCAGTGATCTTAACTTCCGTGCCGATGTTTCTTACAGAAAGAACAGAACCATTGTGAGGTATCTAGATCTGGCTAATAACCAAACCATATCTGGACAGGATATCTGGTCTATCAATTTCAAGGCAGATTATGCCTTTACCAGAAATCTTACCGCCAGGTTCTATTACGATCATACGTTCTCAGAATATGCAGTTTCCACAGCCTTTCCGCAAACTACCATCAGGTCTGGATTTACGCTTATATATAATTTCGGAAATTAACGAAGGCATATTTGAACAATTCGGCTAAAAAACTACCTTTGCGATCTTATAAAACTATACTATGAATATTCCACAAGAATTAAAGTACACTAAAGACCACGAGTGGGTTAAGATTGATGGCGACACCGCAACTATTGGAGTTACAGATTTTGCCCAGGGAGAGCTTGGGGATATCGTGTATGTTGAGGTTGAAACGCTGGACGAAACTCTTGAAAAAGAAGAGGTATTCGGTACGGTAGAAGCAGTTAAAACTGTTTCTGATCTTTATATGCCAGTATCTGGTGAGATTATTGAATTTAACGATAGTCTTGAAGATGAGCCTGAAAAGGTAAACGAAGATCCTTATGGAGAAGGTTGGATGATCAAGATCAAACTTTCTGATACTTCTGAATTAGATGACCTACTTTCTGCTGATGAATACAAGGAAGTAATTGGTAGCTAAGATATTTTTTATTGCCGCGCTGCTTTATACCAGTGCCATCACTTATTTTTCTTTAATAGTGATGGACTTTAAGGTAAGTGTAGCCGGTTTTGATCCTACAGACAAAATGCTCCATGCCGGAGCATATTTGTTTTTAGCTTTCTTGTGGAAGCTATTTTTTCTATTTAAAAATTCAGATTTTAAAAGGTATACCTCCAATTTATGGTGGGTAGCACTCGCATGTTTCATATTTGGTATGTTAATTGAGGTTTTGCAAGGAACCCTAACCAGTTACAGGACACCCGATTGGTGGGATGTTCTGGCAAATTCAACTGGTGTACTGCTTGCTGTTTTCTTTTTTATGGTCATGGCGCCGACGATAAAGAAGTTAAAACATAAAGTAGCCTAGCTAAATTATAACCTTTATTAACTAAACTTTTATGAAACCTAAGAAAAACCCGAAAGCCGACCTTCGTCGGAGATGGGTCCTGTTTCTGCAAATCGGACTTATCCTAATATTGTTTACAACCCTTCAAGCTTTCCAATGGAAAACTTATGATGAGAAATCATTTAACGATCCAAAGATTGGGATGGATGTTCTAGAGGAAGAAACTCCTCCTGTAGTTATAACGCCTGAAATTACTCCTCCGCCGCCTCCAAAAACGATTGTAGACGTAATTGAGGAAATCCCTGATGATTCAGATATTGAAGAAGATCCGGTAAAACCTACCGAAATTGACCTTGACGATATTCTTGAACCTTCAGATATCGAAGAGCCGGAGACACCAGATGACGAACCTATAAACGTTCCTTTTGATTTTATTGAAGATGTTCCCATTTTTCCCGGTTGTGAGAGCCTGACTGATAATAATGAACGTAAGAGCTGTATGAGTTCTAAAATCAGTAAATTTGTGAATAAGGAGTTCAATACAGCATTGGGTGGTGAGTTAGGTCTCACTGGTGCAAATCTTGTGCTTGTTATGTTTGTGGTGAATAAAGAAGGCGAAGTAGAACAAATTCAAACCAGAGCTCCGCATCCTGAACTAGAAAAGGAAGCTCGAAGAGTTATTGGGGAATTGCCTAAAATGAAGCCTGGAAAACAGAGAGGAAAGCCTGTTCCGGTTTCTTATACAATACCAATTCGATTTAAAGTTCAGGAATGATAATGAACGGTTTAGAAATTAACCGTAGTTTTAATTACTTATTATCCCAGATAAATTTAGTTTTTTAGAAAAAATCTTTATTTTAGCAACCCTTAACAATATAACGCATTATGGAACCTAAGAAAAATCCAAAGGCTGATTTAAACAGGAACAGAACTCTTTATCTGCAGCTGGGTCTTATTGTTGTACTGCTAATTACTTGGCAGGCAATAGAGTGGAAGACTTATGACCCTGATAATATAGATATAGGACAGGTGAATATGGACGCCCTTGAAGAAGAGGATGTGCCAATTACTGAAATGCAGAACACACCTCCACCACCTCCACCACCTCCACCGGCACCGGAAATTATCGAGGTAGTAGAAGATGAGGAAGATGTTGAGGAGGATGAAATTGAATCTACCGAAACTAATCTTGATGAGATCGTTGAAGTGGAAGAAGTTGTTGAGGCTCCTGTAGAGGAAGAAGTTGAAGATGTTCCTTTCGCGGTTATTGAAGATGTGCCAATCTTCCCTGGTTGTGAAAACTTAAGTAACAACAATGAGCGTAAGCAGTGTATGAGTGAAAAGATCAGTAGATATGTGAACAAAGAGTTTGATACAGATCTTGGGTCTGAACTCGGGCTAAGCGGAATTAACCGTGTAATCGTTCAGTTTAGAATTGATGAAAAAGGAAATATCGGTCAGGTAAGAGCTCGTGCTCCACACCCTAGACTTGAGCAGGAAGCTGCAAGAGTGATCAATAGTTTACCTAAAATGAAACCAGGTAAGCAACGTGGTAAACCGGTAGGAGTTATGTACTCACTTCCAATTGCATTTAAAGTTCAGGACTAATTTACTCTTGATATAATTTAGAAAATCCCGGCTATGGCCGGGATTTTTTGTTTTATATAAATTCCCTTTTGGAAAAAATGTATATTACACCCATAAATCATTAACCATAGGTCCCCGGCGTATGAAGTATATTTTACTTCTTCCTTTATTATTATTTAGTTTTCAAATTTCCGCACAGGATGTAAATCTCTCTTCTGAGATCTACCCGGAATTCGAAGAATGTGCAAGCGTAGATTATTCTTCTCAGGAATATTGCTTTAATAGCACGCTGGTAAATTTTATAAAATCAAATTTTGAGGTTCCTGAAATAGTTCAAAACGAAAATTATAAAGGTCAGCTTACGATTATTTTTGAAGTAGATGAGACTGGAAAATTTCAGCTTATCTATATGGATGCTGCCTATGATGAATTGAAAACGGAAACTCAAAGAGTTTTTGAAGCGCTTCCGGAAATTAAACCTGCTACATACAATGGCAGGCCAGTTCATATGCAATTCAAAATGCCTCTAAAAATTCCTTTACAGAATAATGTGGTAGTAGAACCTGTTGGTGAAGAAGATGAAATTCAACTAAGGGATGATGTTGAGGTTGAAGATAAGGAGGAGCCGAATGCCTTGTCAGAATATGAAAGAATTAAGTCTGATGAATTTACGAGTCCGCGCTATACCAGCCAGATAAGTATTCCACTTTCACATGAGTTCTATAGCAGGTTTGATGCTGCTTTTAATGAGATTGGAACTAATACGCACTCTGCGTCTAAACCTTTAATGTTTGCTGAAGTAAATCCTTATTATGATTTTAAGGCTAACAGAGATGAGTTGCTTCAGGATAGAAATAGTCTTGCTGGAAGAAAATTATGGAATGAACATTTAATCAGATTTCAGACCGAGAAATACTGGTTTACCTTAGACCCAGGATTTGATCTGCAAATAGGAAAGGATTTTGAACAAACCGAACATGATTTCACTTATAACAATACTAGAGAATTAATTATCCAGGGCGGATTAGGAAAGAAATTCAATTTCTACTCGGTCATTTATGAGAACCAGGGAAGATTTGCCCAATATTATAATAATTATGCTGAATCCATTAGGCCGGCGGGAGGAGATCCAGCCATTGTTCCGGGTAGGGGAATTGCCAAAACTTTTATGGATGATGGTTACGATTATCCTGTTGCTGAAGGATATTTGTCATTTACACCTTCAGAATTTATAAATATCCAGTTTGGTCATGGTAACAATTTTATAGGTGATGGTTACAGATCCTTGCTATTAAGCGATAATCCAACTCCGCATCCATATCTAAAATTGAATACTAAATTCTGGAAAATAAAATATACCAATACCTGGATGTCTTTAAGAGACGTTCGTCCGGAGGTGGTGAATAGCGGATCATTCAGAACTAAATACATTGCCAATCATTACCTGAGTTTAAACATCAGCAAAAGGTTGAATCTTGGTTTCTTCGAATCGGTAATGTGGGAAAATGATAATGACCGTGGTTTTGATCTCAATTACCTGAATCCAGTGATCTTTTATCGTGCTATTGAATTCGCCACCGGAGCAGATGGTGGGAATGCCATTATTGGTCTAACCGGGAAGTATAAATTCTCCAACCAGATGTATGCTTATGGTCAATGGTTGATCGATGAATTTTCCTCTACAGACGTATTTGGCGGTGATGGTAGCTGGAAAAATAAACTTGGCTTCCAGGCTGGCCTAAAATATTTTAATGCATTTGGAGTAGACGACCTGTATTTGCAGGCAGAATACAACCAGGTAAGGCCATATACATATTCTCATAATTCAATAACCCTCAATTACGGGCATAATAACCAGTCTATGGCGCATCTTTGGGGAGCTAACTTCAGGGAAATTATTGGTGTTGCCAGGTATCGTAAAGATAGGTGGTATGGTTCGGCTAAACTTATCTACGGAAAAAGAGGTTTCGATTTTTCTGAAACCGGAGATTATTACGGGCAGGATATTTATAGAACTGAAGAAGACAGACCCTTTGATTCTGGAGTGAAGATAGGGCAGGGAAATACTACAAATTCATTCTATTCTGAACTTGAAGCAGGTTATCTGGTTAATCCAACCACTAATTTAAAATTGTTCGCGAGCTTTATATATCGTGATTTTAATCCCCAGGCAAAGACAGTTACCAATTTTGAAAATTCTACCACCTGGATAAATTTTGGACTCAGAACCGATATTTTTAATTGGTACTTTGATTATTAGAGATTTTCATGTTTGAAAATTAACACATTGCCTTCCTTGTTAAAACCTAATTAAGAAGTATCTTTGCGCCAGTTAAAAAAAAGCTTTTTTGAGCAACACTCGCGTACATAATCCCAACGCTTCCATTCTATCAGACTTTAAGGAAATTACCAAGATGAGGTTGGCTATAAGTGTAGTCTTTTCATCTGTTGCAGGGTATTTTCTTGGAGCAGATAATATAGATTTCGTGGTAGTGACGCTTCTTGCGATTGGTGGTTATCTTATGGTTGGCGCTTCTAACGCTTATAACCAGATCATTGAAAGGAACCTGGATGCTTTGATGGATCGTACCAAAAACAGACCGCTGCCTGCTGGTAGAATGACTGTTCCGGTTGCTTTTACAATTGCCAGTGTTTTTACCGTTCTTGGTTTGATAGTGCTTTATATTATTAATCCGAAGACAGCAATGTTCGGGGCGATAAGTATATTTCTTTACGTTAGTATTTACACTCCGCTAAAGACAAAAACACCACTTTCAGTATTTGTAGGAGCATTTCCGGGAGCTATTCCATTTATGTTGGGATGGGTTGCTGCATCAGGTAGTTTTAGCATTGAACCGGGAACCTTGTTTATGATCCAATTCTTCTGGCAGTTCCCACATTTCTGGGCTATAGGCTGGTGGTTATTCGATGATTATAAAAAAGGAGGTTTCTTCATGTTGCCAACCGGAAAGCGCGATCGCGGAACGGCTATTCAGATAATTCTTTATACCTGCTGGACGATCATGGTTTCGTTGATTCCAGTATTTGGAGTTACAGGTAAACTAATGCTGACACCGGTTTCAGGAGTTATTATCTTCCTTTTGGGCATGGGAATGCTTTATTACGCGATAAAGTTATTTAAAGAAAAGACGGCTGAAGCAGCCAAAAAACTAATGTTTGCGAGTGTGTCTTATATCACGCTACTGCAAATTGTATACGTATTGGATAAATTTATTAGACAATGGATTTAACTCAGGGATCTGAAGAGAAAAAACACGGCAGAGCCAAGAAGATGATGCTCTGGTTTGGGATCATAAGTATGGTGATGACCTTCGCAGGACTTACCAGTGCTTATGTGGTAAGTAAGAACAGGCCAGACTGGCTAACCGACTTTGAATTACCAATCTCATTCTTATGGAGCACATTGGTTATCGTAGGAAGTAGTCTTACGCTGATACTTAGTAAAAGAATGATCAAGGCTGGGAATAGGAGAAATGCGAGTGCTTTTTTGATTGGCACGTTGATCCTTGCCATTCTTTTTGTTGTGTTTCAGTTTTACAGCTTTTCTGAGATCATTCAGAATGGGTATTATTTTACAGGAAGTGAGAGTTCAATCACCACTTCTTTCATCTATGTACTTGTTTTAGCGCATCTTGCCCACCTAGCTATTGGAATTATAGTGCTTTTGGTCTTAATTTATAACCATTTTAAACAACGTTATAAAGCAGGACAAATGCTTGGATTTGAGCTAGGTGCAACTTTCTGGCATTTCGTTGACTTGCTATGGCTTTACTTGATTTTCTTTTTATATTTCTTTAGATAATAAAATTGCGTATTTTTGCGCATCCTTTAACATTAAACTACTTCTATGGAGGCTACTGTCGTTAGAACAGGCACAGAAGGTAAAACCTGGGGTGGTGGTAATCAACCACTAAAAGCAAGTTACGGAAAGATGATGATGTGGTTTTTCATCCTTTCTGATGCTTTAACATTTTCAGGATTCCTTGCCGCTTACGGTTTTTCAAGATTTAAATTCATCGATTCATGGCCAATCGCCGATGAGGTGTTTACTCACTTCCCATTTTTACATGGAGTAGATGCTCCAATGTATTATGTGGCCTTGATGACATTTATACTTATTTTCTCATCTGTAACGATGGTATTGGCTGTAGATGCTGGTCATCATATGAAAAAAGGGAAAGTTACTATTTACATGTTCCTTACCATTATTGGTGGTGTGATTTTCGTTGGATCTCAGGCATGGGAGTGGAAAAATTTCATTAGCGGAGAATATGGAGCTGTTACTACTAAAGGTGGAAACATCCTTCAGTTCATAGATGGAGAGGGAGAGAGAGTAGCACTTTCAGAAATTGCAGTGCCTATCGCTGGAGACAGAGTGGAGCACGATGCAAACAACGGTATCTGGTTCGATTCTGGTGAAGCGCTTCCAACTTATAGTCTTGACGAAGTAAAAGCAGGATTCATTCAGAATGAAGATCTACTTATAAGAACACAAATGCTTACCGAAGAGGGTGAGAAAACAATTCTTACCAGAGAAGAGTCTCTAATGAAACTGAATAATGATGCCATAGGTACTGTTGAAGGAGCAAACCTTTCTCAGAACGAATATGGAACACCGTTATTCGCAGATTTCTTTTTCTTCATTACAGGATTCCACGGATTTCACGTATTATCTGGAGTGATCATCAATATCATTATTTTCTTTAACGTGATCATTGGTACTTACGATAGAAGAGGAAGTTATGAAATGGTTGAAAAAGTTGGACTTTACTGGCACTTTGTAGACCTTGTATGGGTATTCGTATTCACATTCTTTTACTTGGTTTAATTCTGAAATAAATTATTATGGCTCACGATACAACACATAATCACGGATCGGCAAGCAAAAGGATCTGGTCAGTTTTCGCAATACTTTCAGTTGTAACTATTATTGAAGTTATTCTGGGTATTATTAAACCTGAAATTTTAACTAATACTTACCTGTTGGGAATGAAGTTGCTTAACTGGATCTTCATTATCCTTACTATTTATAAAGCATACTACATCGCATGGGCTTTCATGCACCTTGAGCATGAGACCAAAGGATTGCGTAGAGCAATTGTTTGGACAGCGGTATTCCTAATTTGTTATTTGATCTTTATCCTTCTTACTGAAGGAGGTTACATTTACGACGTTTACAAGTCGGGTCATGTAGCCTGGGATTTTTAACAAAAGTTAAAAGCATTTGAAAAGGCGGTTTTATGAAACCGTCTTTTTATTTTTGTAGCCCTTTGTAAAACTGGATTTTCAGCTTATGAAAAAGTTTCTGGTACTCGGTATTTTATTTGCCCTCCCAATTACCGCATACTTGTTTTTTGCCTCCGGAAAGAACAATTTTGCCAGGCTCCCCGTATTGACAGAAAATGTAAAAGACATTTCTTCTTTTAAGACAGATTCCAAGGAGTCTATCAGCTTTCAGGATCATATTAGCGTTGTGGCTTTCTTTGGTTCAGACCTTGAAAAGATCAAGGGGAATACTTTCAACCTCGATAAAAAGATCCTTGAAAAATATTACAGTTTTGACGATTTTCAATTTGTATTAGTACTACCGGAAGAAGCCAGGCAGGAAACTAACGAATATATACAGAGCTTTGAGAAAATCACAGAATCTTCTGAATGGCGCATCGCTTATGCCAGCCCGGAAGAAATTTCAGAAGTCTTCCAGAGCTTCCAGACAACTCATAAATTAGATTCAGAAAGTCACACTCCATATGTTTTTATAGTAGATAAAGATGGAAACCTTCGAGGAAGGGATGATGATGAAGATTATGGAGAATTATACGGTTATGATTCCAGGGATGTTGCCGAGCTTAATAATAAGATGAACGACGATGTTAAAGTGATCCTCGCAGAATACAGATTAGCGCTGAAAAGAAATAATTCTGAAAGAAAAAAGTAAAATGAAAAATTACTCTTACGTAGGTATATCATTGGTTATTCTTGTTTTCGGGATACTTTTCATTCCGAAGATCATAGACAGGATAAGTGAAGATGAAGTGGTTTCATCAGACAGGTTAAATCAGAAAAGAGAAAAGACCAGTAAAGATTCTGGAGAAGCACTGTCTTATATCGTTCTCGATGGAGAGAAAAAGAAAGCACCTGAATTTGAATTTATCAATCAGGATGGTGATACAATCAGTAATGAAGATTACCAAGGGAAGGTGTATTTGGTAGAATTTTTCTTTACTACCTGTCCCACCATTTGCCCGATTATGAATAAAAATCTGGTAGAAATTCAGGACGAATTTGAAGATAAAGATGATTTCGGCATTGCTTCTTTCAGCATAGATCCTGGTCACGATACTCCGGAAGTACTTGCTGAATATGCTGAAAATTATGGTATTGATCATCCAAACTGGAATCTTATGACTGGTGAAGGAACAAAAATCTATAACCTGGCAAATAAGGGTTTTGGTCTTTATGCTGGTGAAGATGCAGACGCTGCAGGTGGTTTTGCTCACCAGGGAATGTTTGCGCTGGTAGATCAGGAAGGTTACATTAGGTCAAGAAAAGATCAGTTTGGAAATCCGCTCATTTATTACAGAGGTTCGGTAGAAAGAAATAAGTCTGTGGTTCGTGGAGAAGAAGAACCGCAAATTGAAATATTAATTGAGGATATAAAGAAATTACTTTGAAGACAACAATAAAATCATCAGATAAGGTTGCCGTACCTGTAATTATTGGACTTTCTATCGCAGTTCCGGTGATCGTTTTAGTTCTTATGCTGTTGCCTGAGCGTTATAATATGTTTGGGGTTGATGCTATAACATTTCCACTTTACCATGGAATTCTGAATTTTTTGACAGCGATTTTGTTGATCATCGGTTACTATTTCATGAAATCTGAAAAATATCTTGAACATAGAAATACCATGATCGCTGCTTTTGGACTATCAGTGGTATTTCTTTTGAGTTATGTGCTTTCCAAAATTAGTAATGAACCTGTGCCTTATGGAGGTGAAGGAATTCTAAGATATGTTTACTTCTTTATCCTGGTTACTCATATTGTGCTTTCTGGGATCATAGTTCCCCTAGTACTTTTTACGATGTACAGAGGTTTAAGTGGGCAATACAGTAAACACTCAAAGATCGCCAGGTATACCTTCCCAATCTGGTTATATGTTGCAATTACAGGTGTATTGGTGTTTCTATTCATGATGCCATATTATTGATCTGAAAATGCTTAATTTTGAGTGTATTTAGGTAAATGAATTGATGATGAAGAATTTTAAATACATAGGTTTTATTTTACTGGTGTTAGTTCTAATTCCAGAATTTGCCGAAGCTCAATGTGCCATGTGTCGTGCAGTTCTTGAAAGTGAAGCAGATCAAAGTACCGCCAAAGGAATAAACGATGGCATTCTTTACCTTATGATCTTTCCTTACCTTTTAATAGGTGGAGTGGGATACTTCATATATCGCTCCCGTAAGAAAAGAAAGAAAAATCCTTCAGAAGCTTAGAATATTAATATAGTGCATATCCAAAGCTTAGCATAAGAGGTACAGCTACTCCGGGATTATCAGTGAAAATGTTTCCGTTTGAATAATGCGCGATCTTGAGGTCAAGATTGTAATTGCGCCCTTTTCCAAATAAAAATCCAATGCCCATAAAATCCTGAAAAGTGAATTCTTCACCGGTATCCAGTCCGTCAAGTACGCTCGAAGATATATAGGCCGGCCCAATAAGTGAATAATTAAAGTACAGGTCCACTGGTTTTGTTCTTAGAAACCACCACTTGATCACCGGAAAAACTGAAATTGTATAAAATGACTCGTCTTTCTGCGTATTTAAATAGGAAAGGCTCGCGCCTGCACTAAAAGAGAAATTCTTTTCGGTATGAAAAATGTTTTTCTGATAGGAAGCCGTAATTCCATTTTCTACAAAAACATCACCAAGCCAGAACATTGGAATACTTGTGTCCAATCCGCTGGAGAATTGCCTGTTAATATTAAATCCTGCGGCATCTGAAGCATATCCTATATGAAATAGATGATCTGGAAATTTGTATTCAGTATTCAAATATTTATTCTTTACTTCATCAGATTGTTCTCTAACATGGTATACGATTCCTCCGGCAATAAAACTGGTCGCGGGCTGATTGTATTTATTACTCTGCGGAGAATATGTGAAATTTATAGCTGCATCGATCTTTGAGGAGATAGGATATAAAAGTCCGGCCGAAGTGATAGGGTAGATATATCTAACTGAAGGAATGACTACTTCTTTATTAATGTCGAAACCGGTTCTTGAAACATTGCTGATACCAGCTTCAAGGTATAATCTGGTATTGCTGAAAAACCTGAAATTTCTTCTTCCGCTGAGCGCCCAGATATTGGTCCAGACAGATTTATCAAATTTCCTGGGTTCGTCAAAATTATACTGAACCCATGCACCTGGTCTCATTACGCTAAATTCAATATCCCATTTTTCAGTAAGATGATATCCAACAGAAAATCTACCAGCAAATGCATTTCTTCCGGTGATTCCGGTGGTTTCATAATTTCCAATTAGAAGATTTTCGGAGTAATCATAATTTATAACTCCAAAACTTGCAGATAGATATAGTCCCTTGAGAGAGTTCTTTTCGTCGGAATCCTGGAAAGCAAATAGATTGTTTAAACATATAACGAAAAGCAGAAATGAAAAGGCTTTTTTCATGAAATGGTAAGGTAGAAGTATTGCAAATAGATTTTAGGATAATAGTATCTAGGCCTCTTAAAGCCTGAAATGAAAGCAAAGAAACGTAAAGATTATATGATTTTTATAACATAACTGTAACATTTTATTTTTTTGATAGTCTTATTAAGTAGAGAGTCATTTCTCCAATTAATAACCATCAATCATGATTGAAATATCAAATCTTCACAAATCCTATAAAATGGGTGCTAATTCTCTTCATGTACTTAAGGGAATTAATCTTGACGTAAAGGAAGGTGAACTCGTATCTATCATGGGTTCTTCAGGATCTGGAAAATCTACTCTTCTTAATATTCTGGGAATGTTAGATGAAGCAGATGAGGGTTCTTATATTCTTGACGGAGTGCCTATTAAGAATCTTAACGAGAAAAAAGCTGCGAAATACAGGAATAAGTTCCTGGGTTTCATCTTCCAGTCTTTCAACCTCATATCGTATAAAACAGCTTTAGATAATGTTGCTTTGCCATTGTATTACCAGGGATTCTCCCGAGGTGAGCGAATGGATAGAGCTAACAGTTACCTTGAAAAGGTAGGTCTCGCCGATTGGGCAGGACATTTACCAAATGAACTTTCAGGAGGGCAAAAACAAAGGGTTGCCATTGCAAGGGCGCTGGCTAGTGATCCTAAAGTTCTGCTGGCCGATGAGCCTACAGGAGCTTTAGATACTAAAACCTCGTACGAGGTAATGGATCTTATTCAGGAGATCAACGACGACGGAAGAACTATCCTGGTCGTAACCCACGAACACGATATCGCTCAGATGACCAAAAGGATCGTGAATCTGAAAGATGGTGTTATTATAGAGGACACGGTAGTTTCACAGGTAAGAGCATTAGAGAATGTTTGATTTAGACAGGTGGAACGAAATTTTTGAAACCATTCGTAAGAATAAATTACGAACGTTTCTAACAGGACTTTCGGTTGCTTCCGGGATATTTATTTTGGTGATTTTACTGGGTATTGGTGAAGGAATGCGTAACGGAATTGCTCGTGAATTTGAGCAAGATGCTTCCAATCTCATTTATGTCTTTCCTGGCGTTACTTCAAAAGAGTATAAAGGTTTAAATCCTGGTAGAAGGATACAGATGAAGAATGATGATTACAATAAAATACTTCTTCTTTTTGGAGATAAATTAGATAAATCTGCATCAACTTTTCAGAATTGGGGTAGAGTTATTAGTTACGGAAAAGAATCTGGTTCTTACGACGTGCGTGGTAGCTTTCCGGCTTACCAGACTTTGGAGAACATATCGCTGATGAGTGGGAGATTCATCGATATTCATGATGTAGAGAACTCTGAAAAAACCATGGTAATTGGTAACCGGGTTAAAATGGATCTTTTTAAAGATAAAGATCCTATTGGTGAAATTGTTCAGGTTTCCGGAGTGAATTTTAAGGTGGTTGGAGTTTATACAGATCCGGGTGGTGAACGAGAAGAAACCAGAACGGTAATACCTATCACTACTGCGCAGAAGGCCTTTGGAGGTGGTAATAATATCGATAGATTATATATCACTTTGAAACCTGAAGATAGCTTTGATGAAGCAGTTGCAGTTTCAACTCAATTCTCTGCCGATCTGGAAGAATTTCTAAAATCAAGACATACCATTGCACCTGATGATAACAGTGCGATCTATATTAATAATACACTGGAAAATGCTAAGCGATTCTTCACTCTAATGGATATGATCAAATTCTTTTTCTGGGGAGTTGGTATATGTACCATAATCGCTGGGGTTGTTGGGGTTAGTAATATTATGCTGATCATCGTTAAGGAACGTACTAGAGAGATTGGTATTAGAAAAGCATTAGGAGCTCAGCCTATGTCTATCATTGGGATGATTCTTCATGAGTCTATTTTTGTGACGGCGATTGCTGGATTTCTAGGACTCATCTTTAGTCTTGCTTTACTTGAATTTGTTGGTCCTGCTATAGAAACGCAATATATCTACAATCCAACAGTGAACTTTACTGTAGCCATAAATACAGTTTTCATACTTGTTCTTGCCGGAGCACTGGCGGGATTTTTCCCAGCCTGGAGAGCCGCAAGGATCAAACCGATAACAGCTTTAAGAGACGAATAATATGTTTAGCAGGGATCGTTGGGAAGAAATAATAGAAGCACTAACTGCGAACTGGTTCAGAACCATTCTAACAGCTTTTGGAGTGTTATGGGGAATATTTATCCTTGTAATTCTATTGGCGGCAGGTAAAGGGCTTGAAAACGGAGTAAAACAAGGTTTTAGTGGAATTGCTACAAATACCATGTTCATGTGGACTCAGGTAGCATCTAAACCATATAAAGGAATGCCTAAGGGCCGCAGATACAGTTTTGAGATCGAAGATGTAGCGGCTATAAAAGAGCAGGTTCCGGGATTGAGATTTGTCTCTCCAAGAAATCAGTTAGGAGGATTTGGTGGTGATAATAATGTAGTTAGAGGCTTGAATAGTGGAGCTTTCAATGTCTATGGAGATTATCCTGAGATCATTCAGCAGGAAACCATGGACATTACTTCAGGTAGATTTCTGAATTACTCAGATATAAATGGGAAGCGGAAAGTTGCCATTATTGGCGACGGAGTTGAATCTGCCTTATACGATAAGGGTGAAGATCCTTTAGGAACTTATATTAAGATCAACGGAGTGAATTTCATGGTCATTGGTACCTATAAGAAAAAGAGTCGTGGAGGTGATGCAGAAGAAGGACAAAAGGAAATTTATGTTCCTTTTACAGCATTTTCACAGGCTTTCAACCGCGGAAATAAGGTAGGTTGGATGGCTATTACGGCAAAAGATGGTTCCTCAATTACTAATTTAAAAGGGAATATTATTGAGATCATTAAGAGCCGACACACAATTCATCCTGAAGATGACCGTGCGGTAGGAAATTTTGATCTCTACCAGGAATTTAGCAAAGTTAACGGACTCTTTATAGCATTGAAAGCAGTTGCCTATTTCGTAGGTGTACTGGTATTGCTTTCTGGAATTATTGGTATTAGCAATATTATGCTCATCGTAGTAAAGGAAAGAACGAATGAAATTGGAGTGCGCCGGGCGCTTGGAGCAACTCCCTGGTCTATTCGTGGTCAGATCTTAATGGAGTCAATTTTCCTTACCATAATTTCTGGGATGGCAGGTATTATCCTGGCAACCGCAGTTATCTGGCTGGTGAATCTTCAGCTGGACGGCATGGATACTTCAGAAATGATGTTTTTAAATCCGTCGGTGAATCTCGGCGTAGTAATGATCGCATTAACCATATTAATAATATCCGGTTTGTTAGCCGGTCTAATCCCAGCACAGCATGCGATAAAGGTAAAGCCTGTTGATGCTTTGCGTACTGAATAGAAAGTAAATAGAAACACAATCAAAAAATGAAAAAATTTGTAACCATCGGAATTTTAGTGCTTATCGCTGTGACCTTTGTTGGAGCCTTGTACTATTTGTATCAAAAAAACCAGGAGGATCCAGTTGTTTATGAAACCGAGGAGCCAACTGAACAAACAATCATCAAGAAAACCGTTGCAACAGGAAAGATAGTTCCTAAAGAAGAAGTGCTTATCAAGCCTAATATTTCAGGTATTATCGATGAGATATATATTGAAGCCGGAGACAAGATCAAGGCTGGAGATCTAATTGCAAAGATCAGGGTGATTCCTAACGTATCTTCACTTCAGAGTGCAAAAGATGCTGTAGCAACTGCAAGGATCAATTTAGAAAATGAAAGAAAGGTTTTTGAAAGGCAGAAAGAGCTTTTTGATAAAGGAGTTATTGCTGCCAACGATTTTGACGGAGCTGAAGTGAGCTTTAAAAGAGCAGAGCAGAATTACAAATCGGCTCAACAGAACTACGAGATCGTAAGAACTGGAACTACCAGCGGTATTGGAAGTGCAGCCAATACCTTGATCAGGTCTACTGTTGAAGGTATGGTGCTGGATGTGCCTGTGAAGACCGGTAACCAGGTTATTGAAAGTAACAACTTCAATGACGGTACTACCATTGCAACCCTTGCAGATGTGAATGAAATGATCTTTGAAGGAAAAGTTGACGAGAGCGAAGTAGGAAAGATCAAAGAAGAATTACCACTGGAAGTTACGGTTGGAGCGATAGAAAATAAATCTTTTGATGCTATACTTGATTATATCGCACCAAAAGGAGTTGAAGAGAATGGAGCTATCCAATTTGAAATTAAAGGAACATTGAGCAAATCTGATACTACCTTCATTCGTGCAGGATTAAGTGCAAATGCTTCCATTATCCTTGCTAAAGCTGAAAATGTTCTTTCCATCAAAGAAGCATTGGTTCAGTTTGATTCAGAAACTCAGGAGCCATATGTTGAAATTATGACCGGAGACCAGGAATTCGAAAAGCAGGATGTTGAGCTGGGTGTTAGCGACGGAATTAATGTTGAGGTGCTTAGCGGAGTGCAAAAAGGAGATAAGATCAAGGTTTGGAACCAGCTGAAACCGGCAATGAACATCGCTCAAAACTAGAAAATTTATTCCTTGTGTAACAACCTACACATTTTACAGACATATCTTACAGAATAACATTATGAAGAATTTTAGCTTAATAGCCATATTATTGCTTTTTTGTAGCCAGGTGAGCGCTCAACAAAAGGAATGGACTTTAGAAGAGTGTGTGAATTATGCACTTGAGAACAATATTCAGGTAAAGCAATCTGAGCTTGATCTGGAGGTTTCTGAAATTGAAAGAATAGATGCCCTTGGAAATTTTATTCCGAGTATCAATGCACAGGCTTCCAATTCCTGGAATACAGGTTTAACGCAGAACGTTACCACCGGTATCCTTCAAAACCAAACCGTGAGAAACTTCTCTGCAGGAGTTAGTGCCGGGATCACTTTATTCGACGGACTTAGAAATTTTAAACAGTTACAAAGAGCTCGTATCTCTAAAATGGCCAATGAATATGCCCTGGATAAAATGGAAGATGATATTGCTCTTTTTGTAGCAGATTCATATTTACAGGTGCTTTTCAATAAGCAAAGTCTTGAGGTGCTGCGTGCACAGAATGAAGTTACCGTAGAGCAACTTCAAAGAACTCAGGATCTTGTTGATGCTGGTGTTTTACCGGAAGGTGATCTTCTGGAGATAAGAGCGAGCATGGCAGATGAAAAACAAAGAATGATCCTTGCTGAGAACCAGATCCAGATCTCTTTGATCAGCCTTGCGCAGATCCTTGGAATTCAGGATTACAAGAATTTCGATATCGTAGATCGTGATTACGATGTTTTCGGAAATGAGATCCTTGAGAATTCGGCTAATGAGGTTGTTGAAAGAGCAAAAGAAGAGCGTTCAGAGATCAGGATAGCAGAAGCTAATAAGGAACTTGCGGAAAAAGATGTTGAACTTGCAAGAGGGGCCTATTTACCAACTCTTAATGCATTTTTCAATTATAATACCAGGGAAACCGGACAGGGTAGAATTACCGGTGCAGTATTAGATCCTAATGAACCATCAAGGCAGATAGGTGTTGTGCAAGGATCGCAGGAGATCGTTGTGGCGCCAAATACAATCCCAACAGTTGGGAGTCCGCTACCATTTATGGAGCAATTGTATAGAAATGACGGTATTAGCTATGGTGTGCAGTTGAATGTGCCGATCCTGAACGGCTTTGCAACAAGAAACCAGGTGAAGAGAAATGAGATCAATGTAAAGCGTGCTGAATTTCAGTTAGAGCAGGCAGAACTTGATCTGGAAGCAAATGTTTACCAGGCTTACACAGATGCTAAAGGTGCTTTCGAAGCTTACGAAGCTGCCTTGGTTGCTTCTGAAGCTCAGGCGAAGGCTTACGAATACGCGACCGAAAGGTATGATGTGGGATTGACCAATGCCTTTGATTTCAGTCAGGCAAAAATTCGTTACGAAAACACTCAAAGAGAGGCTTTAAGGGCTAAGTACGACTATATTTTTAAATTAAAGGTTGTAGAATTGTATTTTGGAATTCCGGTAAGGGATTTAAAATTTTAATTAAATGAATAAAAAGACACTTTTCATCATTCTCGGGGTTGTAGTAGCCTTGATTATTGTATTGGTAATCGGTAAAAAAGCTGGTTGGTTTGGGAAATCAGCAAATATTAAGGAGGTTGAGATCACAGAAATTCAGCCTATAGATATTACCGAAACCGTTTCTGCTACTGGAAAGATCCAGCCTGAAGTTGAGGTGAAACTATCATCGGAAGTATCTGGGGAAATCATTGAATTACCGGTTGTAGAAGGGCAAAGTGTTGAAAAGGGGGATCTTTTAGTAAGAGTAAACCCTGATCTTTACCAGTCTAGCGTACAAAGAGCTAGAGCTGGTTATCAGAATTCAAAAGCTAATTATGCTCAGACTCAGGCTAACTTAAAGCAGGCTGAAGCAGATTACAACAGAAATAAAACACTTTTTGAAAAAGGTGTTATCTCTAAAGCTGAATGGGATGGTGTTATTTCTAACTACGAAATGGCTCAGGCGAACAAAGAATCATCATATTACAGCATGCAGAGTAGTGCGGCAACCGTAACCGAAGCTCAGGATAACCTTGGAAGAACCAATATTTATGCGCCAATGACCGGAACTATTTCCAAGCTTGATGCTGAACTTGGTGAAAGAGTGGTTGGAACTCAGCAAATGGCCGGTACCGAAATTCTTCGTGTAGCCAACCTTGATAATATGGAAGTGGAGGTTGATGTAAATGAAAATGATATTGTGAAAGTTTCTGTGGGTGATTCTACGATCGTTGAGGTTGATGCATATCTTGGAAAGGAATTTAGCGGCGTTGTTACTGAAATTTCGAATACAGCAGACAATGAACTCACTACAGACCAGGTGACCAACTTTAAGGTGAAAGTTAGAATTCTTAAAGAATCTTATGCTGATCTTATGGAAGGAAAGTCGGAAAATTATTCACCTTTCAGACCTGGAATGACGGCAACTGTAGACATAATTACTAATAAGAGGATGGAAGTGATCGGTATCCCGATCAGCTCTATTGTGATCAAAAGTGATACGACTTCCACGAAGAAATCATTTTCAGCAAAACCAGCCGGGAATGATGAAGAAAAATTTGAATGTGTATTTGTAAAAGACGGCGGAAAAGCTAAACTTCGCGTGGTAGAAACTGGAATACAGGATGACTCTAATATCGAGATCAAGAAAGGTCTCAAAAAGGGTGATATTGTAATTACCGGGCCATATAGTACCGTGACTAAAAGCCTGGATTCTGGGGACGAAATTGAAGTGAAGAAAGAAGGAGAAGAGAAAGAAACTGAGTAAATCCGCATATTTTGGCAATCATATTATGTCTTGAAACAGCTACGACCAATTGTTCGGTTGGGATAGCTAAAGATGGAAAATTACTTTCCCTAAAAGAAGATAATAGTAAGAATTATTCTCACGCAGAAAAGCTTCATCTGTTTATCAATGAGGCATTGTCTGAGGCTGGCATTAGTAAAAACCAACTAGATGCTGTTGCCGTGAGTAAAGGCCCTGGATCTTATACAGGTCTTAGGATTGGCGTTTCTGCAGCTAAAGGATTATGTTTTTCGCTGGATATACCGCTTATCTCGATACCTACCTTAGATCTTCTCGCTTATAAATTGAAAGAGGAAGAGGGAATTTTCATTGCTATGCTGGATGCACGTAGAATGGAAGTTTATTCCGCTGTATTTAATTCTCATCTTGAGCAGGTGAGAGATACCCAGGCACAGGTTCTGGATGAAAACTCATTTGCTGAATACCTTGAAAAATCGAAGGTTCATTTCATTGGAAATGGAGTAGCTAAGTTTGAAGATATCTGTAAGAACTCCAATGCCATTTTTCATAAACAGGAATTTCCTTCAGCAAAAGAAATGGCTGAAATTGCCGAATTCAAGCATCAAAAAAGCGACACCGAAGATGTCGCTTACTTCGAGCCTTATTATTTAAAAGACTTTATTGTTGGTTAAAGATTCTAGATCTATTCAGATTTTTTCTCTCTAACAGTACCTCTCATTTTGGTTTGATCATATAGATAAACATCTCTCTGAGGATAAGGAATTGTCATTCCTGCTTCTTCTAGTCTTATTTTACCTTCTTCGATCATGTACCAATGCAGATCCCAGAAATTAGGCAATTCAGCAAAATATCTTACTGAGAAGTTTACAGAACTATCACCTAGTTCCGAAACAATGATCTGCGGCGCAGGATCTTTCAGTACGTTTTCCTGCTCCATCACCATATTAGTAAGAACTTCCTTCGCTTTCTTGATATCATCATCATAAGAAATACCAAAAGAAAGATTTTCCTTCCTTGTTTTGTTGAAAGAGTAGTTGGTGATATTATCATTACTCAATTCACCATTAGGGATCACTACGCGTTGATTACCGAAAGTATCAAGTTTCGTGTAGAACAAAGAAATTTCAACTACAGTTCCTGAAACTCCCTGAGCCTCTATCCAGTCTCCAACTTTAAAAGGTTTAAGTACGATGATGAGCACACCACCGGCAAGGTTCGCTAAAGATCCCTGTAATGCAAGACCAATGGCTAAACCTGCGGCACCAATTGCGGCTACCAGCGAAGCACTTTCAACTCCTAATTGAGTGATTACAAGTACGAAAAGAATGATCTTTAATCCCCAGCTCGCTGCGTTCACAGTGAATTTCTCCAGTGTTGGATCGTAATCCTTTTTCTCAAATAGTTTCTTCAGGTATTTTACGATCAGTTTAATGATCCATAGTCCTACGAAAAGTAGAACGATCGCTCCAATTAATGTAGGAAGATAATCGATAAATTTAGCTCCGTATTCTTTGACGATATCGCCCCAGCTATCCAGCTTTTCCATAAATTTTTTGTTAGTATTTTTAATTAAGCCCTAATTGTAAAAAAATAGAGTTTATTTCCTCTTTAAATTATGTTAAACTTGCCGAATCAGTTGTAATGACTCACTTTCCGAGCTTAGAGGAAGTTGGCAAGCACCTTTTTCGCAAATATAGACCAGATTTTTATTCTTCACCAAACGTTGCTTTAATATTGGAAGCTCAGATTCATTATCAGTTCCGGCGATAACAATATTTTGTAAAAATTCTTTTTGAAAAACTTTTGCCTTTTTTCTGAATTCATCTCCGGTAATAGCCACTTCGTAAAATGGATGGCTGAAGTTTAAAGCCAGATCGAGCCAGTTAGAATAGGAATGAGGATGTTCTTTAATCTGCTCAAGTACCGTATTTAGCATACTTTCAGACTTTTCTATCAACTCCTCCTGACTTTTTAATTTTCCAATTCTGAAGAGATTTTTGGCCATCTCAGAGTTTGAGGCTGAAATAACATTATCATTTATCTCCAAAGTATTGGTTATTAATTTACGGTCTTCTTTAGATTTGAAGAAGTACAGACCTGAATCCTTATCCTGAAAATTATTTTCCACGTTTTCGAGCAGAGTATAGGCAGTTTGCAGATATTTCTCTTGGAAAGTCGCTTCGTATAGATCCAGAAAGGCGGTTATGCTGAAGGCGTAATCTTCTAGATATCCATTAATGGTGCTTTTGCCTTTTTTATAGGAATGATAGAGATTTCCATTCTCCTGGATTTGATTGTTGATGATAAATTCTGCATTCTTTTCAGCAATTTTTAGATATTTTAAATTTTGAAAAGCTTTGAAAGCTTCCGTGTAACCACTAATCATTAAAGCATTCCAGGAAGTAAGGGATTTGTCATCCAGACCTGGTTTTTTTCTAGTAGCTCTTGCAGATTTTAATTTTTCATGGCATGAAGAAATTTTTTCATGAAGTTCTTTTTCAGATAAATTGAGATCTCCAGAAAGCTGTTCAAATGATTTAGTTCTGATAAGCACATATTTATTCTCCTCCCACTTACCAAAATTGTTAATATTATAGACCTGAGAAAATATCTCATAATTGTCTTCAAGCAACTTTATTAAATCTGATTTACTCCAAACGTAATAGGCACCTTCTTCGTTATGCCCTTTTTTATCTTCGCTATCGGCATCTAATGCTGAATAAAATGCTCCCGAAGCATCGGTCATTTCCGATTCTATGAATTCCAGACTTTTCTCCACCACGCTTTTATACCACTCATTATGAGTGATCTTGTAAGCTCTTGAATATAATCTTACCAGTTGGGCATTGTCGTAAAGCATTTTCTCAAAATGCGGCACATGCCACTTTTCATCTACAGAATACCGGGAAAATCCACCATCTATAGGATCAAAAACTCCACCCCAGGAAATTTTATTTAAGGTGAAAAGGCAGTGATCCATCATTTCGTTATCAGAATTCTGAAAAGCATATCGCATCAAAAATTCATAATTATTCGGCATCATAAATTTTGGTGCTCTTTGATAGCCGCCGTTTTTTTTGTCAAAAGATCTTTTCCATTTATTAATTATCGGAAAGAAAATGTCCCTGTGAATTTTTTGAGAATCCTTTGCCGGTTCTATGATCTGGATCTGTTTTAATCCTTGTTTCAGCTTATCTGCATACTCAATTAATTTTTCAGGTTGAGTTTTGTATAGGTGCGATATTTGCTTTAAAGCATCCATCCACTGTTCTTTTTTGAAATATGTTCCACCCCAAACTGGTCTGCCATCTGGTAAGGCTATCACATTCATGGGCCAGCCACCCATTCCTGTCATAACCTGCACGGCATTCATATAAACCTGGTCTACATCGGGGCGTTCTTCTCTATCTACCTTAATATTTATATAATTAGAATTCATGATCTCTGCAACATCAAAGTCTTCGAAACTTTCGTGTTCCATAACATGACACCAGTGGCAGGCTGAATATCCTACACTTATCAATAACAATTTATCTTCATTTTCTGCGGAGTCCAGACTTTCATCATTCCATGCTTTCCAATCAACAGGGTTGTGTGCATGCTGAAGGAGATAAGGGCTGGTTTCATGAATAAGTTCATTAGTATTTTTTTCTTTATTCATATTCGGAAGAAAATTTCAATGTATTTAAATAAAAGACTTGTAGCAGAATCTGTGATTTAAAATTAGTGATTATATAAGAAATGCTTAAAAAAGCCCGGAATAATAATCTTTTAATAACTTTAAGCCCCAAGCCAATGTAAAATTTAATTATAAATTTTGCAGGCTGATAATTGATCTATCTATGGAAGACATTTACCTGGTAATGTTAGTGGCGCTTTTAGCCCTTGCTATTACAGACTTAGTTGTTGGAGTTAGCAACGATGCGATTAACTTTCTTAACTCGGCAATCGGTTCCAAAGCCATATCTATGCGAACCATTCTTATTGTCGCCAGTGTGGGTGTTGCCATTGGAGCGATTTTTTCAAGCGGATTAATGGAAGTTGCCAGGAAAGGTATATTCATGCCAGGACAATTCTATTTTGAAGAGATCATGATCATATTCATGGCCGTCATGATCACAGATGTCCTCTTACTCGACTTTTTTAATTCCCTTGGTCTACCGACCTCTACAACTGTTTCCATAGTTTTTGAACTTCTTGGAGCTGCAGTTTGTATGGCAGCAATCAAGATTTATAAGGAAAGCAATGGAGACTTGAGTCTTCTTACAGATTATATAAATACTTCGAAAGCAACCGAAATTATTATAGGAATACTAATGGCTGTGGTGATTGCTTTTCTCATTGGAGCGATAGTACAGTATATTTCCCGGCTCGTTTTTTCATTTCAATTTGAACGTAAAATAAAATACTTCGGTTCTGCCTTTGGAGGACTTTCCCTTACTGCGATTCTTTTTTTCATTGTGATCAAAGGGATGAAAAGTGTTTCATTTATCTCTGATGGGGTAGTGGAGTATATCAATACCAATACATTCATAATTGTACTTATTGGATTCGTGATATTTACCGCGATCTCTCAATTTTTAATGAGTGTTCTTAAAGTGAATATTTTAAGGGTGATCATTATCATCGGGACCTTCGCACTGGCTTTAGCCTTCGCCGGAAACGACCTGGTGAATTTTATCGGGGTTCCAATAGCCGCGTGGCAATCTTTTGATCTTTGGCAAAGTGCTCACGAGGCAACCGGTGTTCTTCCTTCAGAATTTGCGATGACAGGTTTATCGGGAAGTGTTCCCACTCCAGAAATACTTTTGGTTGTTGCAGGGGGAATCATGGTAATTACCTTGTGGTTTTCTAGCAAAGCACGTTCTGTAGTAGATACAGGGATTAACTTGGCCAGGCAGGGCGATGGAGTTGAACGTTTTGAGCCTAACTGGCTTTCCAGAGGTATTGTAAGATATTCGGTTTTATTCGGGAATGCGGTTTCTACAGTACTACCGGAAAGAATGAAGAGGAAGATTGATAATAAATTCGATAAACCAACCGCTAGATTAAAAAATAGAAGGATTGATGCTCCTGCATTTGATATGGTTCGCGCTTCTGTGAACCTTGTTGTGGCAAGTGTGCTGATCTCTATTGGCACCAATATGAAATTACCTCTTTCTACCACCTATGTAACTTTTATGGTAGCTATGGGGAGCTCTTTAGCTGACAGGGCATGGGATAGGGAAAGTGCCGTTTACCGTGTAGCAGGAGTTCTTAATGTTATTGGAGGCTGGTTTGTTACAGCAATAGTTGCCTTTACGGCAGCAGCAATCTTTGGTGCGATCATATATTTTGGCGGTACCATTGCTCTAGCCGTACTAATCATTCTGGCGATAGTACTTGTGGTAAGAAGTGGATTTTTGCATTCGAAAAAAGCCAAGGCAGAAAAAACGAATAAGAAATTTAAGAAGAGTGATATTATTACCATTAATGAGATCACTTCAGAAACCTCTGAAAATATTTCAAATGTGATAGGAGGGATCAATAAAATGTATTCCAGGACTGTAGATCAATTAGGATATTATGATCTAAGCAAACTGAAGAAGAATTATAAGCGAATTGAGAAACTGGAATCTGAAGTAGATGAACTAAAAGACAATATTTTTTACTTCATTAAATCTCTGGATGAAGATTCGGTTGAAGCAAGTAAATTCTATATTCTAACCCTGGATTATCTTCAGGATATGGTTCAATCTATTGGTTTTATTACAAGGAATAGTTACAACCACGTTCATAATAACCATAAAAATTTAAAGTTCAATCAAATCAGGGATCTGAAGAAAGTTGACGATAAAATGCAGATCCTATTTGATGAGATCACAGAAACTTTTGATAATCATGAATTCGGAAATATTGATAACCTGCTAAGCGAAAAGCAGGAATTAATGAACTATGTAAGCGATCTTATCCAGAAACAGATTGAAAGGATCAGAACTTCTGAATCAAGTCCCAAAAACACTAAATTATACTTCGGCATTCTTCTGGAGACAAAAGATCTTATCGGGTCAACGATGAGTTTGCTCCAATTGTTCCAGGAGTTTTACAATGAAGCAAGAACAACAACTTATTAAATAAAAAAATCCCTTGAAAAAGGGATTTTTTTATTTGTATATCAAATTTCTATTTAACCATTAACCGCTTCAACATATTCAACCTTACCTCGCATCATATCTCTAAGCATGGTTTCAATTCCACTTTTCAATGTCATTGTTGAAGAAGGGCATCCGCTGCAGGCTCCCTGAAGGATTACTCGAACGGTCTTATTGTCTTCGTTATAGCTGTCGAATAAAATATTACCACCATCACTGGCAACAGCAGGTTTAATATATTCATCAAGAATCGCGATCACTTGTTGAGAAGTATCATCAAGATGATCAAATTCAGCAGTTTTTCCTTCCTGAGTTTTTGAAGCTTTATTGGTAGCTTCAACCGTTTCAGCAGTTAAAACCTCATTTCCTTCTTCGATGTAATTCTTAATAAATTCTCGTAATTCAAGAGTGATCTCTTCCCATCCCGCCATGTCGTATTTCTGGATAGAAACATAGTTTTCGTCAATAAAAACTTCTTTTACGAATGGAAAATGGAAAAGTTTCTGCACTAATGGTGCGTTCTTCGCTTCATCAATATTCTTGAATTCAACCGATTTTAAAACCAGCTTCTTGTTGGCGACAAATTTCATCACCGCTGGATTCGGAGTGCTTTCAGCGTAGACCGTTACCGGTACCTTTCCAGAAGTTGCCTTAACTTCTTTAATAACCTCTCCGCCTTTATTAAGGTAGGCGCTAATTTGATCAGCCACTTCCTTTTCAACGTCTTCCCATTCAACAATGTCATATTTTTCTATCGCAATGAAATTCTGTGCGATATAAACCGTTTTAACAAAAGGGAGGTAGAACAATTGTTGAGCAAGAGGTGATCTTGAAGCCTCATCGATATTCTTAAATTCAAAATTTTCGTGGCGTGTAAGAAATTTATCTGCTTCAAATTTTACAATCGAAGGAGTTGTTGTTCTTACTATGTTGATAGTGAAATCTTTCATTTCAAAATTTTTGACAAAAATACTAAAGAAAAACAAGCTATTACATATATTTACAGCCTTTATGGGGACTAATACACTTATTTTTTGGGCTTATACCAGACGTCCTAATGTTCTAAAGTATTCCTTGTTTTTATTGTTGAGTTTATTAATTAATAATTCGGCAGTAAAGGCACAGGAAATAATTCCAACATATTCCGATTACTTAACCGACAATTTATATCTCATCCATCCATCGATGGCCGGGGCCTCCAATTACGATAAATTAAGACTTACTGCCAGGCAGCAGTGGTTCGACGTTGAGGAAGCACCCAACTTACAAACGTTGGCATATAATTCCAGGATCAGTGATAAAATTGGAGTAGGGGGAATTTTATTCAGGGATGAAAATGGTAATTATTCCAAGCTTGGTGGTTATGCCACTTTTGCTTATCATTTAATGTTTTCCAGAAGTACGGTAGATCTTAATCAATTGTCTTTTGGGATTAGTGCTGGAGTCATCCAACATCGACTTGATACTAGTGGTTTTACCAGATTTGATCCTTTAATTGGGGAGAATGATTCAGATATTTTTGCCAATATGGATTTTGGAATATCTTACTACGTAAGAGATCTTTATTTCCATTTTGCAGCAAAAAATATTCTTTCAGTAAGCAGGGAATTATTTTATTCTGATGCCGTACCGAGTAATATGAGAAAGTATCTTTTTTCGGCAGGTTATGTATTTTCTCTGAATCAATATGATCCATGGAGTTTTGAACCTTCCATACTTTTTCAGGCCCGTGAAGCTACTAACGAAATGGCATTGGATGTAAATGCCAAAGCGTATTATGAACTTGAAAATGGAAAATTATGGGGAGGGCTTTCTTACCGTAATGGTTTTGAAAGTGCAGAATATACTAGGGACGGTGAGCAGGTGAATAATCAGCAATTAAGATATATCACACCTTTTGTAGGAATCAATTACAAGAAATTCGTATTTGGATATACCTATAGTTATCAATTGAATTCTATTGTACTTAGTAATGGAGGATTTCACCAATTGACTCTGGGATATAACTTTGGTGAAAGCCGGGAACGTTACCATTGTAAATGTCCTGCTATCAACAACTAGAAATCCAGCTGTTCTACTTTATACGCATTTACATTTGCGTTGATAATTTCTGAAAGCACTCGTGGATCAATATTCGTGTAGAATTCAGGAGTAACCTTCACAGAATTTGAATTTAGAATATTGTTATTGTTTAAAATTGCCTTCGTCTGTCTCGCGACAGCTTCTCCCGAATCGATGATCTTTACATCTTCAGGTAAAATTTCGGTAAGTAGTGGTATCAGGTAAGGATAATGGCTACAGCCTAGCACGAGGTAATCAATTTTGGCCTCAATCATAGGCGCTAATAAGATCTCCAGTAATTCCCTTGTTTTTTCTGAATCTTTTTTTCCGCTTTCAATCAATTCAACGAGCCCGTTTCCTTCAACTTCAATAACGTCAATATCCCTGGTATATAATTCTGAAGTTTGAGCGAATAATTCACTGGTAAGTGTTCCGCGAGTCGCTAGAATTCCAATGGCTTTATTCGAACTTTTTAATGCTGCTGGTTTAATAGCCGGCTCAATACCTATAAAAGGAACATTATAAGTTGAACGAAGCACTTTTACGGCATTTGTGGTAGCTGTATTGCAAGCAACAACAATAAGCTTGCAATTCATCTCCAGGAGCTTTTCAGTATTCTTAATGGAGAGCTGAATGATCTTCTCCTGGGTTTTAATTCCGTACGGAGCGTTTAAACTATCAGATAAATAGATCGTTTTTTCAGACGGCAATAGATTGTGGATTTCCTTCCAGATGGAAGTGCCACCAACGCCTGAATCAAAAATTCCAATAGGTCTGGGATCATTCATATATGTACAAAAATAAAAACTGCGTACATTTCTGTACGCAGTTTTATAAAATTATTTGGAATGGGCTGTAATTACAGTCCTAATTCTTTCTTTACGTCTGGCATTAGATCATAACCATCAGCTAGAAGTACTCCAGTTCCAGTAGTTGAATCTAGAACGTAATCGTAACCTTTAGCTCTTGCTACTTTCTGAATAGCTGTACGAACTTTTTCAAGGATTGGTCTAAGTAGATCAGTTTCTTTTTTCTGTAGATCCTGTCTTGCTTTAGAGCTATGCTCCTGAATTCTTCTTTGTGCAGCTTGAAGTTCTGTAGCTCTCTTTTGGTTTTCCTCTTCAGACTTAGTATTTGCTTCTGCTTCGTAACGTTGCATTGTACTTTGAGCTTCAGATAACATATCTTTTATCTCTGCGTCATAAGTCTTTTCTAGTTTTTGAAGCTGATCCATCGCGCCTTTATACTCAGGTAATGATTGTACTAGATCTTGAGTAGCGATATGTGCAACCTTAGACTGTGCATTTGTGAAAGCAGTAGCGCCAATCATTAAAGCTAAAGCTATAAAAAGTGTTCTGAATTGTTTCATTGTAATCTTCGTTAAGTTTAATTAAGGTTTAAAAAATTTAATTTATTGTATCGTTCTTTTGTTCTCTTGCATTGATAATAGAATCTCTTTTTCTTTCTCTTTCAGCTAGAATTTTAGCTCTTCTATCTTCAAACTCTTTCTGTCTCGCAGCCTTTAATGAATCTCTTTCTCTCTTTCTTTCTTCGATAAAAGCTTCACGTTCAGTTTTACGCTGTTCAACCAATTCTTCTCTTTCGGTTATTTCTTTGTCCTGCTCAACAGTTCTGTTTTCTTCCTGCTCGAATTTCTTGATCTCATCCCTGTTTTCAAGTTGTTCACGGTTTGCAGTTCTTTTAATAGTTCTTAGAACAGTTTCGCTAACATCGTATTGTTGATCTGCATATATCATTCCAATATCTGCAGTGCGGTCAAAAACGAAATCTAAATTCCTATTTTCAGCTATCTGCTGAACAGCGGTGAAAACCTGATCCTGGATTGGTCTTACCAATTGTTTTTTCTGGATCATATAATCACCATTCGGGCCAAATCTATTTTGCTGATATTCCCTGGCCTGTTGCTCCATATATGCGATCTCTCCTTCGCGCTCTTCGATCAATTCCTTAGTCAAAAGAGCTCTTTCATTATCCAGTCTGGTCTTCATATCTTCCACCTTCTGCATTTTCGCTTCAGCTTCAGCTTTCCATTCCTGAACGCGATTATCAAGTTGCCTGCTGGCTTGTTGATATTCCGGAACATTTTCAAGAATATACTCCATATCTATGTAACCAAGTCTGATGCTTTTTTGAGCTGATAGCGATGATATACTAAGTGCTGCAATTGCTACTATGGATAATATTCTTTTTTTCATTTAAATCGAATATAGAAAATATCGTGCCAAATTAAAACTGTTGACCAATGATAAAGTGTGTTTCCCATCCATTTGGACCTGATTGACCAACTATCTCGTCAAATCCGTATCCAAAGTCAATACCTAATAATCCGAAGGTTGGCATGAATATTCTTAATCCAACTCCCGCAGATCTATTTAATTGAAACGGATTGTAGTCTCTAAAATTGTCATAAGTCGCTCCAGCCTCCAGGAATGAAAGTGCATAAATAGATGCTGCAGGTTTCAAAGTAATTGGAAAACGAAGTTCCAGAGAGTATTTGTTATAGATCACAGCTCCATCATCTCTCTCATCTGCTGGTCTATCTAAAGGTACAACAGACTGGTTTGGATATCCTCTTAACTGGATTGTTTCTCTACCATCAAGGCTATAAGCACCAAGACCATCACCACCAAGGTAGAAACGCTCAAATGGTGGAACACCTCTTTCACTATTGTACGCTCCTAAGAATCCAAATTCGGCATGAGTTCTTAATACAAGGTTGCTACTTGGTCCAAAACTAGCAAGAGTTTCATACCAGCTACCGTCAAGTTTAATTTTATAGAATTCTAACCAGTTGTATTTTTTCTGATCAACTTTTTCCTGATCTGGAACAGAGTTTTCTCTTGTTACACGATTCCCCTGGTTGTCAATTAGATTACCATTATCATCTCTTAACTGGTATTCATCCATATTCTCCAAATTCCCGTAGTCTACACCATTCCATAATGAGTAAGGAGGGGTTAGTTTCGCAGTAAATGCGAATTTAGAACCTCTTGTAGGGAAAATAGGGTTGAATGCTGTGTTATCTCTAGTAATTCCTAATTGGTAATAAAGGTTGTTAGAGTGACCATTACCGAAAGTAAATAATCCAGTATTATAGTTGTTAAGATTATATCTCTGGAATCCTACATTGTTGGCGATGGTTACGTATTGATCTGGAGAAGTAAGTCTTTTTGCAAGACCAACGCTAACTCCAAGAATATCAAAACTTCTAGTTTTATCTGCTTCTCTTTCAATATAATCGAATAGGAATTGTCTGGTATAACTGAAAGAAGTAGATAAACTAACCGGTCTTTTACCTCCTAACCAAGGCTCTCTGAACGATAGGCTGTAAGTCTGATAAAAAGTACTTGCCTGAGCTCTAAGCGAAAGCGATTGTCCATCTCCCATTGGGATTGGGTCATAGGCGTCTTTATCAAATAATCCCTGTATAGAGAAGTTATTGAAAGAAAGACCTAAGGTTCCAATGAAACCACCTCCACCGTAACCACCTTGTAGTTCGATCTGGCTTGCTCCGGCCTCTACAACCTGATATTCCAGGCTTAAGGTTCCTTCTCTTGGATCTGGTTCAACGAATTCAGGATTCAATTGTTCAGCATCAAAGAAACCAAGTGCACCAAGTTCACGAACGGTAGCGACAACTGCTTCCTGACTGTATTTTTGTCCAGGCTTCGTTCTCATTTCACGGTAGATCACGTGATCTTTCGTTTTTTCGTTACCGGTAACTCTAATTTCATCGAAATAAGCTTCTTTACCTTCTATGATCCTAACTTCAAAATCTATAGTATCATTATAAACGTTTGTTTCAACAAGATCTATAGTAGAAAATAAATAACCGTTATTCTGATAAAGGTTGGCAACCGAAGTTTTATTTGGTTCTCTTCCCTGGATTCTTTCATCGATAAGTACCCCGTTGTATATATCTCCTTTTTCCAGTCCAAGAACTCTTCCTAAAGCTTCGTCCGTATAAGCAGAGTTTCCAAGGAAATCTATTTCACCGATGTAATATTGATTTCCTTCTTCAACATTTAATGTAAGAGCAATATCCTCTTCACCTACCTTTTCCAAAGTATCTGAAATGATTCTCGCATCTCTGTATCCTTCTTCTTTGTATTTATCTATCAGGGAAACTTTATCTTCCTGATAATCTGATCTTACAAACTTAGAACGCTTCCAGAATCTGTAGAATTTCTTTTCCTTGGTATTCTTCATGTTGCGTTTCAACTTCGCATCAGAAAGTTTTTCATTACCAATAATATCGATATCGGCGATCTTTACTCTCTCACCTTTTTCGATATCAACTACCATATTCACTTTATTTGAATTGGTGGTGTCTGTAGCCTCTGAAGTTCGAATATCAACTTTCGTATTGAAGTAACCTTCTTTCTTGAATTTGTTCTGGATATAATTCTGAGAAGTGGTAAGCAGGTTTTCGTTTACTTTAACACCGGGCTTTAGATCGCTCTCGTCAATTAGATCTTCACGTTCGCTCTTTTTCTTGATCCCTGTAAATTTAACCTGGTTAAGTACAGGAACTTCTTTAATCTCAAGTTCAAGATCTGCAACATTACCATCAACATTTGTAATGTAGAAGTTGATATCACTGAAGAGTTCCAGTTTCCAGAGTTTGTTAATTACATCACGTAATTTTTCTCCCGGAATATAAATTTCCTCTCCTTCTTTAAGTCCTGTATAGGTGATTACGGTTTTTTCATTATAGGTAGTAGTACCGGTAACCTTGATTTCTCCAATGGTATATTTTTTTGAATCTCCAAGGGGTAGGTCCTGTGCTTTGGCAGCTATACTGAAAATGAAAAAAATTGCAAAAAGTGTAAATATCTTTTTCGTCATGAATGCACTAACTGAGTTGCTCACTTGTTTTTCCAAATCTTCTTTCTCTGTTTTGATAGTTGTATATGGCTTCAAAAAGATCTTCCCTTCTGTAATCAGGCCATAAGATTTTCGTAAAATACAATTCGGCATAAGCAATCTGCCATAAAAGGAAGTTGCTTATACGTTGCTCACCGCTGGTGCGGATCAAAAGATCCACATCTGGTAAATTTTGGGTGTAAAGATGCTCATTTATAACCGATTCATCAATAGCATCTTCAGATAATTCTCCACTTTTAACCTTCGTTGCAATCTGCCTAAAAGAATTCGTGATTTCTTCACGGCTTCCGTAGCTTAAAGCAAGAGTTAAGGTCATTCTGTTATTGGAAGATGTTTTTTCAATCACATCCAGTAGTTCATGCCTTGCCTTTTTAGGAAGACTGGAAATATTTCCAATACAGTTAAGCTTAATATTATTGTCTTTTAAAGTTTTGATCTCTTTTTTTAATGACGAAACCAGGAGTTTCATAAGAGTGTCAACTTCAAGTTTAGGCCTGTTCCAATTTTCAGTAGAGAAAGCATAGAGTGTAAGGTTTTTCACTCCAATTTCAGCACAACCTTCTACAACATCTCTTACCGCCTTAGTGCCTTCTTTATGCCCTGATGCCCTAAGGAAACCTTTTTGCTTAGCCCATCTGCCATTACCATCCATAATGATGGCAATGTGCTCGGGTAATTTTTGAAGGTTTAAATTGTCTTTATATTTCATTTAAAAGCAATAACATGGCTTTCGCCCAAAAGTAAAAGTGAATGTTATACCGGTAAAAACGTACCAGTCGTTTGTATTTCTATTTCCAAATTCGGCTGCCGGCTCTCTTCTTCCTAAATATTCTTCAGGCCAGCTACCGTCTATATTATCGGTAAAGGTGTATCTCGCACCAATTTCTATTGCCCCGATAATATGTTCACTAACAGCTTCTTTATAACCCATCACCATGGGAATGGCAAATTCCCAGTTTGCAGCATCCTGATTTACCAGGTTGTTAGCTCTCCCATTCTCAAGATACAGGTGATCTGCTTTGAAATAGGTTATCCCCGTATATAAATAAGGGGTTTTTTGAGGTAGCGGTTCGCTAAGATCGAAATCATAAAAATTGAATTCCAGTCCTAAAGTAGCTTCAGCAATGGTATTATCAAATGAATAACCTCTTTGCTGTCTTCTTGTATCATCAGATTTTTCATCATCTGCTGAAATTTGTGCATATAATAATGATAATCTTAATGCATGCCTGGAGCTTCGGTTCCACTTGGCAACCAAGCCGCCCACCGGTGAATTCGGTAGGATATAATTGGATTTTCCAACATCTCCAATAAAATTTGCACCTCCGGCAAAAGCCCCGATCTCAACTTGTTGAGAGTAGGAACTTACAGTAAAAAACGCCATTAACACAAATGCGATTAGGTACCTCATAGGTTTTCAAAAGTTTGCAAATATAACAATTCTGTTTGCTCTGCAATAATTTGAGCAGATTTGTACATACGTATAAACAGTTTTTGGAAGTTTTTATTGCTTAATTACGCTTGTCTTCACCCCAAAGAAGTTTTTTTCTAAGGGTATTAAGAAAGCTGTCTTCCTGTAGTTCTACGAAATTAATGGTGTAGGGTGCTTTTTTAATAATGATCTCAGTATCGTTTTGTAGGGTAGCGATTCTTGAGTCCATGGAAACCAAATGTTCCTTTCCTCGTCCTGAAACCTTTAATTTTATTCTGGTGTGATCTTTAATTACAAGTGGTCTTGCATTAAGATTATGTGGTGCGATAGGAGTTATTACTAATGAGTCGGCATCTGGCGTGATTACCGGGCCGCCGCAACTTAAGGAGTAACCAGTAGACCCGGTTGGGGTTGCGATTATTAAACCGTCTGCCCAGTACGATGTAAGGTATTGATCGTCCAGCCATGTATCTACAGTGATCATGGAAGTCGTGTTTTTACGGCTAACGGCAATTTCATTCAATGCGATGTGGGAAAAGACAGGATCAAAACTTTTTGGATTAGTTTCCATGGTAAGAACAGATCTTGGAGAAAGACTGAACTTTTTTTCCAGAATTTCTTCCAGGGTACTTTTGATCTGTTCTTTTTGAATAGTCGCAAGAAACCCAAGTCTTCCGGTATTAATTCCAACGATAGGAATATCCAGGTTCCTTATATAATTAATAGATTTTAAGATTGTACCATCACCTCCGATACAGAAAAATAGATCAAATGAATTATCTAACTCTTCAAAAGCGCTGAAGTGTTTATAATCTTTTTCAATATTATTATTACTATGAATGAGTTTTAGAAAATCCTCTTCAATAAATACTTCTATACTTTTCTGGTCGAGTAATTCTAGAAGCTGACCTATATATTGAGCTGCATTGGCGTGATAGAACTGACCGTAAATGCCTATTTTCATAAATTATATGTTCAGGTATTTATCCAGATATTTAGAGCGATCTTTCAAATTTTTATTAAAAGTATCTTCCTGGTGTTCTGAAATTATAATATAGCCATACCTTCTAAACGCCTGAATGATCTCATTCATTCCAGATGGAGTGATCTTTAAAGTGATCTCTGCCATGTCATTTTCCATTTTAGAAACAAAAGCTCCTAAAAGATGGGCGTTATTAGATTCTACGATCTGGCTTACTTCGCCAAAGGTATAATCTTTAAATGCTTTTTCTACTACCAGGATGTTTCCGGGTTCATTTAAAAAAGGAGTTTCCTTGAATAAAGAGATCATTTCATTCAATTCTACATAACCCATATAAGTGTTGTCTTCATCCAGAACAGGTAAAATATTGGAATTGTTCTGGGCAAAAGTTTCCAGGCTATCTAGCCAGTAATTGCTTTCTTTTACAAAGAAACCTTCCAGGGCATAGCGGTAATCTTCCAGGGTTTTGTCGTTTTCAAAACATCTTACATCGTTCTCTGAGATACAACCAATATAAATACCTTCACTTTCTACCGGAAGATGTGTAAAGGTTAATTGATTGAAAAGTTTCTGAACCTCACCAATCTTTTCGGAAAGATTTATGATCTCAACATCATTCAATATGTACTCTTTCAAACTCATTTCTATCTATTCCTTTTATGCAAATTAATCAAAATAAAATTCATTGAAGCAGACTACACTTTGTATTTTTGATAAATAAATGATGTGAAAATGACGAAATTAAGCGTAAATATTAATAAGATCGCCACCCTTAGAAATGCACGAGGCGGTGATGTTCCCAATGTTCTGGAAGCAGCAAGGAGTATTGAATCTTTTGGGGCAGAAGGGATTACTGTGCATCCAAGACCCGATGAAAGACATATTCGCTATGCAGATGCTCGTGAATTAAAACCAATTCTGAAGACTGAATTTAATATAGAAGGTAAGCCAATTCAGCAATTTATAGATCTGGTGCTGGAAGTGAAACCAGCGCAAGTTACTTTGGTGCCAGATGCTGAAGATGCTATTACCTCGAATGCCGGTTGGGATACTATTAAACATAAGGAGTATCTGAAAGAAGTGATTTCAGAGTTTAATTCTAACGGAATAAGAACTTCGATCTTTGTAGACCCGGTAAATGAAATGATTAAAGGTGCTTCGGAAACAGGCACTAACAGGATCGAACTTTACACTGAATCTTTCGCGGTAGATTATGCCAAAGGAGATAAGAACGCAGCCAAAGCTTATGCCGAATGTGCTGTGCTGGCAAATAAATTAGGATTAGGAATCAATGCAGGGCATGATCTTTCCTTGCAGAACATTAAATTCTTCAAAGATAGTGTTCAGCATCTGGACGAAGTTTCCATTGGGCATGCTTTAATTTCAGAAGCGCTCTATATGGGGTTGGAGAAAACGATTCAGCAATATTTAAAATTATTGAAATAGATGAAATTACATTCAGTGATACTTGGTGAAGGAAAGCCTTTGCTAATTCTACACGGATTTTTAGGAATGAGCGATAACTGGAAAACTCTGGGTAAGAAATTTGCCGAAAACGGTTTTCAGGTTCACTTGATAGATCAGCGAAATCATGGTAAGAGTCCACATAGTGATGATTTTTCTTATGAATTGATGGCTGCAGATGTAGTTGAATATTGCCAATCTCACGATCTTAAAAATATCACTTTAATGGGGCATTCTATGGGAGGGAAAACAGCTATGTTGCTCGCCTGCGAGAACGAAGGCCTGGTAGAGAAATTAGTTATTGTAGATATTGCGCCAAAATATTATGAGCCACATCATCAGCAGATCTTAAAAGGGTTAACGGCACTGGATGAGGCTAATCTCACTTCCAGAGGAGATGCCGAAGATTTTCTTGAAGGCTATATTAAAGAAACCGGTGTTCGGTTATTTCTTTTGAAAAATCTTTACTGGAAAACTAAAGAAAAACTTTCTCTGCGCATGAATCTTCACGCTCTTAAAGAAAATATCGAGCAGGTGGGAAGAGCGCTTCCTCAGGATGCGGAATATAATGGACCTACATTATTTATAAACGGAGAGCTTTCTGATTATATCACAAAGGCTGAGGAACCACTTATTAAAAAGCATTTTCCTGAAGCAAGGATCGAAACGATTTCCAAAGCTGGGCACTGGGTTCATGCTGAAAATATGAAAGACTTTTTCGAAGCTGTAATTCAATTTGTTTAAATTCTTTCTAAATTTATTATGTATGCATAATAAATAGCGTCAAAATATTGCATAATATGTATTTTATGCTATTTTTGGACGAGCTTTTTAAGACATATTAAATATAATCCTAATTAAATTATGAAAAGACTATTTTTACTTGGCCTGTTTGTTATGGCTACGGCAGTGAACTATGCCGGTGGTTACAGGGTAAGTCTACAAGGTCAGCGTGGACTTGCTATGGGACACACTGGAGTTGCTGTGGTGAACAATGCAGAATTGGCCTTCTTTAACCCTGCTGGTTTGGTTTTTCTTGAAGACAAGATCAATGCTGCTGTTGGTGTGAGTGCTGTATTCTCTGATGTAGTATGGCAAAATGAAGAGTACGGGCAAATGGCCAGAACCGATAGCCCGGTAGGAACCCCTTTCTACGCTTATTTCTCGTATAAATTAAGTGAAAAATTTAGTGTTGGTCTGGCGGCTTACACTCCTTACGGAAGTTCAGTTGAATGGGAAAAAGATTGGGCAGGTTCTCATCTTGTAAATGATATTGAGCTGGCTGCTATTTATGTGCAGGCGTTAGCTTCTTATAAAATTACTGATAACCTAGCTGTTGGTGGTGGACCTATCTATGTTAGCGGTTCAGTTAACTTCAATAGAAACCTGAATAGAACACTTACCGATCTTGAAGGGAATCGTACGAATGTTACCGTTGACGCTTCTGGTGTAAGTGCCTTTGGATGGTCTGCTGGTGCTATGTGGAGCCCTATTGATAGTCTGAATATTGGTGTGAATTACCGTTCAGAAATCATCGTGAAGGCTGAAGATGGAGATGCAGATTTTCAGAATGTGCCAAATTCACCTCTAACTGCGTTCCCTGATACAACTTTTGATGCGGAATTACCGCTACCTGCTGAGTTGACCATTGGTGCATCGTACCAGTTAAACGATAAGTGGTTATTTGCTTTTGATTATAACAGAACCTTTTGGGGTGTTTATGAATCACTGGATGTAGATTTTGCTGCTCCGGGAACTCCAGATTCGTTTAATCCAAGGGAATATGAAGATTCTTCAATCTATAGATTCGGTCTTCAGTATACTGCTAACGATATGTTTACTTTGAGAGCTGGTTATTACTTTGATGAATCACCAGTACAATCAGGATACTTTGCTCCTGAAACTCCTAGAAACGATTCAAACAACTTTACCGGAGGACTTTCAGTAAATATTACTGATAGTGTTGCAATCGATGTTTCTTTCCTTTACAGTAAATTCAAAGAGATCGATGAATCTTATGATTACTATCAGGAAAACGGACAAAATGTTCCTTTTGAGGGAACTTACAAGTCTAGCGCATTTGTGCCAGGTTTAGGTGTAACTATTAAAATATAATTTGACGATGAAAAACTATTTTAAGTATATAGCTATTCTGGCCCTTGGAGTTGTTTCCTGTGAGCCTGAATTAGACAATCCAATTGAAGACGGAAACGTTTATAGTAATGGAGAGGCAGATTTTTCTAACTATGTAGCTTTAGGAAACTCTTTAACAGCCGGATACGCTGATGGATCTCTTTACATTACAGGTCAGGAAAATTCATATCCTAACATTCTGGCGAGCAAGTTTGCTCTAACTCAGGAAACTATGGATTTTACTCAGCCATTAGTAAATGATAATGTTGGTGGTCTTCTTTTAGGAGGAAACCAGATTGCTGAACCAAGATTTGTATTGGCAGGTGAATCTCTTGCTACTGCACGTCCAGCTAGATATAACGGAACTCCTACTACAGAAGTTTCTAATAAACTTAGCGGTCCTTTTGGAAACATGGGCGTTCCAGGTGCCAAGTCTTATCATCTTCTTGCTCCTGGATACGGTAGCGTAGCTGGTGTGGCAACAGGTGCTGCAAACCCTTATTTCGCTAGATTCGCTTCTTCTGAAACTACTACAGTTCTTGCAGATGCGATTGCTCAGAATCCAACTTTCTTTACATTATGGATTGGAAACAATGATGTATTAAGCTATGCTACTTCAGGTGGTGTTGGTGTATACCAGGAAAATGTGACTGATTTTACTCAATATGGTCCTAATGATATTACAGATGCAAACGCCTTCGCTTTTGTATATAATTCATTGGTTTCTCAATTAGCAGGTGAAAGTGGACTTGGAGCTGAAGGAGTATTGATCAATATTCCTAATGTTACAGATATACCATTTTTTAATGTTGTTCCAGTAAATCCAATTCCATTAGATGCTGCGACAGCTGGAGCGCTTAACGCTCAATTTGGAGCTTACAACACGCAAATTCTTCCAGGTCTTGTTCAGGCTGGATTGTTAACTGAAGCTGAAGCTAACAGTAGAAAGATCACTTTCGCTGAAAGCTCTCAGAACTTTGTAACTTTAGTTGATGAAGATCTTACAGATATTTCTGGTGTTCTTCAACAACCGCCATTTAGTCTTGATGCTCAAACTGCAGGATTACTTGGTCAGTTGAGACAGGCTACTCCATCAGATCTTATTCCGTTGACTTCTGCTTCATTCATAGGAACGACCGTGAATAATAATCCTATGTTAGTAAATGGTGTTTCTGTGCCTCTTAGTGATCAACACGTGCTAACTGCTTCAGAGCAGGCATTGGTTGCTCAGGTAACTGCCCAGTATAATGGAGCTATCGCTTCTATCGCTCAGAACTATTCTTTAGGTCTGGTAGATGCTAATTCTTTACTTGCAACTATCGGTGCAGACGGAGGAACACTTTATGACGGTGTGCCAGTTTCATCTGCTTTTGTTACAGGTGGAGCTTTTTCTCTAGATGGTGTTCATTTAACTCCTAGAGGTTATGCTGTTATTGCTAATGAAATCGTTAACGAGATTAATGCTACTTACAGTGCAGATGTGCCTGGTGTAGATGTTGGAAGTTATGGTACAGTTACTATAAACAACAACGTTCAGTAGTATTAAAATTGATATAAATTTTAAAAAGGTCGGGATATTCCCGACCTTTTTTTTGCAACTTTACCAATAACCAACAAATAAAATTATGAATTTCATATTAAGATTATTGCTTACCGCACTGGCAGTTGTTATACTGGCAAAGTTGCTTCCTGGAGTAAGTGTAGATAGTTATTTAACCGCCATCATAGTAGCTTTAGTACTGGCATTACTCAATTTTATAGTTAAGCCGATACTGGTGCTATTAACCCTTCCGGTAACCATTCTTAGCTTAGGATTATTCTTACTGGTGATTAATGCCGTTATTATTTTCCTGGCAGACGGATTTGTAGGAGGATTTGACGTAGATGGATGGCTTATCGCTATAATATTTAGTTTGTTACTGTCTCTTATCCAATCAATACTTTTCTCAATTCTTAAAACAGATTAGATTTAACTGAATTTCAACATTTTGAAAGTTTGCAGACTTTAATAAAAAACGTAATTTTGCACTCCAATTTTTATAACAGATCAAAATGAATATTACCAGAGAGAATATTGATGAATTAAATGCGGTAGTTAAAGTTGATATCGCTAAAGAAGATTATGCCGGTAAAGTAGATAAGATTTTAAAGGATTACCGTAAGAATGCCAATATTCCCGGTTTTAGAAAAGGTCATGTACCTATGGGGATGGTTAAGAAACAATATGGTCAGGCTGTATTGGTAGATGAGGTAAATAAATTACTTCAGGAAAGTCTTAACAAATACCTTACAGAAGAGAAACTAGACGTTCTTGGGAACCCGCTTCCAAAAGATCAGGAAAATTTTGACTGGGAAAGTGATAACTATAGCTTCGAATTTGAACTTGGAATCGCTCCTGAATTTGATGTAGACCTTGATCTTAAGAAGCCGGTTACAAAATATAACATCGTTGCAGACGAGAAGATGGTGAACGATCAGATCACCAGCATCCAGAAGCAATATGGAAAACTAAAGACAAAAGAAGAGGTTGCTGAAGGAGATACAGTTGCAGGTACTTTCAAGAATGAAGAAGAAGGTATCGAGAATGAAACTACTATCGAGCTTGAAAACATCAAAGGGAAACGTAACCTTAATAAATTTGTAGGTTCTAAAGTGGGTGATACCATCACTCTTAAGACAAAGAATTTATTTGAAGATGATCACGCGCTAATCAATCATTTAAGCATTGAGCATGATAAGGCTCACGATCTTGATATCGAGGTAGAATTCACTATTTCTGAAGTTAACGAAAGAGAACTTGCAGATCTTGATCAGGAATTATTCGACAAATTATTCGGAAAGGATAAAGTTAAGTCGGTTACTGAACTTAAAGAAAAGATCAAGGAAGACGCAGCGAAGCAATTTGAGCAGCAGAGTGATCAGCAATTGATGAACGATATTACTGAAGCTCTTATTGAAGCGACTAATTTTGAATTGCCAAAAGAATTTCTTCAGAAGTGGATCCAGACGGTTGGTGAAAAACCAATGACTGAAGAGGAAGCTAAAGAAGAATACGAAAAGAGCGAAAAAGGACTTCGTTACCAGTTGATCGAAGGAAAAGTTGTAAATGATAATAATCTGAATGTAGACTTTAACGACCTTAAAGAATTCACTTCAGAAAAAATTAAACAACAAATGGCTCAGTTTGGACAGATGGATCCTTCTCAAAAAGAGCTTGATGATATCTCTGCAAGAATTTTGTCAAACCAGGAAGAAGTGAAGAGACTTTCAGAGCAATTGATGAATGAGAAGCTTCTTGCGTTCTATAAAGAGAACATGAAATTTGATGAAAAAGAGGTTACTTACGAAGAATTTGTGAAAGCTATTTATAAGTAAGCCTTTTTACGATATATTACCTATCTTTAAGGCGTTAACTCAACCGGGGTAACGCCTTTTTTTGTTTATTCCGGGATACTAATTACAAAAGAAAAGGATAAAAAATTGATGGACTACGGAAAGGAATTTCGAAAATATGCTGTCTCAGATCATAACATAAACAGCAATTATTACGATAAGATTGTTAGTAGTATGTTGCCTCAAGGCATGACTCCTAATATTATAGAAGAACGCCAGATGAATGCCGTGGCAATGGATGTTTTCTCAAGATTGATGATGGACAGGATCATATTCCTGGGTACCGGAATCAATGAGCAGGTAGCTAACATAGTGCAGGCACAGTTGTTATTTTTAGAAAGTACAGATGCTTCTAAAGATATTCAGATATATATCAACTCACCAGGAGGAAGTGTTTATGCTGGTTTAGGGATCTATGATACCATGCAGTTCATAAAGCCAGATGTTGCAACGATCTGTACAGGAATGGCGGCTTCTATGGGAGCAGTACTTCTATGTGCAGGTGAGGCAGGAAAACGTAGTGGTCTTCCTCACTGTCGTGTGATGATTCACCAGCCAATGGGTGGTGCACAGGGACAGGCAAGTGACATCGAGATCACAGCAAGAGAAATAGTGACTTTAAAAGAGGAATTATATAATATCATTGCCAAGCATTCAGGGCAAACTTACGAGAAAGTTCATGAGGACAGTGATCGTGATTACTGGATGAAAGCTGAAAAGGCTAAAGAGTATGGTATGATAGATGAAATTTTAAAAAGAGAAGGATAAATTGTAAATTACTTTTGAAGAAGGTAATTACCCCGAAAATTTAAATGATGGCGAAAGAAGATCTAGAATGTTCCTTTTGTGGTAGAAAAAAGCCCGAAACAAATCTGCTTATTGCTGGTTTGGATGCTCATATTTGTGATCGCTGTATAGAACAGGCTCACGGAATTGTAGTTGAAGAATCCAAGCAGGGAGAAGCGAGAGAGCTTTCTTCAGACCTGATGTTAAGCAAACCGAAAACGATCAAATCGTTTTTAGATGAATACATCATCGGTCAGGAAGAGACAAAAAAGGTAATGTCGGTTGCTGTTTATAACCACTATAAAAGATTATTACAACCAGCAAGTGAAGATGACGTAGAGATCCAGAAAAGTAATATTGTAATGGTAGGGGAGACCGGAACAGGTAAAACCCTTATGGCAAGAACAATTGCGAAGATGCTTAATGTGCCTTTAGCAATCGTTGATGCTACAGTACTTACTGAAGCTGGTTACGTTGGTGAAGATGTAGAAGGAATTCTAACCAGACTTCTTCAGGCTGCCGACTATAATACTGAAAAAGCGCAACGCGGAATCGTATTTATCGATGAGATAGATAAGATAGCCCGTAAAAGTGATAACCCGTCAATTACTCGTGATGTTTCAGGAGAAGGTGTTCAGCAGGCATTGTTGAAACTTCTTGAAGGAACTACTGTAAATGTTCCGCCAAAAGGTGGGCGTAAGCATCCTGATCAGAAATTTATAGAAGTAGATACTGAAAATATCCTGTTTATCGCAGGTGGTGCTTTTGATGGAATCGAAAGGATCATCAGTAAGCGATTAAACATGCAGGCTGTTGGATTTAGTGCTTCAAAAAGTGAAGATGCCATAGAGCGCACTAATCTTCTTAAATACATCATTCCGAAAGATCTTAAAGAATTTGGATTGATACCAGAGATCATTGGTCGTTTACCGGCTCTTACGTTTATGAATCCGCTGGATAGAAAAACATTACGAGCTATTCTAACCGAGCCTAAGAACGCGATCGTTAAGCAGTATAAGAAGTTATTCGAAATGGATGATATCGAGTTTGAAATCACCGATGATGCCTTAGATTATATTGTAGATAAAGCGGTAGAGTATAAGTTAGGTGCTCGAGGACTACGTTCTCTTTGTGAAGCGATACTTACAGATGCAATGTTCGAGCTTCCTGAAAGTGATGAAGATCAATTCACCGTTACCAGAGAGTACGCAAATGATAAATTGAACAAGTCTACAATGAGTAAACTGAAAGCAGTTTCTTAAAAGATTTGACTATGTAATAGAAAAAAAGCCACCATTTCAGGTGGCTTTTTTTATGTTTTTAAGCGAGATTCTAGTCGATGATTATTTTATACTTGTCAAGTAAGCCAGTAACCTCTGGCATTGAGAATTTCGCGCCGGTAATTTTATTCAATTCAGGATCAATAATATAATTCGTCGCTTTTCTGAAATCTGCATTCTCCAGATTCGTATTGTCAAAAATAGCTTCGGAAAGGTCACATTCAAAAAATTTAGCTTTCGAAATTAAAGCGCTGGAAAAATCGACATTTTCAAGTGTGCTTTTACAGAAGTTGGTTCCGGGCATCTTTAGCTGGAAAAAGCTTGAATGATTTAAAACGCATTCGATTGCATTAATAGAAAACCCAAAACTTTCACAGATGTCAAATCTTAAACCAATCATTTTACAATTGAAAAACTCACAACCCTGAAAAGCAGTCTGAACTATTTTTGCGTTACTAAGATCACAATCCTTGAATTCGCAATCGGTAAATTTCGAACCATTTAATTTAACTTCTGAAAAGCTGCAATTTATAAAGCTGCAGGCTTCGTAGTCTGCAATGTTGAAGTTGCCAGAATTGAAGTGTATATTTTCAAATTGTTCTTCCTCGAAGAATTGATCGTTCATTTGGAAGTTTTAAAGATTTGATAGGATAATTTAGATATTACCAGCTTCCACCAGCACCGCCACCGCCAAAGCCTCCGCCACCGAAACCTCCTCCAAAGCCTCCACCGCCGCCAAAGCCGCCACCGGAACTACCTCCAAAACCTCCGCCTCCGCCAAAACTGCCTCGGCCAAGTGAGCTTAGAATAATGGCATCCCAAAGAACGCTTCTACCGGTTCTCCTTCCACCATTTCTTCCGCCACCTCTTTTATTGAACATAGAGATAATGATCATGATGAAAATAAAAAATACTACAATGGCTTTAAGTGGAATTCCGCCTCCAGAACCACTTTTCCTGCCCGGGGCGCCTTTAAAGGTTCCATTTAGAACCTGGAAAATTGCAGTAGTCCCTTTATTTAGTCCGGCGTAAATATTTCCATTTCTGAATTCTGGAAGAATAATTAGCTCAATGATCTCCTTAGATTTCGCGTCAGTTAGATAAGCTTCGAGTCCGTAACCAGTAGTCATCCAGATCTTTCGCTCATTTTCGGCGATGAGAACTAAAAGGCCATTGTCTTTCTCACTCTGGCCAATTCCCCACTCATGAGCCCAGTGAGCGGCATAGGTTCCCTCATATTCTCCCTGTAAGGATTCTATGGTGACAATAACAATCTGGGTGGATGTAGTATCTGCGTAATTGATAAGCTTTTGTTCCAGTCTTTTTTCTTCAGATGATGAAAGCATATCGGCCTCATCATAAACGCTGGTTTGTTCTAAAGGTTTAGGAGGGATATCACGTTGTGCAATCGCGGTGAATCCAATAAAAAGAATGAATAAAAGTATATATTGTTTGATAAGCTTAAGCTTTAGAGATTTGATCAGATAATTCGTTCGTGTCATTTTCATCCCACGGGAAGTGTTTTTGTAACTGTTCTCCCGCTTTGATGATTCCTTCTACAAGGCCGTCTTTAAAACGACCTTTTTTAAAATGTGAAACAATTAGGTCTTTTGTGCTTTCCCAGAAATCATCAGCGACTACATCATTGATTCCTTTGTCTCCGTAAATCACAAAATTTCTGTCCTCAACGGCAACATAGATCAATACGCCATTATCCTGTTTAGTATTATCCATTTTAAGCATATGGAATACCTCCATGGCACGTTCAAAAATATCCAGTTCTCCAGTGCTTGGCTCCAGGTGAACTCGAATCTCTCCACTAGTAGTTCTTTCAGCCTGTCTTATGGCATCAACAATTTCCTCTTCTTCAGATTTGCTTAGAAAATCTTCGCTTTGTTTGCTCATTATTTTAAAAGTCGAATTCTACGTCTGGTGCATTTTCAGCTCCGGCATCTGCTTGGAAGCGCTCCATTCTTTCAAAACCGAACATTCCAGCGAACAGATTATTCGGGAATACCCTGATGTAAGTATTGTAATCTGTCACTGCCTCGTTAAAACGGTCACGAGCAACATTTATCCTGTTTTCAGTTCCTTCTAGTTGCGATTGTAACTGAAGGAAATTCTGGTTTGCTTTGAGGTCAGGGTACTTTTCAACAGTAACTAATAACCTCGATAATGCTGAAGTTACTCCTTGTTGTGCCTGCTGGAATTGCTCGATCTGTGCTGCGCTTAAATTCTCGGCATCAACATTTACTGAAGTTGCTTTTGCCCTAGCTTCGATCACCTCTTTTAATGTTCCTCTTTCAAAATCTGCGGCACCTTCCACAGTTTTTACAAGGTTACCAATAAGGTCGTTTCTTCGTTGATAAGAACTTTCAACATTAGACCAGGCAAGCTTGGCATTTTCTTCTTTCGCTACGGCATTGTTATTAAATCCAGCTGTGAATCTCCAGATCACAACCACTCCGATAACGATTATTATTAATGGGATTAGCCACTTTTTCATATTACAATTGGTTTTTCAGGTTAACTAGTTCTGCTTTTACACTTTCCAGTTTTCGAATGATTTCAAAATTGGTAAGTGTTTTCTGTTTTTCTTCTTTAAGATGAGTTTTCGCTCCTTCAAGGGTGAAACCTCTTTCTTTTACAAGGTGATATATTAATTCCAGGTTTTTAATATCATCTGGAGTAAATTTTCTATTTCCTTTGGCGTTCTTCTTAGGTTTGATCACATCAAACTCCTTCTCCCAGAATCTAATGAGGGAAGTGTTCACTTTAAAAGCTTCGGCAACTTCGCCAATGCTGTAATAACGCTTTTCAGGAAGATCTATGTGCATTAATCGAGCGATTGATTTTCTCTCTGGGCTTTTTCAAGTACTTCTCCAAATTCTTCCGGAGAAAGGTTTCCGTAGTAGAAGTTAATAGGATTAATCCTGTCATCGTCTTTGAAGATCTCATAATGAAGATGTGGAGCTTCAGATCGCCCTGTGCTTCCTACAAAACCTATCACATCACCTCTTTTCACTCTTTGCCCTCTTCGAACATTGTACTTGTACAGGTGACCATATAGACTTGTGTAGCCATAGCCGTGATCTATCCTAATATGATTTCCATATCCGGTAGACCTGCTATCGGCTCTAACCACCCTTCCGTCACCAGTAGCATATACCGGAGTTCCACGTGGAGCAGTAAAGTCCATACCATAATGGAATTTTCTAACCTTCGTGAAAGGGTCTGTTCGCCATCCATATCCGGAAGCAATTCTACTCAGGTCTTCATTGTTAACGGGCTGAATGGCCGGAATCGCTTCAAGTAATTCACCTTTTTCTTTGGCAAGACCGGCGATCTCGTCTAATGATTTTGATTGGACAACCAGCCTTTTAGTTAGAACGTCTATTCTTTTAGTTGTTTCCTTGATCAACTTACTGTTGTCAAATCCCTCAAGATCCTTATATCTATTTATCCCTCCAAATCCAGCTCTTCGCTGTTCTTCAGGAATTGGGTTTGCTTCGAAATATAGCCTGTAAATGTTATTGTCTCGATCCTCAATATTTGCCATAACGTCCTGGATCTGGTCCATCTTTTTATTCAGAAGACCATATTGAAGTTTCATGTTCTGTAATTCACGCTTAAGCGCTTTTTCCTTAGGAGTTTCTATCTGAGGAATGTTCAAATAGATAATTAAAAGAATAAAACCGGCTAGAAATGAACCGGTAACACTAAGCAGGGCAATACCTAAACGCCTGCCTTTTTTTTGCTCGATCTTTTTGTAAGAAAGGGTCTCGCTATCGTAATAATATTTAACCTTCGACATGAGTTAAATTTATGCTATTTTTGCGTCCAGAAACGGCTAAATTACCGTGTAAATTTATACGGTAAACGAACAAATATATGAATTGTTTTGCCGTCTTCATAATTTAATGAATTTTGCAAGAAAATAACTGAATGAAGTCACAGGATATCCGAAAACAGTTTCTAGAGTTTTTTAAATCGAAATCTCATAGCATTGTGCCATCTGCACCTATGGTCTTAAAAGATGACCCTACGTTGATGTTTACCAATGCCGGGATGGTTCAGTTCAAAGAGTTTTTCCTTGGAAATTCTGTTCCGAAAAACAACAGGGTGACCGATACTCAAAAATGTTTGCGTGTAAGCGGTAAGCATAATGATCTGGAAGAAGTAGGGCATGATACTTATCACCATACCATGTTCGAAATGCTCGGTAACTGGAGTTTTGGAGATTATTTTAAGAAAGAAGCTATTAGCTGGGCCTGGGAATTACTTACTGAAGTGTATAAGATAAATCCTGAAAACTTATACGTATCAGTTTTTGAAGGTAGCAATGATAAGGATAATCTTGGTCTGGATAAAGATGCATTGAAATTGTGGAAGAAGATCGTTCCTGAAGAAAGGATCATCTACGGAAATAAGAAAGATAACTTTTGGGAAATGGGTGACCAGGGACCATGTGGACCTTGTTCTGAGATCCATATAGATATTCGTTCAGAAGAAGAAAAAGCTGAAATTCCTGGTCGTGACCTGGTGAATATGGATCATCCTCAGGTAGTTGAGATCTGGAACCTTGTATTCATGCAGTATAATCGAAAGGCTAACGGAGACCTTGAAGAATTACCTGCTAAGCATATAGATACAGGGATGGGCTTTGAACGCCTTTGTATGGTTCTTCAAAACAAGCAGTCTAATTACGATACCGATGTTTTTACGCCTTTGCTTAAAGAAATAGAAAGCATTACTGGAGTAAAATATGGTGCTTCAGATGATACTAATATCGCTATGCGTGTGATCGCCGATCACGTTAGGGCTGTAGCATTTTCAATAGCTGATGGGCAGTTACCAAGTAATACTGGTGCTGGTTACGTGATCAGAAGGATTTTAAGAAGGGCGATCAGGTATGGATTTACATTTCTGAATACTAAAGAGCCATTTATATATAAACTGGTAGCTATTCTTAGTGACCAGATGGGAATTTCATTTCCTGAACTCAGATCTCAAAAAAGTTTGATCGAAAATGTGATTCGTGAAGAAGAAGCGTCTTTCCTTCGAACCCTGGACCAGGGATTGGTGTTGCTTGAAAATCTAATGAAAGATTCTGCAGATAAGACCATTTCCGGCGAAAAAGCATTTGAGCTTTATGATACTTTTGGTTTTCCAATAGACCTTACTGCGCTTATTCTAAGAGAAAATGGATATGATCTGGATGAAAAAGGTTTTGAAGCCGAACTGAAAAAGCAGAAAGATCGTTCACGTGAAGCAACTCAGGTTAGCGCCGGAGATTGGGTGGAGTTGAATTCTGTAAATGAAGAGTCATTTGTAGGATATGATGAGCTTGAAGCTGAGGTGAAGATCGCGAAATACCGAAAAGTAGAATCTAAGAAAAAAGGTGAAATGTTTCAGGTAGTTCTGGATAAGACTCCATTTTATCCTGAAGGCGGTGGCCAGGTAGGAGATAAGGGAGTGATCTTATCTTCAGACGGCGAAGCAATAGAAGTTGTGGATACTAAAAAAGAGAACAACCAGATCATTCATTTCACCAAAAAACTACCAAAGAATACTGAAGCAGACTTTAAAGCATTAGTAAATAGTTCTGAAAGATCAAATACAGCATCAAACCATACGGCAACGCACTTATTGCACCAGGCACTTAGAAGTGTTCTTGGAAATCACGTGGAGCAAAAAGGTTCTATGGTGCAAAGCGGTTACCTAAGATTCGATTTCTCTCATTTTAGTAAGGTGAGTTCTGAAGAATTACAAAAGGTGGAGAAGTTTGTAAATGCCCGAATTCGTGAAAGTCTTAAACTAGAAGAACAGAGAGGTATTTCATACAATGAAGCTCTGGAACAAGGAGCAATTGCGTTATTTGGCGAAAAATATGGTGATTCTGTTCGAGCGATTAGGTTTGGAGATTCTATGGAATTATGTGGTGGAACCCACGTAAAGAATACCTCAGATATTTGGTATTTTAAGATTACAGGGGAATCTGCGGTTGCATCTGGAATCAGACGAATTGAGGCGATTACAGGTGAAGCAGCTATTAATTATTTTGAGAAGCAGACGAATATTCTTGAAGAGATTAAAAGCGGACTGAAAAATGCGAATGATCCGGTGAAAGCTATTAGTAACCTTCAGGATGAAAATATAAGTCTGAAAAGACAGGTTGAAATTCTATTAAAAGACAAGGCTAAGAATTTAAAGTCAGAACTCAAGGAAGAAGTGAAGTCTCTTAATGGAGTAAACTTCCTTTCTAGAAAAGTAGATCTTGATGCTGCGGGTATTAAAGATTTGGCGTTTCAATTGGGAGAAGAGATCGATGACCTATTTATTTTATTCGGAACAGAACAGGATGGAAAAGCTTTACTTTCTTGTTATATTTCTAAGAGTTTGACTGAGGAGCGTGATCTTAACGCCGGCCAGATAGTTCGTGAACTTGGTAAATATATCCAGGGAGGTGGCGGAGGTCAGCCATTTTTTGCTACGGCCGGAGGGAAGAACCCGGTCGGGTTGAATGAAGCACTTCAAAAGGCAGAAAGCTTTATAAAATAACCTGAAAAATCCCGGAAATTCACCGGGATTTTTTAATTTAAGGATATGGATTTTAGAACCAAAATTCCGGTTGAAGAAGGTGCTCCAAAGATGGAGCATGCATCCGGTGTATTTTTAATTGGGTCTTGTTTTGTAGAAAATATCGGGAAGAAACTGGATTGGTTCAAGTTTAAGAATTATCAGAATCCTACAGGAATAATCTTTCATCCATCTCCAATTAGACGGTTCTTCCAGAGAATGTCTAATAATGAAGCATTTCAGAAGAAGAATCTCATTGAATTTAATGATGGTTGGCAATCACTGGAGGCACACTCAGACATGCGTCGCAATTCAGAATCTGAATGTCTGGATGCTTTAAATTCGGCCTTAATGGAAAGTAGGGAATTCCTAAAAAATACAAGTCATATAATAATCAGCTTTGGAACTGCCTGGGGTTATGTGTATGAGAGCAGCGATAAGATCGCTGCAAATTGCCATAAGATCCCGCAAAAAAAATTCAGGAAGGAAATTTCATCTGTACAGGAGATCGTCAATGATCTTGAAGTTATAAGTCATTCGGTTGCTCAAATAAATAAAAATGCCAAAATCATATTTACAGTTTCCCCGGTTAGACATCTAAAGGATGGATTTCAGGAGAATCAAAGGAGTAAGTCGCATTTGATCGCGGCAATTCATCAATTTCTGGAAAGAAGTAAGGAGTCTTCTTATTTTCCTTCTTACGAGATTCTAATGGATGAACTTCGAGATTATAGATTTTATTCAGAAGATATGATTCATCCAAATGATCTGGCCATCGATTATATATGGTCCATTTTTTCTGAAAAATGGATCTCTGAAAAGTCCTTGAAATTAAATGAAGAAATAGATAAGATACAAAGAGCTTTATCGCATCGTCCACGGGAAGAAAATTCGCCTACTCATAGGAAATTTCTTACGAATCTACAAACGAAAATCGAGGAAATCCATAAAAAGCACCCTGAAATTACCTTTTCTTAGCCCTTGTCGTTACTGAGATTGTTAAAATTTTAAAATTAATGCAACACATTTTTAATGTGTTATATCAAAATATTCGTATTTTTACCATGCAGATCTAAAATAATTTACGTCTATTATTATTCTTGTAGACCACGAATAATCAGATAATTATAGAAGATTTGTTTTCTAAAATTTGTTGGGGTAGATTTTAGAATATACTAAAGGGCGGGTGGGGCCGTCCTTTAGTTTTTGTGATAAGACTATTTTAACTTTCTTTTCAGTATTAAAAATCCTCATCTTCTCAGTTTTTTTCTACTTTCCTTATTCTAAACGAAAATTTATGAAGAATATTCTCTTGGCCATTTTAATGGTTGCAGTGGTCATTTTAGGATTTATGTATTGGGATCAAAAGAATGATGAAAAGGAAAGTTTAGATGCTAATACCGCACTTATTCAGGAGCAAATTAGAAATGTTGGAAAGCTTGTAGTTACTGAAGGTACGTTTTCCCAGGTATTTACTTACAAAAACTCTAAAAGCTTCTATTTTGATGTTCTTTCCGCTAGAAAGAAAGCGCTGATTGTGGTGAATGCTGAAGTAAGCGTTGCTTACGATCTAAGTAAACTGGATATTGAAGTAGATGAAGAAGCTAAGAGAGTGATCATAAAAGGAATTCCGGAGGAAGAGATCAATATTAATCCCAATATCAAGTATTATGATGTTACCCAAGATTATCTAAATCAGTTTGAAGCAGAAGACTATAATAAAATTAAAACGCGAATAGAGAAGGGGTTAAAAGAGAAAATAGAGAAATCCAGTCTTAAGACCAATGCCAAGAACAGATTGGTTAGTGAATTACAAAAGATTTATATTCTAACGAATAGTATGGGCTGGACCCTGGAATATGAGAACCAGCCCATTGAAAGTTCTGAAAGCCTGGAAAATATCAGGCTTTAAGGTGTCACCATTTTAGATTCGGTCATTTCGATTCCGTCATCAATTAAATGAACAACTTCAGGTCTGTCTTTTTTAATCTCCAGCAATCGGTTTTTCACCTCTTCCGCCAGTTTCTGATCATTCTCCGTGGCCAGTTCATAGATCTCAACAGAAAGCAACCAGTCTTTAGGATGATGTTTTTTTACAATATCAAAAGCTGCGTTAAGGGAGAATTTAGTGTTCTCACCATTCCTGATATTTCTAACCGATTTGTAAAGTGACTCAAGCTCTTCACGTTCGGGAGTTTTCTTGCTTTTTATTGTGGTTGTTGAAGGCGTATGCGTGATAAGATCGAAGGATTCGTGATCTGCAGGCCCGGCAAAAGCTGATATGATCTCTTTTCCTACTGCCATATCGTATCTACCCCATTCAGGTTGAAATAAGATTTCATCATTATGCGTCACCGTACAGTTTCTGAAACTTATGATAATGATCTTGCCCTGGAGATTCCTTGTTCCGGTGATAATTTCTCCTTCCACTTTTACTCCGCCTTCAAATTCAAGGCTAACCTTTTCGCCTTCATAAATGGCATAAGCCCTCAGATCACGCGGACTCATATCTTCAATTGCAAGATTGATTCCTTTCAAAGTTCCAATAGGTGACCCAAAACCTTCAGGATGGGTTGAAATACCATGTCCTACCAGTTCTTTTTCTCTATATGAAAGTGCCGTTTTACCTTTGGTTTGAATATAGATTGGTTTTCCTTCATGTTCGATTACATTTGAGAAATTCCCTGAAACCTGAATTCCTGTGCTGAATTCTACCGTTCCCAAATTTTTTGAATCTATCAATTTTTGAATTCCTTCCAGGCCACCTCTTCTTAAAGCCATTTTATTAGCGAATTCTTCTAGGACAAGACTTAGATGGGCAAAGTCTGGAGTTACAAAAAGCTGAGGTTGAGGTTTGGTAATATCAAACTCTTTCTTGGCCGCTTCAATCGTATATGGAAATTTCTTCACCGCATCGGTCATGCAGGATTTGCTTTCACCAATTGAGGAAAGTAACCCCGCACCGTAAATCTTTGGCTCTTCGGGAGTGCCAATCAATCCGTATTCCACGGTCCACCAGTGCAAATTTCTTATTTGAGCCATTTCACTCGGCTTTACATCAGCATTTTGAAGATCATCAACACGCTTTTCAACAGCTTCGATTTTTTCTTTAGGAGTATCTTCTGCCTCTTTCAAAATTGAAAGCTCGCGGATAGCTTCATATACTTCATAATCATGTGAGCTAGAGATCGCTTTACAGCCAATTTCCCCAAAACGTCTCAAGTATTCTGCATATTCAGGATTGGCGATGATAGGAGCATGCCCAGCGCCTTCGTGAATAATATCTGGGGCAGGGGTATATTCAATATGTTCCAATTGCCTAATATCACTGGCTATAACCAGGACATTATAGGCCTGAAACTCCATAAATGCAGCTGGTGGAATGAATCCATCTACAGCCACTGCAGCCCAGCCAATCTCCTCGAGAATCCTGTTCATTCCATACATATTTGGAATGCTGTCTATAGAAATTCCGGTCTTTTTCAAACCTTCTAAATAAGAATCATGAGCTACTTTGCTTAAGTAGTCTACATTCTTCCTCATTACATATCGCCAAACAGCCTGGTTTATAGGGCTGTAATCATCATAGTTCTGAGGTTTTATATATTGCTGAAGATGTGCAGGAAGCCTATCTAGTATTTCGTTGGATTGTATATTATCTAACATGATTAGTTTAAACTAAAACGTTTGCGTTAAAAGTACAAAATTTGAAAGAGAAAGGGAAGAATATCGCTTAACGACTGTGCATAAAAAAACCCCTAAGAAGGGGTTCTAATTGAATTTCTATTTATCCATTCCCGGTGGATATTTTTCCATGATCTTGGCAACGATCTCATTTATACGTTCCTGTTTTTTATTTACTTCACGAGCCAGGGCTGCAGTTCCCATTCCCTGCCAAACCAATTCTTTTCCTTCAGAATCTATGAGGTCTATGTACAATGTTCCTTCGCTGGTTCTGTTCACAGTATTAAAACCGCTACCCCAGTACCAAGGGTTCCATCCCCATCCATAACCCCAATAAGGATTCATATTATTGTATATGTTTATATTTTCATTGGTTTTTGTGAAAATGCTGATTAAAAGATCTGGATCTTCAGACTTTGAAAAGCCTTTTTTCTCCATTTCAGTTTCAATTGCTCTCAGGATTCTTTTTTTATCCAGATCAGAGATATCTGCTTTATCTATGCCGGGTTTAAAGAAAGCATAGGTCCCATAATTAGTAAAGTCGGCCTCATGATCGTAATCTGATGCTACTCTTACACTACTACAGGAAGATAAAAGCACTGCAAACAGCAGAATAATAGGAGTAAATCTTAGAAATTTCATAGGTTAGATTTTAATTTATATAAATTTAATCCAGAAGTTTCGGATCTACGAGGTTGGGAATTGTAACTTTAAGTTGCGGATTCATATCCATCGCACGCTTTGCGGCAAATATTGCTTCTTCATTCCTGGCCCAGGATCTGCGAGCGATTCCGTTATTCACATCCCAGAATAACATAGATTTTAAACGATCTTCTGATGCCTTATCACCTTCAATAATCATGCCGAATCCCCCGTTGATAACCTCTCCCCAGCCGACTCCGCCGCCATTATGTATACTAACCCAGGTAGCTCCGCGGAAACTATCACCGATAACATTCTGTATGGCCATGTCTGCGGTATAGCGGGATCCGTCGTAAATATTAGAGGTTTCGCGATATGGAGAATCGGTTCCTGAAACGTCATGATGGTCACGACCGAGTATAACGTGGCCAATTTCTCCTTTGCCGATCGCATCATTAAAAGCTTTAGCGATCGCAATTCTACCTTCAGCATCTGCATAAAGAATTCTAGCTTTGGAACCAACCACCAGTTTATTTTCCTGAGCGCCTTTGATCCACTGTATATTATCCTGCATCTGTTGCTGAATTTCAGCAGGAGAATTCTCTTTTAATTTATTTAAAACTTCTGTGGCGATCTCATCTGTCTTTTGAAGGTCTTCATCCTTTCCTGAAGCACAAACCCATCTGAAAGGTCCAAATCCAAAATCAAAACACATTGGACCCATAATGTCCTGTACATAACTTGGATATCGGAATCCCTTTCCATCTTCTTTCATGATATCTGCTCCGGCTCTGGAAGCTTCCAGCAAAAATGCATTTCCGTAGTCAAAGAAATAAGTTCCTTTTTCTGTATGCTTATTTATGGCGGTAGCCTGTCGCCTTAAACTTTCCTTTACTTTTTCTTTGAATTCTTCAGGATCTGAAGACATCATTTCATTAGCTTTCTCGAAACTCAATTCAACCGGATAATATCCTCCAGCCCAAGGATTGTGTAGTGAGGTCTGATCACTTCCAAGGTCAATATAAATATCATTTTCAGCAAAATATTCCCAGATCTCCACAACATTTCCCTGAAACGCGATGGAAACCACTTCTTTTTCAGCTTTAGCTTTTTTAACTCGTTCTGCCAGCTTTTCCACATCATCTATAACTTCATCTACCCAACCCTGCTTATGTCTGGTTTGAGTAGCTTTTGGGTTTACTTCCGCACAAATAGTGATGCATCCGGCGATATTTCCAGCTTTTGGTTGAGCTCCACTCATTCCGCCAAGTCCTGAAGTCACAAATAATTTTCCTTCAAGGCCTTCACCATCTTTAGAGATTTTTCTTCCCGCATTTAAAACGGTAATGGTAGTTCCGTGTACAATTCCCTGCGGACCTATATACATATAACTTCCCGCGGTCATTTGTCCATATTGTGTAACTCCAAGCGCATTGAATTTTTCCCAGTCATCAGGTTGAGAATAATTTGGGATCATCATTCCATTGGTTACAACCACTCGAGGTGCGTTTGGGTGTGAAGGGAATAATCCTATAGGATGCCCGGAATACATCACGAGAGTCTGGTCATCGTCCATCTCTGCCAGATATTTCATCGTAAGCCTGTATTGTGCCCAGTTCTGAAAAACAGCTCCATTCCCTCCATAAGTGATCAACTCTTCAGGATGTTGTGCAACTTCAGGATCCAGGTTATTCTGGATCATCAGCATAATTCCTTTCGCCTGCACACTTTTTCCAGGATATTCGTCTATAGGCCTTGCGTAGAAATCATAATCTGGCTTAAAACGGTACATATAGATCCTTCCATATTTCTCCAGCTCTTCTTTGAATTCCGGAAGTAAAGTTTCATGATGCTTTTTGTCAAAATATCTTAAGGCATTTTCCAGGGCAAGCTTCTTCTCGTCTTTATCAAGAATGTCCTTGCGTTTTGGAGCGTGATTCAGCGACTCATCATAAGCCTTCGCTGCCGGTAATTCATCTGGTATTCCTTCAAGTATCTGATCCTTAAAATTCATTCTGTATTATTCTTGAGAGTTGGTTTTTTTGTTATATCCGTAGGGGCAATGCCGGCATCCGCTTTCACAGCAATAACCTCGTTTCAGGTGATATTGTTCAGTAAAACAGCGGTAGCCTTCAGGAGTAAGGTAGTAGTCTCCGTCCTCTATCGGGATTCTTTTTTTCTGAAAATTCATGAGGCTAAAATACAATTTCTTATCTTGAAAGCATGATTTTGATCGTCAACAAAAGGTTGCTTTCGGGTAGGTTTAAGGGTATAAGTTTGTGGCCCTTTGTCATACTGGAAAGTAAGCAGCTGAAGAAAGATGATTATTTCCTTAATCATGAAAAAATACATTTAAGGCAACAACTCGAACTTCTGGTCATTTTCTTTTATGTGTGGTATGCGATAGAATTCTTTGTTCGCTATATAGATTGCCGCGACGGAATGCTGGCCTACAGAAATATAAGTTTTGAACGCGAGGCTTATAGAAGAGAAGCAGATCTTAAATATTTGAAGAAAAGATCATTCTGGGCTTTTCTGAAATTTATGTAATTTTTCGTCAAGCTGAACTTGATTCAGCTTCTATTAGATCCTGAATCAAGTTAAGGAAAACGATTTCTTCGAGATTTTATTCATTCTGAAATTCAATAGGTATTTTTGCATTTATGCAGGACTTATTTGAAAATGCAATTTCTCAAAATACCCCGAATCAATTTGTAGCCGAATTCGATAAAGGTATTCAGCTTTATATTAAAAGGGAAGATTTACTGCATCCTGAAGTTTCAGGAAATAAATTCCGCAAATTAAAATACAACCTGCTGCAAGCGAAAGAGCTTGGAAAAAGACAGATTCTGACTTTTGGCGGTGCCCATTCCAACCATATTTCGGCTACTGCAGCTGCTGGAAAAATATTGGGTTTTGAAATGATTGCTGTTGTAAGAGGGGAAGAGCTAACAGATTCTGAAGAGAAATGGAGTCCTACACTTAAATATGCCAGTTCCTGCGGAATAAAATTTGATTTTATCAGTCGCGAAGAATACAGAAAAAAGGATTCGGAAGACTATTTAGAAAACCTGAAACTGAAATACCCGGAGGCATATATAATTCCGGAAGGTGGAACCAACGATCTGGCGATCAAAGGTTGTGAGGAAATATTATCGAAACAGGACGATGACTTTAACTATATCTGTTCTTCGGTTGGTACCGGCGGAACTTTATCCGGTTTGATCAATTCAGCAAATGGAAGTCAGAAAGTTCTAGGTTTTTCATCTCTAAAAACTGATTATCTGAAAGATGAAATTTCTAAATCGGTGAATTCAGATAATTGGGAAATAATACCGGATTATCATTTTGGAGGATATGCCAGGGTGAATGCAGATCTGATTAATTTTATGAATGATTTCAGCAAAAAATATAAAATCATATTGGATCCTGTCTATACAGGAAAATTAGTTTTTGGTATTTTTGACCTTGTTAAACAGGGATATTTTCCTGAAAATTCTAAGATACTTGCAATCCATACCGGCGGACTGCAGGGAATAGAAGGAATGAACCGGTTGTTAAAGAAAAAAGATCTGCCTCAAATCGAGTATTAATATGAAAATCACAAGCCTTTTAGCTCTTTTAATGATCATTATTTTTGCTGCTTCTTGCGGAAGTAAAAAGAAAGTGGTGACCAGGAAGAAAGATGATGTTGAAATGGACAACCGGGGAGAAGAGAACCGTGAAACTCCGGCAGAAGTAGTTGATGATGTTAAAGAGAAATTACCTCCCAAAACCTATCACTACAGGATAGAGGATTACATTAGAGATTACGCACCGATCGCCCAGGAAGAAATGAAATTATATAAGATTCCGGCAAGTATTACGCTGGCACAGGGAATTTTGGAATCTGGTGCTGGAAATGGTGAATTGACCAGACGGGCCAATAACCACTTCGGAATTAAGTGCCATGACTGGAATGGTGAAAAAGTTTATCATGACGACGATCGTCGTGGAGAATGTTTCAGAAAATATAAACACGCCAAATATTCTTATCGCGATCATTCCTTATTTCTCTCCAGAAGAGGAAGGTATTCAGAGCTTTTCGAGCTTGATCCCGATGATTACAAAGGCTGGGCAAAAGGTTTAAGAAAAGCAGGTTATGCTACAGATCGCCGATACCCCGACAAACTTATTGATCTTATAGAGCGATACGAACTTTATAAGTTCGATTCAGGATCTGCAAGAATTGCCGCGCCACGATATGTGGAAAAAACACCAGAAAGTAATGAAACTCATGTGGTGCAAAAGGGAGATACTTTGTATTCAATTTCCAAAAAGTATAACACTTCCGTAGACGAAATAAAAAAAATGAACGGCCTTAATGGAAATACGATTTCTATCGGCCAGGTTCTAAGTGTAAAATAGAGAAGACAAGATTTTATGATTTATAAAAGAAGTAGTCAGTTATTCGCAGAAGCGCAAAAGGTGATCCCTGGCGGGGTGAATTCCCCGGTGAGAGCTTTTAAAGCTGTAGGTGGAGAGCCAATTTTTGTAGAAAAAGCTGAAGGTGCTTATTTGTATGATGAAGACGGAAATAAATTAATCGATTATATCAATTCCTGGGGTCCGCTTATTTTAGGACATGCTCATAAACCTGTTATTGATGCGGTTGTTGAAAAAGCCAGAAAAGGAACTTCTTTTGGAACTCCTACGGAAATTGAAACGAAGATCGCGGAACTTGCTGTTAAAATGGTTCCGAATATAGATAAGATAAGAATGGTGAATTCCGGAACTGAAGCCTGCATGAGTGCAGTTCGTCTGGCTCGAGGATTTACCGGGAAAGAAAAGATAATCAAGTTCGCTGGTTGCTACCACGGCCATAGTGATTCTTTCCTAATTCAAGCGGGAAGTGGAGCGGTGACTTTCGGAAGTCCTAATAGCCCGGGAGTTACTCAGGGAACTGCCAAAGACACACTACTGGCAAAATATAATGATCTTAAAAATGTAAAGGAGCTGGTTGAAGCTAATAAGGATGAGATCGCCTGTATTATTTTAGAGCCTGTTGCCGGAAATATGGGATGTATCCCACCTGCGGAAGGTTTCCTGGAAGGACTGAGAAAGATTTGTGATGAAACCGGAATTTTACTGGTTTTTGATGAGGTGATGACAGGTTTCAGACTTGCGGCCGGAGGAGTTCAGGAAAGAGCAGGAGTAAAGGCAGATATTGTTTGTTTCGGAAAAGTGATCGGCGGTGGATTGCCGGTTGGTGCTTTCGCAGCACGTAATGAAATTATGGATTACCTGGCGCCCGTAGGACCTGTTTACCAGGCTGGGACTTTAAGCGGAAATCCTTTGGCGATGGCTGCCGGATTAGCGATGCTGACAGAACTTGATTCTAAAAGAGAGATCTTTGAAAGCATTGAGAAAAAGACCAAATATCTTCACGAAGGAATGGAAAAAGTTCTGACGGAAAATAAAGTTGATTTCACAATAAATAGAGTTGGATCAATGATTTCTGTTCATTTTGGAAAAGAACCGGTAACCGATTTCGATTCGGCTGCAAAATCTGCAAATCTTGGCTTATTCAATAAATTTTTCCACGGAATGCTGGATAACGGAATTTACATAGCACCAAGTGCTTATGAAACCTGGTTTATCAGTGAAGCATTGAGCTATGAAGATCTGGACAAAACGATTGCGGCAGTCGCTAAGGTTTCAAAAGACTTATAGAATAAGATTTCAGAATACATAAAATCCGGGAAGCTAAGCTTTTCCGGATTTTTTTTTAAAATCTGCGTTTTTTAAAATAAAATGCCCTGTCTTCTTCAGTAATTTCTCTAATTACTTTACAGGGATTTCCGGCGGCGATCACGTTAGAAGGCAAATCTCTAGTGAGCACGCTTCCTGAACCAATTACCACGTTATCACCAATATTAATTCCGGGATTAACGACGGAATTTCCACCAATCCAGACGTTATTTCCAATGGTCACTGGTATAGCATATTCCCAGCCTTCATTTCTTTTTCCAGCGTCGATTGGATGTCCCGCTGTGAAAATGCTCACATTTGGAGCAAGCATCACATTATCTCCAATTTTCACCTCAGCACAATCCAGAATGATAAGATTATAATTGGAATAGAAATTTTCGCCCAATGAAATATTATAGCCGTAATCGCAGTGGAAAGGAGGCTCTATATAGAAATTATCTTTAGTTGAACCGAGGATATTTTTCATAAGTTCATTTCGCTTTTCAACCAATTCCGGTGAAGTTGAATTAATCTGAAAGCAAGTTTTTTGAGCAAGGATTCGTTCTTTGGATAATTCAGGATCTGAAGCGATATATGGCAGCTGCCCAAGCATTTTACCTTTTTCTGTCGCCATATTTTTAGAATTAGATTAAGCCATTTCCAGCAGTTCCTCTAGGTAAGTGCGCGAATTTGAAAGTCTTGGGATCTTATGCTGACCTCCAAGTTTATCATGTTTTTTTAGCCAGTCGTAGAATAGATCTTTCCGGGCCTTGTGTACTTTTGGCATATTCAGCGTCATATTATTATAACGTTTAGCCTCGTAATCGCTATTTACTTCCTGTAATGCCAGGTCCAGTTGCTTTGTAAAACTGTCAAAATCTTTTGGTGGAGTCTTGAACTCAACGATCCACTCGTGTGCCCCTTTTTCTTTTCCTTCCATGAAAATAGGTGCAACGGTATAATCTATAATTTCACAATTGGTAACCAGGCAAACTTTTTTAAGTGCTGATTCTGCATTTTCTATAATTAATTCTTCTCCGAAAACATTGATGTGATGCTTCGTTCTACCAGATACTTTAATTCGGTAAGGGTTTACATCTGTAAATCTTACGGTGTCACCTATCTTGTATCTCCATAGTCCGGCATTTGTGGTGATAACTACCGCATAATTCTTTCCAACTTCAACCTGACTTAAAGGGATAGCGATCTCTTCATCGGTTCCGTAGTTGTCCATGGGGATGAACTCGTAGAAGATACCATAATCCAGCATTAAAAGCATGTCCTTGGTATCATTATGATCCTGGCAGGCAAAAAATCCTTCAGAAGCATTGTAGATTTCATAGAACCTGAAATCTTCTTTAGGAAGTATTTTTTGATACTGTGAAGCATAAGGTTCAAAACTCACCCCTCCATGAAAATAGGCTTCCAGGTGCGGCCAAACTTCAAAAAGACTTTCCTTACCTGTAGTTTCCAAAACATTATTTAAAAGAACTAACATCCAGCTTGGAACTCCGGCAAGGCTGGTCACTTTTTCTTTAATGGTTTCGTCAACGATCGCCTGCATCTTGTATTCCCAGTCGTGCATCAAAGAAACTTCGTTGCTAGGTGTACTACTGAATTCTGCCCAGAAAGGCATATTATCTATCAAAATTGCTGAAAGGTCTCCATAGGACGTTCCATTTTCCTGATAAAGCTCTTTACTTCCTCCAAGTCTCAAACTTTTACCCGTGAACATTTGAGATTGCGGATTGTTATTCAGATAAATACATAAAAGATCTTTTCCAGCCGCATAATGACATTCTTCTAATGAATCCTGGCTAACCGGGATGAATTTACTTTTAGCACTTGTAGTCCCGCTAGATTTTGCAAACCATCTGATAGGAGTAGGCCAGAAAATATTTGTCTCACCCTTACGACTGCGCTCTATCACATCCTGGTAATCTTCATATTTCTGAATTGGAACACGCTGTTTAAAAGTCTCATAAGAATTGATCTCTGAGAAATTATATCGCTTCCCGAATTCAGTATTTTTTGCTTTAGATAAGAGGTCTTTAAGCAATTCATTCTGAACCTCATGAGGGTACTTTATGAACAATTCCATCTGATGAATTCTCTTTTTAAGAAACCATGAGGCTATTGAGTTAACTAATGGAATTGGCATTATTCTTCTTATCTTTAACGCTTATATTTAAAGGGCGTTCGGTTATTTGGTTAAAAATAAACGAAACTTTGAAGCTTGCAAAAATTTCATTCAGTCTTAAAACAAAAATTTAGATGAGATACGAAGGAGTTCTAAGGAAAATGAGAACGGAAATTACAGATGTAGTTCAGTATTATCTGATTTGGGATAATGATTTTATCAATTTCAACCAGTTGATAGACAAAAAAATAAGTTTGAACTTTCTGAGGTATCAGTGTCTAAATTGCGGACTGGAAAAAAAGATCTACAGGCAGGGATTTTGTTACGATTGTTTTAGCTCGATCCCTCAAGCCGGAGATTGGATCATGAAACCAGAATTGAGTAAAGCGCATCTGGACGAAGAAGATCGTGACCTTGAATATGAAAAGAAAGCACAGTTACAACCACACGTGGTTTACCTGGCGAATTCAAGTGACGTAAAAGTTGGAGTTACTAGAAGAAGTCAGCTGCCAACAAGGTGGATAGACCAGGGAGCACATGAGGCGATAGAAATTGTTGAAGTGCCTAATAGATATCTAGCCGGAATTACAGAAGTTGCTTTGAAAGACCATGTTTCAGATAAGACCAACTGGCGTAAAATGCTTACGAATGATATCGTGGATCTTAACCTTGAAGAGGAAAGAGAGAAATTAAAGGATTTTATACCTGATGAGGCCAGGCAATATTTTATCGCCAGCAACAAGGAAACGGAGATCAAATTCCCGGTGATACAATTTCCGGAGAAAGTGAAATCCTTGAATCTGGTAAAGAACCCATTTTACGAAGGAAAGTTGAAAGGCATTAAAGGGCAATACCTCATTTTTGAGGATGGGACCGTTTTCAACGTCCGCGGGAATGAAGGTTTAGTAGTTGAATTAAAGGTTTTGGTTTAGAGCAAATTTCATTTTAGGTCATGCTAATGTTATTTTAGCATCTCTTAAGATCCTGAAACTAGTTCAGAATCACTTAATAGTAATAAAAAAAGCAGTCTCAATTTAAGACTGCTTTTTCTTTAATTATTTGAAGTTGTATCGGTTTTCTTCTTGGAATTCTTTAAAATACCACCCAGAATATTTTTCGCTGCATCCTGAACCTGTTTTTGCTGAGATTGGTTAATTGAATCTCTTTTAGTTACCGGAGCTTTGGTGGCAGTCGAATCTGCATTTTGAGAATTCACCGCAGTAGTATCATTCTTATTGAATGGTTTGTTAGGGTCTCGCTTACCCTGAAGAATATCGTTGATCGCATCTACCGCTTTATTTTCAAGATTTTTCTTTTGCTGCGCTACCACTTTCTGGGTGAGTGAATTTACCGCCTGTTGCATATTCAAATTGATCTTCGGGCTCTGGAAACTTCCGGTGATCCCGATAGGTAATTCTACAGTAGTATTTTCAATAGTTTCACCGCTTAATTTTCCAAGAGTAGAACTCACTTCAGAACCAAGATATTTAGCCGGAACATCCAGTTTCAGGTCATAGTTCATGTTCATATCAAATCCGTGACTTCCGGAAACCTGAAAATCTATTCCTTTGATATTGAAATTCATCGGAGCAATTTGAACCATTCCATTTGTAAAAGTCAGGTTCGTTTTGATCTTGCTCAGGTCTATATCCTTAAAATTGATGAATTTCAGCTGACTATCAAGTTTAGACAATAATTCAGCCTTTTCAGGATTGATCTCTGCAGTTAATAGTTCAGCCAGGGCATTCCCGGCAAGGCTGGTTAATTGAGGAGTAAGATCTTCATTTAAATTTCCTTTGAGACTCATCGTTGACTGAAGCTTACCTTCGATTGCTTTCGCTAAGGGAGCAAGACCTTGCATCAAATCTAATCCATCGAAAGAAGATGCGATATCCAGAGAGTTCAGGTTAAGATCCATTTCAAAAACAGGTGTTGCATTCTTAGTGGAAACCAATCCGTTAAGACCAATACTCCCATTGAAAATATTAGTTGAAATATCCTGAAGTCTGGCAGTTTCATCTCGAATAACCAAAATACCCTTTGCATTCTTCAATTCAAGATCATCATAAAGTACCGTGTTGGCATTAAACCTTAATTCCATATCCAGGAAGGATGGCACTTTTACAGCTTCTTTTCCGGTAGTTTTTGCAACCGTTTTATCTTTTCCGTCTTCATCTGTAGTAGTGATCTCTTCGGTTTCAGCAACCATAAAGTCGTTAACTGAAAATGTGTTAGACTGCACCTGGAAATTTCCTTTTAATTGCTGATCTGTGAACAAGAATCCCATTAGATTCTGAAGGGTTCCTGAGGCAGAAATATCAGTTTTTCCAGTGGTCATCTTCAAATTAGGCACGTTCACATTTCCCTGGTTAAAACTCATATCTGCATTGGCGATTTTCACTTCATTTGGAATTTCAGGAGAAGAGTATTTGAAATCCCTTATAGACGCTTTACCGCTACTTTTTACATTTTGATACTGTTCCTTTTCAATGGAATTCATATCAAAGTTCGTCTTTATGTCAGCAGTAAGAATACCATTGAGATCCTGCTCCATTTCCAGTGGATAAGCCTTGCTGATATTTGCAAGATTTACGGTGCCTTTTAAAGCCAGATCAACCAACATATTTTCAGTGATATTGTTAATATTTCCGTTAGCAGTAAATCTGTCCTGGTCTATTCTGAAAGTTGCGTTATTTATATTGATATAAGTTTCTTCTGCTAATCCTGAATCATTCAGTATTTCCATATCAAGGCTTATATCCTGAACGCTTTTTGGAAGATCTGGATATTTAAAGGAGGCATTGTCCGAAGCGATCTTGATATCCATTTTTGGAATATAAGTGTCGTCAGTCTTACCGAAAATTCTACCATTCACTACAAAATCTCCCTTGGTTTCTACATTTTCAATATTCTTCGCATAAATTTCTGGGATCACCGCCAGGAAGTTTTTAAAGTCTGAAGAAGGTGTTTTAAAAGTGATATCCATTTCAGTATCCTCATCATTCACCTGTACATAACCGTCAAAAGTCAACGGCAACTGATTTACCCTTGCTTCATTTTCGAGGAAAGTATATTTCATGTTCTCAAGATCCATCTGGAAAACGGCATCAAGGCTAATTTCATTTTGATTTAGATAATTCACTCCGTCATAATCAAGCGAAACCAAAGCTTCTGAATAAGTATCCAGTTCAGACTGATCTAATGAAAAATCACCGGTTCCCTCATGATTCAAATTCTTAACTTCTAAGGAAACTTTTGAATTCCTGTCGTCATATTTTACCCTGGAATTATTGATCTCGTAATGCTTCAGATCTAGGCTGAAAGGCGTGCTTTCAGAACCTGTAGTGGTAGTGTCCTCTACAGCAATGTCGTAATTGGCAGTTCCGAGGGAATCAACTTTTATATTGATAAATGCATTGTTCAATGTAAGCTGATCTATTTTTTTAGGTTCATCGCTGCTTTTGAAAAGTTCTTTAACAGACATTTCCAAAGTAACTTCTTCACCAATAGCCAGCGTATCTCCTTTAAAAGGTTCATTATTAATGATGCTTAGATCTTCGATCACCAAAGTCGCCTGCGGAAAACTTCTGAACATGCTCAAGTCTATATCTTCAAAATCTACCTGTGCGTTCAGGTTATCGTTCAATGTTTTCTTCACAAGGTCTTTTAACTGTGATTCAAAAACGAAAGGAGCTACTACCAATAGGATGATAATAGTAAGGATGATAAATCCGAAAATTTTTAAAGCCTTTTTCATCTTATATAAAATTTATTTTTAGCTGCTTTAAACAGCTTCAAATTTGAGTTCTTCTGCAGGTTTAAGTTTGAACATTCTTCGCAAACCGTAAACTGCCGCATATAAAAACGGTGTATCCAGCGCCGCAACCAGTACTTTGAATAAAAATCCACTAAGCAACAGTCCGCCAAATAATTCCCAGTCGATCTTTCCAAAGCTACAGAGCAAAAACAAGACCGAAAAAGTGTCTACGAATTGCGACAGGAAAGTCGAAAAATTATTACGCAACCAGAGATGCCTACCTTTAGTAAGTCTTTTCCAGAAATGGAATAACTGTATATCTATGTATTGCGCCAGCAAATAGGCAACCATAGAGGCAAATACCGCGATAGCCGTAGCTCCAAAAACCTTTTCAAATAATGAATCACTTATTGGAGACCATGCCGTGGCCGGGACTGCATCTGCTGTGTAAACGATCAATAAGGAAAAGAACGACGCGAAAATTCCGGTGGTAACCACCAGGTTTGCTTTCTTTTTACCATAAACCTCGCTGATAATATCTGTTATTAAAAAGGTTATCGGGTATGGTAATATCCCAACTGAAATCTCAAAAGTATATAGTCCGAAAAAATCCCAGTAAAAAAACTTTTGAAAGATGAGGTTAGATACGACCAGTGAAGCGATAAAAAGCGCACTTAAGACCAAATAAATTTGCTGAGCCTTAAGCTTATCTTTTGGGTAGAGTTTTGCCAAATTTTGTTATTAAGTCTTTTATCAAAATTAATAGTATGTGCTTTTGTTTTGCTTAATTTGCTGTGAAATTATTTGGCGCTACCTATTAAAATTTTCTTAATTCGCTTTGAAATCCCCTAGAACAGTAATAATAGCAATGGGAAGTAACCTCGGTAACCGCCTTGGTTTCATGCAACAAGCCCTTGAAAAGATACATGAAAATATTGGTTGGATCCTTGAAGTTTCAAAGATATATGAAACACCAGCCTGGGGATTTGAAGGAAATTCATTTCTGAATTCCTGTATTTCTGTTTCTACAAGACTGGAACCTCAGCAAATTCTAACTGAACTTTTATCTATAGAAACCGAATTAGGAAGAGAAAGATCTGATGCTGAAAATTATCAGAACAGAACTATAGATCTTGACATTTTACTTTTCGAAGAGGAACTAATAGAAACCGATTCTCTTAGAATTCCACATCCCGGAATCCCTGATAGAAGTTTTGTTTTGAAGCCGCTGAATGATATTGCCGGTTCAGAAAAACATCCTGTTTCCGGAAAAAAAATAAGTCAGCTTTTAAAGGAAACTGCAGACACTTCGCAAATTTCAATTACTACCGAAGAATTAAAAAAACCAGCCTTTAATTATAATTTTCCAGCCTGTAATTATATTGCGGTAGAAGGAAATATTGGAGCGGGAAAAACGAGTTTTTCCACGATGATCTCTGAAGATTTTAATGCGAAGCTCATCCTGGAACGTTTTAAGGATAATCCTTTTCTGCCAAAATTTTACGAGAATAAAGAGCGCTATGCCTTTCCTCTGGAAATGTCTTTCCTAGCTGATAGATATCAGCAACTTTCAGATGATCTTGCTCAATATGATCTATTTAAAGATTTTGTGATTTCAGATTATGATGTGTTCAAATCATTGATTTTTGCAAAGATCACGCTGCACGAAGATGAATATTCTCTATATCACAAGCTCTTTCATTTGATGTACAAAGAGTTGGTAAAGCCGGAGCTTTATATTTATTTGTATCAGAATACAGAGCGCTTACTTGAGAATATCAAGAAAAGAGGAAGAGACTACGAACAGAATATCCAGCCGGAATATTTGATTAATATCAATAAAAGCTACCTGAATTTTATAAAGTCTCAAAGTAACATGAAAGTGCAGGTGATAGATATTTCAGGCCTGGACTTTGTTTCTAATAGAAAAGACTATTTATGGCTTCTTTCAGAAATTGATAAAGCGGTTAGTTAAGTATTTTTCAGGTTTAGCTTAGAGAACAGGTCCCAAAGAACAACACCCGTACTTACTGAAATGTTCAGTGAATGCTTACTTCCAAGTTGAGGTATCTCAATAACTCCATCGCTTTTTGATACCACTTTCTGCTGCACTCCTTTTACTTCGTTGCCAAAAACTACAGCGCATATCTTATCATTATCAGGATTGAAATCATTGAGCATAATGGCGCCTTCTGCTTGCTCGATAGAATAAACCTTAATTTCTTCAGACTTTAGCTTTTCAACAAGTTCCAGGCTGTCTTCAACATATTCCCAGGCAACAGTTTCAGTCGCACCCAAAGCGGTTTTTTGAATATCCTTATGCGGTGGCTGCGCCGTGATTCCGCAGAGATAAATTTTCTGGATTAGAAAAGCATCAGCGGTGCGAAAAACCGAACCTATATTATTCAGGCTTCTTACATTATCCAGGATTACGATTATAGGAGTTTTTTTGGCTTCTTTAAACTCATTTACGCTTTTCCTGTCCAGTTCGCTATTGCGTAATTTTCTCTTTTCCATTCCGCAAAAATAGAAATTTGAAGTATTATTTTAATTTTTATAATATACTGTTATTCAAAACTTTAGTATTTTTTTACTAAATTAGAATACTTATTTCCCCCTATTTCACACAGACGCTTGTTTTTGTTATGGTTCAGTTATTAACTAAAACCAATCATTATGAAATTTTTCAAAACAACAATTGCAGTCTTAGTATTTCTATTCGCTTGCAGCTTCAGCTTTTCTCAGGAAATGAAAGCTGAAAAGTATGAGAATCCGCAATGGGTCAGCATTTCTTACATCAAATTCAAACCGATGAAAAAAGGTCCCGCGATGAGTATTATTGAGAATTATTTTGCTAAGGCAGACCAGGATGCAGGAATAGATCCACCTGTAGCCTATAATTTTCCGATGGGAAAATATGATATGATGGTGATTTGGGATATGGAAGACGGCATTGAAACATTGAACTGGAAAACAACTCCGGGTGATGTAAAATGGATGGAATCTATGTCTAAAATTGCCGGAGGGCAGGATAAGGCCATGGCGAAATTAGATGAATTCATGACCTATGTAGAAGCATGGGAGAATACAATGGCACGTAGAGAATGAACCTCGTTAAGCTTATATGGAAAGATGGGATTTAAAAATCCCATCTTTTATTTGATTCGACTTAAAATTACCAACCAAAAAATGAATTTATGAAAGATAAGCTAGAGCAATGGACAAAATCTGAACTCCAGATCTATATTTTAATGCTGTGCGCTAATGCCGATTCCAATATTACTAATGAAGAGTTAGAGGTGATTAAAACAAAGACTGATAAAGACACTTTTGAAAGACTCTACCAGGAATTTGCGAAGGATAGCGAGGATGAAAGCCTGGAAAAAATTCAGGATAACCTGGTGTTACATGAATATTCACATAAGGAGCTGGTGAATTTGAGAAAGGAAATGTTCGAGGTATTCTTTTCAGATAAAAAATTCAATCAGATGGAAAATACTTTAGACAAGATACTAAATAATATACTTTACTAGAATAAATATAGGTAATCAAATTTTCTGAAGCTCAGCCTATGGATACACCAGATAATAAACCCTCCACTCATTTAAAGAATAAGCATACAGATGATCTTATTGATCATTATTGGGGTAGTATTAGCTATGTGTCCAGCCTGATCAAAGCTTCAGAGATAAAAGCAGGGCTAATTTTGTCCTTTTACGGGATCCTGTTGAATTTTGTCTACCAGAACATCAGCCTGGTTTTGGATCATTTCGATGACGATACGATCATTTACATATTACTGGCCGTCTGGTTTAGTTGCGCGGTGGCTTCCATTTATTATAGCATCAGGTGTTTTATGCCTAGGATAGAATCTAAATATGATAAGAACATTTTTTTCTTCGGAGATGTGATCACGAAGTTTGGAGATATTAAGGAATTTTCAAAAACCTTTTTTTCAATTAGTATAGATGAAGATCAGTTATTCGATCAATTGGGGCAGCAGATTTTCATCAATGCCAAGATTGCAAACCTGAAATTCAGGAATGTTCAGAAGGCTTTAAAATTCCTGGCAGTGCAGTTTATTTTTTTGCTAATCATCGTTGTATATTACGTGGTGGCCACATTTATATGATGAAAATTTCAGTAATTCTAAGACGTTTTAAAAGCTAAGGAAAAACATGACTTAGGTATTATTTTGTTAATTAGTTGAAGGGGAAAATGGCATCTATTTGGTGTCATTTTCTTCTTTCTGAAATGTTCAGTGCTTAATAACGACAGAGGAAAGGCTTAATTTGAGATTGTCTTAAATTGCAGTGAATTTAAATTTGAAAGCTTGCCAAGACCTAAAAAATCCTTCGAAACCAATAATATCAATTTTAAGGAAAGTTTCGCTTCCCTGAAGTTCATTCCAAGATTCTTTAAAGAGATCCGAAAAGTTAATCCGGTATTATTCTATGCGAATGTTACAGGCCGGATACTGAATGCCATACTTCCGGTAGTTATGCTTTGGCTGGGAAAACTGATCATAGACGAGGTAGTTGTCCAGATCGCTGCTGAAACTAAAGACCTTGACAAGTTGTGGTTGCTTGTAGCAGCTGAATTTGGGCTGGCGATCATCTCAGATTTGCTAAGTCGGGGTATTAGTCTAAGTGATGCATTGCTTGGCGATCAATACTCTATAGACACATCGGTTAGAATTATAAAAAAGACCTCAGAATTGAACCTGGATCAGCTGGAAGATTCTGAATTCTATGATAAACTCGAAAGAGCGAGGCAGCAAACCACCGGAAGAGTTGGATTGATGTCTAATATATTAACCCAGGGTGAAGATGTTATTGTTATTATTTCACTTCTGGCCGGGGTAGTGGCTTTTGAGCCCTGGCTTATTATTTTACTTGTAGTTTCCATAATTCCAACGATCATCAACGAGATCAAATTCAGCGGAACCAGTTATTCACTGGCCAGAAGCTGGACGCAGGAGAGGCGTGAGCTGGATTATTTGCGCTATGCCGGTGCCAGTGATGTAACAGCAAAAGAAGTGAAGTTATTCGGCTTATCAAATTACCTGGCCGATCGTTTTAAAGGCCTTTCAGATAAATATTATTTACAAAGTAAAAGGCTGGCAAAACAGCGCGCCAGTTGGGGATCCTTCTTTAATGTGATTGGTACCGGAGCCTATTATGGAGCTTATATTTTTATAATTTTCAGAACGGTTGCCGGGATTTTCAGTTTAGGTGATCTTACTTTTCTTTCAGGTTCATTCAACAGGCTTAGATCAAAATTACAGGGTTTCTTTACCAGGTTTACCGCGATTACTGAAAGTGCTTTATACCTCCAGGATTATTTTGAATTTCTGGACCTGGCCTTTGAAGAAAGCAGCACAGACGGAAAACTGGATCTGCCTGAGAAAATCGAAAAAGGATTCGAATTCAGAAATGTTGGTTTTAAATATCCAAAGTCTGAAAAATGGGTGGTTAGAAATATCAATTTTGAACTTAGGGCAGGGGAAAAGCTAGCCTTTGTTGGAGAAAATGGCGCTGGGAAAACCACGCTTATCAAATTGCTATTACAATTCTACGAACCAAGTGAAGGAGAAATTCTTCTTGACGGAATATCTATTAATAAATACGACCAGGCAGCTTACCGGCAGTATTTTGGAGTGATCTTCCAGGATTTCGTAAAATTTGAACTGACCCTTAGAGAGAATATCGCCATGGGTGAAATTGAGCAGATAAATAACCAGGAAAGGATTGATGGAGCAGCAGAAAAGAGTCTGGCGCAGGAAGTTGTTGGCGATCTTCCGTTAGGTTACAATCAGCCATTAGGAAAAAGATTCAAGCATGGGAAAGATCTTTCCGGCGGGCAATGGCAAAAGATCGCAATCGCAAGGGCATATATGAAGGATGCTGAGGTTTTGGTGCTTGATGAGCCTACATCTGCATTAGATGCAAGAGCAGAAACAGAAGCATTTCAGCGCTTTATAAAACTAACTGAAGGGAAAACAGCAGTGATCATTTCTCACCGTTTCAGTACCGTAAGAATTGCCGACAGGATCATGGTCTTGAAGGACGGAGCTGTGCTTGAAATTGGAACGCACCTGGAACTTATGGAAAATGATAAATTGTATGCGGAACTTTTCAACCTTCAGGCTGCGGGATATCAATAGGAGTTTGCGAACAATCAAAAATTGAAGTTTCTGCACTTTACTTGAATAGGATACTTTACTTACTTTAGCGACCAACAAAATATCTCAACCTTGGCAGCAAAGAAATCTCAGAAAGTCACTCCCTTAATGCAGCAGTATAACAGCATCAAGCTCAAATATCCCGATGCGATGTTGCTTTTTAGGGTTGGAGATTTCTATGAAACTTTTGGTGAAGACGCGGTCAAGGCAGCACGAATTTTAAATATAGTTCTAACCAATCGTAATAATGGTGGAGAGCGAACCGAACTTGCAGGATTTCCGCATCATTCACTAAACACATATTTACCAAAACTGGTTAAAGCCGGCCAGCGCGTGGCGATCTGTGATCAACTGGAAGATCCTAAAATGACCAAGACCATCGTAAAGCGTGGGGTGACCGAGCTGGTGACTCCTGGTGTAGCGATGAACGATGATATACTTCAGAGTAAATCTAACAACTTTCTTTGCGCCGTTCACTTCGGAAAAAAGAATCTTGGAGTTTCTTTCCTGGATGTGTCTACAGGTGAATTCTTGTGTGCCCAGGGAAATCGTGAGTATATTGATAAATTACTTCAGAATTTCGGGCCGAGTGAGATCCTTGTTCAGAAAAAATTTAAAAAAGAATTCAGCGATAGCTTCGGGAAGGATCTGCATTGTTTTTACCTCGACGATTGGATCTTTAAAACAGATTATGCTGAAGAAACTCTGAATGGACATTTTCAGACTAAATCGCTTAAAGGTTTCGGTGTAGACCATTTGGATGAAGGAGTGATCGCTTCCGGTGCCGTTCTCTATTACCTGGCAGAAACCAGGCATCATAGGTTACAGCACATTAGTTCCATAAATCGAATTGCTGAAGAGCAGTATGTCTGGATGGACAGATTTACGATTAGAAACCTTGAATTATATCATTCTACCGCAGCAAATGCGGTAACGTTGCTGGATGTGATAGATAAAACGATCTCTCCAATGGGTGGCCGACTTTTAAAAAGATGGCTTGCTCTTCCGCTTAAAGATGCAGAAATGATCAATAAGCGTCTGGAAGTGGTTGATTTTCTTATAAAAAACCCGGAAAAACTGGCAGATATCCAGGACCAAATTCGTGAGATAAGTGACCTGGAGAGATTGATTTCGAAGGTGGCAACTCAAAGAATAAGTCCGCGTGAAGTAAATCAGCTTAAGAATTCCCTGAATGCGATTATTCCGGTAAAACAGTTATCGGCGAATTGCGATAACGATGCTCTAAAGGTCATTGGTGATAATCTTAATTCCTGTGATCTCCTGCGGCAGAAAATTTCGGAAAGTATCAGTGAAGATGCGCCTGTAAATCTTCAAAAGGGGAATGTCATTGCAAAAGGCTTCTCTAAAGAATTGGACGATCTTAGAGCTATTGCATTTTCCGGAAAGGATTACCTCGATAATATGATCAAGAGGGAAACGGAAACTACCGGAATTTCATCTTTAAAGATCGGTAATAATAATGTTTATGGTTATTACATTGAGGTTAGGAATACCCATAAAGACAAAGTTCCTGAAGAATGGACGCGTAAGCAGACTCTTGTAAATGCTGAAAGATACATCACTGAGGAATTAAAGGAATATGAATCCAAAATACTTGGAGCTGAAGAGAAGATCCAGCAACTAGAGCAGGAACTCTTTGGAAAGCTTATCACCTGGATGGGAGAATATATAGACCCGGTACAGCAGAATGCGAGATTGATCGCCAGGTTGGATTGTCTTTGCTCATTTGCACAACAGGCGCAGGCTGAAAATTATTCTAAACCAGAAATCGCCGATTCTTATGGTTTAGATATTGAAGATGGAAGACACCCGGTTATAGAAAAGCAATTGCCGCCTGGGGAAGTTTATGTGACCAATAATCTTCATCTGGATAGGGAAGAGCAACAAATCATTATGATCACCGGACCTAATATGAGTGGTAAATCGGCTATTTTAAGGCAGACAGCTTTAATTGTGCTAATGGCACAAATGGGAAGTTTTGTTCCGGCTACTGCTGCTGAAATTGGGCTTGTAGATAAGATCTTTACCAGAGTTGGAGCCAGTGATAATATCTCTATGGGAGAATCTACCTTTATGGTAGAAATGAATGAGACTGCCAGTATTCTGAATAATATTTCAGACCGTAGTTTGGTCTTACTGGATGAAATTGGCCGCGGTACCAGTACTTATGATGGGATTTCCATCGCCTGGGCCATTAGTGAATATTTACACGAACATCCTGCTAAGCCAAAAACACTATTTGCCACACATTATCATGAATTAAATGAAATGTGTGAGACATTTAACAGGATAAAGAATTTCAATGTTTCTGTGAAGGAACTAAAGGATAATGTACTTTTTCTACGGAAACTTGTACCGGGAGGGAGTGAACATAGTTTTGGGATACATGTCGCAAAAATGGCCGGAATGCCTCAAATGGTATTGCACAGAGCAAATAAGATCCTGGCGAAACTAGAAGCATCGCATTCTATGGAAGACTCGGGGGAAATATTGAAAAGATCTGCGGAAGATGAAATGCAATTGAGTTTCTTTAATCTGGACGATCCTTTATTGGAAGATCTTAAGCAGGAATTACTGGGGATAGATATAGATACATTAACTCCCGTAGAAGCTTTGATGAAGCTTAATGAGATCAAACGAATGCTTTCTATCAATAAGAAACAATAGAAAATTTTCAGCTTTTTCTTTTTTTGATGTTATTTAAACATTGAAAATTCAGGTGCTCTTATCTCATTTTGAAGGGATAAGAAGTGCGGGTTTAAGATTATAGATTTTCCTGCTGCTTTTTTCTTAAAAAATTCTTTGCCATTATAAGATTTGTCTTAAATTTGCCTCCGCAACAAGCGCTACGGCAGGAGTTGCAATGTTCTTAAAAATCGCGAAAATAGCTCAGTTGGTAGAGCGCCACCTTGCCAAGGTGGAGGTCGCGGGTTCGAATCCCGTTTTTCGCTCATTTATAAATTTACGCTCGGATGGTGGAATTGGTAGACACGTTGGACTTAAAATCCAATGACCAGCAACGGTCGTGCGGGTTCAAGTCCCGCTCCGAGTACTTAAAGCCTCTGCAATCGCAGGGGCTTTTTTGTTTTAGATAAGTTTTTTAGTCAACATTTAATCAACCAGTTCCAAAAAAGCTTTATGAAGCTGGTATGCATTTTCTGATAAAGCAACATTATCGTTCCGGAGTTTGTAATTACCTACGAATCCCCAGTTAAATTCTTGCGTAGAATATGACTTATATCGTCTAATGAAATATTTGTGCGCTATTAAACCCGCAATAGTATTTTAAGGTAGCTCAGTTAGATACTGGGTTGCTCGCCATTTTATGCCCAAGAAATAAGAGTGCTTCTCGACATCCTCCCAAAATAAATCATCTTCTGTTAGCATTAACATTAATCTAGTAACCTTAATGACATATTTTGAAGGAATAACAAGTTTTTGGTCGTCGAGTGCTTTGATGTTTTTTCTGTGAAGTTCTTTAAAATTAACCAGGTATTTTATAATTGGAGCAAAACAATTAAAACGATTTCTTTGCCAATCCTCTTTTACTAGTTTCAGAAGTACTTTTAATTTCAAAATCCACAATACCAAGTATCAGTTCCTCTTCTGTAATTACTTCAACTTTCCATTGGCCTTCCTTAAGGTTATTTTTATAGGTATATCCACGGAAACCACGATCACGCCCACCGGCAACTTCAAAATCAATATCATCAGTAACTTCCCATTTCCTGATTTCAGGATTGTACCATTTCCACCTATGAAAAATGGCCTTTTTTAGATCTGTAGGCGCAAAAACAGAAGTGAACACATAAACTCTTTCACCTGCCTGGTGATGAAAATTGGTGTCATGTCTGCGCCAGAATATATACCATGGGTTCTTCTCGTAAGTAACGATGTATTCATTATTTATTTTTCGCACATCGTGAGCCACCAATCCGGTATCCATGGCCAAAGGTACTGGTGGGATAAGATTGAAATAGTAAAAAACATTAATCGTTATATAGATAGAAAGGATAAGACTAATCAGTATTTTTAGATTTATCTCAGCTCTTGCGCCTGGACTTGAACTGTAAATAAAAGTGATGAGTGCTAGCGTACACCCCAAACTTATGAGCCCCGAAATGATAAAAATAAAGGTGTTCATTTCCTTGATCAGCGTAGGAATAATAAAGGCGAAAAAGGTAAAACTTATAAAAAAATAAACACTAAACTGAAGGTATTTGTTAGAGATCTTCTTTTTAAGGAATTCGTTCGCAAATAATAGTGTTACCAGCAGTATGAAAAAAAACATCGTTCTGGACATGGACACACTTCTGTAAAAATAGATGACAAAAGCACTTGAAAGTGCGCCAAAGAAGAACTGTATGGCTAGCGGAAAATATTCGGAATAACGTTCGATAAAAGTACCTCCCCATTTGTTTTCATCCACTATATTATACAAATAAAGCGTAATGGATAATAAGGTCATATGCGAACAAAGTACCACCGTATCATATACACGATCTATTCGGCCTAAGGTCAGGGTATCAAAAATAAAACCACCCATAAAAAATAGAATGGGGGCGTACTTTTGATTGCGAAAAACAAATCTTCCAAAAGCAGTATTTCTATATCTTACTAAAGTTCTTTTCATACTGTATTTAGTAGGGCCAAATTTAGGATAAAAACTTCATCCGAATATTTGATCTGTCTTTAATACCAGAGAGCTTGCTAAAAAAGGCAGAATCAGGATCATATTTTATATTCCATTAGAAGAGACTTGATTATTTGATGCTTCAAAAAATCTATGGATATATTAAAGATCTTTTAGCTGCTAATTTTAAATACGCCCCCTGCTTCCTGTCCATCTGAAGTCAAAACTTGAAACTCCTGTGACTCATAGGGCTTATCTTAAGTAGAGAAATAAATTCTAACTTCCTTCACATCATCTGTTTCAAATAATGATTTTAATCTCAGTGAAACTTTAACAGGCTTATGCGCATTTTAATTAAACAAAGGATTGTTGATGGTATCATGTACGAACAAAGAATATTATCATAATGATAGAGCAGAATTTTTTTTTAAAATTCCATTGTTTGAGATCAAAAAAAATTCCTATTACCCCCATATTTGTTAAAGTTCTGATCATTTGTACCTATTTTAGTAATTCCAAAGAATTTGTTCTTTCCTTCGCTCTCTTAATTGTGTAGAATTAATTAACTGTATTCCAAACAATTAAAATTTGAATGGCGTAAAAAGAATTAAATCTCCCTAAAAATTCATTTTATGTTGCTCTAACTCTGTTGATAAATCCTCACCGATTTCATTTTGATTTTTCTTTTTTAAGTTGTTAATTAGTGTTACTAAAAAGTTAATGAAGTGTTAATATGGATACAACAATCAAAGCAGCAGCGAACTTCCAGGAGGGTATGATGGTGTCAGAATTAAGACAGAATACTTCGGTTAATTTTATCAATACCCTACGCGAAAACGATTTAATTGAAATTACCAGAAAAGGAGAAATACGTTTAACTCCTAAAGGTAGAGTCGCATCCAAGTTTGGTGTGGATAATTATCTGAAAATGGAAAAGGTTGAAAAAGAATTTTTCAACGAGGAGATCAATAATATGAAAGTTGAAAACCGAGGATTACTAATGATATTCGGCGGGATGTTTATATCTCTTATCCTCATTATTGGTTTCTGGGCGATTCAGTTAAAAGGATTATAGAAGGTTTTAAACTTCCCAATTTTAGACCTGTACTTTTAACATTTAATTACGAAATAGGTCAAAATATTTACGAATTACCGTATTCTCAGAATAGGCAATGAGATAAATTGCCGCATGAAATTTTACTATTCAGGAAAGCAACCCGACGCTTATGGAGTGATTAGGGTTCATGCCGAAACCTGCAAGAGTCTTCCAGATATTCTGGGAAGAATATATATTGGGATGTTTCCCAATGGGAATCTCGCAATGGAAACAGCAAAGAACGAACTACAGCTGGCCAAGGTGAAAGTTTGTAAATGCTGCACTTAAGTTTATATTATTATTGTTAGAACTTGTTTTTCAAAACCGTTACTTTGTTAGTAGCGGTTTTATTTTTTTGCAATTCCACCTAACTTTGTATGATAAGACTTTTATATGAATGATATTGAATTGGTTCTGACAAAGCATAAGGTTCGCCCAACAGCTATTCGTTTGTTGATATATAAGTTTTTACGCGACAAAAGTGTGGCAGTTACTCTAAATGATATTGAAGCCGGTTTTGATAGATCTGAAAGAACTACCTTATATAGAACTATTAAGACATTTGAAAAGAACGGAATCGTTCACCAGATAGATGATGGCACTGGTGTTCCTAAATATGCCTTAGACCTACCGGAATCTAATTCCTCAAACGCGCAGGACCTTCACCTGCATTTTCATTGTACAAATTGTAATGAAACGCTTTGCCTTACCGATCATAAAATTCCGCATATCAGCCTGCCAAAAGGATTTATAACACAGGATATCAACCTTGTGATTAAAGGAACCTGTGAAAAATGCAGTAAGATTTAATGCACTAAGATTGCATTAAATTCATCTTAACTTAGTGCCTGGTTTACAGATTAGTCTGTAAGTTTAATAATTCTAAACTCTGATTTGAATGTCTGGACATAATCACGGCAGTTGTGAACATAGTCATGGAATTTTTGGCGAGAGGACCGAGCTGATCTTTGCTGTAGGTAGTGGTGTATTTCTACTTATCGGGTTTTTACTTGATAAATTTTCAGCTCTCAGCTTCATATATATCCTGGTACCATACCTGATTTCTTATATTCTTGGTGGTTATTATACTCTTAAAGAAGCTATAACGGAGATTTCTAAAGGTAGGTTTGAGATCGATTTTTTAATGCTGGTTGCCGCAGTTGGTGCAGCTCTTTTAAATAAGTGGGCAGAAGGTGCTTTGTTATTATTTCTTTTCAGCCTTGGGCATTCGCTGGAACATCTCGCTATGGCAAAAGCCAGGAAGTCTATTGAATCTTTGACTAAGTTATCTCCAAAGATCGCTATGAGAAAAGAAGGTGATTCTTTTGTTGAGGTTGGTATTGAAGCCTTAAGAATTGCTGATATCATTCGCATTAAACCAAATTCTGCCGTGAGTGCTGATGGTGTTCTTATCAAAGGTAAAACCAGTATCAATCAGGCGCCCATAACAGGAGAAAGTATCCCTGTAGATAAAGAACCGGTTAAAAATCCTGAAGATGAATTTTCTGCAGATTCTGATATTCCCGAAAAGAGCAGGGTTTATGCAGGAACTATTAATGGAGATAATAGTATTGAAATTAAAGTGATCAAAGAATCGCAAGATTCAACCTTGAACCGACTCATTAATATGGTTCAGGAGGCGCAGGAAAAGAAATCACCAACACAGCTACTTACCGATAAATTTGAAAAATATTACGTTCCCGCAGTACTCATACTAATTGTACTCATGAACTTCGCATTTCTGGTGGTAGATGAAACCTGGCAGGATAGTTTTTATCGCTCTATGGCTGCCCTAGTTGCCGCTAGTCCATGTGCTTTGGCCATTTCAACTCCTTCTGCTGTTTTAAGCGGAATAGCTCGCGCAGCTAAAGGAGGAGTGCTGATAAAAGGAGGGAAGCCACTCGAAGATCTTGGAACTTTAAGAGCGATTGCTTTCGATAAAACAGGAACGCTCACAGAAGGAAAACCAAAAATGACCGATGTGGTACTTCTAAATGGATTGTCTAATGATGAATTTCTACGGAATGTGATCGCATTGGAAAGCTCCAGTAATCATCCGCTCGCTAAAGCTGTGGTAAGAGATGGGAAATCAAAAATGACCCAGTTAAATGGGTTTCCAGAAGTCCATGATTCTGAAGCTGTTCAGGGTAAGGGAATTAGAGGAAATATAGGCGGTGAACTTGTTCAAATTGGAAATCTAGAGCTGTTTGAAGAGAACTCTGAAGTGCCTGTTAAGGTTCAGAACCAGGTTAAAAGCCTTGAAAAGCAAGGTAAAACTGTGATGCTTGTTCAAAATGGAAATGAATTCAGTGGTATTTTAGCTTTGATGGATACTCCACGAGAAGCTGCGAAGTCTACGCTAGCGAAACTTAAAAAGATTGGCATTAGGAAAATGATCATGTTAACCGGTGATAACCAGGAAGTGGCCAATGCGGTAGCTTCAGAAATTGGTCTCACAAATGCCTATGGAAGTTTACTGCCCGAAGAAAAAGTAGAGCGTATCAAACAATTAAAAGAAGATGAATCTAAAATTGCCATGATCGGGGATGGGGTAAATGATGCGCCGGCTATGGCTAATTCTACTGTTGGTATCGCCATGGGCGCAGCTGGGAGTGATGTCGCTTTGGAAACTGCAGATATTGCTCTAATGGCCGATAGGCTAGAGATCCTACCGTTTGCTATAGCTCTTAGTAGAAAAGCTCAGCAGATCGTAAAACAGAACTTATGGATCAGCCTTGGCGTAGTCGCATTACTTTTACCAGCCACGATCTTCGGCTGGGCGAATATTGGAATTGCTGTGTTATTTCATGAAGGTTCTACAATCGTAGTAGTGTTGAATGCACTTCGCTTGCTGGCCTTCAAAGATAAATACAGCAATATTTAAAAAATATGCAGCTTTTTTGGTTAAATAGGATTTAATCCAATATTTTTGAGTAAATTTTGGAATTATTCCTAATAAATCAAATATGGGTACACCAGGATCAATTGAGATCAAGCACTTTAAGGAAGTGCGCGAAGAAAATAATTTTACGCAATCTGAATTTGCCAGCTTACTAGGTATCAAGAATTCAACAGCAGATATCGAGCGCGGAAGAACTAAACTTTCGGGTAAAGTGGTTGCCGAATTACTTCGTCAATTTGCCATAAATCCACTTTGGTTATTTGGCGAAAGTGGTCAGAAATATTTGAAGATTTCTAAAGGAGATGTGAGCCCTAAGGTGGTTACCGTAGATAATGCGGATAATGAGAATATCGTATTAGTGAACCAAAAAGCCGCTGCAGGTTATCCGCATAATGTTCAGGATGTGGAATGGTACAATCAGCTTCCGGCTTTTGATATTCCCTTACCAGAATTTCGAAATGCAACTTACCGAGGTTTTCAAATAGAAGGGGATAGTATGTTGCCTGATTACAGGCCTGGAGAATGGGTGATGGGAAAAGCCGTGCCAAGTATAGAAGAGGCAAGCAACAACAGAGTCTATGTGATCGTGATGTATGATTCTGTTCTGGTTAAGAAACTTCAGAAGATGCCAGATCCATCTAAGGTTTTACTTATATCACTAAATGAAGAATACTTGCCGTTAGAGATCAATGTTCACGATATCCAGGAGGTCTGGCAGGTGAATTCCAAACTTACTTTCAATTTGGATAATCCTTCCAATAGCGGATTGTTCCAGGAATTACAGCAATCTATGAATGAACTGAAAAGAGAATTAAAATCTTTTAAGCAATAAATAAAAAAAGCCCTTTCATTTGAAAGGGCTTTAATTCTATAAGAATGAACGATTAATAATCGTCGTTTCCATCTACTTCGTCACTAACTTCGTTAGCTGCATTTTCTACAGCATCACCAGTTTCGTTAGCAGCATTTTTTACCGCATCACCTGCATCATCTGCAGCTTGTTCGATGTCGCTTCCAACGCTATTATTATCGTCATTAACATCATCCATGTCATCAGCAGCATCTTCCATATCGTCAGCTACATCATCCATGTCGTCAGACATTTCCATGTCATCAGCTTCGTTTTCTTTTGCTGTATCTCTACAAGATGTAAAAATTACTCCCATTGAGAGCATTAAAGCCAGCATTACTATTGGTTTTTTCATCGTTTTTAATTTTGGTTTAGTTATTCAGTATTTAGTTGATAAGTGTGAAGATTAGTTATCGTCACCAATCTTATCAATTTCTTCATTAATTTCTTTGTTAACTTCTTTATCTACCTCTTTAGCAGTTCTCTCAAGAATTCCTTCTCTTTCTTCTGCCTCTTCAGGTGTTTCTACTTTTTTCTCTACTTCCACTTCCTTAACAATCGTTTCTTTTTCGGTAGTATCTCTACAAGAAGTAAGTACCGCAGAAAACATTATTAGCCCGCTGGCTAAGATTGATAATCGTTTCATGGTTCAATAGTTTATTTGGTTATAGGGGTCGAAATTACAACTAAAACCAATCGAACGATTAATTTTTACTTTTTTTTAGCAAAGAATGTTAATAAGAAAAATATCGGGATCAAAGGTGTTCTTCAAGGATCCGGGTAGCGCCGGTATTACTGTTAATAAAGTGTCCTGCGATCATTCCAGACTTCTGCCTGAACTCTGAATTTGTATATAATTTGGTCATAATTGCGGAAAATTCAGTTGAATTTTTAACAGAAAACAGGCCTGCTAACTGTCTTAACCGCTCAGCCTCAGGAAATTTACTGAAATTTTCACCTATTATTATAGGTATTCCGAAGGTTGCCGGTTCAAGAATATTATGCAAACCAGTAGTTCCGGCAGCGCCACCAACGTATGCTACATCTGCATAACTATAGGCACGACCAAGCAAGCCTATAGTGTCCAGGATCAATACCGAATGATCTGATAATGATTTATTTTTCATTTCAGAATACTTTATAGTAGGAAGTTTTAATTCTGAAAATAAGCGTTCAATTTTCTCTGATTTTATCTCGTGCGGAGCTATAATGAATTTGATCTTTACCGATCTATTGATGAAATCAATAAATAGTTTTTCATCTTCCGGCCATGTACTTCCCAGAACTACGAGCATTTTGTCCTCTTTGAAATCTTCAATGAATTGAATCCTGTTATCAGCTTCTATTTGTGCGGCTACACGGTCAAACCTTGTATCACCGCCAACAGTACTATTTTCAAATCCTGCTCTCTTAAGCAAGGTGGCCGACTCTTCGTTTTGCACAAAGAAGTGTTCAAATGCATTTAAGGATTTCAGCATCCATTTTCCATATGCTTTGAAAAATGCCTGGTCTTTTCTAAAGACTCCTGAAACGAGGAAGGTTCTGGTTTCTCTTTTTTTAAGTTCGGCTAGGAAATTAGGCCAGAAATCATACTTGATAAAAAATGCCATTTTCGGCTGAATGATATCAAGGAATTTTTTAGCATTACTTGGAGAGTCCAGCGGTAAATATGTAAAATGATCTACGAGCGGATGCTTCTTTTTATTCTTATATCCTGAGGGAGAAAAGAAGCTTACCACCGTTCTGGTTTCGGGATACTTTTTTTTCAGCATGTCCAGAACCGGAACTGCCATTTCAAATTCCCCAAGCGAGGCCGCATGTATCCATAAATGTTCTTTTTCTGGATCTATTTCATTTTCCAGCTTAGAAAAAAGATCTTTTCGGCCTTCGGTGAATTCCTTAAGTTTAGGACTAAAACTCCCCGCCGATTTAAGAACGACTCCGCTTAGCTTTACTAATACATTGTAAATTCCCTGCACAATAATTACTTGAAGTTGCTAAAATAGGCCTTTCCAATAAATGGATTGCCAGTAGGACCTATATTTCGTATTTTCGTAGACCTGAAAAATATTGTAGATGAAAAAGATTCAAATGGTTGACCTTAAAGGTCAATACGAAGGTATAAAGAATGAAGTAAATCAAGGGATGCAGGAGATATTGGAAGAAACATCCTTTATCAACGGGCCGCATGTTCATGCATTTCAGAAGGAATTAGAATATTATCTTGGGGTAAAGCATGTAATTCCATGTGCCAATGGAACAGATGCGCTTCAGATCGCTATGATGGGACTGGGATTAAAACCTGGAGATGAAGTAATCACTGCCGATTTTACATTTGCTGCGACGGTAGAAGTGATTGCCTTGCTACAGTTAACTCCGGTGCTTGTAGATGTAGATCCTGAAACTTTTAATATAGATCCTGAAGAGATTAAAAAAGCGATCACCCCAAACACCAAGGCAATAGTTCCGGTTCATCTTTTCGGACAAACCGCGAATATGGATGCGATCATGGAGATTGCCAAAGAACATGATCTCTATGTAATAGAGGATAATGCGCAGGCAATAGGTGCAGATTATCATTCAAAAAACGAAGAGCCTAGAAAAGCTGGTACCATTGGAGATGTTGCTGCTACTTCCTTCTTTCCATCTAAAAATCTTGGTTGTTATGGAGATGGTGGAGCGATCTTCACCAATAATGATGAATTGGCCCATACCATCCGCGGAATTGTAAATCATGGAATGTATGAGCGTTATCATCATGATGTGGTTGGAGTGAATTCAAGATTAGATAGTTTTCAAGCTGCGGTGCTGAGGGCTAAACTGAAAAATCTGGATATTTATAATGAAGCCAGGAAAGAAGCCGCTTTAAAATATTCCAATGCATTTCATGGAAATGAGCATATTCAAACTCCTGTAAGAACAGGAGATTGTGATACCCATGTTTACCATCAGTATACTTTAAAGATCAGGAATGGTAAAAGAGACGCTCTGGCAAAGCATCTACAGGATAGAGGAATTCCTTTCGGTATCTATTATCCAATTCCGCTTCATCGTCAAAAAGCATATCTAGATGAAAGATATAAAGAGGAAGATTTTACTGTGACCAACCAGTTGGTGCAGGAAGTTATCTCTTTACCAATGCATACTGAGCTGGAAGACGACCAGATCAAACATATAACAGATACAATTATTGATTTTCTGAAGTAATTCAGAACTTATATTAAATTAGGAACCCGGCTAAATGCCGGGTTTTTTTATTATAGATCCATATCGATACGTTGGGAGATCAATTTTCCATCACCAGTGATCCCTTCCACATAAAAGCTGATCATCTTTGTTGTAGTATTTAATATTTTAAAAGTTTCATCGCTTTTATCTTTTGAAAAATAAACAAGTGGCTGCCAGTCTATTATTCCGTAATTCTCGAATAAACTGGAAGTATAGGAACCATATTTTGGATTATAATATTCTTTGGCCAGACTGAATCCATTTTTCGCTTTTAACTTGAAAGTGGTTTCCTCATTATATTTATTCTCGGTCTCATAATTCTTGCGTGTTTGAATGCGAATAACTCCGCCACCGCCATTACCCTGGCTTGGTTGTAAAAGTCCTATTCCTGAATTATTAATAGAAATTGCCGAAATATTTTCAGTCATAAGATTTGATAATCGTCCAGAATCGTCTCCAAGTTCCATTCCGTCTAGATAGATCCTAGCAGGTGTACATCCTCCTAAACCAGTTGCTCTTTTACAAACCATTACGCCAGATATTGAAGATCTAACGGTGAAACCTCTAGACCTTATATAATCCAGGACGAGTGCAAAAGAAGACCTCATATTATCATCAACAATTTTCACATCTGTCATGGGTGTTCGCTTCATAAATGGATCTAAGTCTACTTCTTCAACTCTTTTCTTTTTAACATTTATAGTTAGGGTATCCAGTTGTGTTGTATTTCTGGTGAAATTTCTGAAATCACCGGCATCACTAGCAGAAAATTCGGTATCATCGTAAAACCAATCAGCACCTGTTGTTTCTATTGATAAATTACTTTCTCTAGGTAGAATTTTCGCAAATAAAACTGGTTTTGTTACATTATTTCTCTTGTTCAATAGGCCAATTGAAATTTCTGAATCTTTTAAAACAAAAAGACTGTCCATTTTAAAACTTCCATTTTTCTGGATGTCCAGAACTTCAAAAAGACCTGAATCGGTAGATTTTATAAGGATCTTATTAGAATCGTCAAAATCGCTTTGAATTCTACCTTCAATACTGTACCCAATATTTGATGAAGCTATAGGCGCATTTGATTCAAAAGTATTTTCCCAGTCATATTTACTCCAGCCTTGAGAAAGAAAAAGCAGATCCAGATCGTATAACCTTTCTCTTTCGTTCATTTCAGTATCAAAATAATATGCCGGTTGCTCCACCAGGCCATTTACATACGGCTTTATAAATGCGGTATAGAAAATATTTTGCTGATTTCCGTATGCTATTGTTGAAGCAGGTAAGGTAGAAATACTAAAAAGTGCTGCAGTTTTATCCTTTAAAGAGATTTTAACCTGAAGCGAATCACCCGAATTATCAGTGATTTCCAGATTTATATTCGATCTAAAATCTCTATTATTGAATACAATTCTTTCTGCAATGGGCTTTAGATTTTCGTCAAATAAAGTTGCTCTATGCGTTCCCGGAATCAATGAATCTTTTTCAATGGCAATATTAACCTGTAGCTGATTTTCAGGAAAATGAAATTCATAGAACTTTATTTCCCCACGATCTTCAACACCTAAGAAATACTTATTATTCCGAATGTTCTCATTGGTGATCTGGTTAGTTTTTGCTGAAAATATAATTTGGCCCTGAAGTGAATTAGCACTTAGGGTGATTCCATTTCTTTCAATTTCAGGAAGTTTAGCCGAGTACTTTTGTACTTTATTTGGAATTACTACCGAGTATTCAACATCTTTTTTTGGAATAATAGGAAATTTAGCGAGACCGAATTTATTAGAACTGAAATTTGTAAGTGTATCCTGATTTTCATCTACAAGGTAAGCTTCAGAGAAATATATTCCCTGACCTTTCGAATCTATCAATTTAACGGCAACAGAATTTAAAATATCTTCAACCAAATGCCCTCCCTCAGGCAAAAGCTGGAGATCATAGTCCAGTTCTTTCGTATTTATATTTTTTTGAGTTGGTCCTAAAATTTCAATCGCTTGTGAAAAATAATTTATTTTAGAATCGGTGTAAGCTACCAGGAGATATTCGCCACTTCTGAATTTTTTATCAGATAATTCAATCATACCTTCAGCATGTCCCAAAGAAGATAAATAAGTTTTTGACTCAAGTATATTTCCATTTCGGTTTAATATCTGAATATGAATTTTCTGATCGCCTGAAACAGGCCTTAAAGTTTTGTGATTGAAGGCATACGAAGAAAACCACAGATCTTCTCCCGGAAGGAACTTGGTTTTAGATAAATGAAGGAATAAGGACTTTTGATTTTCTATATCTTTTATCGAATACTTATTCTGAAGATTTTGCAGATTTTGATTTTTCTGGGAAAACATGCTAAAGCAAAAAATCAAAGCAACTCCCAGGAAGTAGTTTTTAGTCAAAATTTTAGAAGTTTAAGTCTCAGGTAGGGCAAGACGGTTAGGCTTGAAAAATCACAATTTTTATACCAAAATCCTTGTAAATTCTGAGGCTTTTATAGAAATGCCTTAGGAACTTTAAAAAATCAACCCTAAAAACCTTTATATTAACGGTTCTAATTTGAATGTAACTAACTATCTATGAAAAAATTACTAAGTCTCGTTTCAATCATTCTTCTCTCATTAAATCTTACCGCACAGGATACTTATATTCATGCAGGTAAACTGGTAGATACTAAAAATGGAAAAGTTCTAAAAGAACAAACAATCATAATTTCAGGGAATAAGATTAAGGAAGTTCGAAAAGGATATTCAGATCCTGCGAATCCTGATGATAAGGTGATCAACCTTAAAAATAAAACGGTGCTTCCTGGGCTAACCGATATGCATGTGCACCTTGAAAGTGAAACTAACCCAAGTAAATATCTTCAGAGATTTACCAATAATCCTGCTGATGATGCTTTTAGTTCTATAGGTTTTGCTGAAAAAACCTTGATGGCAGGTTTTACAACTGTAAGAGATCTTGGTGGTTCTGGAGTGAATATCGCTCTTCGCGATGCTATTAATAAAGGCAAGGTTTCCGGACCAAGAATTTTTACAGCTGGGAAATCTCTGGCGACTACCGGAGGACATGCAGATCCAACCAACGGAATGAATAATAGTATGGTAGGGGATCCTGGACCAAAAGAAGGTGTAGTGAATAGTGTGGAAGATGCCAGAAAAGCGGTGAGACAACGTTATAAAAATGGAGCCGATCTTATTAAGATCACTGCGACAGGTGGAGTTCTAAGTGTGGCAAAAAGTAGCTCTAATCCGCAATTTTTTGATGAAGAGATCGAAGAGATCGTGAAAACGGCAAAAGATTACGGCTATCATGTTGCTGCTCATGCTCATGGAGATGAAGGTATGCAACGTGCCGTAAGGGCTGGTGTTCTAACTATTGAACACGGGACTTTAATGAGCGAGGAAACCATGGATCTTATGAAAGAAAAAGGAGCTTACCTGGTGCCCACGATCACGGCTGGTAAAGAGGTTACTGAAAAGGCGGAGATTGAAAATTATTATCCGGAACTGGTAGTACCAAAAGCTAAAGAGATAGGTCCTAAGATCCAGAATACTTTTTCAAAAGCTTACAAAAGGGGAGTGCCTATCGCTTTTGGAACAGATGCTGGTGTTTTTAAGCATGGAGAGAATGCTAAGGAGTTTGGATTCATGGTAGAAGCAGGAATGCCCGAAATGGAAGCTTTGCAGGTTGCGACCCTTGTTCCGGCAAAAATTCTGAATATGGAAAATGAAAGTGGACAGGCAGCAAAAGGATTTTATGCAGATATCATTGCCGTAGATGAAGATCCAACTCAGAATATCAAAACATTGGAGAATGTTGTTTTCGTAATGAAGGAAGGAAAAGTATATAAATCAGAGTAAGTATAGACTTATAATAAATGAAAAGCCCGGTTAGTAACCGGGCTTTTTAATATTATCGATTTAACGATAGTTCTTCGGAGATCAATTTACCATCGGGAGTGATTCCCTGGATATAAATTTTCAATTCGTCTTGCAAAGTGTTTAAAACAGATAAATTTACTGGCTCCCCCTGTCCAGTATTAATTTCCGGGAACCAGCCAATCACACCATATTCTTCAAAAATCCAATTGTTATAAGAATCATATTTCGGCGCATAGAATTTTTTATAAGGTTGATATCCGTTTTTGACGGTAACTTTTGCCACTGAATTATCCTTGCTTCCAAATCTTTCAGCTCCAGTTTTAGTTTTTATTCGAATAACTCCTCCACCTTGATTGAAACCTCCAAAGCCCGCGGTTGGAGCCCTATTAATGTAGATAGATTTTACTTCAGAAGTTAGCAAGGTTGCTAAAATATTCAGATCATCGCGTAGTCTGGCTCCATTTAAGAATATTTGGGGAGTTGGAAATGGTCCGTCATTTATTATTCTACTAGGCATTCTGGCGGTAATTTCAACACCTGCAGGTGTTCTTCTTACCATGAAAAACTTCTTTTGAATGAGATCTGTAATATACAGGTTAGAACGAGCAATATTCTCATCTATTTCAATATAATCTGAGCTAGCTCCCGTTGTTGGGGCTATAAGAAAATCTTTTTTCCTATCGGACTTTTTAATACCATTGATATTAACTGTATCCAGAACTTCAGCATCGGAGATGAAGTCCTGAGGTATCTCCTTTGTTTGTACTTGGTTATCTTTAAAGAATGCAATTTTTTTATCCAGGTTGCTTTTATTTTTTGCGGGAGTTATATTTAGAGAGATAGAAGGTTTCTGAATTTTCCCTTTACGATCTCTTATAATTCCAATTGCAATTTCAGTGCTATCTTCTATAAAGACATTTTCTAGGGCAAAACTTTTGTCCTCTTCTAATTCAAGAATCTCCATCACCCCAGATTTTTCATTTCTGATAAAAACCTGATTTTTATTTTTAATATTTTCAAATACTTTTCCATCGATATTAAACCCCTGAACTAATTCTGGTTGGTTCAAATTATTTTTTGAAGAATCCTTCCAGCTGTATTTACTCCAACCCTGGGTTAATAAAAGTAAGTCCAGATCAAAATTTCTCCTTCTTTCAGAGATACTATTGGAAAAATAGTAAGAACCATTTTCAATTTCTCCCTTTAAATAAGGCTCAAGTAGAAATTTGGAAAGAATATTATTCTGAGCATTATAGGCTTTAGTTTTACCTGGTAATATAGAAACAGATAAGCTTGAAACTTGATTTTCCAGACCTGAAAGTTGTAAACCTAGAGAATCGCCTTTTGTTTGGGTTGTTTCAGCAGAAATCGAAACTCTTTTAGTGTCGTAGTCGTTGAAAATAAGTCTTTCAAGGATTGGCTCAAAGGTTTCATTAAATACAGTAATCGTATTTACACCGCTAAATAAAGAGTCTTTTTTCAGCTGAAAATTAGCAGTCAAGCTTTCTTCAGGAAATTTAAATGCATAGGTCTTTATTTTTCCATTTTTAGTTAATCCAAGATAGAAAGTATTATCCTTGATATCTGGATATGTACTTTCATTAGTTAGTAAACTAAGGCGAACGTCTTTAGAAGATATGGTTGAAGCAAGACTAATACCTGTTGTTTCAGCCCTTTCGATTGGGCTTTTTACCTGGTCTCCATTTTTCATGTTAATTACAACCTTATAACCGTCCATGGGTTTAGGCTGAATATTGAAACTGGCCATTCCAAATCTATTTGAATTGAAACGACTTATGGTATCGTTGTCATTATTTAGAACATAACCTTTATCAAATTCTACCCCTTTTCCATGATTGTTGAGCAACTTTACACCAACAGTATTCATCACATTCGCAAGAAGATGCCCACCTTCCGGTAATAATTGTAAATCATAATTAAGTTGTGGTTGAGGTTTAGGTGTTTTTTTTGAGCCTAATATGGTGAAAGTACCGGTGTAGCTGTGATTATCTTCAAAACTATCTATATAACTTGTAGAAGCACGGATGATATAATTACCCGGTTTAAATTTTTGATCTTTCAGTTGTAAATAGCCTGAAGCCTTCCCAGACCATGTGTACAATACTTTAGAATCTAGAAATTTACCATCCTCATTAAAAATGCTGATATTCAGATTTGTAGTTTCACTATCTGGTCGCCCGGTTTTAAGATCATAAATATAGCCTGCGAACCATAGGCTTTCCTTCTCTAGAACAAGATTTTTATTAAGATGAAGAAATACAGTCTTAGCGTTGTTTGAAAGATTTTCGGAATAATTGTTCTGAAATTCTTTTAGTTTCGGGTTAATTTGGGCGACACTAAGCATACTGGCGAATATGAGCATACTCAGGATGGTAGTTTTTTTCAAAATGGTTAGTTTTTTGATTAATAATGATGCTCGATATAGGGAAAGAACAATTTAATTGAAAAAAAGTGCTCAAACTCTATGCCGATATGTTAAAAAATTAAATTCCGTTTAATATTATTCAAATAATAAAGGCTTCCTATATGGAAGCCTTTATCTTAAATACCTGAAATTCATTTAGATGGATGCGGAAGAGGTTTCCATTCCTCGATCTATTTTCTTAACTAACCCTTGCAAAACTTTACCTGGGCCAACTTCAATAAATTCTGAAGCACCGTCTTTAATCATATTTTGAACTGATTGAGTCCATTTCACCGGAGCAGTTAATTGAAATACAAGATTCTTTTTAATTTCTGCCGGATCATTTACAGCAAATGTACTTACGTTTTGATATACCGGACAAATTGGATTATTGAATGTTGAATTTTCTATAGCCGCAGCTAAATCTTTTCTCGCTGGTTCCATTAATGGAGAATGAAATGCACCTCCAACCGGTAGGATCATCGCTCTTCTCGCTCCTCTTTCTTTAAGGTTTTCGCAAGCTCTTTCCACAGCATCGTAGGCACCAGAGATCACTAATTGTCCAGGGCAATTGTAATTCGCAGCTACTACGATTCCTTCGGTTTCTGAACATACAGATTCTACTAATTCATCTTCAAGACCTAAAACAGCAGCCATGGTAGATGGTTCCAATTCACAAGCTTTTTGCATTGCCTGTGCTCTCTGGGAAACCAGTTTTAATCCTTCTTCAAAGCTCAAGACTCCGTTAGCCACCAGCGCAGAGAATTCTCCTAATGAGTGACCCGCAACCATATCTGGCTTAAAACTATCCCCTAATACCTTACTTAATATTACCGAATGTAGGAAGACAGCAGGTTGAGTAACTTTGGTTTCTTTAAGGTCTTCAGCAGAACCTTCGAACATTATATCTGTAATGGAAAATCCAAGAATTTCGTTTGCCTGGTTGAACAGTTCCTGAGCTTCGGGAGATTTTTCATAAAGATCCAATCCCATTCCCGAAAACTGGGCTCCCTGGCCGGGAAATACATATGCTTTCATAAATATTGGTTTAGATGAACAAAAATAGGTATAAATAAAAAGACCTCACAACAAAGATTCGTTATGAGGTCTCTTCCGACAAATACAGCTTTTATAGCTCTAATTTTCCTTTTTCTCCAATATCCTGGTTGTTTCCGCTAACCGCTGCCATTCCTAATTTGAACATGGTTACCATTTTATTGTCTTTGTTATCCCAATAATAGGCTTCTTTAGGATTAACCTTTATAGCAGTTACACTTGGATCATCTTCGCCATCAAACCAAGCATTATCAGCCTTGGAATATAATTCCTTGATCACATCTCTGTTTGTTTCAATGAAAGCTTCCCCATATACGCTTAAAAACTCCATGTCTGAAGTTCCGCTGTATAATAATTGTACATCGCTATCCTTCTCAATATTTCTATTGTGTTCGCTATCATTCTTACTCAGGAACCATACTGCTCCATGATCGTCAACCTGTTTGGTAGACATTGGTACAGCACTCAATGGTTTCTCGTCCATATTAGTAACCAGCATACAGAAATCTACATCTTCTGCCAGTTCCTTGATCTTTTCTCTTGCCTTATCGTCATACAAATTTTTAGTACTCATAGTCAATTTTTTAGTTTGATATGAAGATACTTTAGAATGTATGGTTGATGCGCTAATGAAGTCCTAAAAAAAGAATAGCTCCTGTTAAGAATTGTAAAATCAGCTGTATTTACGAATGATTGAAGTCACCTGAGATTTATAACCTGCCCCAAAAATGTTCAAATGAACCAGCAGATAATACAATTGCCATAATGGTATTCTTTCCTGCCAGTTTCCCTGAAGAGGATAGGTTTCCATATAAACTTCAAACAGGCTTTCGTTGAAACCGCCGAAGAGTTTCATCATTCCCAGATCCATCTCACGCGGAGCATAGGCAACTGCAGGGTCTATTAGGCAAGGTTGTCCAATTGAATTGGTAATGAAATTTCCGTTCCAGAGATCCCCATGTACGAGGGACGCCGGTTCATTTGGAATCAATTGCTCCAAATTCTTATAAAAACTAGCCGGGATCTTTAAATCGAATCCTTTTCTTTCGGCCATTTCTATTTGCGGCTGTAAGCGCATTTCGATATAAAATTCTGCGGCAGAAGTTCTGGTTTCATTGTATTGAGGAAGACTTCCAATATAATTGTCTTTTTCATACCCGAATTCTTCTGAAGTGTTAAGATGCAATTGAGCCATTTGCTCCCCGAACAAATCCCAGAAATTTCCAGTCTTTGAGGCAGATTCTTTGAATTCAAGGATTAGGTAGGATTTTGAGACTGAAATGCCAGTCTTGAAAGTTTCCGGAATATCTATAGCTTTGGTTTCTCGTAGTTTTTCCAGACCTGATTTCTCAGCATCAAACATGCCTGGAAATCTTTTGTGGTCATTTAGTTTAACCACGAATTTGCCGGAATTTGTTTCTATCAGAAAAACTTCATTAATATCTCCACCGGTCAGAGCTGAGAGACCCGTTAGCTTTTCTCCAAAGTCTGTTGCGATCTCATGTAATATTTCCTTCGTATTATTTGCGATCATAGGTTAGGTAGGTAAAGGAATAATCGTGCTTTTCATCTTTTTCATGAAATTCTTCCTTTACAAGTTTCCACTTTCTTTCATCTATTTCAGGGAAATGAGTATCTGCTTCAAATTCACCATGCACTCTTGTAAGTTCAATTCTTTCAGCATGATCCATACCCATTTTATAGATCTCACCGCCGCCAATAATAAAAGCCTGATCATCTAATTTCGAAACTCTAATAGCTTCTTCTAGAGATCCAACCACGATGGTATTGTCTGGATTATAATCTTTCTGCCTTGTGATGATCACATGAGTCCTGTTAGGTAATAATTTCGGGAAAGATTCAAAAGTCTTTCGACCCATGATGATGTAATGTCCAGATGTAAGAAGTTTGAACCTTTTAAAATCGTCTGGCAGGTGCCACACAAGGTCATTGTCTTTTCCTAAAGCATTATTTTCTGCTGCAGCAGCGATCATTGTAAGCATGTATTCTTAGCTGTTTATAGGTCTTTCTGGATCTTCCGGACTTATTTTCCTGGAATTATCTGTTTTTTCAACATTGATATTCGCCTTGGTTCTTTCTTGTAAAGGATGATCTTTTTCCACCTGTTCCTGAAGTTTGGCAATTCTGGCCTTTTGCTTTTTCACCAGTTTGTCCACCTGTTTAGTTTCCCATTCTTTTCCCATGAAACTGTTTACTATAAAAACATTAAAGAAATGGATTAGGAATAATAAGGTCCAGAGTAAAACTGCCCAAACGAACCAATTATAACCAAGTGGTTTAAAATCTTCCTGGTAGCCAATCACTACATTAAGTACAATAAGGAATACCGCACCAATTAGAAATACTACAAAATGCTGAAAAAGACGCTTTTTTTGTTTCGCCCTGGTTCTTGCATTTTCGTAAAGCTCGCGCTGTTCGTAATCTACTTCTGAAGTGTTTTTCTTTTTAGAAAACATAATAACAGTTACATTAGTGTAGTTTCAAATTTACATTTTTATAAAAAGAACTTCCAAAGGCTTATGGATAATTTAAGAAAAGGCTTCCCGGTATTAGAACAATATACTTATTTAAACACGGCGGCCTCCGGACTTTTACATGAAAGAGTTTGGGAATTCAGGCAGGATCATGATATGGATTTTTTGATCCAGGGTAGCATATTAAAAGAAAAAATGGGGGAGATGCTTACCGAAGTGAGGGAGCGTCTGGGAGAATTTATGAAATGTGCACCAAATCGAGTCGCTTTAATTCCTAATTTCTCGTATGGCTTCAATTCGGTTTTGGAAAGTCTTGATAAACCTAAAAAAGCGCTGTTAATTAAGAACGATTATCCATCTATTAACTGGCCGGTTGAGTCCAGAAATTTTGAGGTTGTATATGCTGAATTGAATGAAAAGTTGGAAGATAATATCATTGAGCAGATAGAAAAGGAAAAACCTTATTTTTTTGCTTTTAGCATCGTACAGTATATAAACGGTGTCAAGCTTAGCATTGAATTTTTAAAACAACTAAAGGAGCGTTTCCCTGATCTTATCCTGATCGCTGATGGCACACAATACTTCGGAACAGAACAATTCAATTTTGATACTACAGGGATTGATGTTGTAATTAGCAGCTGCTATAAATGGATGAATGCGGGTTATGGTAACGGATTCATGCTTTTTAATGAAAGTATCCAGGGGAAATTATCTCCTAAGCATCTTGGTTTCGGATCCTTGCAGGGAAAGTACAAGGCTCATGAAGGTAACTTTATTGGTAAATTTGAACCCGGTCATTACGATACTCTCAATTTCGGAAGTCTCAAAACTGCGGTGGATCTTATAGAACAAAAGGGTATTGAAAATATCAGTAAACAGATAGATCATTTAAAGAAGATCGCCAGGGATAGGTTTGCAAGTGCGGGATTGCTTGAAAAATGGACTTTAGGTCGTGATGATTTTTCTTCCCTTTTCAATATTAAAGGAGATGAAAAGCTTTTTAATAATTTAAGAGAAGAAGGGATTATTACTTCTCAAAGGGGTGATGGTATAAGAATTAGTCTTCACTACTTCAATTCAGATCAGGATCTGGATAAACTTTTCAGAGTTTTGAAAATTTAGCATCGTTCTCGCATTGATTTTAGGCGAAATAATTTGATAAAAAATCTATTATATCGTTTGCGTATTTTCAACTTCATTAAAAATTTCAGAATAAATTTTCATATTCGAAAAAGTGACTTTAATGCACTGATTTATATTGTTTTATAGGTGTTTATTATTTTAATTTGAAGTGTAAAACCTGTAATTCAAATAGCATGTCTATAACTAAACAATATCTAAAATCGAAGCCGGAATGTAAGATCACATTTTGTCTTCCTGCCAAAGAGGCGACTAAAGTTGAGGTTGCCGGAGATTTTAATGACTGGAGTTTAACGGAACTTAAAAAATACAAAAACGGAAAATTCATAGGTCAGTTTACATTACCAGTTGATAATGAATATCAGTTTAAATATATCGTAGATGGCGAATGGGTTAATGATGCTGAAGCTGATGATTATAAATGGAACGATTTTGCAGCTTCAGATAATAGTGTAGTGATCGTTTAAGTATTATTCGGTCACTTTTACCCCTTTCCAGAAAGCCACATGATTTTCAATTGGCTTTGCTGCGTAACTGGCTTCAGGATAATACCAGGCTGCATTTTCGTTGGTCTGCCCATTAACTTCAATATGATAATAAGAGGCTTTTCCTTTCCAGGGACATCTTGAATGTTCGTTACTGGATTTGAAGTACTCCTTCTTTATATCCTCCTGAGGAAAATAATGGTTGTTTTCAACGATTTTGGTATTGTTGCTTTCAGCTATTATCGTGTCATTCCAGACAGCTTTCATGCTTAATAGATTTAGAAGTTACTTTCTTCTAAAGATATAATTTTTATAGCAGTCTTCCTTATCGCCAAAGGATTTCTCAACCTTTAAGCCGGCTTCATCGGCTAGCCAGTGCACGATAGAATCGTCATACTTTTGAGATATTTCGGTGTGGATACTTTCCCAGGCATCAAAATTTATATCTAATCCCAGTTTCTTGATTTTCACAGTTTGCTTCTCTTTGCTTACAAGAAAACTTTTGGCTGTTCCGGTTTCCGGATCGTAGGATTCCCAATGAAGAAACTTATCGGTATCAAAATCTCCTTCGAGTTCACGATTTATCCTTACTAGTAGATTTTTGTTGAACTCTTCTGTTATTCCAGCGGGATCATTATAAGCATCAAGTATGGTCTGAGGATTTTTCTTTTGATCAAATCCCATAAACAACATATCATCTTCACTCATCGCCTGCGCAATATTTTCAAGAAATTCAACCGCTTCCTTATGAGAAAGATTACCAATATTACTTCCAAGGAAAATGATGACCTTCTTACGAGTATTATATTCTGAAAGCTTTTCCAGCGTTTTAAAATAAGTCCCTTCCTGAATGTTGACATTTACTTCTGGGATCTCTTTTTTCAATGACTCTTCAAGCTCCTCAAGAACATTTCGGCTAATATCGATCGGGAGATAGTCGAAATGAAATTTTTTCGAGATCAGTTCTTTCAGTAAGATCTTGGTTTTTTTACCATCACCAGCACCAAGTTCAATTAGATCGAACCCGGAATCACTACTGAAAGATTTTGATATGCTTTCTGCATTCAGTTTCAGAATATCATATTCACAGGAAGTGAGATAATATTCTGGCATTTCCATGATCTTCTGAAAAAGCTTATCTCCATTCTTATCATATATATATTTAGATAGTAAATATTTTGGATAGGTGGTTAAACCTTTATAGGTATCTTCAGCAAAGGCCGTTTCAAACATTGTTTCCGTTGGGTTTTTCATAAAATTTTATTTGACCAGTCTGAAGCCTGTAAACTGCCATCTCAGCTGTGGATGAAAAAAGTTTCTGTATGTAAACCTGGTATGGTTACGGGAGGTTGCAACAGATCCTCCTCTTAATACTTTTTGATTTACCATAAATTTACCATTGTACTCACCAAGGGCTCCTTCTGGTTTTTTATAATCAGGGTATGGGGAATAAGCGCTTTCGGTCCATTCCCATCGGCTTCCCCAGGCGAATTGTTCCTGAGCCGTTTCCCATTCTTCTTCCGTGGGAAGTCGCATCTCTTTCCATTGCGCATAAGCGAAAGCCTCGTAATACGAAATATGCGTTACCGGTGCTTTTAGATCAAGTCTTTTAAGTCCGTTTAAAGTATATTGATGCCAGTTTCCATCTATCTTATGCCAGTAGGAGGGAGCATCGATCTTGTTTGTTTCTAGCCAGTCCCATGCTTCGGCATGCCAGAGAAGAACGTCACTATATCCTCCGGCTTCTATAAATTCAATAAATTCCTGGTTTGTAACCAGCTTATTAGAAATGCTGAAGTCGCATAAATACTTTTTATGTACTCCCTTTTCATTATCATAACAGAAATCATCGGTCTTATGACCTATCTTATATATACCTTCGGAAACATCTATCCATTCTCTGTCAAAATCTTCGATTAGATTCTCCTGAAAATCATCGTTATATTTAGGGAAAAGAGGATTGTTGCCTAGTATATACTTGATGTCTGCATATAGCAATTCCTGGTGTTGCTTTTCATGATGACAACCAATTTCCACAACCTCCAGAGCTTCTTTATCAAGTTCGGTTTCCTGAAGGAGTTTCAGCATTTCCTTGGTAACATATTCTCTAAACTTATAAATCCATGCCACTGTAGGACGTGAAAGGTTACCGCGGTTTGTCCTGATCACTTTTTCGCCTACACTTTCATAATAACTATTGAACACATAAGCTGTATTCTCGTCAAAAAGCTGATGATCCTTAGCATATTTTTTTAAAACGAACTCTTCAAAAAACCAGGTGGTATGGCCTAAGTGCCATTTTGGTGGAGAAACATTTTCCACCGGCTGCACAACATAATCTTCTGTTTCAAGAAAAGAACAAATCTTTTCCGAATCCAGCCTAGTCTCTTTAAAAAGTTGAATTAGTTCTTTTTGTGAAAGCATAAAAAAAGAGTGATACTTTAGGGTATCACTCAAATTTACAATTTTTTGAAAATGACTTTGCTAATCAGTCGTTAAGGTGGAGTTAAAGTATCAACGGCTGCTCCTGCCAATAACTATAGGTAATTGAAAACTCACCTTAACTGGCTTACCATTATAAATTGCTGGTTCCATCTTATTAATCTCTTTTACAACTCTAATAGCTTCATTATTCATAATTTCGTTATCTCCAGTGGCTTTAATATTCTTGATTTCGCCGCTTTCGTCGATTACAAAACTTATGTTAGTTCGAAAAATGTTCTGACTTCCCCTTAAATTCAATACTAATCTGGTGTCAAAATGTGAATTGACATATCTGGAAACTGATTCAGTGAAACATTTAGTTTTATTCGATGCTTTTTTGCAGTTTAGTGGAATTGGAGGAGTGTCAACCAAATTAAATTCCATTATATCAGTTACTCTATTTAATAAAATTTGAATGTTGGTCATTACATTCATAGGATCTCCATCCTGGTAACCTGGCTTTAACTGTGGAAGAGATTGCAGAATGCGTTCTGCCTCCTTTTTGACAACGGGATTTTCTGTTTGAACAGAAGACCATCTCAATTTCCCATTGGTGCCAATGATTAATTTAAAATTAATCGCTGGACTAGCAATAGAATCAGGTATTGCCTCATAATCAAAATTATTTTTTATAAAATTGATCAGGGATTTTTTAGAGCAATTATCTGAAGAATCTGCATTTTCACAGCCAGAAAAAATGGGAGGTGATTGAACGTCCTCCCATGAAATTAAATTATTTGATTCTTGAGATCTAGCTATTGTAATACTTAAAATTAAAAGTAAAAATACACTAAATTCTCTCATTCTAGAATGTTAAAGGAATGGTGTATTTAATAGCTTTTGCTTTACCTCCGAGCTTACCAGGGGTCATGGTTGGAATAGATTCCATAAGCCTTTTAGCTTCCTTTTTTAGCTCAGGGTATTTACTATCTACAGAATTTACTACCACATTTCCTTCTTCATTCACTTCCATTTTCACGATCGCTTTTCCGCGAATCCATTCACCTTTAGAATTTTTAGAATATTTGATATTTTCTTTAATGTGCTGCATTAGCATCTTATTAAAGCAGGCTTTGGTATCTGAACTATCTTCACAACCGGTCCATACTGGAGCTGTCTCTTTCATGGTTACCGAATTACCTTTTACACTAACGTCATCCTGTGCAAAAGTGCTAAGGCCTGTAAACATCAATGCGATAATGAATAATTTTTTCATAGTATTTTTTAGTTTTAATTAGAAATTGAAGGGAACCGTAAAAGTTCTGGAATCGGCTTCACCATTAAGAGTTCCCGGTTGCATTTTTGGGATCTCCATGATCATTTCCTTTGCTGCCTGTTTAACTTTAGGTTCATCACCTTCTATAGAGTTTACAACAACCTCGCCATTCTCATCTATAGCAAATGAAATAGTTACCTTTCCTCTAATATATTCTCCAGCATCATTTTGAGGATATTCATAATTCTCACTCACATGTTGAGATAGCTTCTGGTTAAAACATTTTTTTACATCTTCGCTGTTTTCGCAACCCGGCCAAACAGGTGATGTTTGCTGAGCATTAGAAAGGGCAACGCCTCCAAGTAAAAAACATGTAATAACAATTAACTTCTTCATAATAATTTAAAAATTTTATAAGGTTAAACTAGATCGCGACCTTGGCCTTAATGCCAGGATACGGATCGTAATTCTCCAATATAAAATCTTCAAACTTAAAATCAAAAATATCTTTTACCTCTGGGTTTATCTTCATGTTTGGAAGAGGCCGTGGGTCACGACTTAATTGAAGCTCTACCTGTTCCATATGATTACTGTAAATATGAGCATCCCCAAAGGTATGAACAAAATCACCCGGCTCATAACCACAAACCTGAGCCATCATTATGGTTAATAAAGCATAAGAAGCAATGTTAAAAGGTACGCCTAAAAAGATATCCGCGCTTCTTTGATATAACTGGCAGGAAAGCTTTCCATCGGCCACATAAAACTGAAAAAAGGCATGGCAGGGTGGAAGTGCAGCTTTGCCATTTGCGACATTTTCTGAAAATGAAACTGAAGTATCTGGTAAAACTGAAGGATTCCAGGCAGAAACCAGCATTCTCCTGCTATTCGGGTTATTTTTTAATGTATGAACAATCTCTTTTATCTGATCTATTTCCTCACTGTTCCAGTTTCTCCATTGATGACCGTAGACAGGACCCAAATCACCATTCTCATCGGCCCATTCGTTCCAGATGCGTACACCGTTTTCTTTTAAATAGTCAATATTAGTATCTCCTTTCAGAAACCATAAAAGCTCATAGATTATAGACTTCAGATGTAATTTTTTTGTGGTAACCATAGGAAAGCCTTTGCTGAGGTCAAATCTCATCTGGTAACCAAATACACTTTTTGTTCCCGTACCGGTACGGTCTCCTTTCTGCGCGCCGTGTTCCAGAACATGATTCAGAAGGTCGTGGTATTGTTTCATAGGAGCATATTTTTATCGGAAATACTTCAGGTTTAATTCCAATAAAAATAACAAAATGAGTAAAAAACAGGGCTGAATTTTAAATGGAATAGGGAAGAGTTATCAACTTAGTATCAACTAATCTTTACTTTCATCTACTGCACAATGATCTGCATGCCAGGCATTACGTTCGCCCATGGGCTTTTCAGCTCCTATGGTAGTGTCATAACGCGTCTGGTGTTCCATTTCAGAATTGATCTCAGCTCCCATTAAAACGATAAAAGCTGTTAGGAATAACCATAGCATGAGAATTGCTACGGCCGCAAAACTTCCGTAAAGATCATCATAACTACCAAAATTACTTACATACCAAGAAAAGGCCATAGATCCTGCAAGCCACAATCCTGTTCCTAGAAATGCGCCCCAGCTAACCCATCTAAATCGTGGACTTCTTCTATTTGGTGCGATCTTATAAACCATACTCAAAGTAGAGATAAGTATTAGTCCCAGAATGACCCATCTAAACCAGGTTAAAACATCTTCAATTTCTTTGGTAAAACCTATCTTATCTATTAGCAGTGGAAAAAAGATCACTATTAATAAGCTTATCAGGCCTAATACCAGTCCGCATAAGGTAAAAAGAAGGGTTATTAGGTTTTTTTTGAAAATATTCCTGCTTTCAATTTCATCGTAAGCGATATTAACTCCCTGAAATAAAGCATTTGTGCCTTTGTTTGCACTCCAGATACTAATTAAAATACTTACCACTAATCCCCATCCAATCTCTTTGCGAGTTTGTTGAATTACCGGATTCAAAATATCGCTAATCATTCCGAAGGCCTTTTCTGGAAGGATAAGGTTTAGTCGGGATATCTGGTCCTGGATCTGCGAAGGCTCTAGTACCAAACTGTAAATTGAAATTGCCGCAACAATGGTTGGAAAAATGGAAAGAAAAAAATAGAAAGCAACTCCGGCAGAAACGATCTGCACATGATCAACTTTCATTTCGTGCCATACACGTTTACCAATATCTATCCAGCCTTTCAAAGGAATATGATGGGGCCACTGGGCTTCTTCACCGCGATATACAGATTTGGTCTTTTCTTCACTCATTTTCTACAGCCAGATTTGCTTGTGGTCTAATCACAATATTTAATTTTAGACCGACAGGCAATTTAGAGTTTATAACTCACCTGAAAGAAAATGAAATTAGAAAGTTTTCTAAAAACTAAGATTGTTTTTTATGGGTTATCCGATGATCATTCCTGCGATAGTTGCAGAAAGTAAAGATGCTAAAGTTCCACCAATTAGAGCCTTCATTCCGAATTCAGAAAGTGTTTTCCTCTGTCCCGGGGCTAGTGATCCAATCCCTCCAATCTGGATTCCTATAGAAGCAAAATTGGCGAATCCACATAGCATATAAGTAGCCATAATCACAGATTTCTCATAATTCAGGCTTAAAGCATTTGCTGGATTCTTAAGATCTGCGAGCTGAACATATCCTACAAATTCACTAGCAGCAAGCTTTATTCCTAGCAATTGCCCCATAAGCATCATGTCTTCCTTGGCAACACCAATTAACCACATAAGTGGCGCGAAGATGATTCCCAGAATAGATTCCAGAGAGAACTTAGAATAAGGCGTGTATTCAGCCATTAGGCTGTTCAAGGTTGTAAGGCCGCCAATATATCCTAAAATATAATTGATCATAGCAATGAATGCAATAAAAACAAGTAGCATCGCTGCTACGTTTGCAGCAAGTTTCAAACCTTCTGTCGTACCATTGGCAATGGCATCCAGAATATTTGAACCGATTTTCTCCGAAGAAACTTCTACATCTGTATTTACAGATTCCTGTTGCGGATAAAGAATTTTTGAAATTACTATTGCTCCCGGTGCAGCCATAACAGATGCAGCCAGAAGGTGTTTCGCAAATTGTAATCTAAGTTCAGGGTCATCTCCACCTAAAAATCCAATATAGGCAGCGAGTACACCACCAGCAACGGTAGCCATTCCTCCCACCATTACAAGCAAGATCTCAGACCTGGTCATTCTTTCAAGATATGCCTTGATCATTAAGGGTGCTTCGGTTTGTCCCAGGAAAATATTACCTGCAACGCTTAAGCTTTCAGGTCCTGAAATACCCAATAATTTGGTTAAAACCCAGGCCATTCCTTTTACTACTATCTGGATCACTCCAAGGTAGAAAAGTACCGATGTTAGGGCTGAAAAGAATATAATTGTTGGTAAAACCTGGAATAGGAATATGAATCCAAAACTATCCACATCCATCATTCCACCAAGTAGAAACTCACTTCCAGCGGCGGTAAAGTCAAGAATAAGTACGAAGATATTTCCAACGAATTCAAATACTTTCTGTACTACGGTGATCTTTAAAACACCAATAGCTAGTAATAATTGTGCTGCCAGGCCAATACCAACAGTTTTCCAGTTTACGGCTCTTTTATTGCTGCTAAAAAGGAATGCGATAAAGATCAAAGCGAACATACCAATAACACCTCTCGTAATACTTGACGTGCTTATCCCGGCGCTTGGGATCATTTCCTTCGCGGTTTCAGCAGGTATCACTTCTGAAGCTTCCTGATCCTGTGCATTCAAACTGAATTCTGATCTACCAGAAGTGACGATCATATTCGAATCTGTAAGTTCAGAAATTCTTAAATTTTGAATGGTGTCTTTTGGGCTATTATAGAAAAGAACCAGTAGTTTGTTCTGATACAGGTAGTCACCTGTAGCCAGAGTATCACCATCTTTTTCAGCCAGGAAGTTAAACTGACCTTCTTTGAAATTTAATTGTTTTGCTCCGCCAAATGCAGTTTCCTGACTAATGCTGTCTGCCGATGTGTCGAGTTGCCAGGATTTAGAAATTGTTTGTGAGGAAGCTGATGTAATAGAAAATACGATCAGGATGAGGCAACACCAGATTTTATTCATTTCGGGTTATTTTCTTTTGGAAATTTCGTCCCTTAAGCGGGCGGCTTTTTCGTAATCTTCGTGACTAACAGCCTGTGCAAGCATTTCTTTTAGTTCTTCCAGAGACATTTTTTTATAATCTGTAGAATCATCAGATTTTAATTCAATTTCCTCTTTCAGAAGTTCTTCCTCAATGATTTCTTCCTCTTCTTTTTCGTCCTGCTCACGCTGCTTCTCTTCAGCCTTCAGGTAAATCCCGGCTTTATCGAGAATGTTTTTGTAAGTGAATATTGGAGCATCAAATCTTAGTGCTAATGCTATAGCATCGCTGGTTCTGGCATCAATGATTTCCTCGATCCCGTCTCTCTCACAGATGAGGCTCGAATAAAACACACCATCTACCAGTTTATGAATAATTACCTGCTTAACGACGATTGCAAATCTGTCTGAAAAGTTCTTGAAAAGGTCGTGGGTAAGAGGTCTTGGAGGTTTTATCTCTTTCTCTAAGGCTATTGCAATTGATTGTGCTTCAAATGCCCCGATCACAATAGGCAACTTGCGTTCACCCCCAACTTCGTTGAGAATCAATGCGTAAGCTCCGTTTTGTGTTTGACTATAAGATATTCCCTTGATATTCAGTCGCACTAAACTCATACTTCAGTAAAATTAAAAAGGCTGTCTAAAATAAGGACATTTACCAAATTTAGACAGCCCCTTTATGGCTCGCAATTTATGAAAATTATGCGTTTTTCTCTTTAAATTCCTTCAATTTTTCATTTAGCTTAGGTACAACTTCAAAGGCGTCTCCAACTACTCCGTAGTCTGCAGCTTTAAAGAAAGGCGCTTCTGGATCGTTATTGATCACGACCTTAGTTTTAGCGGCATTGATACCTGCCAGGTGCTGTATAGCTCCAGAAATACCAATAGCAATATAAAGGTTAGATGCAACAGGTTTTCCTGTTTGCCCAACGTGTTCGCTGTGCGGTCTCCATCCCATATCACTTACCGGCTTAGAGCAAGCAGTAGCAGCTCCAAGAATATCAGCCATTTCTTCTACCATTCCCCAGTTTTCAGGTCCCTTGAGTCCTCTACCACCAGATACTACAACTTCTGCATCTGCGATAGTTACTTTATCTGTTGCCTTATCTACTGACTCTACATTTACTGAAAAATCTTCTTCAGAAAGGCTTGGATTGAAATCTTCTGCTGTTGCAGCTCCTTCAGACTCTTTTAGTCCGTAAGCATTCTTGGAAAGACCAAGAACTTTTATGTCTGTAGAGATCTTTGTGATATTGAAAGCTTTATTTGTAAAAGCTGTTCTTTTCACCGTAAATGGATCTGTACTTTCTGGTAATTCAACTACGTTCGAAGCGTATCCTGCTTCCAGTTGTACTGCCAATAGTGGCGCTAAGTATTTACTATTTGCGCTCTGGCTAAGAACTACAACTTTACTTCCTTCGCTTTCTGCTGCCTGTTTAACGGCATCTGAATAAGCTTCAGCGTTAAAGTTCTTTAATTTATCATTCTTTACATTCAGAACTTTTTCTACACCATATTTTCCAAGTTCAGAAACATCTTCTGCGTTAAAAGCGATTGCGGTAACAGATGTCCCCATCTTATCAGCCACTCCTTTGGCATAAGAAGCAACTTCATAAGAAGCTTTCTTGAATTTTCCTTCTTCTGATTCTATATATACTAAAACTGACATTTTCTTTTGATTTTAAATTTTGAAATTCCTTTTGATCCGTATTTATATGATTAGATCGCCTTAGCTTCGTTGTGAAGCAGATCGATCAATTCATCAAGGTTTTCTGGATCAATAAGTTTTACATCTCCCTTAGGAGCTGGTTTTTCAAATTTCACAGCTTCGGTTTTCACTGAAGTATCTGCAGGTTCTACCACATTTAGAGGTTTCTTACGCGCTTGCATAATTCCTCTCATATTAGGAATTCTAAGATCACTTTCCTCTACCAGTCCTTTCTGTCCACCAATAACCAATGGAAGGGATGTAGATAAAGTCTCTTTACCACCATCTATCTCACGAATTGCTTTTGCCTTGTCGTTTTCAATCTCTAAACTGATACAGTTATTGATGAAATTTGCTTTGATGATCTGTGCTAACATTCCAGGAACCATTCCTCCATTATAGTCAATAGATTCTCTACCCGCTATTACTAGATCGTATCCACCATCATTTACAACTTTAGCAAGTTCTTTCGCAACCTGAAATCCATCAGTTGCAGGAGTATTCACTCTAATTGCGCTGTCTGCACCAATTGCTAATGCTTTTCTAAGCGTAGGTTCAGTTTCAGCACCACCAACGTTCACAACATCTACGCTCGCGCCTTGCTTCTCTTTAAACCACATCGCTCTAGTAAGACCAAATTCATCATTAGGGTTAATTACGAATTGAACACCATTAGTGTCAAATTTGGTGTCTCCATCAGTGAAATTGATTTTCGATGTAGTGTCAGGCACGTGACTAATACATACTAAGATTTTCATATATAAGTTTCTTTTTTTTAATAAAACGTTTTCGTTGACGAAGGTAAGTATTTTTAATCAAAAAAAGCTATGCATGCATAATAAATTTAATATAAAATATAACGTGTATTTTAAGTGATTTTTAGAATTTGTTCAACTCTACTGTGGATAATTCATAATAATGTCTAAAATTTTGAGATATCTTATTTATGAATTTTTAGAGTGATGGAGAATAAAAGACTTACGAAAATTTTAATCAGCAAATATGGTATATACCTTTATGAATTACTATTTTTGCTGTGCAGGAATAAAAAATAAGATATTATATAATGAGGACAATTCAATTTAGAGAAGCCGTTGCAGAGGCGATGAGCGAAGAAATGCGTCTGGATGACAGCATCTATTTAATGGGAGAGGAAGTTGCTGAATATAATGGAGCTTACAAGGCTTCTAAAGGAATGCTAGACGAATTTGGTCCTGATAGAGTTATAGATACTCCAATTGCTGAACTTGGTTTTGCTGGTATTGGAGTTGGATCTGCAATGAACGGTAACAGACCTATTATTGAATTCATGACTTTCAACTTCTCTCTAGTTGGAATTGACCAGATCATTAATAACGCTGCTAAGATGAGACAGATGAGCGGTGGACAATTCAATATTCCAATCGTATTTCGTGGGCCTACAGGTTCTGCAGGTCAGTTAGGGGCGACTCACTCACAAGCTTTTGAAAGCTGGTATGCAAATACTCCTGGTTTAAAAGTGATCGTACCTTCTAACCCTTACGACGCGAAAGGACTTTTAAAATCGGCTATTCGTGATAACGATCCTGTTATCTTTATGGAAAGTGAGCAGATGTATGGTGATAAAGGTGAAGTGCCGGAAGAGGAATACCTAATTGAAATAGGTAAAGCTGATATTAAGAGAGAAGGAACAGATGTGACCATCGTTTCTTTCGGTAAGATTATTAAAGAAGCATATAAAGCAGCAGAACAACTTGCTGAAGAAGATATTTCCTGCGAGATCATAGATCTTAGAACGGTTCGTCCTATGGATCATGATGCTATCCTGGAATCAGTGAAGAAAACAAACAGATTAGTGATCCTTGAAGAAGCATGGCCTTTTGGAAATGTTGCTACTGAGATTACATATCAGGTGCAATCTAAAGCATTCGATTACCTGGATGCTCCGATTGTAAAACTGAATACGGCCGATACTCCGGCTCCATATTCACCGGGTCTTCTTAAAGAATGGCTCCCTAATAGTGAAGATGTTGTTAAAGCTGTGAAAAAGGTAATGTATAAGTAACCTTAATCAACTTATCTTTGAAACTTCATCTTTTAGATGAAGTTTTTTTTTATCCTATAATGAGCAAACAAGCCTACTTTTTATTCATATTTTTTATCGGTATCAACTTTCTCCAGGCGCAAACTAAGGTTGGAGGAGTAGTAAATGATGATGCCGGAAAAACCGTTCCTTTTGCCAATGTTGTTTTTGCCAATTCTTCAACCGGTACAACTACCAATGAAGATGGAGAATTCTACCTTCAATCTGATGCGAATTTTGATACGATCATAGTTTCTTTCATCGGCTACAAAACTTTGGAAGTTCCTTTAGAGTCCTCTGTAAATCTGAAAATGGAGATCACTCTGGAGCAGGAAGCGTCCAGTCTCGATGAGGTGGTGATCTATCGTGGAAAAACTTCAAAAAAGAACAATCCTGCCATAGATATCCTGAAAAGGGTATGGGAAAACAGGAGAAGCAACGGAGTGAAAGCATTTGACCAGTATTCATATAAGGAATATGAAAAACTGGAATTCGATATCAATACCATAGATAGCACACTCATTGAGAGTCGTATTTTTAATGGTATGGAATTCATATTTGATTATGCCGATACAAATAATGTCACCGGTAAGACCTATTTACCCATGTTCATAAATGAATCGCTAAATAAGGTCTATGGTGATAATATACTGAATCAGGAAAAAGAAGTTCTACTGGGAAATAAGAATTCAGGATTTAGCCAGAACAGAAACCTGATTGAATATGTGAAAGATATTTATGACGATTATGACATTTATAAGAATTACATCAAATTCTTCGATAAGAGCTTTGTAAGTCCTATTTCCACCACCGGGATTGATACCTATAATTATGTGTTATCTGATAGTGCTTATGTAGACAATAAATGGTGTTATAATATTGTCTATTATCCAAGGCGGGAAAATGAGCTGACCTTTAAAGGAGATTTCTGGGTAAATGATACCACCTGGGCGGTTAAGAATATCAATCTTGAAACTACCAAGGATGTAAATATCAACTGGATCAAACAGGTATATATAGAACAGGATTTCAAAGTTCTTAATGATTCAGTATTTGTTATTACAAAGGATTTTTTCATGGCAGATTTTGGTCTGAACAAGAAAAAGACCAGTAGGGGTATTTATGCGAAAAGGACCTTATTATATGATGAATATGAATTTAATAAGGAGAAGGCTGCTTCATTCTACCAACAACCGGTTTATAATCCACAATCTGAAGCTTACAGTAGAAGTGAAGAGTTCTGGGCAGAGAATCGAATGGAAAGGTTGAATGAAGATGAGGAAGGTATTTATGTAATGCTGGATAGTCTTACCAAAACAAAAGCTTTTAATAGATTATATGATATCGCTACCATCGCTCAATCTGGATATGTAGAATTTGATGGCTGGGATTACGGCCCTGTTTATTCCACCTTCGGATTTAATGATGTGGAAGGAGTTAGAACAAGGTTTGGAGGAAGAACATACTTTGGACAAAATGATCCCTGGAGGATAGAAGCTTACGGTGCGTACGGATTTAAAGACAAGAAATTCAAATATGGAATTTCAGGAAAGGTATTACTGGATCATAAATCCAGGTTGATTCTAACAGGAGGAAACAGGAGAGATGTTGAACAGTTAGGAACGAGCCTTACCAATTCAACAGATGTTCTTGGAAGAAGTCTTGCTTCCTCATCATTATTGAATGTTGGTGATAATGATAAATTGAGTTCTATTAATCTGAGTGTTTTCGCGATCGAAATGGAGCCATTGAAGAATTTTAAGGTTAGGGTGGGAGCGAATTATCGGGTTTTAAAACCTGCTTCTCCTGAATTCAGCCTCGACTATTATGTGGACGAAGATAGAACGATCGTTGATTCTGAAATTAACCAGACTGAACTTTCCACTATTTTAACCTGGACTCCGGGTAGAAAGGTTTCAGGTTTTGGAGTGGAACGAAATGTTATTAATGAAGAAGATTTTCCTACGATATTCCTGAATTACAGTCTGGGTATTAAAGATGTCTTCAAAAGTGATTTTGAGTATAAGAAATTGCAGTTCTTTTATAATCAGCCTTTGTTGGTTGGTGGTCTCGGAAGATCTAATGTTAGTCTGGAGGCGGGAAAAACCTTTGGAGCTATACCTTTAGGACTGCTAAGCGTGGTTCCAGGTAACCAGACTTATTTTGCACTATACAATACTTTTCCAACCCTGGATTTCTACGAATTTGTAACCGATTCTTATTCAGCGATCCATATCGATCATAATTTTAATGGTCGTATTTTTTCAAGAATTCCGTTACTTCGTGAGCTGAACTTGCGTGAGCTTGTCGGCTTTAGAGCGGTTTACGGAGATATTTCTCAGGAGAGCCGTGATATCGATGCTTCAGGTTTGCCATTGATCGCACCAGATTCAGATCCCTTTTATGAATACAGTGTAGGTATAGGAAACATCTTTAAAGTCATGCGATTTGACGTCCATTTCCGTGGAAATTATTTTGATAATCCCGATGCCAGATCCATGGCATTTACAATAGATTTCGGATTTCACTTTTAGTTAAGGTTTTAAAGATCAGAATTAACTATATTTGCAGCCTTTAATTTTAATGAAGAAAACAAAAACAATGTCTGATACTTTTGATGTATTGATCGAGATCCCAAAAGGGAGTAGAAACAAATACGAATATGATTTTAAATTAAAGAAGGTACGTTATGACAGGATGATCTTCTCTTCTATGATGTATCCTGCAGATTATGGTTTTATACCAAACACTTTAGCACTGGATGAAGATCCACTAGATGTGCTTGTATTGGTTACAGAGCCTACCTTCCCTGGAATAGTGATGGAAGTTAAGCCTATTGGTGTATTCCACATGGCAGATGAAAAAGGCCCTGATGAGAAGATCATCTGTGTGCCGGTTTCAGATCCTATCTGGAATAGACTTAATGACCTTAAGGAATTGAATGGTCACATGATCAAGGAGATCGAACATTTCTTTAAAGTGTACAAAGATCTTGAAAAGAAAAAGGTTGATACCGGTGATTTTGGAGATGCTAGTGAAGCACGCGAGATCATTAGACAATGTGTTGAGCGTTTTGAGAACTATGAAGGTGATAAATCACGCTTCGGTATATAATCATAAATATTTTCCATATATATTGAGATATTAAAAGCAATAACCTTAAAAAGTTATTGCTTTTTTAATTATTGCTGAATTTACTACATTAGCGGGCATTAATAAATAATTAACAAATTAACCTAGCTAAAATATGGAAGCAATAATGATTTATATGCCTGCTGTGCTGGCGGTAATCGGACTCATTTATATGTGGGTCAAAAGATCCTGGGTGATGAAACAGGATTCCGGAGACGGGAAAATGAAAGAAATCTCATCTCACATCTATGAAGGCGCCCTCGCCTTTTTAAAAGCAGAATATAAATTATTAACTCTTTTCGTGATTGGTGCCAGTGTTGCATTGGCTGCTATTGCGTACTTTGTGCCTACCACACACTACCTTATTATAGTTGCATTTATCTTTGGAGCCTTTTTTTCAGCTCTTGCTGGAAATATGGGGATGAAGATCGCAACCCAGACAAATGTTAGAACAACCCAGGCTGCCAGAACCAGCCTTCCAAAAGCTTTAAATGTTTCTTTTGGAGGAGGAACCGTTATGGGACTTGGAGTTGCTGGCCTTGCCGTTCTAGGTCTTACCGGATTTTTCATTCTTTTCTTCAACTATTTTATGGGAGGAGAATGGACAAATACAGAACAGATGACCGTGGTTCTGGAAACCTTAGCTGGTTTCTCATTAGGTGCTGAATCTATCGCGCTTTTTGCTCGAGTAGGTGGCGGTATCTATACCAAAGCAGCCGATGTTGGAGCCGACCTTGTTGGAAAAGTAGAAGCTGGAATTCCTGAAGATGATCCGCGTAACCCTGCAACCATAGCAGATAACGTTGGAGACAACGTAGGAGATGTTGCCGGAATGGGTGCCGATCTTTTCGGTAGTTATGTGGCGACCGTTTTGGCTGCGATGGTTCTTGGTAACTACATCATAAAAGACATGGGAGGAGATATTACCTCTGAAGGTTTTGGCGGAATAGGACCAATTCTTTTACCAATGGCCATTGCCGGTGCCGGAATTATTATTTCTATTATCGGAACGTTACTCGTTAGAATTTCTTCTAATGACGCAAAAGAAGCTGAGGTTCAGAAAGCTTTGAACATCGGAAATTGGGTTTCTATAATACTGGTTGCTATTGCAAGTTATTTCCTTGTAACCTGGATGTTGCCTGCAGAACCTATGACCATGGGATTCTTTGTTGGAGGCCAGGATGGTTTTGAGATGGTTTCTATCAGCTCTCTAAATGTATTTTACGCCTCACTTGTAGGTATTATCGTTGGTGGAGTGATCTCGGCAGTTACCGAATATTATACAGGTCTTGGTAAAAAGCCGGTTCTTGGAATTGTTCAGAATTCAAGTACCGGAGCCGCGACTAATATCATCGCCGGACTTTCAACCGGAATGATCTCAACTTTCTTTTCAATATTACTATTCGCTGTGGCGATATGGGCATCATATGCTTTTGCAGGATTCTACGGAGTAGCGTTAGCGGCTTCAGCTATGATGGCTACTACAGCCATGCAACTTGCTATTGATGCATTCGGACCAATTGCTGATAATGCTGGTGGTATCGCTGAAATGAGTGAATTGCCTTCAGAAGTTCGTGAAAGAACAGATATTCTTGATTCAGTAGGAAACACTACTGCCGCGACTGGTAAAGGTTTTGCAATTGCTTCGGCAGCATTAACCTCTTTAGCTCTTTTCGCGGCCTACGTAACCTTTACCGGAATAGACGGAATTAATATTTTTAAAGCTCCAGTTCTCGCAATGCTATTTGTAGGAGGAATGGTGCCGGTAGTTTTTTCTGCCCTGGCTATGAGCTCAGTTGGTAAAGCAGCCATGCAAATGGTTAGAGAGGTTAGAAGACAGTTCAAAGAAATTCCTGGTATCATGGAAGGAACAGGAAAACCTCAATACGATAAATGTGTGGCGATCTCTACTGAAGCTGCACTTAAAGAAATGTTATTACCTGGTGTGATTACCATTGGATTCCCGATTTTGATCGCTTTCCTGCCAATGTTATTCGGTTACGAAAATGTTCTTATTGCCGAAATGCTTGGAGGATATATGGCTGGAGTAACGGTAAGCGGTGTACTTTGGGCTATTTTCCAAAATAATGCCGGTGGAGCCTGGGATAACGCTAAGAAATCATTCGAAGCTGGGGTTATGATCAATGGTGAAATGACCTATAAAGGATCTGATGCTCATAAGGCAGCGGTAACTGGTGATACGGTAGGTGATCCTTTCAAAGATACTTCAGGACCATCAATGAACATACTTATTAAGCTTACCTGTTTGATCGGTCTTGTGATCGCTCCGATTCTTGGAGGACATACTGAAGGTGATATTCCAAATCAGGAGGAAACGGTTATGGTTTCTGATGTTAATTCTGAAATGATCTCGAAAGAAGTTAAAATGGAGAAGAACTCTGAAAATGATTATGTAACCGCATACGTTGTAGTAACTAAATCTGAAAACGGAGAAGAAATTACTGAGACTTTTGAATTTGAAGGAACAGAATCTGAAGTAAGATCCAAAGTAGATGAGATAAAATAGATCATCATTTACTATAATAATTAAAAACCTCCACTTACTAGTGGAGGTTTTTTTATGCTACGGGATATTTCATCACACCCGAATTATTCATATTGGTTAGGTTGTTCTTGATCTTGTGTTTATGTTCCAGTATTAATTCTCGAATTATAGCATGGTTTGTTTTAGGCAGGTATTTATCATATTTCTTGAAAGCCTTCCATTCTCTTCTATGGATATCGGCAAATTTATACTTGAGCTTATATTTCAAATAGAATTGAGATAACTCACATTTTTTTCTTCTATAAAAGGATAAAGTTTTCGGATCCAGTAATGGTGATATTTCCTTTTTTAGTCTATCTATATTTTCTTCTATATCTTTAAGGAAATCCAGTTTTTGCTGGTAAATGTTCGCATAAAAACTTCTCAGCATTAATCTCTTTTCGTCCTCTGACTTGATTCTGTACATATAAGCACTTTTATAATTCAGCACCCTTAATTTTTCAAGTAGTTTTAATGTTTTTTTCTTCTCCCCAACATGCATGATTCTTCCTCCGTTTTTTGACGATTTCTGATTTTAATATTTTCAAATTTAAATTTAGAACCAGCCTACCAAAAGAGCCAGGTTTTTAACCTAATTAACGCTCTATTATAAAATTTTTTAGAGCCCGAGGTTAGAAATAATGCAAAGACTCAGTAAACACATTTCAGAATATTCCAACCTACTAATAAACTCTTAATTTTAGAATTTTCCTGTTAATTACAAGCGTTAAACTCTGGTTAATCTCATTTTACAGCGAAAGAATTAATGCTTTGAAATCGTAAGTTTATAGGTAATTAAATTATTTGAATTATGGCAAAAGATCACGGCCCAAGTATTAAGAACGATGAACAGTATGAGGAATTGGTGAAGCAGGGTATGAGCAAGCAAAAGGCAGCTCGTATTGCTAATGATCCAGATTCTGGTAAAAAAGGTGGTAAAGCTGAAAAGTATGAAGAGCGAACCAAAGATGAGCTTTATCAGAAAGCGAAAGAAATTGGTATAGACGGAAGAAGTAAAATGTCCAAAGATGAACTTATAAAGGCTCTTCGGAATAATTAAACCGGAAATTGTACCTCAGATATTAAATGTTTTATAAAACTTATATCTGAATTTAATGCTCTTCAGAAATAAGACTAAATTGACTTCAAAGCTTCAGTTTTAATGATAAAACGTTTTAAAAAGATCATTGGAAGATACCGAAAACTTGAACAGGTATATATAATTCCTTATCGCAGTTACGGCACATTCTCTCATTTGTATGTAAAAGGAAGGGCTCTGGACAATGAGCCATTAAAGATCGTAAAAGATCAGTCTATTTACAGAACCATCAAAAATACCTGGAAACAATTCGATAGTTTTGAAATTCCAGATGCAGAGATAGAATTAAGAATTCCAGATAAGATCACTTTACAAGCCAAAACCAATGATGAAGGCTATTTCCTTTTTGATAAGACTATAGAAGAAAATCTATCTGAACATGCTTCGGATGAAGGTTGGGTAGATTACGAGATCTTTTACAGAAGCGAAGTTAAGGGAAATACAGAATTGATCGCGAATCCGTTTAAGGGAGAATTTCTGGTGCCGCAGGTAGATGCCGAATTTGGGGTGATTAGCGACATCGATGATACAATTTTGCATACGGGTGTTACTTCATTCTTAAAATGGCGCTTGCTTAAAAACTCCCTTTTAACCAATGCTTATAAACGTATTCCGCTGAAGGATGCGCCAGATCTTTATCAAAAATTACACAAAGGTAAAAGCGGTAAGAATAAGAACCCGATGTTTTACCTGAGCAATAGTCCTTGGAATATGTATGAATACTTAAAACTCTTTTTAGGTTTCAATAAGTTTCCAAAAGGGCCAATTTTATTGCGTGATTTTAATACGCCATTTGAAAGCACTTTAAAACCGGAGAAACCTCACAAACAAAAAGAGATCATTAGCATTCTAAAGACTTACCCAGATCTAAAATTCATTTTGATAGGGGATAGTGGAGAACATGACGCGAGCATTTATACAGATATCGCTGCGCAATATTCAGACAGAATTCTGGCGATTTATCTTAGAAGTGTAAAGCATAAAAAGAGGATGGAAAGGGTTAGAAGTATCATTGATGAATTTGATACTGTTCCCGTTCTGCTGGCTGAAGATTCTAATGAAGCAGAAAAACATGCCCGTGAGAATGGATTCATTCAATAACTGAAACATAAGTAAAAAGAAAAATCCCGGTTGATGCCGGGATTTCTTATTTATAATATTTTCTTACTAACTCGGGTCTATACTCGTACCAACCGCAGCTCGATTGCTGTTTGGTGATTTTCTTGGCATAGTTCTAAAGATCTGGTCCCATAACGGAGAAGATACTCCGAAAGCTCTGTCTGGCTCTCTATAATGGTGAATACTATGATGATGCCATAAGATCTTTAAGAAGTTACCAGGCACCTTGAATGCATGTACAGAATAATGTACTGCAAGATAGCCTGCATATCCAATTAGAAATCCCGCAAGGAATCCAAACACATAATCTCCTAAAACTGCACGGTAAATAATGAATAATACCGTAGAAATGATCAAACTTAAAAGTGGAGGCATGGCAAGTCTTGATTTATCTTTCGGATAATCATGATGAACACCATGCATGGTATAAGATAATTTCTGCTTTCTGGGTGAAGTGGCAGGAATGTGATATAAATACCTGTGCATAACATATTCAATGAAAGTAAAGAAGAAAAGACCCGCCAGGAACAATCCTATCATCGCTGGTGCTTCAAATCCTTTTTCTATGATTCCGTAATAAACCAATGCTGTGGCGATAAGGCCAAAGATGATCAATGGTATGGAAATATGGGTATGCGTTAATTTCTCAAGTATAGGGTTGTCAAATAACTTTGGTGATCCCTTATGCTTAGGTCTTTTTAATTTTGTCGATTCCATGTTCATTCTCTTTTAAAAAAGTCCGTGTAACTCTCCATCAATACGGTTGATAATATCACCAAGGTCTTCAGGATTGTCTACAAAGTTAATATTATCTACGTCAATAATCAGCAAATTTCCTTTATCGTAATTATGCACCCAGGCTTCATAGCGTTCATTCAGCCTGCTTAGATAGTCTATAGATATCGTGTTTTCATAATCTCTACCACGGCTATGTATCTGAGCAACAAGATTCGGGATACTACTTCTAAGATAAATTAGAAGATCTGGTCCCTGCACCACACTCTCCATCAGATCAAATAAAGATTTATAATTTTCAAAATCTCTATTGGTCATTAATCCCATCGCGTGAAGGTTTGGCGCGAAAATATAAGCATCTTCATAGATCGTTCTGTCCTGAATGATCTTCTTTCCACTCTCACGTATTTGCAAAATCTGTCTGAACCTGCTATTTAAGAAATAGATCTGAAGGTTAAACGACCAACGTTCCATTTTGTTGTAAAAGTCTTCTAAATACGGGTTCTCAAGAACGTCTTCAAACTGTGGTTCCCAATTATAATGTTTTGCGAGTAATCTGGTTAGAGTGGTTTTTCCTGCACCAATGTTTCCGGCGATGGCTACATGCATAATTTGATTTCTTAGGCTGAATTAAGGACTGTAAAGATAAAATAATTGAGTTAAAATGGGAGAAATCCGGCTCGGACTAAAGATATTTTTTTGCGATGCTTAACAATTGGCAGTTAAAAAATATTAATTAATTGAAATACAGTATTTTATAAAACTATTTTAATAAATAATAAAAGAATATGAAGAAGTTATTTTTAGTTATAGGTTTGATCGCAGGTTTCAATTCCTGCTCGCAAAATGAACCGGCAGATTCTTTAACTATTGCAGATGCAAAAATTGAAATCCCCAATGAAAATAAAGTTTTTCCGGTTGGGACAGCATATACCAGAAGTCAGGTTGCTGCAGAGGGAGCTTACAATCAGCTAAAGCAAAACCTGGTAAAAAATGATGCAATTAGTATTGTCGCTGAAGTTGATCATTCAAAAAATGCCAGGATGGTGAATGAAAAACTGGATTACACCAAAATCATATTTTTTGGAAATCCTGTGCTTGGAACTCCATTAATGCAACAAAATCAACTTGCCGGCCTTGACCTTCCTCAAAAGATCCTTTTCTATAGAAATTCAAAAAAGAATGACATAGCTTTATATAACAGTATGGATTATTTGAGTTCAAGACACGAACTGCAATGTCTTGAATCTCTGGAAAAAATTTCTGGAGCCTTGCAAAATCTTGTTTCTGGAGCAACTAAAACTGAAATAAATTATGCTGCGGAACAAACGGTAGGTCCTGGAGAAGGGATCATAACCAAAACGAGTTCCAATAATTTTGAAGATACTTATAGCCGATTGAAGAATGTACTAAATGCTAATGAGAATATTTCAATAATCGCAGAGCTGGATCATAAAAAGAATGCCGAAAGTGCCGGTCTGGAACTTAATCCAACCAGGATCATAATATTCGGTAATCCTCAACTTGGAACACCTTTGATGCTGGAAGAGCAAAGTATTGGCCTAGACCTTCCACAGAAAATGCTGGTATGGGAGAATGATGAAGCTGAAGTTTTTATCTCCTACAACGACCCATTCTATATAGCTGAGAGGCATGATATCGAAGATAATCAGGATGTTCTTAATACAATTTCAACTGCTCTGAATAAGATTTCAGATGAGGCAATCAATAATTAAAAGAAATCCTGTAAACAGGTCGCGCATTTTGCATAGGTCCAAATACAATCTATTAGGTCTGTAAGCATATGAAAAAATAAGCCGATTGATATCAACCTGATGACCTTGTGTTTTATAAATATCATACCTAAAACATATGCGGTAATCGCTAATTCAGAATGTAAAGGGTGAAATCCTATACCGCAGCGTTCCGGATCAAAAATAGGATCGGCGAGCAAATGATCAAGGTCTACCATCATAGTAGCTGCCAAAATAAGCCAGTATTTTAACCAGTTATTTTTATCATAAAAATACGCGATCGCTCCAATGACAAAGAAATGAAGGGAATAATGAACAATTTGCTGGATCACTTAATTCGAATTTTTAGATGCTTCATGATCATCATCTCTTAATAACCTATTAAGCTTTCTTTCTAATGCGATATACCTGGATATACCAACCAGAAGAAATACGATACAGATAAATAAAGATAGATAACCCACCCACATAAGGCTTATTCCCTGGTAATCTTTAATTTGAAGAAGAGCCAGGCCACTAATGAGCAGATAAATGGAAGCGCGTATATATGAAAGTAACGTGCGTTCATTGGCCAGCTTTGTTCTTTCCAGGGCAAGATGCTCCCGAACAAGCTTTTCATCAATTACTCTGGTCTTAAATGGATTGTGGAGTTTAACTCTTCTCATATTTAAAAAGGAAAAAATATTGGGATCACAAATGATGCTGCAACCCAGATTATAAAGTTAAGAGGAGTTCCGAACTTTAAAAAATCTCTGAACCTATAATTTCCCGGAGCATATACCATAGTATTTACTGGATAACTTACCGGAGTCATAAAGGTAAGGGAACAGGCAAACATTACACCTATCAAAAAAGGCTTTTCACTTACCTGCATTGCCGCGGCGAGACTAATAACAATAGGCGTCATAAGAGCTGCTGCAGCTTTGCTGGATAAAACATTAGTGGAAAGAAAAGTAAACAGGAATATCAAACTCAGGGTCCACCTGGGATCCATGGTTCCAAGTGATTCATAAATGTATTGAGAAATGATATCTGACCCACCGGTTTTTTCAAGGGCTTTACCCATGGAGAGTACACCTGCGATCATAAATATAACTTTCCATTCAATAGCTTCGTAGGCTTCCTGAGGTTTTAAAATAGTCAGGGTTACCAGTAATAAACTACCGATCATAGCACTTATCAGGATCGAGGTTATATTGAATGCAGCGGCGCTTACCACACCAATGACGATCAAAAGAGCAGGTATAGCCTTTTTATAATCAACTCTTCTACCTTGGTATTCTGAAAGGGTAACGATCAATTTTTCTGCAGTTAGCAAGGATATAGCCTTTTCTGAAGCGAACAAAAGCATCATATCACCTTCCCTTAAAACTACATGAGAAACATCTTCTGTAATTGTTTCCTTGCGATGTCTTATTGCCAGGACAGACGCATAATAAGTACTTCTGAAATTGAGTTGTTTTATAGACCTTCCCGCAAGTTCTGAACCGTAGGGGATCATCACTTCATAGATTTTCTTGTCTTCGTGAGGATTTACGTTATTCGCACTAATCTTATCGTTAGGTTCAACATCATGAACATTTTCCTTATCACCGATCACTTTTAAACCTTTGCGCACTTTTAATTTTGCAAGATTCACAGGATCTACCAATATTCTGATGAGGTCACTTTCACGTAAAACCGTCTCTCCATTGATCTCATAGACACGATAATGTTTTCTTTTAATTCTGAGAATCTGAACTTTAAAATCGTTTACAAGTTTTGACTCGGAAATAGATACATCTACGTCGTCACAACTATTGAGAAGCTCTATTTCAGCCATATATTTTTCGGCTTCTTTTTTTAATCCCGCTTGATCAGGGAGGTCTCTTTTAGGTAATAATATTGGCCCGACTATAAAAATGTAGGTCATACCGATGGTAAGCAGGCAAAGTGCTGCCAGTGAAAACTCGAACATTCCGAATGGCTCTGAGCCCAACTTTTCCGCATAACTACTAACAAGAATGTTGGTGGACGTACCAATTAGAGTACAGGTGCCTCCAAACAATGCTGAAAATGAAATAGGAATCAGTAATCTTGCCGGGCTGATATTCGCTTCTCGACAAACCAACAGTGCTACGGGTATTAGGATAGCAACAACAGCCGAATCATTGATAAATGCTGAAAGTACAGCGGAGGTAATACAAAGGGAAACCAGAGCCAGGAAATAATTGATTCGGGCGATCTTTATAAGTTTAGCGCTTAAGCCATCGATTACGCCCGATTTAAAAACCGCAGCGCTCACCACGAACATACAACCAAGCGTGATGGTAGCCGGATGATTAAATCCGGAAAAACCTTCTTCAGGACTCAATACACCTGAAACAATGAATAGGGCCATAATGATAATGGAAGTGGTATCTATCGAAAAATAATCGCGCACAAAGAGAATGATCCCTATGATGATAATCGCGACTGTTAGATACAATTCCATAATCCCTGGTCTATCTCATGCTATGCATTAATTTTTTGTGCCATGGCAAACGCAAGTAGGTCTGGTGAAGCTTTGGGTGCTTTCGTGCCATTGGAAGGCCGAGTTGTATTTATTATTTTCCCAGTAAAAGTTAGTTCTTTCTTTCGGTTCATTCCCTATCTGGTTCATAGTTTTTGCATCGAAAAGTCTGCCGTTAACCATGGTATAGATGATAGACTCAGAATTCCTGATGTCATCTAACGGGTTTTTTTCAAGAACAATAAGGTCTGCGAGTTTACCTTCTTTTAAGGAACCAATTTCCTTATCCATTCCAATGTATTGCGCACCATTGATGGTCGCTGTTTTAAGGGCTTCCATATTACTTAAACCACCCATTTGAAGTAGCCAAAGTTCCCAATGTGCTCCTAAACCCTGAAGTTGTCCGTGAGCACCCATATTTACTTTTACACCTTCATCGGCTAGTGCTTTGGCAGTTTTAGATACCAGGACAGGTCCGTTTTCGTATTCTTCTTCAGGTAATTTAGTTCTATGTCTTGATCGTGAATCTACAAGTTCTCTTGGAGTGAAAGTAAGTAGCCTTTCATTTTCCCATACGTTGGATTTATCATAAAAAATATATTCACCATTAATTCCTCCATAATTTACGATAAGAGTAGGAGTATAGCCGGTATTAGATGCACCCCATAAACTAAGTACATCCTTATAAACCGGCGCAACCGGAATATTATGCTCTATTCCTGTGTGACCATCTACGATCATGTTCATATTATGGAAAAATGTAGAACCACCTTCCGGAACTACATTCATATTAAGCTCTTTTGCCGCAAGAAGAACCTGTTGTCTTTGCTCACGTCTTGGCTGGTTGTAGCTTTTAACTGAAGTCGCCCCAAATGCTTTTGTTCTTCTAATCGCCGACCTTGCATCTTCAATGCTGTTGATCTCTGCTTTAAAATCTCCATCAGCACCATATAAAATGATCCCTGTAGAATAAAGTCTTGGGCCAACCATATCACCGCTTTTGATCAATTCTGCAATTCCGAATACCGTTTCACTTAATGCCGAAGGGTCATGCGCGGTTGTCACACCAAAAGCAAGATTGGCGTAAGATGGCCAGTGTTTCTTTGGAGTTAGTCCGTATCTAAAAGCACCAATATGAGCATGAGAATCAACGATTCCCGGCATGATTGTTTTGCCTTCTACATCATATACTTTTGCTGAATTCGGAACGTTTACTGCACCTGAAGCTCCTATGGCTTGGATCTTATTTCCTTTAATAATAATGCTCCCATTTTCAATAACTTCATCATTATTCATGGTTATGATGCGAGCATTGGTGAAAGCGATAATTCCTTCAGGTACATCAGTCTTTATTTGCAAGCCTATTTTTGTTCCCTTTTCGGTAATTGGAGCAATAGAATCTGGTGAATTCTTCAGAAAAGTGAACCTCTTTTCAATATCATTCGTAAAATATTCATCTCCTAAAGTCCAGTGTATATTTCTGCTATTATTAGACCAGTGTAAATTCACTCCCGCATCTTTGGTTACCTGTGTAACTGGAAGGGTTTTAGAATCTGGGGTAAGCTCAACCGGCTGACCGGTCATGGCAAACGGCGCCACATAGGCCTTGTGCAGATTGCTGAAAAGTATCCATTTATTATCCGGACTCGGCAGAATTCTATTCGCATATTTTGAATTGATATGGGTTCTTTCATCCTTACCATTAAGATCTACACTTTTCAGACTTTTTGTAATACTTCCAAAGAAATATCCACCGGTTTGATAGAATATCCTGGAATCATCTTTATTGAAAATAGGGAAAAGACCTTCTTTAACTAGTCTTTTTTCATTCTGTCCTTCTGCAGACATGGTATAGACACCAGGCTCCTTCGTAAAGGTTTGTCCCTGGTCGCTATTCCCACTTTCCTTCGAAAAAACGATCATTTGTCCGTCATTCGAAAATGATGGGTTTCTGTAAATCCCTTTTTTGGTTGTCAGGGTTTTTTCTGAATTTCCCGATAATGATACGGTTTTGATACTTCCCAATTCTGAATCATCCCAGGTTACATAAATAATATTTTTCCCATCGGGTGAAAATGAAGGTTCGAATTCAAAATCATCTGAATCTGTAATTCGTTGAGGTTTCCCGTTTGGAAGTGATTTTTTCCACAGATATCCAACCGCGTTAAAAACTAAAGTTTTTCCATCTGGAGAAGTTACCGCGTGACGAATCACCTTAGCGTCAAATTTTTCTGAAAATACCTGGTGATCTGCCTGAAGTGTTTCAGCGATCTTCAATTCGTTAGATACTTCGAATGGAATTTCTGAAACCTCATAATTTTCAATATTCACTTTATTGATCTTACCGTTCGCCCAGAATATTAATTCCTGGTTATTCGGCATCCAGCTATAATTTGGATAAACTCCGAAGATCGCCCATGCCTCTTGTTGATCCTTACTTAATTTATCGAAAACTGGCCATTCTTCACCTGTTTCAAGATCATGAATAAAGAGAACCGATTTTGTTCTGATACGTTTTACAAAGGCAAGTTTAGTTCCGTCAGGAGAGACTTCAGGTCTGGCCGCTCCTCCCGGACCACCGGTGATCGTAATTGTTTCGCCCGTTTCAAAATCATATCTTTTTATAACATAGATCTGCTTGTTCGGGTCTTTGTTATATTGAAAGTTTCCTCCAGGATACATGTCTTCACTATAAAAGAGATATTTCCCATCTGAAGTGATACTTGGTTCATTTACATCCTGCTGATCATTTTTGCGTTCAGTAAGTTGTAAACCGGCTTTTGCTGCAATATGATATTGCCACATTTCTCCAGCACCTAGTGATCTGCCTGATGTAAAATGTTTTCTCGCGATCAGTGAGTTTCCATCAGGAGTCCAGACCGCATTATTCAATAACCTGAATTTTTCTTCAGTGATCTGCTCAGTATTTTTACCATTGGTATCCATTATCCAGATATTATCACCCCCGCCGGCATCACTCGTAAATGAAATTTTAGATCCGTCAGGACTGAATCTTGGCTGAACTTCATATGGAATTCCAGATCTTAAGATTGTGGCTTTTCCGCCTTTCACTGGCATTTTATAGATATCTCCCAGAAGATCAAAAACGATTGTTTTTCCATCTGGGCTAACGTCCAGATTCATCCAGGTGCCTTCATCGGTATCAAGGTTTAGGATTTTGAATTTCCAGTCATCGGTATAAGGGTCAGAAACATCCCAATTCTCTTCCTTTTTTTCGTCTTTTTGAGCGAAAACAGAATTAAAGCTGAAAATAATAAGTAAAAGGATTGAAACCTTTAAGTAATAATGCATGATTGAGTAGTTTATAGTATTTAAATATACAGCATCTTTCAATTTGTTGAAAGTTGGCCTGTTTATTATTTTCTATAACTACCTAATCTGGCTTAGAATGGAAGTTTGCTTAGATCTACATTTCCACCAGAAATGATGATCCCAACCTTCTTATTTTTAAAGTTCTCCTTTTCTTTTAAAATGGCCGCAAGCGGCACGGCGCTAGAAGGTTCTACAATGATCTTCATGCGTTCCCAGATAAGTCTCAGGGATTCTTTGATCTCAGTTTCAGTCACCCTGATAATTTTGTCTACATGTTTCAGGATAATTGGGAAATTCTGGTCTCCTAGTTGAGTTTTAAGTCCATCTGCCATTGTATTTGCAGATTCATTGGTTTCTATTTTTCCGCTTTTAAGAGATCTCCATGCATCGTCTGCTTCCATAGGCTCACCACCAATACATTTGCAATTATTTCCGAAATATTTTACTGTAAGAGCTGTTCCGGCGATGAGTCCGCCACCGCCAACAGGACAGACTACATAATCAAGATCGGGATAATCTTCAAGTAATTCCATCGCAGCGGTTCCCTGCCCTAAGATCACATCCAAATTATTTGACGGATGAATAAAAGTAGCGCCAGTCTCTTCCTGAATTTTACTGGCTGTTTCTTCACGGTCTTTTAGTGTTGAAGGGCATTCTGTAATCTTTCCATCATAAGTTCTTACGGCAGCTTTTTTAACTTCCGGAGCAGAATCTGGCATTACGATATAAGCGGGGACATTGAGATTTTTGGCGGAAAGAGAAAGCGCTTGGGCAAAATTTCCAGAACTGTGAGTGACTACTCCCTTTTGCTTTTTTTCTACGGAAAGATTCAAAATAGCATTGGTAGCTCCTCTCATTTTAAAGGCTCCCATTTTCTGAAAATTCTCACATTTGAAGTAAAGCTCACATTCAGAAATTTGATTAAGAAGACCTGAAGTTAAAATAGGTGTTCGATGGATATGGGGCTTCACCCTTTCCATGACTTTTTCCAATTGAGACTTCTCTATATTCAAGATTTGTAAGTTTAGAGTGAAAATAAAAATTCCCTGAGGATATCAGGGAATTTTGCTAGACTTTATTCTTCAATAGGAATTGTGAGCATGGGAATCTCAGCTTTTTTTATGAGCTCCATGGAGACACTTTCCTGCAAAAGATTGTGTAAAAAGCTATGCTTATGGGTACCGACGATCAAAAGATCTACATTTAATTTCTGAGCTTCACTAAGAACTGTTTTTACGGTTGATCCCTGAATGAGTAGAGCATCAGCCTGAACTTCTTCGCTTATAAAGTTTTTACAGATCTCCTGAAGATTATGATGTTCTTCACGATATTCTTCAGCCTTAATATCACGTATGTATTGTGGTCCAGGTTCGTAACCTACAAAATCGGGTTCAGGATCGGCTACGTGGAGCACCCATACTTTTGAACCAAATTTCTGTGCCAGGCTATCGGCGTAAACCATCAGTTCCCCAATACTGTCATTAAAATCTACAGCAACCATGATATTCTTAAATGTGTCCATCTGTAAAAGCTTAATTGGTTAGTAACCTTTATCTAATTCCACTTTGTTCTTCAGTGGTTCTTCCTCTTTCATCCTGTCATAGTTCTCAGCAATTTGAGGAACTACAGATTCAGGCATAGTTAAACTTGCGATGTGGGGAGTAATATTGATCTTTGTATGTTCCCAAAATGGATGTTCATCTGGTAAAGGCTCTTCTCTGAATACATCTAAAGATGCTCCAGAAAGATGTCCATTATCTATCATTTCCATAAGGTCATGCTCTACTAAATGTTCACCTCTACCAACGTTGATAACATACGCGCCTTCAGGTAGCATGTCAAAAAGATCAGCATTCAGGATATTTTCAGTATCCTCAGTTAATGGTAATAAACATACTAGAATTTCGGAATTCTGAAGAAATTCTTCCAATTGATCTTTTCCGAAGTAACTTTTTACATTCTCACAGTTCTTCTCGGTTCTGGACCAACCATTTACCTTAAAGAAATTTTTGTGCAGTTTATCTGCCACGGCATTACCAAGGACTCCTAATCCCATAATTCCAACAGTAGTATCCTGTGGTCTTTTATATTGAAATTTTTCCCATTCCTTTTTATTCTGAGATTTTACATAGTGATGTAAACCTCTAATGTGATTCATTACCTGGCTCAGTACAAAATCACCCATATCTTCCGTAAGCGTATCATCTACTACTTTGGTAATTTCTACACCTTCGGGCAAGGCACTATCGCTTAATATATGATCTACTCCTGCGCCCATGCTGGCAATTACCTTTAGATTCGGATAGTTCTTATACAAACCTCTAGGGTGGTTCCATGATAAGGCGAATTCAACTTCCTCAGTATCATGATCTTCAGGATAAACATAAACATTCATTCCAGGGTGCTGATTCTTTAAAGCATTCACCCAGTTTTCCGGATCCTTCCCCGGACATACAATCAATACAGACATAATTTTTCTTTTCCTTTTAGCTTACAAAGGCACTGTAACCAGTAATGGCACGACCTACGATAAGCGAATTAATTTCTTTGGTTCCTTCATAACTGTAGATCGCTTCGGCATCTGCCACAAATCGAGCTACATCATATTCAAGTAAAATTCCGTTTCCACCAAGTACCTCACGGGCCCGGCTAACAACATCACGCATACGCATGCTACAATACACTTTGGCAAGACTCGCATGTTCATCTGTTAAAAGATCCTGATCCTGCATTTCAGACAATCTGAAAACTAGAGTTTGCATTGCCGTAAGATTTGACAGCATTTCTACCAGGTGATTCTGGATCAATTGGAAAGAAGCTATCGGCCTTCCAAATTGTTCTCTTTTCTTGGTATACTTTAAGGCGCTTTCATATGCTCCTCTAGCACATCCTACCGCCTGCCAGGCCACTCCGGCTCTGGTCATTCTTAAAACGTTGGCAGTGTCTTTAAAGGAATTGGCATTTTGTAGCCTGTCGCTTTCCGGAATTTTACAATCTGTCAAAGTGATAATAGCATTCTGAACTATTCTAAGCGCCATTTTATCTTTGATCTTTTCGGTTTTAAAACCGGGATTTTCTTTTCTAACTAAAAATCCCTTCACCTGATTGGAGTCTAAATCTCTTGCCCAGATAATAGTTACATCGGCAAAAGTTGCATTTCCTATCCATTTTTTCTGTCCGTTCAGGACCCAGTTCTCTCCATCAAATTTGCAGGTGGTTTCTAGTCCACCGGCAACTCCAGAACCTACATTTGGTTCGGTAAGTCCAAAGGCACCGATCTTTTCCATTTTTTGCATCTGGGGTAGCCATTCCTGTTTCTGTTCCTCACTTCCGCATAAATAAATTGAGCCCATTGCTAAACCACTGTGGACTCCAAAAAATGTTGAAATAGATACATCAACCCTGGCAATTTCCTGGGCGATTATCCCTTCCATTAAAAATGGGAGGTTAGGGCATCCATATCCTTCATAAGGAACTCCCACGATATTAAGGTCTTTGAATTTCTCAATAACCTCAAATGGAAACTGGTCTTTCTTCCAGTATTCATTGACTAATGGCCTAATTTCATCCTCCATGAAATTGCGAACCTTCAACTGAATTTCACGTTGTTTCTCCGTGAGTTTAAGATCCAGATTATAAAAGTCGCCATCGATGGGAGGGAGATCATGCTGACCTTTTTTCCGTTTTGATTTTAACATTTTCATCAATCCGGCCAGTTGACGTTCGTCTAAACTTCCTAAAGATTTCATGGCATCTGCCAGATCTATTTTTTCATTGATCTTGGCTAATTGATCCATGTCAACCGACTTTAGAAGGTTGATAGTGTTTTTTACTTTTTTGAATATAGACATTAGAAAACCGGTTGGTGAGTTTTAAAAATAGGAATTAATAAAGCTCGCTGCTGTTAAGGTTTTCCGAAGAAATGATAAAAAAAGGCCGCACACTGGCGGCCTTTATAATTTTGTGTAAAAAGATAACTAATCGTTGATCGAAATCGCATCTTTCACCTTGTCTATATAATCCAGCTTTTCCCAGGTAAATAATTCAACTTCTTTTGTGATTTTACCACTGTACGGACTCTCGAAAACCTTAGTCTCGGTGCGAGGTTCTTTTCCCATATGTCCATAAGCAGCAGTTTCGCGATATATTGGGTTTCTAAGTTTAAGTCTTTCTTCAATAGCAGCAGGACGCATGTCAAAAATTTCCTTGACCTTTTCTGCGATCTGGCCATCGGTTAGATCTGTATTTTTCTTTCCGTAAGTATATACCGAAATTGAAGTAGGTTCAACCACACCAATCGCATAAGATACCTGTACAAGGATTTCCGGAGCAACTCCGGCAGCAACAAGATTCTTTGCAATATGTCTTGAAGCATAAGCCGCAGAACGGTCTACTTTAGAAGGATCTTTTCCTGAAAATGCACCACCACCGTGAGCACCTTTTCCACCGTAAGTATCTACAATAATTTTTCTTCCTGTAAGTCCGGCATCACCATGCGGTCCACCAATTACAAATTTTCCGGTTGGGTTTATATGGTATATGATATCGTCATTAAACAATTCCTGAACATATTCAGGTAGTTGTTTCTTCACTCTTGGGATCAAAATTTCTATGATATCCTTCTTGATCTTAGAAAGCATTTTTTCATCATCAGCATCAAAATCGTCATGCTGAGTAGAAACCACGATCGCTACGATTCTTTGCGGAACATTATCATCACTGTATTCTATAGTTACCTGACTTTTAGAATCGGGCCTTAGGTACTCGATATCTTTTCCTTCACGTCTTAATTTTGCCAGTTCAATAAGGATCTTGTGAGAGATATCCAGGGCCAATGGCATATAGTTTTCAGTCTCGTTGGTCGCATAACCAAACATCATTCCCTGATCACCAGCTCCCTGTTCTTCTTTATTTCCACGATCTACACCCTGATAAATATCCTGGGATTGTTCATGGATTAAAGAAATTACGCCACAAGAATCCCCGCTAAATTTATAAGCGCCTTTGGTGTAACCAATGTCATTGATCACATCCCTGGCGATGTTCTGAACATCTAAATATGTATTACTTCTAACTTCACCAGCAAGCACCACCTGTCCTGTAGTTACCAGCGTTTCACAGGCAACTTTCGATTCCCCGTCAAATGCCAGGAAATTATCTAATAAAGTATCACTAATCTGATCTGCAATTTTATCTGGGTGCCCTTCAGAAACACTTTCCGAAGTAAATAAATAAGCCATTTAATTCCTTTTTTTAATTATAAGAATGGAAAAATTTGACGTGAAGAGCTAAGTGGAGTGTAGTAAACATTCTGCTTTAGCATTTTAAAATACTTTCTTCAAGTATAATAGGGTTGCAATCAGTCAAATCTATCCCTTTCAATATGTTGGCTACAAATGTATAAAAATTCATATCATGGCAAATGCATTTAACGTCATTTTATCCAATTTCAAGTTTTTATAGGCTTTGTTTAACTCGTAACCTGTAATTCTCAATCTTGATCTGGGCGTTGCACTCCGCCATTACTGGCTCGCGCCGGGCTTTCGCGGCTCGCTTCCCGATGAAAAGATCGGGAGAGCTCAAACATCCCGCACAATCCCTAACGCATAATTTTTTAATGAAAAAATGATCTAAAAAAATCAGTCTGTAAAGGCCAGTAAAATAAGGAGATGAAAATTTTTTTTAATTATTTTTCTTCTAGTAGCTTGGATATTAAAAATTTCCGTGCATATCTTTGTAATTCAGAAAACGAAAAAATGATCAGTAATATTTGTAATATGATGTGTATGATGCCGGAGATTTCCGCAGCGTACTCTATTGCATAAACTGAAAAGATAATTGCAAAAAGCCGCTGCCAACCGCAGCGGCTTTTTTTATATCCGAATTTTTGAGTTGAAATAAAATATAACGTAATCCTGAACTTGATTCAGGATCTTTTTAAAAAGCTGAAACGAGTTCAGCCTGACGAAAAAGAAAAAATTGAAACAGTAAAAAAATCAAAGCTCCCAAATTGAGTTTTAAACGATGAGAAAACTAATGAGAACTACTTGTAACCTAATGATGACTATGTGCATGTACATGATGTGTATGCGTTACATGACAAGCTATTACCAAAACTGTAGAATTTAATTAGTTATAAAGTTCAATTCAAAAGTCCCCCTGGTAATAGCATATCAGGGGGACTTTTTTATTAGTAAAATATCAATATTTAAAATCAATATTATGAGCACAAAGAATTTTTCAACTAAGGCATTACACGCAGGGCACGATGTAACACAGAACGTTGGAACAAGAGCAGTTCCAATCTATCAGACAACCTCTTACGTTTTCAATAATTCAGATCACGCGGCAAATCTATTTTCTTTAGCCGAACCAGGGTTTATCTATACCAGGATCAATAACCCAACTCTGGATATTCTGGAACAACGACTTGCAGCGCTGGAAGGTGGAATCGCGGCAGTGGTTACTGCAAGCGGAACTGCGGCTACGAATACTGCTTTGCTAACTTTACTCAAAGCCGGAGACCATATCGTTTCATCTAATAGTCTCTATGGTGGAACTTATAATCTGTTCAAAAACACCTTATCAAGGTTCGGGATCACAACAACTTTCGTAGATCCATCAGATCCTGAGAATTTCACGAAAGCAGCTAAAGAAAATACAAGAGTTTTCTTTGCGGAATCTGTAGGGAATCCAAAACTTGATGTGTTAGATCTCAAGGGGATTTCTAAAGAAGCCAAAGCTTTTAAAGTTCCTTTCGTTGTGGACAATACAGTAGCAACACCATATCTGCTTAATCCAATTGATCATGGAGCTGATATAGTTATTCATTCACTGACGAAATATATTAATGGAAATGGAACTACTCTAGGCGGAGTGATTATTGATGCCGGTAATTTTGACTGGGCAAACGGAAAATTCCCGGAATTTACCGAGCCTTCACCGGGTTACCACGGATTAGTTTATCATGAGGCACTTGAAGAAGCAGCCTTTATCGCCAAGGTGAGAATAGAAGGTTTAAGAGATCATGGTGCGGCGCTAAGTCCGTTTAATGCATTTCAGATCATTCAGGGTCTGGAAACTTTAAAGATCAGGATCAAGGAGCACAGTAAAAATGCATTGCAATTGGCAGAGTGGCTGCAGGAACAGGAGGAAGTAGAATGGGTTAATTACCCGGGACTGGAATCCAGCAAATACCACAAACTCGCCAAGGAATATCTTCCGGAAGGCCAAAGCGGACTGGTGACTTTTGGAGTAAAAGGAGGTTTTGAAGCTGCAAAAACTGTGGTTGACGAATCAAAAGTCTTTTCACTTCTGGCCAATATTGGGGATACAAAGTCTCTTATCATTCATCCGGCCAGTACAACCCATCAGCAGTTATCAGAGGAGGAGCAGGAATCTACAGGAGTTACTCCAGATCTCATCAGGCTTTCAGTTGGGCTTGAAGATGTTGAAGATCTTAAGACAGATCTCAAGGAGGCCTTCGCACAAATTAAAAAGAAATCATTGGTTTAAAATGTTGGTTTGGTTAATAGGTCCGGGAAAGGTCAAGGCCTCTTCCGGATTAAATTAAAAAAGATGCTTCAAGAGATTAAAATAGAAAACTATAAAAATTCCGCGGGAACGGTTCAGGATATTCACCTGAGCTATCAGTTCTTCGGAAAAAAGCCAACAGAGGCCCCGATCATTCTGGTGAATCATGCGCTCACCGGTAACTCACTGGTAACCGGAAGCAAAGGATGGTGGAAAGATCTGATAGGAAAAAATAAATGTATCGAGACAGATAAATTCTGCGTGCTAGCTTTTAATATTCCGGGTAACGGATTCAAAGGTCACGAAGATCAGTTCTTTGAAAATTATAAGGAATTCAAATTAAAAGATATCGCAGAGATTCAGGCGCTGGCGCTGGAAAAATTAAATATCACTAAGCTGTTTGCTATTATTGGCGGAAGTATTGGTGGCGCACTGGCCTGGGAACTGGCAGTCCTAAAACCAGATCTGGCTGAAAATATTATTCCCATCGCCTGCGATTATAAGTCTACAGACTGGTTGGTGGCCAATTGCAGAATCCAGGATCATATTCTGAATAATTCTTCAGATCCTGTGCACGATGCAAGGATGCATGCGATGACATTTTACAGGACTCCGCAGTCTCTGGCTCAAAAATTTGAAGGAAAAAGAAATAATGAAAACCAGGCTTATGAAGTAGAGAACTGGCTTTTGCATCATGGTGAAAAGTTGAAAAATAGGTTCACGCTTCCTTCTTATAAGTTGATGAATCACTTGCTCACCACTATAGATATTAGTGATGGCAGCGGGAATTATCTAGAAGCAGCCAGCAGGATCAAAGGAAATGTGCATCTGGTAACAGTGAATTCAGATCTTTTCTTTTTAGCCGAAGAAAATTGGAATACTTATGTGGAACTATCCCTGCTTAAGCCAAACATCAGTATTCATGAAATAAGATCTATTCATGGGCACGATGCATTTTTGATCGAGACAGATCAGCTCAACCAATTTTTAAAACCAATATTTCAAATAACTACACAAAACTATGAAAACAATACATCTCGCTCTGTTTGGGCCGGGTAAGGTAGGAAGCAAATTGCTGGAACAACTTGCTAAATCTGAGGAACATCTGAAAAATTCTTCCGGTATCTCCGTGAAGGTGATCCTGGTGGCAGATTCATCTCATGCACTTCTAAATCCAAATGGAATAAAATCTGGTTGGGATAGTAATTTTAAAATAAATTCTCAGCGCTATTCTTTTAAGGAGGTCGAGGAATATTTCAGAAGAAATGCTTTTGAGAACCTGGTTTCTATAGATACAACGGCCAGTGATGAATTTCCGGAAAATTACATCTCGCTGATAAATTCCGGAAGTCATATCATAGCGGCCAATAAAGTTGCCAATACCCTGTCTTCTGAATTTTATAAAAAGCTAAGGCAGGAACTTAAGAGGAATAATAAAAAATTCATTTACGAAACCAATGTTGGTGCAGGACTTCCGATAGTTGAAACTTTGAGAAATCTGCATCTGTCCGGAGAGAAAGTTACGAGAATAAGAGGAGTTTTCTCTGGTTCATTGAGTTATATCTTCAATACGTTTTCTGAAGAAGAAAAAGAGTTTTCAGTAGTACTGAAAGAAGCTGGAGTTTTGGGGTATACTGAACCCGATGCAAGGATAGACCTAAGCGGAAAGGATGTTGGTAGAAAATTACTGATCCTTGCCCGCGAACTTGAATTGCAAAAGGAATTCGAAGAAGTAAAGATCCAGTCTCTAATCCCATACCAGTTGAACGGAGATACCACTTTAGAAGAATTCAATAAAAGAACGGGAGAACTGGATATTCATTTTGGGGATTTTAAAACTAAGAAACAAGCTCATGAAGTTTTGCGATATGTTGGTGAATTAAATGCCGAAACTGGAGATCTGGAAGCAAAACTTATTAATGAACCAAAGACTTCAGTTTTAGGCCAGATCGAAGGAGCTGATAATATTTTTGAGATCTATACGGAATCTTATAAAGATCAGCCATTAGTGATTCGGGGAGCCGGAGCCGGAGCTGAGGTGACCGCGAGAGGAGTATTTGGAGATATTTTGAAAATATCTGAACGATTAAACTAGAATAAGATGGAAAACCTACAAGCTATCGGGACAGAAAGAATCAACGGGAATGCCTTTTCTCATGAGAATTTTGAGACTATCGCGGTAAGAACGCAAAGCGAAAGAACGCAATTTCAGGAGCACTCAGTACCGCTTTACCTCACCTCGAGTTATGTCTTTGAAGATTCCGAAGATATGAGAGCCAGTTTTGCTGAGGAAAAAGAACGCAATATCTATAGCAGATATAGCAATCCTAACACTTCAGAATTTATTGAAAAGGTTACTAAAATGGAAGGTGCTGAAGCAGGATTTAGCTTTGCTACCGGGATGGCAGCTGTTTTTTCAACGCTGGCGGCTTTGCTCAATAGCGGAGATCATATTGTGGCGGCAAGATCTGTCTTTGGTTCCACCCATGGTTTGTTCACGAAGTATTTTCCAAAATGGAATATTTCGCATTCTTATTTTGATGTCAACCAACCAGAGGGCATTGAAGCACTAATTAAACCTGAAACAAAGATTTTGTTTGCTGAATCTCCTACAAATCCCGGAGTTGATATCCTGGACCTGGAGTATCTGGGTGAAGTCGCCAGAAAACATAAACTTATTCTGATCCTTGATAACTGTTTTGCCACGCCATACATTCAGAATCCTATAAAATTTGGAGCTGATCTGGTAATACATTCTGCCACTAAATTGATTGATGGGCAGGGTAGGGTGCTTGGTGGAGTCACAGTAGGTAGAGAAGATCTGATTAGGGAAATTTATCTATTCAGTAGAAATACCGGTCCTGCGCTTTCACCATTCAATGCCTGGATACTTTCTAAAAGCCTGGAAACGCTTCCGGTTCGATTAGAAAGACATTGCGAAAATGCATTGAAAGTAGCTGAATTTCTGGAAGCACTGGACAAAACTGAAAATGTGAAATATCCATTTTTAAAATCTCATCCCCAATTTGAAGTGGCTAAAAAACAGATGAAGCTAGGTGGAAATGTAGTGGCTTTCGAAATAAAAGGAGGAATAAAAGCGGGAAGAAGATTTATTGATCGGCTACAGCTTTGCAGCAGGTCTGCTAATCTCGGAGATACCAGGACCATTGTAACCCATCCTGCTTCAACAACTCATAGCAAACTAAATGAAAATGAACGTTTAGAAGCAGGAATCAGCGACGGACTTGTAAGGATATCTGTTGGCCTGGAACACATTCATGATATTATTAACGATTTAAAAAACGCGTTGAACAATTAGAGAAAGCAAAGGGAATATTTTTATATTCGTCCTATGCTTTCCAAAAAGACCAAGTACGGTATTAAGGCGCTGGCCTATATCGCCAGGAAAAAGGACAGGAAACCGGTCCAGGCTTCAGAAATATCTGAAAGTGAGAATATTTCTCAGAAATTTCTCGAAAGTATTCTACTTGAATTACGAAAATCAGGATTTCTTGGCTCGAAAAAGGGTAAAGGTGGAGGTTATTATTTGATCAAGGAACCTCAGGAAATTAAAATGACCGCCGTTATCCGGGTTCTAGAAGGACCTATTGCAATGGTTCCCTGTGTAAGCCTAAATTACTATGAAAAGTGTGACGATTGTCCTGATGAAAATGCCTGTTCAGTTCATAAATTGATGATACAGGTCAGGGATGCTTCACTAAATGTACTTGGCGAAAACACTCTGGAAGATATTGCTATCCCGCAATAATCTGAAGTGTTAAAATGGGATTTTTAAATAGTGATTTAATTTGCCAATTATCATGTTAAGTGTAGTTTTGCTTAAAACCTACTAAATCTATAGGGTATAAATTTTATACTGATAAATAGCATAATCATGAGAAAATTTTCAACAGAAGAACTTAAGAACCTCAATAGTCAATTAAAGAATTCTACCCCGGAGGAAATAATCAGGACAATTCTTATAGACAGCTCAAAACCTGTTGTTACAACTAATTTCAGACCTTATGAAGCGGCTATATTACATGCGGTAACAAATGTACGTCCCGGGACTACGGTGGTTTGGTGTGATACAGGATATAATACTCCTCAAACCTATAAGCATGCAGATGATCTAATTAGTCAGTTAAAATTGAATATAGCCTTGTACGTTCCTAAGCAAACCGCAGCATACAGGGATGCTATAAATGGTGGTATTCCAGGTGTTGATAGTAGTAAACATGAAGAATTTACCAGACAAGTAAAATTAGAGCCTTTTCAGAGAGCTATGGCTGAACAGGAGCCAGACCTTTGGTTCACTAACCTAAGAAAGGGTCAGACTGCCTTTAGAGATAGTATCGATATTCTGAGCTATAGTAAAGATGGATTGCTAAAAGTTAGTCCTTTTTATCATTGGACAGATGAAGAACTGGATACTTATTTAAAACAGAACCATCTGCCTAATGAGTTCAAATATTTTGATCCTACTAAGGTACTTTCTAATAGGGAATGTGGTCTTCATGGATAATTTAAATTTAGTATCTGTTTACTCAAACAAGCTTATATAGTAACCCGGGTTACAAATAAGAAGATTCAGAATTCCTATCTTTGATCAAAATTCAAGACAATGAAGATCAGCCTGAAAAGAATCAACGATAATTACCTGTTTGAAACTGTAAATGAGCGTGGCAATATTGTTCTCCTGGACAATAAATCTGATGAGGAGCCAAAAGGGTCAAGCCCTATGGACTTAATTCTAAGAGGGATCGCAGGATGCAGTAGTATTGATGTAGTGATGATCTTGAAAAAGCAGCAACATGAGCTGGAAGATCTTCGGGTTGAGGTAGATGGTTATCGGGAAGATGGTGCTATTCCGAATGTTTTCAAAAAGATTCAACTGGATTTCATTTTGAAAGGTGATGTGCCGCCGGCCAAAGTTGAAAGAGCGGTAAAGTTATCGATGGATAAATACTGTTCTGTATCAAAAATGCTGGAGAAAGCTGCCGAGATTAGCTATTCAATCCAGTTAAATGGAGAAAAGGTTTTATAGAAAAATTTCTTAAATCCTTGCTATTGGGTGCATTATAACATTATATTTGCCCTGTAAGTTCATTGTTTACTAACATTCGTTATCAAGAAAGGTTGAGGGATTAGACCCTGTGAAACCTTAGCAACCCTCCTTTTGGAGAAGGTGCTACATTCTACTGAGTTCAATCTCGGATAGATAACCAACAGAATTCTTTCCAGTCTTCTTTTTTTGATATCGATTTATTTAAATAATCATGTCAAAAATAGAAGAGTTACTCTCTCAAAAAATATTAATACTGGATGGTGCCATGGGTACCATGCTTCAGGAATATAAATTTTCTGAAGAGGATTTTCGTGGGCAGCGTTTTGCTGACTGGCCCGTTTCTCTCAAAGGGAATAACGACCTGCTTTCCATCACGCAACCTGAAGCGATTGCCACCATTCATCGTAAATATTTTGACGCCGGCGCCGATATTGTTGAAACCAATACTTTCTCCGGAACCACTATCGCGATGGCAGATTATCAAATGGAAGAGTTTGTTTACGAACTCAATTTTGAGTCGGCTCGGATCGCCAAAGGTGTGGCAGAACAGGTGACTGCTGAAGATCCCTCAAAACCAAGATTTGTGGCGGGAGCGATTGGTCCAACCAATAAAACCGCGAGTATGAGTCCGGATGTGAATGATCCCGGATATCGCGCCATTTCTTTTGATGAACTTCGGAAAGCTTACAAGCAACAAGCAAAGGCATTAATAGAAGGGGGTGTTGATGTTCTTCTCGTAGAAACTGTTTTTGATACGTTGAATGCGAAAGCTGCTCTTTTTGCGATCGAAGAGCTCAAGGAGGAACTGAATATTGATATTCCAATTATGGTAAGCGGAACCATTACTGATGCTTCCGGAAGAACATTATCGGGTCAGACAGCCGAAGCTTTCCTTATTTCGGTTTCACATATTCCTTTGTTGAGCGTAGGTTTTAACTGCGCTTTGGGAGCAAAACAATTGACTCCGCATCTGGAAGTTTTGAATCGTTATGCGAATTCCGGTGTTTCAGCGTATCCTAATGCCGGCCTGCCTAATGCGTTCGGAGAATACGACCAGGATGCACAGGAAATGGCCTCGCAGATCAAAGAATATCTGGAAAAAGGTTTGGTGAACATTCTTGGTGGATGCTGCGGAACCACTCCAGATCATATTAAGGCTATTGCTGAAATTGCTAAAGATTACGAGCCAAGAAAATTGAATACAGAACGTCATTCTGAACTTGTTTCAGAATCTCAACAATCAAACATTTAAGATCTAAAAAAAAAAAGGAGACCCTGAATCGAGTTCAGGGTGACGAAAATTGAGTATATGAGTTTAGCTACTACAAATAATAGAAAGAGTATTAGACCTTTAAAACTTTCCGGACTCGAACCACTGGTGATCACACCGGATAGTAATTTTATAAATGTTGGTGAACGTACCAATGTCGCCGGATCTAAAAAATTCCTTCGGCTCATCAAAGAAGAAAAATTCGATGAAGCCCTTGATGTTGCTCGCGAACAGGTTGATAATGGTGCCCAGATCATCGATGTAAATATGGATGATGGGTTGATCGATGGCAAAGAAGCCATGGTGAAATTCCTGAATTTGTTGGTGGCTGAACCGGATATTTCCCGTGTTCCTATAATGATAGACAGCTCAAAATGGGAAATTATTGAAGCCGGACTTCAGGTGGTGCAGGGGAAATGCGTGGTGAATTCCATTAGCCTGAAAGAGGGAGAACAGGAGTTTATCGAAAATGCCAAAAAAATAAAACGCTACGGCGCCGCCGTGATCGTAATGGCATTCGATGAAACAGGGCAGGCAGATAATTATGAACGCCGAATCGAAATAGCGAAGCGGTCTTATGATATTCTGGTGAATAAAGTAAAATTCCCACCCGAAGACATCATTTTCGATTTAAACATTTTCCCGGTGGGAACAGGAATGGATGAGCATAAAAGAAATGCTATCGATTTTATTGAAGGTACACGCTGGGTAAAAGAAAATCTGCCGCATTGCAGTGTGAGCGGCGGAGTGAGTAATGTTTCCTTTTCTTTCCGTGGGAATAACCCGGTTCGGGAGGCGATGCATTCGGTTTTTCTATATCATGCGATCAAAGCCGGGATGAATATAGGGATCGTGAATCCTTCGATGCTGGAGGTTTATGATGAGATTCCGAAAGATCTGCTGGAGCATGTAGAAGCCGTGATTTTAGATCGTCGGGAAGATGCTACCGAGCGTTTACTGGATTTTGCTGAAAATGTTGTTGGACGAAAGAAGGAAAATAAAGTTGACCTATCCTGGCGTGAAAAACCTTTGCAGGAGAGAATTACGCATGCGCTCGTAAAAGGTCTCGATGCCTATATTCTGGAAGATATTGAGCAGGCCCGTATAGAAGCTGAAAAACCTCTGGACGTGATAGAAGGTCCATTAATGATTGGGATGAATGTGGTTGGTGATCTATTCGGGAGTGGAAAAATGTTCCTTCCGCAAGTGGTAAAGTCGGCGCGGGTGATGAAAAAAGCAGTTGCACATTTGTTACCATACATTGAAGCTGATAAATCGAATAAAAGACAATCGGCTGGAAAGGTTCTAATGGCCACGGTAAAGGGAGACGTGCACGATATTGGTAAAAATATCGTGGCGGTGGTTTTGGGATGTAACAATTACGAGATCATCGATTTGGGTGTTATGGTGCCTCCGGAAAAGATCATTGAAACTGCCAAAAAAGAGAATGTGGATGTGATTGGTCTTAGCGGACTCATTACTCCGTCATTGGATGAAATGGTTTTCTTAGCCAAAGAGATGGAGAGGCAGGATTTTTCTGTACCGTTATTGATTGGTGGCGCGACCACTTCGAAAGCACATACGGCGGTAAAAATAGATCCGCAATACAAGCATGCGGTAGCGCACGTGAATGATGCTTCCCGTGCTGTTACCGTGGTCGGCGATCTTTTAAAAGAAAGTTCCCGCGAAAAATATAAAATAGAACTGAAAGACCAGTATAAGGTTTTCAGGAAGAATTTTAGCAAGAGAAGCAAGGTCAAATCTTTTCTAAATATTGAAGAAGCCAGAAAAAATAAATTCCAGATCGACTGGGACAAAACCGAAATCTTTAAGCCGAATAAACCCGGAATTCAAATTATTGAAGATTTTGATCTGAAGAAACTGGTGGATTATATAGACTGGAGTCCGTTTTTTAGAAGCTGGGATCTGCATGGTCGCTATCCAGATATTCTCAAGGATAAAAAGGTTGGTGAACAGGCACAAAATTTATTTGATGATGCGCAGGTTTTACTGCAGCGGATTTTATCTGAAAATCTACTGAAAGCTAAAGCAACATTTGGATTATTTGAAGCTAATTCAGTGAATGATGATGATATTGAAGTTAGATATTCTAAAGATTCAGAACAGAAAACTGCGATTTTCAGAACACTTCGTCAGCAATTGAAGAAGCATGGAGATCAGCCAAATTATGCATTATCAGATTTTATAGCGCCGAAAGATTCGGGAATTCAGGATCACATTGGATGTTTTTGTGTTTCAACCGGATTTGGAACCCAGGAATTAGCCGCGCGATTTGAAAAAGAGCACGATGATTATAATTCGATTATGATCAAAGCATTGGCCGACCGACTTGCGGAAGCTTTTGCAGAATACCTCCATAAACAAATTAGAACTCAAGATTGGGGTTATGCTTCTGATGAAAATCTTAGCAATGAAGACCTGATCAAAGAAAATTATAAGGGAATTCGACCGGCTCCGGGATATCCCGCATGTCCAGATCATCTGGAGAAATTAACCATCTGGGAAATCTTAAAAGTGAAGGAAAATATAGGAGTGGAACTTACTGAAAGCCTGGCCATGTGGCCTGCGGCCAGTGTAAGCGGATATTATTTTGCCAATCCTGAAGCGAAATACTTCGGACTGGGGAAAATTAAGGAAGACCAGGTGAAAAATTATGCGGAGCGAAAAGGGATAGATTACCGCAAAGCAGAAAAATGGTTGAATCCGAATATTGCTGACTAATTAGACGTCATTCTGAACTTGTTTCAGAATCTCATGGGAAGCTGAAATAAATTCAGCTTGACGAAAATTTGAAAGATATAGTTAACGCGTTAGGGATTGCAGCGGCATCCTTTTTTTCAGAAAAAGATATAGCGAAAAGCCCGGCCGGAAAGGCAACGCCCAGAATAAAAAGAAAAGTAAAATATCCATGAAGATCACAGAACATTTAGCGGCTGCCAAAAACCGCACCGTATTCTCTTTCGAAATTCTGCCGCCGCTAAAGGGCCAGAATATTAATTCAATTTATGAGAGTATAGATCCTTTGATGGAATTTAAGCCACCATTCATTGATGTGACCTATCACAGGGAGGAGTATGTGTATTCTGAAAGGGAAAACGGCCTTCTGGAAAAGAAGATCGTTCGAAAACGGCCTGGAACTGTGGGAATCTGTGCGGCAATCCAAAGCAAGTATGGTGTTGACACTGTCCCTCATATTTTATGCGGTGGATTTTCCAAAGAGGACACCGAGAATTTCCTGATAGACCTTGATTTTCTTGGAATCAAAAATGTCATGGCACTGCGCGGAGATGCGGTGAAAAGCGAAACTTATTTTAAACCGGAAGCCGACGGAAATAATTTCGCTAAAGACCTGGTGTCGCAGATCGTGGAATTAAATGGCGGGAAATATCTTGATGAGGTAATTGAAAAAGGTCATAACACCGATTTTTGTGTTGGTGTGGCCGGATATCCCGAGAAGCACATGGAAGCTCCAAGCATTGATAAAGACATTCAGCGATTAAAGGAAAAGATCGAAGCCGGAGCCGAATATGTGGTAACCCAAATGTTCTTTGAAAATGAACGGTATTTCGATTTTGTAGAAAAATGTCGAGAAAGCGGAATTACAGTTCCTATCATTCCTGGTTTAAAACCGCTGGCTACCAAGAAACAACTAAGTATAATTCCGCATAGATTTCATGTGGATATGCCGGATTGCCTGATTAGGGAAGTTGAAAAATGTAAAGATAACCAGGCGGTTAGACAGGTTGGGGTAGAGTGGTGTATTCAGCAAAGTAAGGATCTTATCGCTGGAGGCGCGCCAGTTCTACATTATTATTCAATGGGGAAAAGCACAAATATTCAGAAAATCGCATCGGCAGTTTTCTAAAGAATTACATTTCAACCAATAGGCAGTTTTTTTCGTAAATATGTTAGATTTGCTCTCGTATGAAAAGAATTGCCCCATTGCTCTTCTTCTTTTGTGGTCTGTTTGCGCAGGCTCAGGAAGAGAAACCCAAGAAGTATTTTTCCTTAGACGCCAGTTATTTTTACGGTACCATATTGGAACATAATCCTGATATTGCTCATCTTATTACAGATCATCCAAATGGTTTTCTATTGAGTTTTAACAGGAAAACCTATGGATTGGAAAAATGGGAAAGCAGGTATAATTATCCTGATTTTGGGTATTCATTTATCTATCAGGATATGAAGAATCCATACCTGGGAAAGAACTATTCAGTTTACGGGCATTTTAGTTTCTATTATCTGAAAAGACTTTTAATGTTTAGAATAGGGCAGGGAGTTGCTTATACTACTAACCCTTATGACGCTGAGACCAATTACCAGAATAACGCTTACGGAACGAGATTTCTGAGTTCTACTTACCTCATGGGGAATATTCACAAAGAGAATATTATTGGAGGGCTTGGTATAAATGCTGGGGTGACGATAATCCATTATTCCAATGCCGATCTTGGTTCACCTAATCATAGCACCAATACTTTTACTTTTAATGTAGGATTGAATTATTTACTGGATTATAAAGAGCATCCAGATTATATTCCGCGTGGTCCCAAAGAAAAGTATACGGAGCCTTTTCATTATAATTTTGCCTTACGAAGCGGTGTGAATACATCCGGGGTTGTGGGTTCACCAAGACTTCCGTTTTTAACTTTATCGGCTTACGCAGATAAAGTACTGAATCGTAAAAGCACCTTGCAAGGTGGAGCAGAATTATTCTTTTCAAGATCACTGGAAGAATTTATAGAATATCAGGCTGCAGCTTTTCCACAGAAAGGAACAACAGGAGATGAAGATGCCAAGAGAGTCGGGATTTTTGTGGGTCATAAACTTACATTTAATAAGATGTCTCTTATTTCCCATCTGGGCTACTATGTTTACTACCCATATACAGATTATGTGGAACAGGTTTATAACAGAATGGGTTTGCAGAGGGAGATCACAGATCATTGGTGGGCTTCGGCAACAGTTAGATCACATGGGGCTAATGCTGAAGCAGTAGAATTTTCAATTGGATACAGATTATGAAAAGACTGATATTTTTATTTTTAAGCATCACCATTTTAGGCTGTGATTCTGAAGATACAGGGGACTGTTTCCAGAAGGCAGGATCGATAGTTCAGAAGGAAGTTGAAGTTGAAACTTTCAATGAAATCATGCTTTACGATAAGATCAAACTATTTATAGAGCAAGGACCCGAGCAAAAAGTTGTAATTGAAAGTGGCGAGAACCTAATGAATGAGATCTCGGCTGAAGTGATCAATAATCAGCTGGTTCTTAAAAATGAAAATGTTTGTAATCTTGTGCGAGAATATGAGATCACCAAGATATATATCACGATTCCAGATCTTAAGTATTTACGCCACGCAGGGAATATTCCATTAGAAAGTATTGGAACCCTGAAATTTGATGATCTATGGCTGGTTTCTGAAAATCAGGACCAGGATCCTGAAATCCATACTAATGGAGATTTTATCTTGGATCTGCAGGTTGAAAACCTTAGAGTAACCAACGATAATTATTCACATTATTTCCTAACCGGAACTGTTCAGAATTTTGATGGCTTTTTTGCCGCTGGAGACGGCCGACTGGAAGCAAGAGACCTGATCGTACAGAATTATGATCTTTTTCACCGTGGAACTAACAAGTTAATTATAAATCCGCAGCAAAGTTTAAAGGGAGATATTTTTAGTTATGGTGATATAATTTCGGTGAATCGCCCTCCTGAAGTTGATGTTGAAGAGCATTTTAGAGGACAGCTTATTTTTGAGTAAGCTCAGCAAAAAGACTTTCCAGGTTCTTCGTCTTCTGATTTAGCTGAAGTGTCTTTAAGCCATTATCGTGAGCAAAATCGAATACTGCCGGGCGCATATCCTTATCAGTATCAAAAATCAGCTCATAAGTGAATCCACCGGTATTTTTAGCTGAAACCAGATGAGGTATTTTCTGTAAAGCAACTTCTTCGATTCGATAATCGAATTCCACGAAAATGATCTGGTCGTTACCCTGGCGCAATTCTTTTAAGTTCTTATCGGCAACAATATTTCCGTTATTGATGATAATTACCCGATCACATATCGCTTCTACTTCCTGCATGATATGCGTGGAAAGAAAAACAGTTTTACCAGCTTTGCCTTCAGCATTGTTCTTGCCAATATTCTTAATTAAATTCCTGATCTCCACTAGCTGATTTGGATCAAGGCCGGTTGTTGGTTCATCCAGAATTAAAACTTCAGGATCATGAAGTAAAGCAGCAGCCAATCCAACTCTCTGGCGATAACCTTTAGAAAGTTGGTCTATTTTTTTGTTAGCTTCGGGAGTTAAACCGGTAAGTTTTATAACTTCTTCAACTCTCTGCTTATCGATCTTGTAAACTGATGCGTTGAACCTGAGATATTCCCTAATGAACATTTCAGTATATAAAGGATTATGTTCAGGAAGGTAACCAATGCGTTTTTGAATTTCAGCGATTTGATCATTTAGATCTAATCCATCAATTTTTGCTTCTCCGCTATCAGCAGTTAGATAGCCGGTAAGGATTTTCATTAGTGTAGATTTCCCTGCTCCATTCGGACCTAGAAATCCAACGATCTCACCTTTTGAAATATCAAAACTTATCTCATCCAGCGCTTTCTGGCTTCCAAAATGTTTAGATATGTTGTTTACAGTTATAGACATAGCTTCAGAAATCAAAATTAGGAATAAATAATAAGGCAGCCCGATGAAAATATTTCAAAGTTTCAACGAAAATGAGTAGGTAAAAATTGTAATTTGTATTAAAACGTCATCAATTTTCCGAATTTCAGAAAACTGGGAATTTTGATTATAATTTATTTTGAATCTAAAATTTAAGCGCTACTTTAGTCTTTCATTATTATTGCAAAATGACAACAGTAATTAATTGGAACGCAATCTATTATTTTTATTTCTATACCAGAGATAGGATCGGGAATGCTATATGATTAATTTAAACATAGAATTATATAAAAGTCTCGATCTTAGATCGGGACTTTTTTTATTTATACCTATATGAATAAGAAAGTTGGGATACAGGGAATAAAAGGTTCATTTCATCATCTGGTGGCAATGGATTATTATCATAAAGATGTTTCGGTGATGGAGCATCTGTCCTTTCATGAGCTGGCCCAGAAACTCGCGTCCAAAGAATCTGATGAAGCTGTGATGGCCATTGAGAATAGTATCGCCGGGTCCATTCTCCCCAATTACACTTTGATAGATGAATATGATCTCAGCATTATTGGAGAACATTATACGCCGGTAAACATGAATTTGATGGCACTTAAAGGTCAGAAGATTGAGGATATTAAGAAAGTGTTCTCTCATCCTATGGCTTTACTTCAGTGTAAGGAGTTTTTTAAAAAATATCCGCATATAAAACTTATTGAAGATGCTGATACTGCGGAAGCTGCTAAAAGAATTTCAGATAAAGGGAAAATGAAAGTAGCTGCAGTTGCAAGTCCGGCGGCAGCAGAAATGTACGGACTAGAGATCCTGGCGAAAGAAATTCATACGATTAAAAGTAATGCAACAAGGTTTTTAATATTAGGCACTGAGAGACAGAAGTCAAACGGAGTTAAGTTAGATAAAGCTTCTTTGAAATTTGATCTTAGTAGTGATCGTGGCAGTCTGGTATCGGTATTGAACATTCTGAGAGACTCTTTTCTAAGTCTTACAAAAATTCAATCTCTACCTATCATTGATGAACCATGGAAATATTCGTTTTTCGTTGATGTCATCTTTGAGAAACCACAGGATTTTGAAAAGGCGGTGAGTGTTTTGAAACTGATGACAGAAGAATTAAAAATTTTAGGGATCTATAAAAACAATTTGTCATGATAACGGCAAAAAGACTGGATACAGTTCAGGAATATTATTTTTCGAAAAAGCTTCGGGAAGTCGCAGATTTGAGAGCTCAAGGAAAGGATATTATCAATCTTGGAATTGGTAGTCCAGATCTTGCACCTCCAGCTTCGGTTATTGAAGCTTTAAACAACGCACTTAATGATAATGGTGCACATCAATATCAGCCATATAAAGGCATTAAGGAATTGCGAGACGCGATCGCTGATTTTTACCAAAGATATTACGCATTGAAATTAAATCCTGAAACCGAGATCCTTCCGCTAATGGGAAGTAAGGAAGGTATCATGCATATTTCCATGGCTTTTTTAAATCCTGGTGATGAAGTGCTTTTGCCAGATCCTGGTTATCCCACTTATAGTTCAGTAGCGAAATTGCTTGAGGCTAAGGAGCGAAATTACAGCTTGAAAGAAGAAAATGCTTGGTTGCCAGATCTGGCTGAATTGGAAAAGCAAGGCTTGGAAAAAGTAAAATTAATGTGGGTGAATTACCCTCACATGCCTACAGGTTCCAAGGCTTCAGCTGAATTCTTTGACAATCTCACTGAATTTGCTGAAAAGCATAAGATCCTCATCGTAAACGATAACCCATATAGTTTTATTCAAAATGATGCTCCCAGAAGTATATTGAGTAAAGAGAAGCGAAGCGATTATGTGATGGAGCTTAATTCGTTAAGTAAGAGTTTTAATATGGCCGGATGGCGCGTTGGAATTCTTACCGGAAGTGAAAAAAATATCAATTCGGTTTTAAAAGTAAAATCGAATATGGATAGTGGAATGTTTTATCCTGTTCAGGCTGGGGCGGTTGAAGCCTTGAAACTTCCTGAATCCTGGTTTGAGGAGCAGAATAAGGTATATGCAGAAAGAAAAGTAAAAGTACTGGAGCTGGTCAACGAATTAGATTGTAAAGTTAAAGATGACCAGGCAGGTTTGTTCATCTGGGCAAAAGTGCCGGAGGGAAAAACTTCTGCAGATATCGTAGATGAGTTGCTTTATGAGAAAGATGTATTTATAACACCCGGTTTTATTTTTGGAGAGCAGGGAGAAGGATATGTTAGATTTTCACTGTGTGCATCTCTGGGTGCAATTGAAGAAGCACTAAAAAGAATAAAAAAATGAAAGTTTTTGTAATAGGTCTCGGGTTGATTGGAGGTTCATTTGCACTGGATCTGAAAGCGTCATTGAAAAATGTTAAGATCTTCGGAATAGATGAAAGGGAAGACCATCTAGAGCAAGCTCTGGAATTGGGTCTTATTGATACTAAAGCTGAATTAAATGATCTTAATATTGCCGACCTGGTTTTTCTAGCAATCCCGGTAGATGTATCGCTAAATGTACTTCCAAAAATACTTGATTTAGTAAATGACAATTGCGTTGTGATTGATGCAGGTTCTACAAAAGAACATTTATGTAAGACAGTTTCCAGCCACTCCAAAAGAAGAAATTACCTGGCAGGACATCCAATCGCCGGAACTGAATTTTCAGGACCTAAAGCGGCGATTCACGGACTGTTCAGAAATAAAACGAATATCATTTGTGAGGTAGAGAAGACAGCTTTCAAACTTCAGGAAAGAGCGCTGGAAATTTTTCAGGCAATTGGCATGAGAATTAGGTATATGGATCCTGCTTCACATGACCGGCATATCGCGTATGTATCACATCTATCGCATATCAGTTCATTTATGCTTGGGAAAACGGTTCTGGAAAAGGAGAAGAACGAGCGTGATATTTTTGATCTTGCTGGCAGTGGATTTGCTTCTACGGTAAGGTTGGCAAAAAGTTCACCCGCCATGTGGACGCCAATTTTCAATCAGAACAAAAAGAATGTGATGGAGACGCTGGACGAGTATATTTCAAATCTGAAACATTTCCGCCGGTTGATGGAAGAAGATAATTTTGAGGAAGTTTTCAGTGAAATGGAAAGAACAAATCATATAAGAGAAGTATTAAACGGATTAAATAAGAACGAAGAATTTAAAATAGTGGAAAATGGAAAATAAGAAAGAACTTAGAACGTGGTTGGACGATTTCGGATTGTCACATCCATTGGTGATTGCAGGACCTTGCAGCGCTGAAACAGAAGAACAGGTGTTAACGATCGCGCATCAGTTAAAAGATAGTGATGCGACTGTGTTAAGAGCGGGAATCTGGAAACCAAGAACAAGACCTGGTAATTTTGAAGGCGTTGGTGCCTTGGGATTAAAATGGCTTCAGAAAGCTAAAGAAGAGACAGGAATGTTAACTACGACTGAAGTTGCAAATCCTAATCATGTAGATCTTGCTTTAAAACATGATGTAGACATTTTATGGATTGGGGCAAGAACTACCGTTTCTCCATTTATCGTGCAAGAAATTGCTGATGCTCTTAAAGGAACTGATAAGATCGTATTAGTGAAAAACCCGGTAAATCCCGATCTTTCCCTATGGCTTGGTGCAGTTGAACGTTTGCATACGGCAGACATCAATAAACTGGGTGTTATCCATAGAGGTTTTTCTGCTTATGAAAAGACCAAATACAGAAATAACCCGGAATGGCAGATCCCAATCGAGCTGCAGAACAAATTTCCAGATCTTCCACTAATTCTTGATCCTTCACATATTGCAGGTAGGAGAGATATCATTTTTGATCTGTGCCAGACTGCATTAGATCTAAATTACGATGGTATCATGGTAGAAACTCATCATACTCCAGATAAAGCATGGAGTGATGCTGCCCAGCAAATTACACCAGAAACATTGATTCAAATTATGAATGATCTAAAAGTGAGAAAAGAAGTTTCAGCCAGTGAAGATTTTCAGAATAAATTAACTGCTCTGAGATCTAAGATCGACATAACAGATAGCCAGATCCTGGAAATACTTTCTAAAAGAATGAAAATTTCAGAAGAGATAGGTCAGGTTAAAAAGGATCAGAACGTTGCGATTCTTCAAACCAAAAGATGGAATGAGATTTTGGGAAAAATGGTTCTTGAAGGGGAAGAGAAAGGGCTTAGCGAAGAATTCGTGTTAAGAATGTTCAAGGCGATTCACCAGGAGTCAATTAATCATCAGCAAAAAATCCTTGACGGAACCAGGTAATTTGAAAGCAATCGTGCTTAGTATGTGCGGTCTTGAATTAAACCTATAAATTTGCAATGAAAATTATATGATTCAGGATATGAATAATTTAGCATAAATGCAGGGAACGGTTTATAAATCTACAGGTAGCTGGTATCAGGTGAAGGCGGAAAATGGTGAATTCTACGAATGCAGAATTAAAGGAAAATTCAGAATTCAAGGAATTAAAAGTACCAATCCGGTAGCGGTAGGAGATGAAGTGACCTTTGACCTTGAAGAAGGAGTAGAAGGCAATACCGGAGTCATCAAGAAAATAAAGGAACGGGAGAATTATATCATTAGAAAATCTGTGAACCTTTCAAAGCAAACTCATATTATCGCTTCGAATATCGATCAGGTTTTTCTCCTCGTGACCTTAAATAATCCGCCAACACTTACCACATTTATAGATCGATTTCTGGTGACAGCGGAGGCATACGACATTACAGCGGTCCTTTTATTCAACAAGGTAGATACCTATACAATTGAAGAACTTGCGGAAGTTAAATACCTGGCTGAACTTTACAGAATCGCCGGTTATGAGTGTATCGGGATCTCTGCTAAAAACGGTAAAAATGTAGATAAGGTTAGAGATAAAATGATTGGTAAAACCAGTATGATCTCAGGACATAGTGGAACCGGAAAATCTACCCTTATCAATGCTATAGAACCTACTCTGGATCTCAAAACTTCTGAAATTTCCAGGCAACACAGCCAGGGACAGCACACCACAACTTTTGCAGAAATGTTCGATCTCACAATCGATGCCAGAATTATTGATACTCCGGGCATAAAAGGTTTTGGAGTAGTTGACATGGATAGGGAAGAGATCGGAGATTATTTTCCTGAATTCTTTGAACGTAAACAGGATTGTAAATTTCATAACTGTCTTCATATAGAGGAACCTAAATGTGCTATAAAAGATGCATTGGAAGAAGGAGAGATTGCCTGGTCCAGGTATAAAAGCTATTTGCAGATCATGGAAGGTGAAGAAGACAATTACAGAGTAGATCAATATCAGAAATAATGAGAGCAGTAATACAAAGAGTTTCAGAAGCTTCAGTAACCGTAGATCATAAAGTTTGCGCTGTAATACATCAGGGTTTATTGATATTATTGGGAATAGAGGCGGAAGACACGGAGGATGATATTGATTGGCTTTGCCGTAAGATCATTAATATGAGAATATTTAATGATGATGAGGGAGTGATGAATGATTCTCTAAAAAGTGTTGACGGAGACGCGATCATAGTTAGTCAGTTTACCCTTCACGCAAGTACAAAAAAAGGAAATAGACCTAGTTATATTAAAGCAGCCAAGCCGGAGATCGCTGAACCAATGTATTTAAAGTTCATTGCGAAATTTGAACAAGAATTAGGCAAAGATGTAGGCATTGGTAAGTTTGGAGCCGACATGAAAGTTTTATTATTGAATGATGGGCCGGTTACAATTATAATAGATTCGAAAGAAAAACGTTAAAAAGAGTTAAAATTTTATATATTGCGCCCAGATCAAATTCTCTTTTTAATTAATGCGCAAGAAAATTTTGTATTTCCTGCTACTGGCTACTTTTCCGTCGGCCTATGCTCAGCAGGAATATGCGACATCTCATATAGCTCCAGAATTACTTCAAAATGCTGATGCGGTAATTAGAAGCATTCATCAAAAAACTGTTATTGAAGATCTTAATAAGGTTGTGACCTATACAACCCGTGTTATTACTATTTTTAATGAGCAGGGTGAGAATTTTATAGATGCCTACGAATATTACAGTGATGGCGATAAAGTGGAAGATCAGGAAGCTCTAATCCTTGATTCGGCTGGAAATGAGATCAAAAAGATAAAGCAGAAAGATTTTAATGATGTTAGTGCTTATGGTTCTTCCACATTATTTTCAGACTCAAGAGTTAGCTTTCTTGATTATACAGCAAGAAGATATCCCTATACCGTAGTTTACACCAGTGAATTTGAAAGAGAAAACTCTGTATTTCTTGATAGCTGGCACCCTGTTGAAGGTTATGATATAAGTATAGAAAAGGCGGTTTTCGAATTAGAGAATCCTCAAAATTTTCCTATTAGGCATAAAGAACTGAATTTGAAGGGTTACGATATTTCCAGATCTAATTCGAATGGGAATTTCAATTATTCAGTAAAGAATATACCTGCAAGAAGATCAGAGCCGCTGAGTCCGGATCTCAATAATACAATTCCAAAAGTATTATTTTCTCTGGATGTTTTTGAATTGGAAGGCGTTCGTGGTAAAACTGTGGACTGGAAGCAATTTGGGAAATGGATGCATGATAATCTTGTGCAGGGTCATGATGAATTGCCGGCTTCTACTGTAACCGAGATTACTTCACTTACCAAGGATGCGGAAACTTTAGAAGAGAAAGCAAGGATCATCTATCAATATGTTCAGGATAAAACAAGGTATATATCTGTTCAATATGGAATTGGTGGATGGAAGCCGGAAAATGCAACATCGGTAGATCAGCTTGGTTATGGTGATTGTAAAGCGCTTACCAATTACACGAAAGCCTTATTAAAAACGCAAGGAATAGATTCTTTCTACACTGTTATCTATGGAGGAGCCAAGCGAAACATTTCTCCAGATTTTGCTTTGATGCAGGGAAATCATGTGATTTTGAACATTCCCAGAAAAGATTCTACAGATATTTGGTTAGAATGTACCAGCCAGAAAGCACCATTCAATTACCTGGGAGATTTTACAGATGATCGTTATGCCTTAAGGGTTTCAAATGACGGAGGAGAGATCATTAAAACTAAAAAGTATGATGCAGAGGAGAACCTTCAGCAAATAGAATGCCTGCTTCAGTTGAATGAAAATGGTGGTTTTCATGCAGAGTTTACACGAGCTTCCTTTGGCGTGCCTTATGGAGATAAATATTATCTCGCAGATAAAGATGAGGATGAACTAAAGGAACATTATCGCAATAGCTGGGCAAGGTTTCAAAATTTGAAGTTTGGAAATATCGAACTTGAAAATGATAGAAATAACATCAAATTTCAGGAGAAACTAAAATTTTCCGGGGATAGACTGGCTACTAATGCAGGAAATCGTCTACTTATTCCTTTAAATTTTATTCAGCAGCAAAGTCTGAATATCAGAGCGACCAGCGAAAGAACCATGCCGCTTCATGTGAGTCGTGGTAAAACATATAAAGATCATTTTATTTTCCAACTTCCAGAAGGTTTTGAGATCGAAGCCCTACCAGAGAGTCAGAACATTGCTTCAGATTTTGGAGAATTCTCAATTAAAATTACTGCTTTAGAGGATGAAAATTCCGCCATTGAAATTGAAAGACTTCTTGTGATCAAAGAAGGAGAATGGCCTAAAGACCGGTTTGACGAATTCCAGTTATTTCTTGGAATGGTAAGCAGGTTAAACAATCTAAAAGCGGTTATAGTAAATAATGCAAAATCCTAAAATTATGTTTAGATCAATTATTCTGGCTCTTTTTCTACTGGTAGGAGCTGTTACAAATGCGCAGAATTATAAATTCGGAAAAGTCTCCAAGGAAGAAGTTTCAGAAAAGCAGCATCCTTTAGAGGAAAATGCTGATGCAGCGGTACTTTATTCTTATCAAAGAACCTATTATGATTATAATCAGGTTACAGGTTTTAAGATCATTTCAGAATATCACCAGAGAATCAAGATCTACAATAAAGAAGGTTTTGAATGGGCTACGAAAGAGATAAGTGCCAGCCAGGGAAATATTGATGAAAGTGTAGTGAGTATCAAAGGGATCACTTATAATATGGAAAATGGAAAAGTTGAAGAAACAAAACTGGACCGCGATAATATATACGAAGAGGATGCCAGCAAATATCGTAAAGTAACCAAGTTTACCATGCCTGCAATAAAAGAAGGCAGCGTGGTGGAATTTGAATATAAGATCACTGCAGATAAATTGTCATCTTCAATAGATAGAATACCATTGCAGTATACAATTCCTATCAACAAGCTTGACGTGAAGGTTACGGTTCCGGAATATCTGAACTATGGGGTTTATAACAATCCTAAAGCGGCTTTTTACGTGAAAGTTGATCAGGATTCAAAACCATTTAAAAGAAGTTTTTCAAAATCTACGCGTCCTAGTGGAAGTATATCGAGTAATCAAAGTATGAAAACTAACCGCTATTCAGTAGAATTCATGCAGAATTCTTATATAGTTGAAGAAGAAAACATCCCATCTCTTATCGAAGAAAATCATGTAGATTATCTTGAAAATTATGCCGCTTATCTTGATTGGGAATTGAAGTATACCAAATTTCCAAATTCAGCTATAGAAAACTATTCGAATACCTGGGAGGGAGTTGCGAAATCAATCTATCTTGATAATGGGTTTGAGAGAGAACTAAGAAATTCAAATTATTATGATGATGAATTAAACGCATTAATCGGAGGGACATCTGATCCTCAGAAAAAGGCTGCTCTTATTTTTAATTTTGTAAAGCAGAAAGTAAAGTGGAATGACTACATAGGTTTTGTGACAGAAAACGGTTTAAAGAACGCATATAAAGACGGTTCAGGGAATACGGGAGATATTAACCTTTTATTGGTATCCATGCTTAAATATGCAAAACTGGACGCCAATCCAGTATTGGTAAGCACACCAAGCAACGGTGTTCCTTCTTTCCCAACGAAAAGCGGATTCAATTACCTGTTAGCTTCTGTAAAGATAAATGGAAAGCAATTGCTATTAGATGCTACAGATCAGGCTGCAGGAATGGGAGAATTGCCAAAAAGAGCGAGAAACTGGCAAGGAAGATTGATCAGGGAAGATGGAACATCAGAATGGGTAAGTTTACAACCAAATTATTATTCTAAAGATGGAACTGTAATGAACATTCAAATAGCTGAAAATTCTATCAAAGGAAAATATATCAATAAACTAAGTGGACTGCATGCAAAGAATTACCGAATGAATCACAACTCGCTGGATAATGCAGTTAATGAATTATCGGAATCTCTTAATACTTACGAAATTTCTAATGCTGAGATTAAGGATTTTGCTAAGGTTGGAGGAGAAATTACCAACTCCTATATATTTGAAAGCACTAAAGCACAGGAAGTAATTGGTGATAAGATTTACTTCCAACCCTTATTTTTTGAAACTAATACCGTAAATGATTTCAAAGCTGAAAAGAGGACATATCCTATTTTCTTTGATTTCCCAACTCAGAAGCACAATCTGGTTAATATCATGATTCCTGAAGATTATGAAGTGGTTTCTGTGCCAGAGAGCGTGATCGTAAAGTTGAAAGATAATTCAGGTGAATTCAGGTACATTGTCAAGCAAAGCGGTAGTTATTTAATAATTGATTCTGAAGTGAATCTATCCCAAACCGTATATCTGGCCGAGGACTATGATATTATTAAAAAGTTTTTCAACAACATTGTAGAAAAACAAAACGAAAGCATAGTTTTGAGAAAAATTTCGACTGATGGACTTGAAGAACGCGCAGAAAGCGGTAGATAATTGGATCAAAGAGCATGGTGTTCGTTATTTCAACGAATTGACCAATATGGCTCAGCTTACTGAAGAAACAGGCGAAGTAGCCAGGATCATAGCCCGCAGATATGGAGAGCAAAGTGAAAAGGAAAGCGATAAGGATAAAGATCTAGGGGAAGAGCTTGCAGATGTTGTTTTCGTGGTACTTTGCCTGGCGAACCAAACAGGTGTAGATCTTCAGGAAGCTTTTGATAGAAAACTCGACATCAAAACCAAAAGAGATAAAGATCGTCATAAGAATAACGATAAATTGAAATAATGAAGTTTAAATCTATTATTTCACAAAGGTCTTTCTGGAAATCTGTTTTCTGGTTAGGCCTGTCGTTTTTAGTCCTATACAATGTTATCACGATATTTTTTGAATATGGAGAATTTGCTGTTGAAACCTTTTTTGAAGAAAGAACGGCAGATGGTAAATTGGTTAGATTTATTATAGGTCAACTTCTGGCAGCATTTCTATATGGTTTTATTTTAGCCTTCGGACAGTTTCGTGGAAAAGAAAAGAAAGACTAATTTAGTATTTCATTCTTTTTATTTTTTGAAATGACGCTTTCCATCCATAATCCAAATAAAGACCTGGCTGTAAATCTTAAGATCACGGGCTCTAAAAGTGAGTCGAACCGCTTATTGATTTTACAGGCTTTATATCCAAATATTTCTATTGAAAACCTTTCAAACAGTGATGATACAGTAGTTCTGAAAAAAGCACTGGAGAAGGGTGAAGGCGTGATCGATATTCATCATGCAGGTACAGCAATGAGGTTTCTTACTGCTTATTTTGCGGCTAAAGAAGGTTGTGAGGTCGAGATAACGGGAAGCAAGAGAATGAAGGAGCGACCTATTAGATTGTTAGTGGACGCACTTCAAAGAATGGGAGCCGATATTCAGTATAAGAATGAGAGCGGATATCCTCCATTACTGATAAAAGGAAAAAAATTACATGTAGATTCTGTGAAACTTCAGGCGAATGTTAGTAGTCAGTATGTTTCCGCTTTAATGCTTATTGGCGCTTCACTTCCGAAGGGTCTGGAGATCATTCTGGAAGGTCAGATAACTTCTACGCCATATATTTTAATGACTTTAGAGATCCTTCAGCACGCTGGAATTAAAGGGGAGTTTAAAGATGATCGTATTTATATTGAACCAACCAATAAACTAGAGTCATCCACCATCGAAGTAGAATCTGACTGGAGTTCAGCTTCCTATTTTTATAGCATCGCAGCGATTGCTGATACTGCAGAAATCAAATTATCAAATTATAGAAAAACAAGCCGTCAGGGAGATTCCTGTCTTGCAGAAATTTACAAGCATTTTGGTGTGCAAACTAGTTTTGACGGAAATAGTATCACCTTAAAAAAACAAGCTGGAACCCGATCGGTTAGGATCTGTGAGGATCTAAGAAATTCACCAGACATTGCCCAGACAATTGCAGTGACCTGCCTGGCTTTAGGGATCGAATGTAAATTGGATGGTTTACACACGCTAAAGATCAAAGAGACAGATAGATTACAAGCCTTGAAAAATGAGATGGGAAAATTTGGTGCTGAGGTTAAGATCACAGACGACTGCCTGCATTTACTACCTTGCAAATCTTTGAAAGAGAACGTGGAGATAGAAACATATAATGATCATCGTATGGCTATGGCTTTCGCTCCTTTGGCTCAAAAAGTCCCAATTAGAGTACTGGATGCCGATGTTGTTTCTAAATCTTATCCAGATTTTTGGAAAGACCTTAAGGAATTAGACTTTTTAGTGCAATAAATTATTTTATTGCCAAATAAATCCGCATTTACTTGACAACCCCTACCTTGAGATTGTATATTTGCGCCTTTTAAAACAGGAACTATGGGAATGAAACTTTCGAATTTCAATTTTGAACTGCCACCAGAACTTTTGGCTGAGTATCCATCTGAAAATCGCGATGAAGCGAGACTGATGGTTCTAAACCGAAAAGAGCAGACGATTGAACATAAAAAATTTAAAGATCTAATTGATTATTTTGAGCCGGAAGACGTGATGGTTCTTAATAACACCAAAGTTTTTCCTGCGAGATTATACGGTAATAAAGAGAAAACAGGAGCTAGAATCGAAGTTTTCTTACTTAGGGAATTGAATCCTGAAACCAAATTATGGGATGTTCTTGTAGATCCTGCAAGAAAGATCAGAATTGGAAATAAACTTTACTTTGGTGAAGATGAGAGTCTAGTTGCTGAAGTTATTGATAATACTACTTCTAGAGGTAGAACACTTAGATTCTTATACGACGGGTCTTATAGTGACTTCAGAAAGAAACTTAAGGAACTTGGGCAAACTCCACTTCCAAAATATATTAAAAGAGATGTTGAGCCATCAGATGAAGATAGATATCAAACCATCTATGCTAAGAATGAAGGAGCTGTAGCTGCACCAACAGCAGGATTGCACTTCTCCAAGCATCTTTTAAAAAGACTTGAGATTAAAGGGATCGATTTTGCTGAGGTAACGCTTCACGTTGGACTTGGAACATTTAGCCCTGTTGAGGTTGAAGATCTTTCCAAGCATAAAATGGATAGCGAAGAAGCATTTATTACTAAAGATGCTACAGAAACTATTAACTCTGCGAAGTCTGAAAAGCGTAAGGTTTGTGCCGTTGGTACCACGGTAATGAGAGTGCTTGAAAGTGCTGTTTCTTCAGATCAAACCCTTAATGAGTTTGGTGGATGGACGAATAAATTTATTTTCCCTCCATACGATTTCAATATCGCGAACTGTATGATCACAAACTTCCATACACCTAAATCTACTTTGTTGATGATGGTTTCTGCTTTTGCAGGACATGACTTTATGAAGAAGGCTTACGAAGAAGCTGTGAAGGAAAAATACAGATTCTATACTTATGGTGATGCCATGCTGATCTTATAATCAGCCATCAAAATATTTAAAGGCCATAAATCGAATTTCCGGTTTATGGCCTTTTTTGTAAGCTATTGATATTTAAAAGACTGAAGCATTCGGTTTTAACTTTGTAATTTAGGAGCGTGAAAGACAAAAAGAAAGACATACGGGCATTAACTAAAGAACAACTTCAGAAATTCTTTGTTTCTGAAGGTGATAAATCTTTCCGCGGAACCCAGGTTTATGAGTGGCTTTGGAATAAAGCAGCACATTCTTTTGACGATATGACCAATATTTCAAAAGAAACCAGGCAAATGCTGAAAGATAACTTTGTGATCAACCATATTCGTGTTGATAGGATGCAGCGTAGTAGTGACGGTACTATAAAAAATGCCGTGAAACTTCACGATAGTCTAACAGTTGAATCTGTTTTGATACCTACGAAAACACGTACAACTGCATGTGTTTCGTCACAAGTTGGTTGTAGCCTTGATTGTCAGTTCTGCGCTACGGCCAAATTAAAGAGGATGAGAAATCTAAATCCTGATGAAATCTACGATCAGGTGGTGGCGATAGATAACGAAAGCCGCTTGTATTTTGATAGACCTCTATCAAATATTGTGTTCATGGGAATGGGAGAGCCATTGATGAATTACAATAATGTGATGAAAGCGGTAGAAAAGATCACTTCTCCGGAAGGTTTAGGGATGTCTCCTAAGAGAATTACCATTTCAACTTCTGGTGTGCCGAAGATGATCAAGAAACTGGCAGATGACGAAGCCAAGATCAAGCTTGCCGTTTCCCTTCATTCCGCAAGAAACGAAGTGCGTACCCAAATTATGCCCTTTAACGAAACCTTCCCGTTGGAAGATCTGCGAGAAGCCCTGGAATACTGGTATTCTAAAACCAAAAGCAGGATCACCTATGAGTATATAGTTTGGAAAGATATAAATGATACTAGGGAAGATGCTCAGGCATTGGTTAGATTCTGTAAATACGTGCCGTGTAAGGTGAATTTGATCGAATATAATCCAATTGATGACGGGAATTTCCAGCAAGCTCCTTCAAAGGCTACAGATATGTATCAGGACATGTTAGAGAGAAACGGAATTACCGTTACAGTGAGACGTTCCAGAGGTAAGGATATTGATGCTGCCTGCGGACAACTTGCTAACAAATCTGCATAATTTCATGAGTATTTCTCCGGCTTTTCCTTCGGTTTAAATATGTATATTTACGGCCTTTATGAAGGTTATTTCCCAAATAAAACTTCCCGTGGAGAAAGAGATGGAACTTTTCGAAAAAAAGTTCTTCGAATCCATGTCTTCAAAAGTTGCGCTTCTAAACCGTATCACTCATTATATAGTTAATCGCAAGGGAAAACAGATGCGACCTATGTTCGTTTTTCTGGTTGCTAAGATGGTTTCTGAAGGTTCAGTAAATGAAAGAACTTACCGCGGCGCCTCTGTGATAGAGTTAATTCATACGGCTACTCTGGTTCATGATGATGTCGTAGATGATTCGAATAGAAGAAGAGGTTTTTTCAGCATTAACGCTTTATGGAAAAATAAGATCGCAGTTTTGGTTGGTGATTACCTTTTATCCAAAGGGCTGCTGCTATCAATTGATAATAATGATTTTGATCTACTTAAGATCATATCGGTTGCGGTTAAAGAAATGAGTGAGGGGGAACTTCTCCAGATAGAAAAGGCTCGAAGACTGGATATCACTGAAGCTATTTATTATGATATTATCAGGCAGAAAACAGCGACCCTAATTGCTGCATGTTGTAGCCTTGGGGCTGCTTCGGTAAAGCCTGAAAGTAATGAGATCGCTAAAATGAGACGCTTTGGAGAATTGATCGGGATGGCATTTCAGATAAAAGATGACCTTTTTGACTACGGAACACAAAAGATTGGTAAACCAACAGGAATTGATATTAAGGAACAAAAAATGACCTTACCGCTTATTTATGTTCTGAACAATGTTTCAAAAAAGGAAAGCGACTGGGTGATCAATTCGATTAAGAACCACAATAAAGATCGTAAGAGGGTTAGAGAGGTTATAGATTTTGTAAGAGATAAAGGTGGTCTGGATTATGCGGTTAAGCGTATGAAAGAATTCCAGCGCGAAGCATTAATAATCCTGGAGGATTATCCGGAATCACCTTATAAGGAAAGTCTGGAACTCATGGTAAATTATGTTATAGAAAGAAAAAAATAAAAAAAGCGAAGATCTTAATCTTCGCTTTTTTTATTCAGGATATCCTCCTAATTAAGCAGCATCATCTGTAGCTTCTTCGCCATTCACGTCATCTGTTTCGTGAATTTCTTCATCGATCTCCTGTTCTACTTTTTCAGCTCCTTTTTTGATTTTTTCACCTGCTTCTTTAGCACCTGCTTCGATATCTTCACCAATCGCTTCTGCAGCTTCTTCAGTTTTTTCCTGTGTGGTTTCACGACAAGAGTAAATTGAAAGGCTGAATATTGCAGCCATTAGTAAAATCACTGTTTTTTTCATTACAATACAATTTAGGGTTAATTAAAAAAAGCCATTCAATTGAATGGCTTTATTATTATAAAGAAAGAAGATGATTACATATCATCGTCACCGTTCATGTCGTCAGTTCCTTCTACTTCTTCTTCCATTTCATTTTCTGCGTTCTCAGCAGCGTTTTCTACGTCCTGTCCAGCTTCTTCGATCTCATCTCCTGCTTCATCAGCAGCATTTTCCATATCTTCACCCATAGATTCTACAGCATCTTCGGTTTTTTCCTCAGTTGTTTCTCTACAAGAGTAGATAGAAAGAGACATTGTTGCAACAGCAAATAGTAAGAATAATTTTTTCATTGTTAAAATGTTTAATTAGTTGAAGAAACAAAGTTAAACAAATTTTAATTATGCAAAAGGACTCTTTTCACTTAAATATTTCCAATATCGTTTAGGTACGTGTTGCACGTGAAGCCTCATGTTTACTCGGCTTTTGATGTTTGTAGAGTCGAAATATTCCTTCCATAATTTTTGAAAATAGATTTCACCGGCTTCAAAATATTCTGAATTTCCTCCAGAAACGCCCATATCTTCGGGAAGATCTATCGATACATATTCGGTTTTTGAGAGGTCATAATAGACACCAATTTTTCTCCTTATATCATAGATCAACCATTTCTGATCTGCATATCTACTCTTAAAATGAGGTGTAATAATAGGTAACACATTAAAATCTGGCTCAATAATGGCAAAATATATATCATCCTTAGTCAGTCTGAATCTTACAAAAGCTTCCATACGATGTTTTTCGCGACCAACCTGCTTGGCAATATTTTCTATATAAAGCACAACTGGATTTGAATAATCAAGATCTACTTTAGTTTTAGAGGCGAAGATATATTTTATCATTTCGTAAAGCTTAATCTCTATTCCTTGAGCTTCACTTAGAAAAGCCCACCTCATTCTTCTTAATCCATTAGAAGAAACTTTAGATTTAAGACCTTTCAAAACCCTGAGCGCCTTTAGATCTTCAGTGATAATATTTTCAGTCTCGCTAAAAAGTTGTTTTTGATCTTCACCTGCCGGTACGATCTCTACCACATCCATTTTCTGCTCATAAGCATTAAAGATGCAGGTGAGAAACCCCATAAAGCTACCGTCATATTTTAATACTTTCTGAGTCATTAAAACAGGCTTAATTGATTGCTCAGGTCTTTTCTGAATTTGCTTTGCGAATTCTGCATTATTATGGACTTCAAGTTTTCACTTGAAATATCTCTTAATTCCTTTTCCCTGGAGTCACAGGTAATAAAATATTTTGCTCTGTTAGAGGCGATCCCGATCTTTTTTAAATGATCCCAGTTTAATTTTCTGAATTTCCTCGCGTTCAGAATTTTGTTGACTGACTTTAATCCTACTCCCGGAATTCTTAATAATAATTGTTTATCAACTCTATTAATATCTACCGGAAAAAGATGTCTGTTCCTTAAGGCCCAGGTCAATTTGGGATCTATATCCATATCAAGGAATTGAAAATCTTCATTAAGCAATTCTCGCACATCAAATCCATAGAATCGCATAAGCCAGTCAGTTTGATATAAACGATTTTCCCTAAGCATCGGCACCTGGGAATTCAAGGCGGGAAGTCTAGGGTCATTACTAATAGGGACATAGCCCGAGTAATAAACCCGTTTCATATTATAATTCTTGTAAAAAAAGGCGGAGGAATACATAATGTCCCTGTCGCTTTCACCGGTAGCTCCAACGATCATTTGGGTGCTTTGTCCGGCAGGAGCATATTTAGGAGTGCTTTTTATCAATTTAGATTCCTGTTTGTATTGAATGATTTCATTTTTCACCTTTTTCATCGGTTTCATGAAATCTTCGTGATTTTTTTCTGGAGCTAATAGTTTTAAACCAGATTTTGTGGGAATTTCAATATTAACACTCAAACGGTCTGCATATAACCCGGCTTCACGCATAAGTTCATCACTTGCTCCTGGAATACTCTTTAAATGAATATAACCGTTGAAATTTTCTTCTTCGCGTAACTTTTTAGCAACCTGAATAAGTCTTTCCATCGTATGATCTGGACTTTTGAAAATTCCGGAACTAAGAAACAGGCCTTCTATATAATTTCTTCGGTAAAAACTTATGGTAAGATCTACAACCTCCTGAACTTTAAAGGCGGCTCTTTTGATATCATTACTTCGGCGGGTAACACAATAAGCACAATCAAAAATACAGTGATTGGTAAGCAGAATTTTTAAAAGAGAAACACATCGGCCATCTTGAGTATAAGAATGACATATTCCCATGCCTGAGGAATCACCTAAACCTTTTTTAGTATTCTTTCTTTTACTTCCGCTGCTTGAACATGAAACATCATACTTAGCCGCATCGGCAAGGATGTTTAATTTTTCTTTGATACGATCGAAGTCCATAAAAAATTGGAATTTTTCCAAAATTAGGAAAAATTCCAATTACATGTTAATTAATGAAAATCAACTTTTAACTCAAATCAACCAATAAGGACTTATTTTAAACTCGATTTTTTCTCCTTTGGATAAGTGTCTGGATTTTCACCGGAGAGTCTTGCAAAGTTTCTATATGCCTGATCTACTTTTTCCTTAGGTGTGGTTTGAAATTCCTGGTCGGTTACCATGTACTTTTCCTGAAGAGATTTCAGTTTTTCATGTAAGCTCTTTTGAATGTCGGCATAATCTGCTTCATCATATAGATTATTCTCTTCCTTAGGATCTTTTTCCAGATCGTATAATTCCCAGGTATCTATATCGTCATAAAAATGGATTAGTTTATATCTATCCGTTCTTACTCCATAATGTCTTTTTACCATATGAAAGGCCGGGAAATCATAATAATGATAATAAACAGCATCTCTAAATTTTTCGTCAGGTCTATTTTCAGCAAGAAGTGGTTTTAATGATTTTCCCTGCATTGTTTCGGGTATCTCTGCACCGGCAAAATCCAGAAAGGTTGGAGCGAAATCAAGGTTTTGAGTCAGTGCATCTATAGTGGTTCCTTTTTTAATTCCTTTAGGATATTGCATCAATAAAGGCATAGCTAAAGATTCCTCATACATGAACCTTTTATCGAAGAAGCCTTTTTCTCCTAAATAAAATCCCTGATCTGTGGTGTAAACAATTATGGTATTTTCGGTTAAACCCTGTTCCTCGAGGTAATCTAAGATCTTACCAACTCCTTCATCAACTGCGGCTACCGTGCCCATATAATCTCTTAAATATCGCTGACCTTTCCATTCAGCTAGTTCTTTTCCGCTTAGATTTGCATCGTGAAATGCATCATTCTTTGGTCTGTAGGCATCATTCCAGGCTTTTCTCTGTTCCGAAGACATTCTTTCAAAATCTGTTTTCCACGGATTGTGCCTTAAAGAATCACTTCCTTTTTTAACGGTCATTTTCAGATCATGACCTTCATACATATCTTCATAAATAGTCTGTAACTGTTCCTGTGCGGCCACCTGATTCCTATGTTTTGAAAAATAAGTTTCTGGCAATGGGAAATTTACAGAATCATAAGTATTAATATGTCTTAGGGGTGGCATCCAGTTTCTGTGCGGGGCCTTGTGATGGACCATTAAGAAGAAAGGCTCGTCTTTTTTTCTCTTCTTCTCCATCCAGTCTATCCCCATATCAGTAATTATATCTGTTGCGTAACCATTAACAATACTTGTGTCGTTTTCATGAATGAATTCCGGATTATAATAGTTACCCTGGTCTTTTAAAATATTCCAGTAATCAAAGCCCTGGGGTTTGCCATGTAAATGCCATTTGCCAACAATGGCAGTCTGGTATCCCACTTTCTTTAAAAATTTTGGTAGGGTAGGTTGAGAGCCATCAAATACTTCTCCATTCATTCTAAATCCATTTATATGACTAAATTTTCCTGTTAGAATTACGGCACGGCTAGGTCCACAAATTGAATTGGTACAGAAATTATTCAAAAACTTTGCTCCATTATTTGCTATTCTATCAATATTAGGAGTTGGTGCCTTTTGACTAACCGGATGACCGTATGCACTAATTGCCTGTGCAGCATGATCATCGGTCATGATAAATACAATATTGGGTCTTTTGGTTTTAGAAGTAATTTTTTGTTCTTCATTATCATTTTTTTCGCCGCAGCTAATAAGAAGGAATGAAATAACCATGAATGTAAAATGCCCAAGGTTTTTAGTTGGTAAAGAAAGTTGCATAAAAAATATTTTGAAATGAAAATTACGAAAGTTTTCGTTGAAAATTGTTACTTTTCACCTGCACAATGACTGCACAAACCCAACTACAGGATGATATATAATATGCATAAATACCTGATTCTGATAGTGTTGATGATTAATAATGCTTATTCGCAGGAACTTGTACCACCTATACAAAATTTTTCGCCATCGAATTATGTTGCTGCAAGTCAGAATTGGGATATAGCACTTGATGATCGCGGTGTGGTGTATACTGCAAATAACCAGGGACTATTAGTTTATGATGGTTTAAGCTGGGAAATATTCACCCTAGAAAGTCAGTCAATTATCCGGTCTGTTTATCCGCATTCCGATAGAATTTATACAGGCTCTTATAAAGAATTCGGATACTGGGAGAATCTCCCAGACGGTGATATGGCTTATAATTCATTAACTCCGTTAATGAGTGAATTCAACATGCAGAGTGATGAATTCTGGGAAATTATATCATATAAGGAAGCTATTTATTTCAGGTCTTTTGGTGCAGTTTATAAATATGAAGGTGACAGGATCACCAAAATTAAGGATGTTGTATCTACAGCTTTAGGTGTTTTTCAGGATAAAATAATACTTACTCTACGTAAGGAAGGCCTGGCATATCTTGATAATAATGAACTAATACCCTTAAAGGGAGACCAAAAAATACTCGACGATATTAATATTATAGATATCGAATCGAAAGGAGACACTTTGTTTATAGCAGGGAAGGAATCAATTTATACTTATACCAACAATAGATTTCAGAAGTTTCCTGATAATCGGTTGAATGAGATCTTGGAGCGTTCTGAGTTGAATCATATTATTTCTATTTCGGAAGATGAGATAGTTATTGGTACCATTAAAAATGGGATCGTAAATTATAATTTAAAGACCGGTCAGATTCAGGTTTTCAACAGAACCTCCGGACTTCAGAATAATACCGTTCTGGGGATGAGCTACGATAAAGGTAGATTATGGCTCGCCTTAGATAAAGGAGTGGATATGATAGATCTTAAAGCTCCGGTAAGATTTTATACAGATAATACGGGAGAGCTTGGTGCTGTATATGATATTCAGAAATTTGATGATGATTATTACCTGGCTAGTAATACCGGGGTTTATAGTTTTTCTGAAAACAACTTAAATCTAATTGAAAATGCAGAGGATCATACATGGAATCTTGAAGTTATAGATGGTGTACTTTATGCAAACCACAACACTGGTATTTATAGGATAGAGAACGATCAGTTTATTCCTATAGAGGCAAGAACAGGAAGTTTTAGTATAAAGAAACTTACTGATGGCTCAAACAGATTATTAATAGCGAATTATACAGGTTTAAGTCTTTATAATTTAGATTCAAAAGAAATTTCTGAAGTTTCATCAGTTAATTTTCCTATAAAAGAGGTAATCATTGGCGATAATTCCACCTTATGGGCAGCACATCCTTATGAAGGCGTATATAGAATAACACATGATGATTTTAGTAATGTTCAGGTGGAAAAGATTTCCGCATTAGGGGGGAAGGCCAATTTCAATCCTAAATTATATGAGCTTAACAAGCAGATCATCATCTATGTAAATGAAAAATGGTTTCAATACAATCCATTCAAAGCTGATTTCGAAATATTTGAAGAGCTTGGTGAATACAGCAAATCCAGGTTGCTTTTTGAGGAAAATGCTGAGTATGTCTTTTCCAGTTCAGATGATGGATCCATCATCATCACCGATCTAAAGGATGAGAAAATCGTCATACCTACTGAAAGTTTAAACAATAGGCTAGTTAGGTCGAATGAGAATTTTGTTAAGGAGAATGATTCTATTTTCTATATCACCTTAAATGATGGTTTTGCCAGATTGAACTTGAATCAGCTCAAGGGAGAAGATTCAGGACAATGGATAAGTGAACCCTTCATAAAAGAGTTTTCAGATCTTTCAAATAGATACAATCTTACGGAAACGCCAGTCATCCCATTTAAAAATTCCAGGAATATTGTATTGAAGGCAGGAATGCCAGTTTCTGATGCTGTCAATCTTAAATATAGATTGGATGGGGAAGAAAATATTCAGGGAACTTTGAATAATGGAATGATCAATCTAAGAAATCTTGAACATGGCGACTATGAGTTGACTCTTACCGCCAGTGGTAGTAATGAAGATTCTAGTGCAGTAAGAAAATTCCATTTTAGTATTGCTCCACCCTGGTACTTATCGGCCTGGATGAAGACCATATATGTTTTCTTATTTATTGGCCTCATATTTCTTATTTACTGGTTGAATCAATTAAAACTGAAAAAACATCAATTTCAACTGGAGGAGAAATTTGAAAAGGAACATGCAGAGCGATTAAATCGAATAGAGAAGGAACGTTTAATGAACGAAATAGATTTAAAACGTAAGGAATTAGCCAATACTACTATGATGGCAGCGAAGAAGAATGAAGTTTTGATGGAAATCCAGGGAGAATTAAATAAGGATAAAACCAAATTTTCGAATCAATTCCGCCTGAAGCATATAATGAATAAGATAAATAGTGCTGTTAAAAGTAAGGATGAATGGAAGGTATTTGAAACTAATTTTAACGAAGTTCATGAAGATTTCTTTAAAGATGTTCTGGATCAATATCCAAAACTTACCAGCAAGGATTTAAAATTATGTTCTTACCTCAAGATGAATTTAAGTTCAAAAGAAATAGCTCCTTTAATGGGAATTTCGGTTCGTGGGGTAGAAGTTCATCGATACAGGCTTAGGAAAAAAATGGAACTTGATAGTGATGTAAATTTGACAAAATTCCTGATAAAGAATTTTTAATTTCTTAATTAAAAGGTCAAAAAATTCACAAATTCTACTACTACATTACTACATCACCTATAAAATATTTTCTTAAAATCATACTTCAATAATTACTTAAATACTTGATATTAAGTAATTTAAATGTTAAATTGTTTTGATGTAGTAGTTGTGTACTACAACGTTTGCGTAAAAGTTTTGTGTCAGCGTATCTTTCTAGAACAAATTAAGCAAAAACACCCAACGAGTATGAAAGTAAAACTATTCTTGGCTAGTGTAATTTTAATGGTCTTCTCTGGCCTTTCTTATGCACAGCAAAGCAAAACCATTAATGGTATTGTTACAGATGCTAATCAAGTTCCCTTACCTGGTGCTGAAGTTAAAGTTATAGGTAAGTCAACCTTTAGTGTAACAGATTTTGACGGAAACTTCACTCTCGAGGACGTCGAGATTGGAGATGTTTTTCGTGTAACATTTCTTGGATTTTCAGACCAGGAAATTGAAATTGGAGAAAGTGATAATTATTCTGTAGTCCTGGAAGAGGATGCCGGGCAACTTGATGAAGTTGTAGTTGTTGGGTATGGTACTCAGAAGAAAAGAGATCTAACAGGTTCTATAGTTACAGTAGATTCTGAAGAAATAGAAAAAACTCCTACGGCCAACGTAATGCAATCATTACAAGGGAAAGTTTCTGGTGTTCAGATTGTAAGTGCTGGATCTCCTGGAGATTCGCCAACAGTTCGAGTACGTGGTTTAGGAACTTTTCAAGATGCAACAAGTGTCTTATACGTAGTGGACGGAGTACTTTATGACAATATTGATTTTTTGAATACTAAAGATATTAAGTCTATAAATGTACTTAAGGATGCATCATCATCTGCAATCTATGGAGTTAGAGCGGCGAATGGTGTTGTACTAATTGAAACGAAATCTGGTAAGAAAAACCAGAAACCTGTATTTGAATATGATGGATATACAGGTATTCAAAGAGCTCAGAATGTTGTAAAAATGGCGAATGCCGAGCAATTCACAACTATGGCCTATGAATCTGGTTCAGATCCGGATGTACAATTTATCATGAATGCCATGCAGCGCTACGGAAGAAGCAGAATAAATCCTAATGTACCTGCAGTGAATACTGACTGGTACAAAGAGGTAATGCGAGATGGATTTATGCAAAGTCATAGTATTGGAGTATCTGGAGGAGCAGAAAAGATAACCTATTCTGTAGGTACAAATTACTTCGAGCAGGAAGGTATCCTTGATATGAAGAACGAATATGAACGTTTTAATATTAGGTCGAAGGTTGATGTTGATTTATCAGATAGATTCAAAGTCGGAGTAAATTCAGTTTTTAGTAATGCTACAAAGTATACTCCGGAAAATTCAGCATGGTTTAAAGCATATTTCGCTGTGCCGATTATGCCTGTTATGGACTCATTAAATACAGATGCAGCTCCTATTATGTATTCAAATGCTCAAAATCTTGGTTATAGAGGTACTCAAAACCCTTTTCCAGATATGGAGTATAATAATAACCGTCAGAAGATTCGTAAGATATTAGCAAGTATTTACTTGCAATATGATATTATTCCAGAAAAGCTTGACTTTAAGACAACTTATAGCCATAATTTGACTGCCCTAGAGGAGCGTTACGTGAATCTTCCTTTTACATTAGGTAACAATGTTGAAAGAATTTCAAGCATAACAAGAGGGAATAATACATTTTCCAATCAATATTGGGACAATATTCTAACCTATAATGATGAGTTCGGAAACCATGATCTTACAGTAATGGCAGGTGCTTCATATAGAGATGAAGCTTCTAATACTTTTTCTGCTACTGGTAGAGATATAGCCGGAATAAGCCTGGAAACTAGCTGGTATCTGAATTTTGCCGATCCAGAATCTTTTAATAATAGCGTTAGTGAAATTGGAAGGCGTTATTATGGGATCTCTTATTTTGGTAGAATAGCCTATAACTATGATGATAAGTATTTATTATACGGAACTTTAAGAGCAGATGGTTCTTCTAAATTTACCAGAGACCCTTGGGGTTATTTTCCTTCAGTTGGTTTAGGTTGGGTGATTTCTGAAGAAAATTTCCTTAGCGATAATTCAGCTGTAGATTTCTTGAAATTAAGAGCCAGTTGGGGTAAGTTAGGTAATGATAATGTAGGAGCAAGTGCAGGTTCCAATACCATCAATGTTATAACAGTTCCTTTTGGAGATACTCAATATACAGGTACTACTGCTACGAGTGTATTTTCTAATAATACATGGGAAATTATTGAAGAAAAGAACTTTGGTTTAGATTTTGAGACTTTTGATAATAAACTGTCATTAACTGCCGATTATTACATTAGAGATACTAAGAATGCAATTCTTCCAGTTTATATTCCTATCGTAAATACTTTTGTTGCCAGAAATTCTGGAACGATCAGGAATGAAGGTTTAGAATTGAGTGCTAGCTGGAATCAACAGGTTTCTGATGATTTTAGCTTCTCTATCGGTGCTAATTTCACAACTCTTAAGAACGAAGCTACTTATATTGAAAATGAGGCAGGTTATATAGATTCTGGAAGTGCAGAATTTCGTCAAAGAACTCAGGTAGGTGGACCATTATTCGGATTTTATGGATATGAAAGAGTTGGGGTTTACCAGAATCAGCAACAAATTGATAATGACCCTATAGCTGTGGCTAATGATCTAGAGCCAGGAGATCTTATTTACAACGATAGAAATGGAGACGGTGTTATAGATGATGCCGATAGAACGATTTTAGGATCTTTCCTTCCAGATTATACATATGGTGGAAATATCGGGGTTAATTATAAGAACTGGGATTTCTCAATGAATTTCTATGGTCAGGGAGGTAATAAAATTCTGAACAGAAAAAGAGGAGAAATAATCTTTACTCAGGATACCAATATGGATGCCGATCTAGCTATTAACAGATGGCATGGTGAAGGAACCAGTAATTCTTACCCTTCTTCTGCTGGTTTAAGAAAAGCCTGGAACCAGAGATTAAGTGATTTCTGGGTGGAAGACGGAGATTTCTTCAGGATTCAGAATATCCAATTAGGATACACTATTAATTCTGAAAGATTACCGCAGACAAGGCTTTACATGACTGCTGAAAGACCATTTACTTCTTTCGATTATAATGGTTTTAGTCCTGAAGTTCCAAATGGTGTAGATAGACAGACTTACCCAATTCCTGCTGTTTATACAGTAGGCTTGAATATAAAAATTTAAAAAAATCGCGAAATGAAAAACATTCAACAAACAATTTTGAAGAGTATGGTCGCGATCGCCGGATTTACTTTGATATTTTCCTGCTCCGACAAACTGGATACCCGGGAAGGTCAATTAAATACTGGAGATCTTGACTATACTGACACAGAAGAAATGATACAGCCCGTTATAGGTGCTTATTATGAGCTATATACAAGAGGCTGGGAAGATCCATTATTACTATCTGTTCGTGGTGATGATGTAAATGCAGGTGGACTTGGAGATCAGCAACCTTTTGCTGATACAGATATGTTTACATATTCTAAAGACTACTGGATGTACAATTCACTCTGGAACCAACAGTATAGTGATATTATTACTGCGAATACTGCAATTCAGCAAATTCTGCAATTCAGAGAATTTGCAGATGAAGATGGTCAGGCCAGAGCAGATCAATACATTGCAGAAATGAAGGTGATTAGAGCATGGTTTCATTTGAACCTGGCTCGTACCTGGGATGATGTATTTATCATCACCAGCAATCAGCCAGAAGAAGAGATTGAAAATGGTGTTTCTTCGAAAGAAGAAATTATGCAATGGATCTCAGACCAGATGGATGAAGCAATTCAGGATTTACCGGATTTGAGACCAAATCAAAGAACAGATATTCCTGGTGGAGTGACCATGTATACAGCTTATGCAATAAAAGCACAGGCACAACAAGAATTACAGAATTACCAGGGAGTGGCTGATGCAGCCGGAGCCATCATAGGTTCAGGATTGTTTTCACTTTATCCAGATTTTTATGAACTATTCAAAAAACCAGGTGAATTAAGTGACGAAAGTTTACTTGAACTTCAGTTTTCAGATTATGGTCAGGAAACAGGAGATAGTTTTTATCATTTATATGCTCCGTTTGGTCCTTCTAACTGGACTCCTGCAAGAGAAAATGCATCTGCAGGATGGGGATTCTTTGAGCCAAGCTTTAAATGGATCGAATTCATGCTTGATAGGGATGAAACTGTTCGTTTAGAAACCAGTGTATTATTCACCGACAGGGGAATTGCTGAACTGGAAGCTGACGGATATACAGACTTACCTTCTTTTGTTAATAATACAACCAGAGATGGCGATATAATTAACGATTACGCTAGAGCATACTTTGCAAGTGGTAAACACTATTTACCATCTAATCAACTTACAGATATGCGAAATGATTATGGAGCTGGAAAGAACTATATCGTTATTCGTTATGCTGAAATTCTATTAATGTATGCTGAGGCTCTTACTCAAGGCGCTAGCAGTAGTGCAATTTCAGCAGATGAGGCTGTAAATCAGGTTCGTTCAAGAGCTGGTCTTTCTGCACTTTCTGGTGTTACTACAGAGCAGGTTCTGGATGAAAAATTTGCTGAACTGGCTATGGAATGGGGAATTAGATATTATGATATGATTCGTTTGGATAATTATAACGAATTGAGTTATGATGGCAGATCTTTCTCTGCTGCAAATGAATATCTTCCTTATCCACAGGCGCAAGTAGACGCATTGCCGTTGAATGCTACTCCGGTTGATACGGATACTGCAATGAACGAAGCTCTTAACAATTTAAACTAAACAGATGATGAAATTTTCTAATATTAAATTCTTCGGATTCATTTTTTCTCTGCTGCTTTTCACTTCCTGTGAATATGATGGGATCGACTCTATCACTCCCGTAGATCCGGGAGCAGATGAAGGAGCTCCAGAGATTACTATCACGGCACCTGCAGAGGGTAATACCATAAAAGTGTTGGAGGAAGTATCCAGTATCAATATTAAATTTAAAGTGGTAGACGATATTGAAGTTGCCAATATTGATGTAATGGTAGATGGAAACATGATCGCTTCTATGAATGAGTTCTTAGATTACAGGATCGTGAATGAAGAGGTTGTTTTTGATAATGTTACCAACGGTGAACACACAGTTACCGTTACAGCTACAGACCTTGATGGAAATACGGCGTCTAAAACTGTTAACTTTAGTAAAGAACCACCGTATACTCCGAAGTTTCAGAATGAATATTTATATATGCCATTTGATGGTGATTATGTAGACTTAATTACCCTAAAGACTTCTGATGTTACCGGAAATCCTGGTTTTGCTGGAGAATCCTTTCTTGGATCTAATTCTTATATGGGAGCTGCAGATTCATATCTTGATTTTCCATTTGATGGATCAATAGGAACTGAATTTACTGCTACATTCTGGTATAATGTAAGCGGTGATCCAGACCGTGCCGGAATTTTAGTAGCCGGTGCAGATGAAAACCGTACCCAGGGATTCAGACTTTTCCGTGAGGGAAGTGCTACAGAACAGAGAATTAAATTGAATGTTGGTACAGGTGAAGGAGAAGTTTGGAATGATGGTGGTACCGTAGATCCAAGCTCTGATGAATGGGTTCACGTAGCTTTCACAGTAACTGCTGAACAAACTGCCATTTATATTGATGGAATGCTTGTGAATACCGGAAATATGGCTGGAATGGCTATTGACTGGACAGGTGTTGAAAATCTTACAATTGGTGCTGGAGGTGAAACCTTTAGCTACTGGGGTCATGAGCATGATACCAGCTCTTTAGATGAGTTGAGATTCTTCGATAAGGCTCTAAGCCAGGAAGAAATTCAAGGTCTAATTAATGCCTCTTCAGAAACCCTGAAATTGTCATTTGATGGTTCTTACCAGGACGATGCTTCCAACAAAGAAGTTACTGTGGTAGGAAGTCCGTCTATTTCTTCTGATACTTTTGAAGGTTCAGGAGCTTATGCCGGTGCGGCAGACTCTTACTTAACTTTACCTTCAGAAGGACTGCTTAGTAAAACTCTCAGTGCAACATTCTGGTATAAGGTGAACGCCACTCCAGATCGTGCTGGAATTATTGTTGTTGGTCCGGAAGATTCAGAAAATCCGGATGCTCAGAATGTGAGAACTAGCGGATTCAGACTTTTCCGTGAAGGAAATGCTACCGAACAACGTATCAAACTTAATGTTGGTACAGGTGAAGCTGAAAGTTGGAATGACGGAGGTGTTATTGATGTGACCGCTGGAGAGTGGGTTCATGTGGCCTTTACCATTTCAGAAACCGAAACTGCGATCTATCTGGACGGAGAATTAGTAAATACAGGTTCATTAGGTGCTCCGGTAGACTGGACAGGGACAGATATTGTTTCCATTATGTCTGGTGCGCCGAGATTTACTGGTTGGGGTCACCTTGCAGATGCCAGCATGATGGATGAACTTACATTCTACAACAAAGTGCTTACTCCTGAAGAAATTCAGGCTATGGCAACTGAATAACATTTATCAGGTCAGAGCTCCGGAGATTCAATTCGGAGCTTTGATTTTAAGTTAGCTTTTTACTTTAAAAATTTCTACTTCATGATCTATGATGAAAAGGAGTGGATAATAACACCATTATGCTAAAACTCAATCTATCCCGATTTTTGTTATTCCCAGTATTTATTCTATTATTTTCCTGTTCAGATGATTCAGGACCAGGTTACCAGGAGCCCTACACTCCTGATCCTACTGATGATTTGTCTGGAGATGATGGGCCGGCGGAAGAAACACTTACAGATAATGAATTACTGGATCTTGTTCAGAAGGAGACATTTAAATATTTCTGGGATTTTGCAGAATCTAATAGTGGTATGGCTCGCGAAAGATCGCAGGATGATGCCTATGGAGGGCAAGCACCACAGATTGTAACTACAGGTGGTACAGGTTTTGGTCTGGCCTCCTTTCCTATCGCAGTGGAACGTGGCTGGATTAGCCGAGATGAAGCCACAGACCGATTGGTAAAGATCCTCGATTTTCTGGATGCTGTTCCAAAATATCATGGTGCGTTCTCTCACTGGTATATGGGAAATTCTGCTGAAACAAGACCATTTAGTGATCTGGACGATGGGGGAGATCTCGTGGAAACAGCTTTTCTACTTCAGGGACTTTTGATTTGCCGTCAATATTTCGATAGTGATTCAGAAAAAGAAAATGAAATAAATGCGAGAATAACAGAGATTTGGGAAGGGGTTGAATGGACTTGGTACACACAAGGTCAGAATGTGCTTTACTGGCATTGGTCTCCAAATAATCAGTTTGCGATTAACCTGCAGATCAAGGGTTGGAATGAATCTTTGATTGTGTATGTTCTGGCGGCTGCGTCTCCAACCTATCCCATTTCAAAAGAAGTATATACAGAAGGTTGGGCATCTAACGGAGGAATCGTAACCAGTAGATCTCATTATGGTATAAATATGCCTATGGGACCTAATTATGGCGGACCTCTATTTTTCAGTCATTATTCATTTATTGGGCTGGATCCAAGAAAACTGGAAGACCAATATGCTCAATATTGGGAACAGAATGAAGCGCATAGCTTGATCAATTATAACTATTGCATAGATAACCCAAAGAACTTTGAAGGTTATGGAGAAAATTCCTGGGGCTTAACTGCTTCTGATAGTAAAGACGGATATGCGGCTCATAGCCCTACAAATGATCTTGGAGTGATCACTCCAACTGCCGCATTATCCTCATTTCCATACACTCCGGAAGAATCGATGGCTGCCTTGCGCTATTTCTATGAAGAACAGGGAGACGATCTCTGGGGAGAAATGGGCTTTTATGACGCTTTTTCTGAAGAATATAACTGGTATGCCGACGGATATCTGGCAATAGACCAGGGTCCTATTATTGCAATGATCGAAAATCATCGAACTCAGTTGCTTTGGAATCTTTTCATGGCAGATGAAGATGTTAAGTCGGGATTAGATAAACTTGATTTTAGCTATTAACAGAATGAGATCGATATCAGTTTACATACTTTTTTGTTTAATTTCATTTTCAATGTTTTCTCAAAGTTCTGCCTATGATAAGGTATTCTTCGAGAACGGTCTAATGAACAAGAGCTGGTATAATTCTGATGTTGAGTATAGCAATCCTTCGTTTGTATTAAATCTGGAGGGCAAACTTCCGGTTAATAATAAAGAAGCCTTTACGCCAGGAAACAGTCTTTCTTTGATATATGACTCAAATCCTGATGGTGACTGGAATGTTGTATTGAATTACCCAAAATGGCGAGGTAAAGATCAATTCAATAAGGCAGATCACTTTAGTATGTGGTTTTATGTAAAGTCTGATACAGAACTAAAGCAATTACCAGAAATAGCGATTATTTCTGGTGACAATATTTCAAAATCATTAAAAATTTCAGAACAGCTTAAAAATTTTGAAAAAAACTCCTGGAAACAATTAATAGTTCCTCTTGAAAAATTTGGATTGGATTCAACTGAAATTTCAGGAATTACAGGAGTTCAATTTTCACAGTCGGAGTCTGGTTCAGGTACCCATGAAATTTTGCTGGATCAGGTTGAATTATTAGATCTTAAAGCAGAATATTCTTCAGTTTCAAAGGTAGAAATAGAATCCGCAAAAGGATTTGAAAGACATGTAGAGATTAACTGGAATGATATTGATACTAAAAAAGTCAAGCTTATAAAGATCTACAGATCTCAAAATAATTCTGACTTTGAGCCTGTTGGTGTCCAGAACACGCAATATTTCTCTAAGTACACTGATTACACCGGATCTCCAGATCAAACATATTCCTATAAGATAAGTGCCATTGGATATGATTATTCAGAATCTGAATTGTCTCAACCTGTTAAGGTTTCCACCAAAAGCATGAATGATGATGAACTTATTACTATGATTCAGGAGGCTTCACTTAATTATTATTGGGATGGAGCTGAAGAAAATAGCGGTTTAGCACTTGAAAATATACCTGGCAGAAAGGATATGGTGGCATCGGGAGCCTCTGGTTTTGGATTGATGGCACTTGTAGTTGGCGCTGAAAGAAATTTTATTAGCAGGAATGAATTTGTTGGCAGGATGGAAAAGATCATCGACTTCCTGGAGAATGCAGATCGTTTTCATGGTGCCTATTCTCATTTTATCGATGGTCCATCAGGAAAAACGGTTGCATTTTTCGGAAATAAGGATAATGGAGCAGATCTGGTAGAAACCTCGTTCTTAATGCAGGGCTTGTTAACTGTGAAACAATATCTATCGCAGGATGTACCACAGGAGAACGAATTGAGAAAAAGAATCACGAAGATCTGGGAAGACGTAGAATGGAATTGGTTTGTTCAGGATAATAGCAGTGAATATTTAACCTGGCACTGGTCCCCAGATCAGCAATGGGTGATAGATCATCAGCTCATAGGTTGGAATGAAACCATGATCACCTATTTTCTAGCCATTGCGTCTAAAACTCATGGAGTTGATGCGAAGATGTATTACAGCGGTTGGGCAAGCCAACAGGAAAAAGCAAAAAATTACCGTTCCAATTGGGGTGAGACTTCAAAAGGTTCAGAATACAAGAATGAAACGAATTATTTCGGAATTCCGCTAGAAGTTGGAGTAGGCGTCGGCGGACCTTTATTCTTTGTTCATTATTCTTACCTGGGTCTGGATCCTCATAAAATGGAGGATCAATATGTAAACTATTTTGAAAATAATAAGAAAATAGTGGAAATCAACTACAGGTATAGCATGGAAAATCCTGGAAGTTATGAAGGTTATGCTGAAAATAGCTGGGGATTAACAGCCAGTGATGGTCCTTTAGGATATAAAGCCAGAGAGGCTAAACCATCTCAGGATGATGGTACCATTGCACCAACTGGTGCGATCGCTTCCTTTCCATATACTCCTGAAAAGTCCATGAAAGCATTGAAACATTTTTATAGAGAAAATGGAAGTTTTTTATGGGGAGAATATGGATTTAGAGATGCATTTAATCTTTCCGAAGATTGGGTAGCTCCAATTTTTATGGGTCTCAATCAGGCACCAATGACTGTGATGATCGAAAATCATCGAACTGGACTTTTATGGAATTTGTTCATGCAAAATGAAGAGGTAAAAGAAGCTCTGCAAAATATTCAAAAACAGAAAATCAATAAATAGAACTATAGATAACTATCAAAAATGTTTAGAAATTATCTAGCAATATCATTATTAACCGGTTTAATTTTTACTTCCTGTAAGAATACTGAAAACCGAAAGGAAGAACTGGCAATGAACGCTGAAACTACTCAGCAGCAATTGTCCGACGAAGCATTGATGGACACGGTTCAAGAACAAACCCTGAAATATTTCTGGGATTACGCTGAACCTAACAGTGGGATGGCTCGCGAACGATTTCATCCCGATGGGAACTATCCTAAAGATGACGCGCATGTAGTTACTACCGGTGGTTCAGGATTCGGACTTATGGGAATTGTAGTTGGAATGGAAAGAGGCTTTATTCCTCGTGACTCTGCAGTTGCCAGGTTGAATAAAATTGCAGATTTTTTGGATGCTGCCCCAAGGTTTCATGGAGCCTGGTCGCACTGGTTAAATGGTGAAACCGGAGATGTTCAGGCTTTCGGAGAAAAGGATAATGGAGGAGATATCGTCGAAACCTCTTTTTTGGCACAGGGATTTATCGTGGTAAGAGAGTATCTTAAAAACGGATCTGAGAAAGAGAAAGAAGTTGCCAATAAATATGATGAGTTATGGCAGGGAATCGAATGGAACTGGTACACTAATAATAAAGATGGAGTTTACTGGCACTGGTCTCCTGTTTACGAGTGGGAAATGGATTTTATGATCGAAGGTTATAATGAGTGCCTTATAACTTATGTAATGGCTGCCTCTTCTCCAGATCATGCAATAGATGCGAAAGCTTATCATGATGGTTGGGCGAGAAGTGGAAAGATCACTACCGATGTTGAGGCTTATGGGTTACCACTTATCTTAAAGCATAATACCAGAGGAGATATGGGAGGTCCATTATTCTGGGCGCACTATTCATACCTGGGTTTAAATCCAAAAGGACTTTCAGATAAATATGCCAATTATTGGGGTCTGAATGTAAATCACAGTTTAATAGATTATAAATACTGCCAGGAAAACCCAAAAGGCTTTGAAACCTATAACCAGGCTTCATGGGGCCTAACAGCAAGTTATACCCGAAACGAAGATGGTAGTATTGGCTATACAGCTCATTCTCCAGATAATGATCGTGGAGTGGTTTCGCCAACTGCAGCCATAAGTTCTATTCCATATACTCCGGAAGAATCTCTGGCGGCAATGCGATATTTTTATTCAGATTTGAATGGGCTTGTTTGGGGACCGGCTGGTTTTTATGATGCTTTTAGTCTTGAAGGAGAAGAATGGGCTGCGCAAAGATATCTAGCGATAGACCAGGGGCCAATGGTTGTAATGATCGAAAATTACAGATCTGGACTTATCTGGGATCTTTTTATGGGTGCACCCGAAGTACAAATTGGATTAAAAAATTTAGGATTTGAATATGAAAAATAACATAGGCTTTTCAGTAATGGCTTTTCTATTGATGCTTATGCCTTCAATAGATGCTATTTCTCAAACAAAAGAAGATTTTAAAAGAGAACAATTCATATCGGATGCTGATACTTTGAATTACAGAATTCTTTTTCCAGAAAATTTTTCAGAAGAAGAAAAATATCCGGTTGTCTTGGTCCTTCATGGTGCAGGAGAACGAGGAGATAATAATGAATCTCAATTGGTACACGGGAGTGATATTTTTCTGAATGAAACGAACCGGGAAGATTTTCCTGCTATTGTAATTTTTCCGCAGGCTCCAAAAGAGGATTATTGGGCTAAAGTCGAAGTGAAAAGGGATACAATGCCATTTCAATTTGACTTTATGAATAAAGAAGAACCTACGAAGTCATTGAGTCTCGTCATGAAGTTAATGGATTCTATTACCTCTAAAGATTTTGTAAATACTAACAAAGTATATGTAGGAGGACTTTCTATGGGAGGAATGGGAACTTACGAGATTCTATATAAAAAACCGGATATGTTCGCTGCGGCATTTGCTATTTGCGGTGGAGCAAATATTGAAATTGCTGAAGACTATCAGGAAGGTTTAAATATCTGGATTTTCCATGGAGAAAAGGATGATATCGTACCGCCTAGATTTTCTAAGTCTATGGCGAGAGCAATTAATCATCATGGTGGGAATGCAAAACTATCATTGTATCCTGATGATAATCACAATAGCTGGGATTCTGCATTTTCAGAACCTTATTTACTGGAATGGCTATTCAAACAATCAAAAAAATAAATACGCATGAAATTGAGGAAAAAACTAAGTGTCTTATTGCTGTTATTAGGAGGAGCTGTAGTAACTCAAGCTCAGGAAAAAATTCCTGAAGTTGAAGAACTACTATCCAAAATGACGCTTGAAGAAAAAATTGGCCAATTAAATTTGCTTACTCCCGGCGGAGGGGTCGCTACAGGATCTGTAGTAAGTGAAGATGTTGAAGCCAAAATAAAAGCAGGTAACGTAGGTGGTGTATTTGGTGTTTCCAGTCCGGAAAAAGTAAGACAGGCGCAGGAAATTGCCGTAAAGAACTCCAGGTTGGGAATCCCGCTTTTAATAGGATCTGATATTATTCATGGTTATAAAACTACCTATCCAATTCCGTTAGGACTTTCTTCCAGCTGGGATATGGAATTGATCAAAAGCGGAGCACAGATGGCTGCTAAAGAAGCAACAGCAGATGGTATCAACTGGAATTTTTCTCCTATGGTAGATATTGCACGTGATCCTCGTTGGGGAAGAATTGCCGAGGGTGCAGGAGAGGATCCATATTTAGGATCTCAGATAGCCAAGGCAATGGTTGAAGGTTACCAGGGTGAAGATCTTACCCTACCATACACGATGATGGCTACAGTAAAGCATATGGCTCTTTATGGAGCTCCGGAAGCTGGTAGAGATTATAATTCAGTAGACATGAGCAGGCTTAAAATGTTCAACGAATATTTGCCTCCTTACCAGGCTGCGGTAGACGCTGGCGTGGGAAGTGTTATGACTTCATTCAATGATATAGATGGAGTTCCTGCTTCAGGTAATAAATGGTTGCTTACCGATCTTCTTCGTAAAAGATGGGGCTTTGGCGGATTTGTAGTTTCAGATTATACCTCAGTCAATGAAATGATAGCTCATGGTATGGGTGACATTCAAGATGTTTCAGCCATGGCAATTAATGCTGGACTGGATATGGATATGGTTGGCGAAGGCTTTTTAACTACCCTTAAAAAATCTGTTGAAGAAGGCACTGTTTCCGAAGAACAGATCACTAAGGCTGCTAGGAGAATCCTGGAAGCAAAGCATAAAATTGGTCTTTTGAATGATCCATATTTGTATTCTGACGAAAGTAGGCCGGCCAGAGATATTCTTACTGATGAGAACAGAAGTTTAGCGCGAAAAGCTGCTACGAGATCTTTTGTATTGCTGAAGAAGCATAACAATACTTTACCACTTTCTAAAAATGCTAATATCGCTTTAGTTGGTCCATTGGCGAATAGTAAAAATAATATGCTTGGAACCTGGGCTCCAACCGGGAATCCTCAACTTTCAGTACCAATTTTGGACGGATTGAAAAATGTAGCACCAGATGCAACGATTCAATATGCGAAAGGTGCGAATATTGCTGATGATAGTACGTTTGCGAAGAAAGTAAATGTTTTTGGTGAACGTATTCAAATTTCGGAGGAGTCTTCAGAAACTCTAATGAAGGAAGCTATGAATTTGGCTAAGGAAGCTGATGTGATCGTAGCCGTAGTTGGTGAAGCAACTGAAATGAGTGGTGAAGCAGCAAGCCGTACAGATATTAGGATTCCGGAAAGCCAAAAGAAACTTATCAGAGAATTGGCCAAAACAGGGAAGCCTGTAGTGCTGGTATTAATGAGTGGTAGACCTTTAGATATTTCGGAAGAAATGGATCTTCCAGTAAGTATTCTTCAGATATGGCATCCTGGTGTGGAGGCAGGAAATGCAGTTGCCGATGTGCTTTTCGGAGAATATAATCCTTCTGGAAAACTAACTAACAGCTGGCCAAGAAGTGTTGGACAAATCCCAATTCACTATAGAATGAAGACCACAGGAAGACCTGGTCCTGAATCTGGAGATTTTCAGAAGTTTAAATCAAATTACCTGGACTCGCCAAATTCTGCATTATTACCATTCGGTTTTGGGTTAAGTTACACCACTTTTGAATACAGTAATATAAAAGCGAGTTCTTCAGAATTAAGTTCAAATGGTTCCATTGAGGTAAGTGCGACTATAACGAATACAGGAGATTATGATGGTGAAGAGGTTGTACAGCTATATATCCATGATAAGGTGAGGAATGTGACTCCTCCGGGTAAAGAATTAAAAGGATTTCAGAAAATAATGCTAAAGAAAGGGGAGTCTAAAACGGTAACTTTTACCATAACCCCTGAAGAACTAAAGTTTTATAACTCACAGTTGGATCATGTGTTTGAGCCGGGTGAATTCGAATATTTTGTTCGAGGAACATCAGATTCAGAATTTGACGGCTCTTTTACTCTCAAAAACTAATTTCTCATAGTTTTAGTTTGTTTGGCCCCGGAGTTTGGTTTTTACTCCGGGGCTTTTTTATAACTTTTCAATACGGATTCCTGACAGTATTGGTTCACCTGAAATACTTCGGAAATTAATTTCCAAACCTGTAGCAGTAAACACAGTGTAATTTAATTCCACAGCAGTGAGAATACCATAATCTGCAGCAAGATTCAAATTGCTTTCAACCAGTTTGCCATTAATAAGAATGTCAAAAATTCTTGATCCTTCTGTATTTTCTAGGGTTTCTGAGCCTAAATTATAAATACTTTGTTTGGAGGCTTTTCTATTAGGTTCGGTCATTAGGAGCGATATTCGGTACTTTCCTTTCGGAACATCAAAAGTGTATTTGTTTATTCCTTCTCTCATGGTTTGATACAAAGGTTCCTTCGTCGTAAGCTTTATGTTAGAGGCAGAACCCTGGAACTTATTTTCAGATTGCTGGTAAACCTTCCCTCCAGTAAAACCGAAATTATTTTTAAAATATTCCTGGTCGCTGATCCAGATCTCGCCAGTTTCTTCGTCTATGAAATCGGAATGACTTCCAATATTCACTTGAATAGGTTTTGCGGATAAGCGTTCAATCAAATTATCACGGAAATTGATCTGAAGTTTTCGCTGGTGTTCTTTACCATTAGAAATAGCTTTTATCAAATGAGTTCCTTCAGAAAGCGGAATGCTAAAACTGGCAATATGATCGATAGCTTTAGTAGTAAGTTTTTCATTATCATCGATGATTACATCTACTTCCGGACTGCTGGAGAAAACTTTTATATTAACCGAATCTCCTTCTTCGATAAACCTATGCTCAAAATTTCCACCAGCGATGAAAACTGAATTTTCCTTCGCAAGTCTCGCTTTATAGTAATAATAAATATCTTTTGGCTCCCTGTCAAAATTCACCAATCCTTTCTGATTGATGTACGGCCTACTATCCTGTCTTCCGGAAGATCCAAAATCTGCAAAATTCCAGGCAGCCATACCAATCATATAATCTCTTTCTATAACTTGATTTAAATAACTCACATGGCTTTTTAATTGGTAGGCTTCGCTATAATCCCATGGTTTTGGAGTATTCGTCTGAATCCTTGAATCGCTTCCGGGCCCATATTCTGAAATCAGAATAGGTCTATCAGGATATTTCTTATGTTGTTCATCCAGGAACTTTCCAAGATTCTCAAGCCCCTGAGTATACCATCCAAAATAAAGATTCCAGCCAATTACATCAGGAATATCTGCTATACCAGTAGTGTTATAAAGATTATTATCGTGAAGCGCCATCACACTAAGCCTGGAGCTATCTAATTTTTTGGTTTCAGCCTCCAGTTTTCTTGCTAGCTCTATGCTGGTTTTAATTTTTGCTGCCTTATCTGCTTCAGGCATGTTTCCTGTAAAAACGAGGCGAATGAAGATCTCGTTCATATATCCCCAGAATACGATGGAAGGATGATTTTGCAATTGCAGGATCTGTTCACGAAGCATGTTTACAGAGTTTTGATGATAAGCTTCTGAGTCAGTCACGTCATTGATTACCGGAATTTCTGTCCATACAAGAAGTCCCAGTTTATCACAAATTTTATAAACTTCGGAATCTTGCGGGTAATGGGCTGTTCTAATAAAATTACTTCCCATATCCTTGATCATTTGGTAATCTTTTCGGTGTAGGGAATTCGGAACTGCATTTCCCATATTGTCAAAATCCTGATGGCGATTCGCACCGATGAGTTTGATAGGTTTTCCGTTTAGTATAAAACCTTTTTCAGGATTTGCTTCGAACCAGCGACAGCCGAATTTTGAAATATACGAATCTTGAATCTCTCCGGAATTTCTATCGATGAGTTCAGCCTTGAGCTGATATAAATTGGGTGTATCTGGTGACCAGAGTTGAGGATTTGTGATTTCAGTCCTTATAGAAAACTTTTCTGAAGTTTCACTTTGAGTATTTTTAAACACGATATTTCCTAAAGGATCGGTAATCTCTAGTTGAAGGTAAAGTTCTTTAGAAGGGTTTACGATCTCGCCTTGAAAAGAAACCGTGGCGATTTTTTGCGATACTTCTGGAGTTTTGATCAGAAGATTTCCAGCTTCAGGACCTGTAAGTTTAAAATGACTTTTTCCGGTAACAACTAACTCGATATCCCTGTAAATACCACCGTAAAAATTAAAGTCAGCTTCGAGTGGCGGGATATCATTATTATGTGAATTATCAACTTCTATTCTCAGGATGTTTTTATCTTCAAATTCTAAAAGATTGGAAATCTCAATGACGAAAGAGGTATAACCGCCAATATGTTCACCGGCAAACTGGTCGTTCACATAAACTTTTGTTTCCTGGTTCGCACCTTCAAACTTTATAAAAACCGACCTGTCTTTCCAATTTTCGGGAATAGAGATCTCTTTTTGGTAAATTCCTTTTCCCCTGAAATACTCGGTATCATCCTTAAATGCATCCTTTGCATTCCAGGTATGCGGGATATTTACAGTTTTTGATTTATTCTGACCTTCCAGACTGAATTCCCATCCTGAATTGATGGTTTTAATTAATCTCTGGCTACTTGCTACAGGATGAAATAGGAAGAAAAGTAGGATGGTACTAAATAGCTTTTTCATTATTTATAGATTCTCGATTGAATTTTCTGATCTTTAAAAACAACATTTTTCAGAAATTGGAAAACTTCCGGTAGATCATTAAATGGCATTCCCGAAATTTCATGTTTTGCACCTTTGAATGTATAAAATAGAAAAGATTCGTCCAGCTTTTCCAGTTTGTCAGCTATTGTTTTTGAACCATCCAGCATCAAATATCCCGGCTTGTTATTTTCGCAATAATGATGTGGAGCAGATGCGTAAGGAACCAGGTTGTCATCGGTTCCATGAAAGAAAATTCCAGGTATCGATTCCTTTTCGTTTAAATATCGGGCATCTATAATGGCGCCTGCGAGCGAAATCACTGCTGAAAATTTAATTCCAGCGTATTTCTCCTGATCTTCGAACATGAGATCTGGATTATACACCGCATTCAGTACTGCTTCGGCACCGGCACTACTTCCTCCAACTATGATATTTTCAGGATTAATATTGAGTCTTTCGGAATTATCTCTCATGAATACTATGGCGTCCATAAAATCTTCAGCAGCTAATTGAAAGGTCTCGATTTTTCCTGAAGCTTCATAATCACAACTAAATCCTGTCTCAGTTCCTTTTCTAACCAAACGGTAAGAAATAAGCCCTACCGCATAACCTTTTGCTGCAGCTATTCTGGCAAATTTAACTTCCTGCGGATTCTGCGGACTTCCACCAGAGAAACCTCCACCATGCATAAAAACGATTAATGGTCTTGATTTTTCAGAATTATCTGGCTGATACAGATCAATTATTAATTCCTGATCATCTTTTTCAGCATAGATCTCTCTGCTTACTTCTGAAACTTCGTAAAGGCTGTCTATATATTTTTCCTGTGCCTCAACATTTTGAAGCGCTAATAAAAACATACAAAAAATCATAATTCGGTTCATCTTGTGTATTCTTTTTGAAGCCTGAATATACTTAATTTTGAAGGGATAAATAAGTGGCGAATTCAACTATAAAATTTTATCTTCGCACCTATAATTTTTGCATTATGAGTTTACAGGAAAAAGTAATGGCTGAAATGAAAGCCGCAATGAGAGCGAAAGATAGCGCTAAATTAGAGGCTCTTAGAGCTGTGAAAGGAGCTATTTTATTAGCTAATACCGAAACTTCTTCTAAGGATGGTCTAACTGAAGAGGAAGAGAATAAACTTTTGCAAAAGCTGGTAAAGCAGCGTAAAGACAGTGCTCAGATCTATAAAGAGCAGGGGAGAGAAGACCTTGCAGAGCCAGAACTTCAACAAGCTGAGGTTATAGAGCAGTTCCTGCCAGAACAGATGAGTGAAGAGGAAATTGAAGCTGAAGTAGAAAAAATCATTGCTGAAACGGGTGCTTCAGGAATGCAGGATATGGGGAAAGTAATGGGAATGGCCACCGGCAAATTAGCTGGTAAAGCTGATGGTAAGACAATTTCTACCATCGTAAGAAAAAAATTAAGTTAGAAAATATTTAAAGGCCCCGTGGCGCAACTGAATAGCGCATCAGATTTCGGCTCTGAGGGTTGCAGGTTTGAATCCTGCCGGGGTCACTAAAAAATAAAAATCCGTAAAACAGATAGTTTTACGGATTTTTTAATTTTAAAATGTCAGACCAGATAAGTAAACCGACCCTACTCAATCCACCCATCCTTCGTGGTCTGACAATTCTAAATAAGCCTTAAATCTTTTACAATTCCAATTAAATGCGCTGTAGTATTCGCCTGAAATTCTTCTTTTAACTCTTTCAGTCGCTTTTCGATGGAACTTTTACTACTTGGCTTAATATTGTTAGTTTTATAATGTTCCTGTATTTGATCCTGCGTCATTCCTTTCGCCAGGCAATCCAGTAGACTGATCTCAAAGTCGTTTAAAGTGAATGTATTAGACTTATTCAACTTTTCTTCAATACCGGGCGAATTATATTTTCTATTGCGATGTATGGCTTCTATAGCCTTTTTAAGAGAAGACATTCCATTCCTGTCTTTACAAACATATGCATTGATGTTGCCAGATTCCCATAATTTGTTGACCGTGAGCGGAGAATCTTCAATTGAATTAACCAGTACTTTTAAATTTGGATCTTCCTCTTTAAGAATCCTGATGAGCTCCTGTCCGGAAGTTATACTTTCTTCACGATGGTCTTTTTTAAAGGAAAGATCACAAATGAGAAGGTCGTAAGGAGTATTTTCGTTCAAGGCTTTTTTCGCAAGGATATAGGCGTTGTCACAATATTGCACATGGTCTGAATTTTCGATCTTCAGATCTTTTAATACACTGGTTACTGCATGATTTACAGTATCCATGTCTTCTGCAATAAGTACCTTTTTGAACATGAACTTAAGCTGGTAAATTAATCTCTACGGTCAAACCTTTTTCAACCTGGGTTTCAAAATTAATATTTCCCTGTATAGAATAAATACGGTTTTCCACATTTTGGATTCCGTTGCTTCGATATTTCACTTCAGGATTAAATCCTTTTCCATTATCTGAATAATCTATATTGAGCTTTTTACCTTTTTTTTGAAATTGAAGACTTACAAAATTGGCATCGCTATGTTTGCTCATATTTATAAATAATTCCTGTAATACTCTATAGATCACGATCTTCTTTTCGGTAGAGATCTCATTCCAGTCTATTTCTTCCAGGCCTTTTAAAAATAACCTTGTGTTAGCAGGCGTATTTTCTGAAAGCATCGAGAATAAAGCTTCATTAAAATTTTCGTCTGTTTCTATACTTTTATTTTTTCGAGAAATATCGCGGGTGCGATTATAGATATTTTCCAGTTTATCCATTTCTGAAGCTGAAATTTCAGATTCCAGTTTACCCATGAGGTTGTATATATCATTCGCCAACTCATCATGAATGGTTTTTGATAAACGGGTTTCCGTTTGATAGATTTCAGCTAGTTTTTCCTTTTTATGTTTTTGTTTTTGATGATAAAAATAGAAGCATGAAATTCCAATTACAAGTAGTCCCAATAGTGAGATGATCGCAAATTGATTCTTCAAATGTTTTGCCTCTAAGTCTTGTTTTTTATTTTTTGCTACAAGCTGATTTATTTCGTTTTGTTTCTTTTCCTCATCATATTTGATCTTGGCAAAGGTATTTTGAATTTCAAGTTTAGCCTGATCGATACTATCTCTATAACCTATATATTTTACAGAATAATCTTTAGATGTTTGAGGAGGACTATAGTTGATCAGGGTTTCATAAGCCTCTTTTTGTGCCCGTTCACTATTGTATTTATCATAATTCAAGATCTTTACAGCAGTTTCCAACGCCTTATTAATATCGTTTTCTTCATAGTAGGCCAATAGGTGCTCGTAACTTCTTATCACTCCGCGAAAATCTTCCATTTTCTCTCTTTCCTCGAGATTGGATAATAGTCCTTCTTCGATGTGCAGGTCCTTATTGAATTTCCATTTGTTGAATAATAGAAGATCTTTAGTGTATATTTTTAAAATAGGGTCGCTGGCTTCCTCCGCCAGTTGTTCGGTAATTTCAAATGCCTTCTTTTCTTTACCAAGTTCGAATAAGGTAAAGGCAATATTATTTTGAATAACGGGAATGCAAGTAGTGTCTATTCCGGCGAACCTCAAAGAATTTTCAAATTCCTTTATGGCATCTTTATAGAATTTATTAAAAATATAGGCTCTTCCAATTAGATCGTAAGCCGCGCTTATATAGATTGAATCTTTTTCTTCATCAAGATATTGTAAAGATTTGGTGGCAGTCTCCTGGGAACTGCGAAAATCTTCCATAGCGCCTTCAGCTGAAGCCATATATATTAAGCTTAAACCTAATAACCGGTCATCATCGGACTGTGATGCCAGGGATTTAGCTCTAAAGGCACTTTTAAACCAATCTATATCCTTGTTAAAATTTCTGTATGTTTCACTTTTGGCCAGATAAGCTTTTACCTGGAAATCTATATCTTCCTTGCTAATTGAATAATCAAGTAATGAGTCTGAATATGCTATGGCAGGCTGATAACTCTTAAGCTTGTTAAAAGTATAAACCAGCTTTTCATAGAAATATGGAATTAGAGAGTCGCCATTTTTCTTTGAAATCTTCAGCCCTTTTTTGTAGGACAATAATTGCTCATCCAGGTCTCTGCTAGTAGAACCTTCTTCATAAAAGCGCCTGGCGTCGTCAACTTTAATATTCTTATTCACGCCTGATTCATATTCGCATGAAACAATAAGAATAATTGCGAACAGAAATATAACCCTGGCCCATAAAAATTTCATGACACGAATGTATGGAATTACCTGCGTTTTCAAAGCTTTATAAATATCAAAAATTTTTAGGATGCGAAATAATTAACGCGCGAAATTTACTTCAATTCTGGATTTATTTTACAAAAATTTGATTGTAATTCAGGATTATGAAAATTTAAAATAACGCTTTAATAATTTGGTTTTCTTTAAGCCTTAGCGTTAAATCTAGTATAAATAGTTTTTGTAAGAATACTTAACTAATAAATTAGCCTTCACAAATAAAAAGAAACACCTATGGCAGCTTATTTCAATTCTAATCAATTAAGATCTTCACTGCAGGAATTAGTGAAGCAATTCGTATCAGAATGTGAAGAATGTAATGAATTATCCCGCGATTGTATGGAACTTTTAAGGCACAATTTCGCAGCTGAATTTGTTATGTATGATAAAGCTAACGGAAATATAGAAATCGGTATTGATAAATCTGATGACTTTGCAGGATATCCAGAAATAGAAATTTACACTTTCAGCCTGAGTGAAATTGGTAAAAAAGTAGATCACTCTTTCAAGAATAATTCTGAAGATCTAGAATTTTACGGTAAGCTAATAGGAAAAAATAAAGGGATTGGATCGAACTCAGTTGTTCTGATGTAAGTATAAAAGCCCCTCGGTTATTAAGCAATTTTGAGAAATCAGAATTGCTTTTTTTATTTTACTTTTTCGCTTTTTGGTGATCCAATGTGTTCCATGATCATTTTAGCATGGACACGAGAATTTTCTATGAACCATTTATGCGTTTCAACGCCTCCGCAAATAACTCCCGCTAGATAACAACCCGGAATATTAGTTTCCATAGTATCTTCATCGTAAAATGGGATTTTTCTACCATCATCTGAAAGTTTGATCCCAATATCCTGAAGAAAACCAAAATTTGGTCTGTAGCCCGTTAGTAGAAGAACAAAGTCATTTGCGATGCTTTGTTCACCTTCCGGTGTTTCTATAGTTACTTCGTTTTCTTTGATCTCTTTAATTGAAGAATTAAAATAAGCATTTATACTCCCTTCCTCAATTCTATTTATAATATCAGGTCTCACCCAATATTTAACTCGCTCACCAATTTCGGGCTTTCTAACTACCATCGTTACATCACCACCTTTTCGATAAATCTCTAGCGCTGCGTCTACCGCTGAGTTACTGGCTCCAACTACAATGGTTTTTTGCGTGGCGTAGTAATGCGGATCATTATAATAATGAGAAACCTTTGGTAATTCTTCACCGGGAACACCTAAATGATTCGGAATATCGTAGAAACCTGTGGCTACGATCACATTTTCGGCTTTATACTCATTTTTTGAGGTGACTACGGTATGAATATCATTTTCAGATTTTACATCTATTACCTTTTCAAACAAATTAATGTTCACTTCATTATTTGTAGCAATTCTTCTGTAATACTCCAAGGCTTCTCTTTTACCAGGCTTCGGATTATTACTGATAAATGGGATATTGTCCAGCTCCAGTTTTTCTGAAGTTGAAAAGAAAGTCATATTGGTAGGGTAGTGGTATAGTGAATTCACCAGACATCCTTTTTCTAGAATGATATAGCTAAGACCTTTCTTTTTAGCTTCCAGAGCACAGGCGATCCCTATTGGACCACCACCGATAATTACGACTTGGAATTTATTACGAATTTGCAACTTCTTTTAGATTTTTAATTGTTTTGGGCTGATCATCAGATTTGAAAACAAAACTTCCTGCCACCAGCACGTCAGCTCCTGCCTTCGCAAGTTCAGCTGCGTTCTTATCTGTTACTCCGCCATCGATTTCGATAAGAGTTTCAGCATTATTCATTGTGATCAATTCCTTTAGTCGCTGAACTTTATTGTATGTGTTTTCAATAAAACTTTGCCCGCCAAAACCAGGATTTACACTCATTACACAAACTAGGTCGATATCCTTGATGCAATCTTTCAATAGGTCTACATTAGTATGCGGGTTAATAGCAACTCCTGCTTTCATTCCTTCAGCTTTTATTGCCTGTAGGGTTCTATGAAGATGAGTGCATGCCTCGTAATGTACAGTTAATATATTCGCTCCTAATTGAGCAAATTCTTTAATATATCTATCAGGATCTACGATCATCAAATGAACATCGATCGTTTTTTTTGCGTGCTTAGAAATTGCTTTCAAAACAGGCATTCCAAAAGAAATATTTGGAACAAAAACGCCATCCATGATATCAATGTGAAACCAATCGGCATCACTATTGTTGATCATTTCCACATCTCGTTGTAGATTTCCAAAATCTGAAGCTAATACAGAAGGGGCAATTAGTTTGTTACTCATTATAATTGTGTTGTGTTTGAGAACACAAAAATACTAAGAAAAAGGAGCTTCTCTAATTCTTATTGGATAAATGCCCTTAAAATCTGGGATGTTGCTTGTTTTGCCGGTTTGTCTAGAACCTCCAGGTAGTGCTGGTAATATTTAAAATCTGATCTGCCGTAACGAGCGTCTTCTGAAATAAAGTCAGATTTATAACCATCATAGGCTTCATTTTGAATGGTTTTTTCAAAAAGCTTTATCAAATTGAAATGCCTGGAATCCTTATTTATATCGCTATACAGGCTTTTAATAATTTCTTTTTCTCCTTCTATCACCTGGAAAAAGTTACCTTCAGAATATAATAATAAGCCGGTGATATCTTTCTGGTTATTCCTGATCTCCGATTCCTTCAGAACATCATTTATTTCAGTTTCAGATAGATCCCTTGCAGCTGAGCTAACATAGCTAATTGCGTAGCGCATATTGTAATTAAATTTAAGAAATGTAGGGTCTTTCTATCGGGAAGAAAAATACAGAGAATACTGCATACTTCCAATAATTAAAGAAAAAACCCCGGTCATCACTCCGGGGTCATTCATCAATCAAAAAACGAACAGTTATTTTCATGTCGGTTCATCACGCCGCCACTAAACTGTTGTTGCTTTAAATATTTTAGCCAAGATACGTTTTTAAAATTTTACTTCTAGACGTATGCTTTAATCTTCTTATGGCTTTTTCTTTAATTTGACGTACTCTTTCTCTTGTTAGATCAAAAGTCTCGCCAATTTCTTCTAATGTCATAGGATGTTGATCTCCCAATCCAAAATAAAGTCTGATCACATCAGCTTCACGCGGAGTAAGAGTTTCTAAAGCGCGTTCTATCTCAGTTCTAAGAGATTCGTGCAATAGCTCCTTATCAGGGTTTGGAGACTCACCAGAGCGTAATACGTCATATAGGTTAGAATCTTCTCCTTCTACTAAAGGAGCATCCATAGATACATGACGTCCAGAATTCTTCATAGATTCCTTAACGTCGTTAATCGTCATGTCAAGCTCTTTCGCGATCTCTTCAGCACTTGGCGGACGCTCATGTGACTGCTCTAGGAAAGCAAAAGTCTTATTGATTTTGTTAATTGAACCAATTTTGTTCAACGGTAAACGAACAATACGTGATTGCTCAGCTAATGCCTGAAGGATAGATTGACGAATCCACCATACAGCATACGATATAAACTTAAAACCACGTGTTTCATCGAAACGTTTAGCAGCTTTAATAAGCCCTAAATTTCCTTCATTAATAAGGTCGGGAAGGGTTAATCCCTGATTTTGATATTGTTTTGCTACAGAAACCACAAAACGAAGGTTCGCTTTTGTTAATTTCTCTAAGGCACGGTTATCTCCCGCTTTAATTCTTTGTGCCAATTCTACCTCTTCATCAGCGGTGATCAGGTCTACTTTTCCAATTTCTTGCAAATACTTGTCTAACGAAGCGGTTTCACGATTGGTTACCTGCTTCGTAATCTTCAGTTGTCTCATCTATCTTCTACTTGGATTTTAATTGTGCATAGCTCTTGTACATGTTTATACGTAAGAAGTACTCTTAATGTTACAAAATATTTAATTTTTTTTATTTGGACGTTTCACTTCGTGCCGGACTTTACGCTTCAAGTCCTCGCTCCTTCCTGTCGCTGTGGGCTTTACTCTGCAATCCCTAACGCAAAAATTAAGAAAAAATAAATTAAATTATTTAACAAAGCAGACAGGTAGTCGTAAGGAGTTTTCAATAATTTCAACCTGTTTTTAAAAAATAGAAATAAAAAAAAGCCCATGTTTCCATGGGCTTTTTACGATATTTAGTAAAGGATTAGTCTCTATCCTCTCTTGGTTTTCTATCATCACGACGATTATCGCGGTTACGGTTATCTCTACCACCACGATTGTCTCGTGAACCACGGTTATCACGTTTATCATCTCTAGGAGCTCTTTCCTTATAACCTTCTGGTTTTGGAAGAAGGGCTTTTCTAGAAACTTTATCTTTTCTCGTCTTAGGATCCAGTCCGAAGTACTTAACATCAAGAACATCTCCCATTTTTACAACGTCATTTACGTCGTTGGTACGTTCCCATGCAAGTTCAGAAATGTGAAGTAATACTTCGTTTCCTGGAGCATCAACATACTCTACAACTGCACCAAAATCAAGGATCTTGATCACTTTCACTTCGTATACACTTCCTTTTTCAGGCTTGAACGTAATAGAGTCGATCTTAGCAAGAACTTTATCGATACCTTCCTGCTGAGTTCCAAGAATTTCAACAATACCTTCTTCAGTTACCGGATCTTCATTGATCACGATCTCAGTTTTGGTCTCTTTTTGAAGTTCCTGTATCACTTTTCCTCCAGGTCCGATCAATGCACCAATAAATTCGTTAGGAATTCTTCTGGTAATGATCTTAGGAGAATGTGCTTTTACATTCTGGTTTGGAGTAGGAATTGTTTCAGTAAGTTTTTCAAGAATATGAAGTCTTCCTGCTCTGGCTTGTTTCAATGCATTCACTAGGATCTCGTAAGAAAGTCCCTTGATCTTGATATCCATCTGGCAAGCTGTAATACCATCTTCAGTACCTGTTACTTTAAAGTCCATATCACCAAGGTGATCTTCGTCTCCAAGAATATCAGAAAGTACAGCGTAGTTCTCACCATCAGAAATTAATCCCATGGCGATACCAGAAACTGGCTTCTTCAATTGAACACCAGCGTCCATTAACGACATTGTTCCTGCACATACGGTTGCCATAGAAGAAGAACCGTTAGATTCTAAAACTTCAGATACCACACGTACAGTATAAGGGCAATCTGCTGGGATCATTCCTTTAAGCGCACGTTGTGCAAGGTTTCCGTGACCAATCTCACGTCTTGAAGTCCCTCTAATTGGGTAAGCTTCTCCAGTTGAGAAAGGAGGGAAGTTATAATGTAAATAGAAAGTTTCTTCTCCCTGTTGTGTTGGAAGGTCCACCTGGTTAGCTTCTCTTGAAGTTCCTAGAGTAACCGTAGCAAGCGCCTGAGTTTCTCCACGAGTAAAGATCGCAGAACCGTGTGTGGATGGAAGGTAATCTACTTCACACCAGATAGGACGAATTTCGTCCGTCTTTCTACCATCAAGTCTAATTCCTTCTTTAAGAGTTAGGTCACGAACAGCATTTTTATGTGCTGCTGCAAAATAACCAGAGATCATTTTACCTTTCTCCTCTAACTCCTCTTCAGAGAACATAGCTTTAACTTCATCTTTCAGATCAGAAAAAGCCTGGCTTCTTTCTTTTTTGCTAGTTCCGCTTTTCGCGATATCATAAGCTTTTTGGTAAGTAGCTTCGTGAATTTTCTTTTCAATAGCTTCGTCTGTATCTGCTACTTCATACTCACGAGTTTCTTTTTTACCGAATGCTTCAGCAAGTCTTGTCTGAGCTTCACACTGAACTTTAATAGCTTCGTGTGCGAATTTAATAGCTTCAGCCATTTCTTCTTCTGAACATTCGTCCATTTGTCCTTCAACCATCATTACAGAATCTGCAGAAGCACCAACCATGATATCCATGTCTGCTTCAACTAGTTTCTCTCTGCTTGGGTTAAGAACAAATTCGCCGTTAATTCTCGCAACTCTCGCTTCTGAAATTGGTGTTTCAAAAGGAATGTCAGATAATTGAATAGCGGCAGATGCGGCAAGTCCGGCTAATGCGTCTGGCATAACTTCATCGTCATGAGACATTAACTGGATCATTACCTGAGTTTCAAATTTGTAGTCTTTTGGGAATAGTGGACGCAAAACACGGTCTACTAAACGCATTACTAAAATTTCTTCGCTACTTGGTCTCGCTTCTCTTTTGAAGTAACCCCCAGGGAAAAGACCTGCAGCAGCAAATTTTTCACGGTAATCTAATGTTAATGGAAAGAAATCCATTGTAGTAGGAGTGTATGAAGACACTACCGTACAAAGTAACATTGCATTACCCATTTGAACAACAACCGACCCGTGAGCCTGTTTTGCCAATTTACCGGTCTCGAGGGAAATGGTTCTACCATCTCCTAAATCGATAACCTCCTTAAATGTTTTTGGAATCATAATAATTTCGAATTCTTGATCTGAATAACTTCAACCAGATCATTTAGTTAAACAAAGGTCTCCGCCATCCGGACGGCCGGGTTGTGTTGTGTGTAGTTGTTTGTGGACCAATGAAAAACTACCCCTCTGGGCGACAATTTTTGAATGCCTAATCAGGCCAAACTAATATATAAAAAAAGGGGGCACAAAGCCCCCTGAAAATTATTTTCTTAATCCTAGTTCCTTCACGATGGCACGATACCTCATGATATCCTTTTTCATCAAGTAGTCTAAAAGACTTCTTCTTTTACCAACCAATCTTACAAGAGAACGTTCTGTATTAAAATCTTTACGATTTGATTTCAGGTGTTCTGATAGGTGAGCGATTCTGTGAGTGAACAATGCGATTTGACCTTCAGCTGAACCGGTATCGTTTTTTCCTTTACCGTGCTTAGAGAAAATCTCTTCTTTCTTTTCTTTTGTTAAATACATTCCAATATTATTTAAATGATTTTTATGTATTGACAGTTTTTCTGTCAGGCGGCAAAGATAATACTTATTTAAATATTACCTATTTAAACCGATATTTTTATTTAAAGTGGATTAGGCCCTTACTGGTTGATTCTGAATTAGATCCAGGTAAAGGTTTACTTTATCTTTCAATTCAGATCTTTTAGTGATAAAATCCAGAAATCCTTTTTCTTTCAGAAATTCAGAAGTCTGAAAATCCTTTGGAAGATCTTTTCCGGTAGTATCTTTTACTACACGAGGACCTGCAAAACCAATCAACGCGCCAGGTTCAGAGATATTTATATCTCCCAGCATCGCAAAAGAAGCGGTAGTTCCACCAGTAGTTGGATCTGTAGCTAAAGAAATGTAAGGGATTTTAGCATCTGCTAATTGTGCTAATTTTACCGAAGTCTTGGCTAACTGCATTAAAGAAAGTGCAGCTTCCTGCATCCTTGCACCACCTGACTTAGAGATGATCATAAAAGGAATTCTATTCTTTAAAGCATGGTCTGCAGCCCTGGCGATTTTCTCACCTACCACAGAACCCATACTTCCGCCTACAAATTTAAAATCCATACAGGCGATAACTAAATCCTTTCCTTTAGATTTTCCAACCGCACATCTAACAGCATCTTTTAATCCCGTTTTTTCCTGTGCAGCCTTAAGCCTGTCAGTATATTTTTTTGTGTCTTCGAAGTTCAAAGGATCTTTTGCGGTCATACCCTTATCAAGTTCCTTGAATTTATTATCGTCGAACAGAATTTTGAAATATTCGTTACTTCCAATTCTAACGTGATATCCATCTTCAGGACTTACATAGAAGTTACTTTCTAATTGTTCTGCATCTACAATCTTTCCTGTTGGTGATTTATACCATAGACCTTTAGGAACATCTTTTTTTTGTTCTGTAGGGGTCTGAATTCCTTTTTGTGTCCTTTTAAACCAAGCCATTTCGTTCAATTTTTATCTGCTGATTCTCAATTTATGGCAATAAAAAACAGCCTTTTTATAGAAAAAGACTGTTAGTTTATTTTATAATGTATTTACATTATTTAGATCTTCGAATGCTTTTTTAAGTCTGGCTTTGAAGGTAAGCTCTCCTTCACGTAACCATTTACGAGGATCGTAGTATTTTTTATTCGGTACATCATCTCCATCTGGATTACCAATTTGAGTGGCAAGATAATCTTTCTTGTCTCCCATATAATCTCTAATTCCTTCTAGAAATGCATACTGAAGATCTGTATCGATATTCATTTTGATTACCCCGTAACCAATAGCTTCTCTAATTTCTTCAACAGTAGAACCACTTCCTCCGTGAAATACAAAGTCAATATGGTTTTCTTCTACATTGTATTTTTTAGTAATGTGCTCCTGAGAATTTTTAAGGATTTTGGGAGTAAGTTTTACATTTCCTGGCTTATATACACCGTGAACGTTACCAAACGCCGCAGCAATAGTAAATTGATCGCTAACCTTGCTCAACTCTTCATATGCGTAAGCTACTTCTTCTGGCTGAGTGTAAAGTTTTGAAGAATCTACATCTGTATTATCTACGCCATCTTCTTCACCACCAGTGATCCCTAATTCAATTTCCAGAGTCATTCCCATTTTAGACATTCTCTTCAGGTACTCTTTACAGATCTCGATATTTTCCTCAAGAGATTCTTCTGAAAGATCTATCATGTGAGAACTATATAATGGTTTTCCGAATTGTTCGTAATGTTTTTCACTGGCATCCAGTAAACCATCAATCCAAGGAAGTAATTTTTTCGCGCAGTGATCTGTATGCATGATTACAGTGGCTCCGTAAACTTTCGCCATTTCGTGAACATGTTTTGCACCAGCAACACCTCCTGCAATGGCCGCTTTCTCGCCATCGTTTGAAAGACCTTTTCCAGCATTAAACTGGGCACCGCCGTTTGAAAATTGAATGATTACAGGAGATTTAATTTCTGCTGCAGTTTCAAGAACAGCATTAATAGTGTTGGATCCAATAACATTTACTGCAGGTAATGCAAAACCTTTTTCCTTTGCATAATTAAATATTTCCTGAACTTCTTTTCCCGTGGCTACGCCTGGTTTAATATTGTGACTCATAACTTTTTATTGATTAGGCTTACAAAAATAAGAAAATAAACTGGCTTAAAAAGGATAATTGATACCTACGTTATAAACGGCATGGTTAAAATTATATTCCTTGAACCAACGGTCGCCTTCAGGTCTTGCAGGATCGTGAGTTTTGAAGCCAATATCAAATCTTAGGATGAAAAAGTTAAAGTCATATCTAAGGCCGAAACCGCTTCCTACTGCTAATTCCTTTAAGTCTGAAAAGCCTTCAAAGACGAAGTTCTCGTTATTATTGGAATCAAGGACGTTCCAGATATTTCCAACATCCACGAACAGGGCTCCTTTAAAATTTTCTATCAAACCAAAGCGATATTCTGCATTAAAAGCCAGTTTCATGTTCGCTTCATTAAATTCTAAGATACTACCACTGCTTCCGGGTCCTAGATCGTAAGCCTGCCACGCCCGATTGTCATTAGGTCCACCGGCAAAGAAGGTTTTAGTTATAGGGATGTTGGTTGCGTTGCCGTACGGTATAGCTATCCCTCCAAAACTTCTAACGGCAAAAACCTGGTCCTTGCCAAGATCCCAATGTTTTATAAAATCGAGTTCAGTTTTTACATATTGAGAAAATGCGACACCTAGAACTTTATCCTTGCCCTGTTCATTCTGATCATAATCGAAAATTCCTGATAATGCTGAAAGAACATTTCCAGCAGTTTCAATTTTGAATCGGAAACGGGAAAATTCTTTATCATAAAGGCTTTCCCTGGTGTTCCATAAATAGGTATATGAAGACGCAAAAATCAGGTTGTTTTCAGTAAGTCTGAGTTTACGCTCATAGATATCCAAAACGTTTAGGAAATCATCTAGATTCAGACCAGTGTTCGGGAAATCATCAGAAATCACATAACCGATAAATTCATCTGCCTCATTGGGAATTTCTAAGGTTGGTGTATTATCAGGATCATTAAAGTTGAAATTACTCGTTCTGGCAATATCATTCAGCTCTTCAAACGAATTTCGATAAACATTAAAATAATTCTCGGTATTCAGGTTTCTAACGTATTGAATATTTAAAAGATCGAAACTATTGGAAAGTTTTCTGGATGGTTTCCAGCTGTAATTTAATATTCCTGAAAAAGTCTGTTTATCAAGTCCTATATTTCTTTGCGTAGAGAATCCAAGGCTCATATTGGTAAATGGAGACATGTATTTCGGGATGATCTTTTCAGTGTTTACAGGCAAAAAGATCCTCGGAAGACTTAGCTTCATATCTGCGCCCACTTCAGTAATATCAAAAAAGCGATTATCATTATTACTTCCTGCGGCATCGGTAGAAGAAGCAATGCTTCCTCGTCCGGAAAACTCAAGGTTTTCCAGTCCGCCAAATATGTTTCTGATCAAAAAGGAACCCCCAAATCCAATTCCGAATTCCTGAATGTTGCTCTGGGATACATCAAAATCAAAACCCAGGCTATATTTAGGTAAGGGCGAGAGGAAAATATTTGTCACCAAATCAGTTTCAGTACTGTCAGCTGGATCTAACGTGTATTGAATATCCGGATATTTGAAAACTCGAAGTGCATTTAATCTATTATAAGTTCTGGTTCTATCGGTATCGCTATAAATATTACCAGATTTCACGAAAATGGCATCACTGATAGACTCAGGTTTATAGCGCATTTTTTCAAAGCTGTAAAGCGAATATCCTTCGTGAAAAGCACTATCTACAATGGCTTCATTTCTTTTTGAATATGCATAATCGGTGAAAATATTCACCTTGCTAATTTTATGAACTTTAAAAGGGACTCTAGTTACGCTGTCGCCAACATTATTTCTTTGATTCTTGATGATAAGGGTTGTGTTCAGCTTATAATTGGTATCTACGGTATCTGCGTCGAAGCTAATATATTCCTGGTCAAAATTATAAACCCCATTGTTTCTAAAAAGATCTGATAAGCGGTCCCTTTCCTCGTTGAAATCAAGTGTGTTATACTGAACTCCAGATTTTATTTCACTTTCAGATTTGTGTAATTCGTATAAAGAATCCAGTGCTTTTGAAGTGATATCTGTATTGATTGAGTCTAATACATAAGGTGTATTTGGAGTTACGTAATATTCAACACGTGCTCTTTTTTCCTTATCCTCAATCGGATAGATCTTATAATCAGCTTCCACATTAAACCAACCATTATTCCAGTACCATGATTTTAATCTGTTTACAGATTTTTTGGTTTCTTCTTCGCTTACGATAACCGGAGCCTCACCGGTTCTTTTGAGCCATTCATTGAATTCTACTCTTGAACGCAGATATCTATCGAATTGTTTCTTAGAAAGTAATCCAATTAATTTATTCTTTTTTCTTTCATTTTCTAGAAACCTTTCTGATAGTATACTGTCAATATTAGGTCTTGCCAGATTGTAGACATGAAGGCTTAACGGGAAATTTAGAATTCTTGTGTTGGGTTCCTGATAAAGCTGACTGTAAATTCTTGAGTCCTTAACTAGTTCGTCATTATCAAATATTTCATTTTTAACCAGCAAGTTCTGATCAGCATCCAGTCTTTTTACGGCATTACAGCTAATTATTAAGACGAAGGTTAAAAAAAATAATAATATTTTTGCGAAAAGCCGTTTCAAACAAAGATGTTTAGTGGCTCAAAAATACATTTTTTTAATGCTTAGCAAAAGCCAGATTAAGTTAATAAAAAGCCTTTCCCAAAAAAAGTTTAGAAATAAGCACGGACTATTTGTGGTGGAAGGAATTAAAGGAGTCAATGAATTCCTGAATTCTGATTTTGAACTGGTTTCGCTGTTTTCTACTAAAGATGATTCCCAATTGAAGGCAGAATCTTATCAAACTGTAACTGAAAATGAATTAAAAAAAATAAGTTTTCTAACCTCGGCACAAAAGTTTCTCGGAGTTTTTAAAATTCCAAAATCTGAAAGATTTGAAATAAGCGGCCTTACGCTTGCTTTAGATGGTATACGTGATCCTGGAAATCTTGGTACTATTATAAGACTCTGCGATTGGTTCGGAATTAAAAGTCTTATTTGCTCTAAAGACACCGTAGACTGTTTTAACCCGAAAGTCGTACAGGCAAGTATGGGTTCTATGACCCGAGTAGTAATTTCATATATTGATTTGGAGAATTATTTAAATGAAAATCAAAATGTTCCTGTTTTCGGAACTCTGCTTGAAGGTGAAAATATCTATTCAGAAAAGTTACCTGAACAAGCTATTATTGTCATGGGAAATGAGGCAAATGGTATTTCAGAAGAAATTCAAAAGTTGATAACCAGAAAAATTACAATACCCCAATTTGGTGAAATTCAGAAAACCGAAAGTTTAAATGTGGCTACCGCAACCTCAATTGTCTTAAGTGAATTCAAGCGATCTACTTTTATTGAAAAGTAAAGTTTACAAAAATAGCTCTTGTAGACATCTTGTCGACATTACCAGTGTATAAACTATTTGGGTCAGCATCTCTGATCAATTCATCATTAATCGCGAATACTCCTCTAATAGATGGTGATAATTTGAAATAATAGAGGTATAGATCAATTCCAAAGCCAATTTCGTAGTAATAAGTATTGGTTGTCATTCGGAATTGCCCGGCACTATTGTCATCCGGATTATTCTCATTACTACTTAGATTAATTGAAGTTGAGATGCCACCGGTAACAAAGGGTCTGAAATTATTCAGCCTATTTGCATTGAATTTAACCAAAAGTGGAATGTGTACATATGTGGAGCTGATTTCTCTATATGTATCGGCATCCGCACGAATAGCTTGAAAACCACGTGTGCTAAAGTTTACTCCCGGTTCCAGCCTTAAATCTACATTATTATTTAATCGTAGATTTCCAATTAAACCCACGTTGAATCCCATTCTTGTCTCAACTATTAGATCCTGTCCAGTAACAGGGCTAGGATTATATTCCTCATAATCAAAATTAAAATCATAACTATTCAGTCCCAGAAAATATCCCCACGACCAACGTTGTTGATCAAAATTTTGTTGGTTAAGAACACGCTCTCCAGAAAAAATCTGTGATTGGGCAGTATTATAACTTAAAGCAATAAGAATTATCGCAATTAATTTTTTCATGGTATTACTTTGAAGCAATATATATTGTTGAAACGCCAAATGTTTGTGGCAAATCTTCTACATCTATAAACCCGATTTTCTTCAAAATATTGTTGAAGGCATTGCCGTATGGAAAATTAGCAGCACTTTCACTTAAATAAGAATATGCATCCTTGTCTTTTGAAAAAATCTTTCCGATTACGGGTAAAATTAGATTAGAATATAAACGATAACCTTGCTTGTAGGGAAATTTAGTAGGCACCGAAGTTTCCAATACTACGAAAATACCGCCGGGTTTCAAAACTCTGTGAATTTCTTCTAAACCTTTTTCAAGATTTTCAAAATTTCGAACTCCGAAGGCTACTGTAATAGCATCAAAAGAATTGTCTTCAAAAGGTAGATTTTCAGAATCTCCCTGGATCATTTCGATTTTAGAATCGATTCCTTTTTCAGAGATTTTCTTCCTTCCAACCTTTAGCATTCCTTCAGACAGGTCAAGACCAACGATCCTTTTAGCACCAGTATTTACCATCTGCATAGCAAGGTCACCAGTACCGGTGGCGATGTCTAAAATGCTTTCAGGATTAGTAGCTGCAACAGTTGCTACAACTTTTTTCCTCCATTTAACATCTGTACCTAAAGAAATAACCCGGTTGAGACCGTCATAGTTGCCCGATATGTTATCGAACATTTGTTCAACCTGTTTCTTCTTTGTGAGTTTAGAATCCTTATAAGGCGTAACCTTCTTACTCATAGAAAAAATTTGGCTCAAAGATAACCGATATGCTCAAAATTCCTTGTTAATCAATAAATTTTTATCTTTTAATATCTGATTTTTCGTTTCTCTAAAATAGCTTAACTTTGCGTTCACAATTTGAAGCTGTTATATGAAAATAATTATCGCCGGTGCAGGTGAAGTAGGATTTCATTTAGCTAAATTACTTTCCTTTGAATCTCAGGATATCACGCTAATTGACCCCAACAGAGACAATCTGGCTTATGCAGATACTCACTTGGATATTAGAACGGTTAAGGGTGATGCCAGCTCCATCAGAATTCTGAAAGAAGCGCAGGTTAAGCATACAGATATGGTGATTAGTGTTACCTCGAGCGAGGCCACGAATATTACCGTATGTGTTTTGGCAAAACAATTAGGTGCTAAAAGAACTATTGCTAGAATTTCTAATACAGAATTTCTCGAGAATCAGGGTGAGTTAGGTTTTACCAGATTTGGAATTGATGAACTGATCTCTCCTGAAGCTTTAGCCTCACGTGAGATTGAATTATTACTGAATCAGTCGGCTTTTAATGATAGTTATGAGTTTGAAGAAGGGGCGTTGACAATGATAGGAGTGAGCCTTTCAAGAACTGCTACCTTTGTAGGAAAAACTGTAAAAGAAGCGGCGAAAATATTTCCAGAATTAAATTTCGTTCCTATTGCTATTCAAAGGTTTGGAACTCAATATACCTTGATTCCAAGAGGTGATACTCAATTTAAAGATGGTGATCAGGTGTACTTTATTACCCTGAAAAATGGGGTAGAGGAGTTGTATAAACTTACAGGTAAGGTCAAGCAGGAAATTAAGAATGTAATGGTTCTTGGCGGGAGTAAGATTGGTCGCAAGACGGCAAGAGATCTTTGTCGTAATAACTTCAAGGTGAAGCTTGTTGAAAAGGATAGAGATAAAGCTTATGAGTTGGCAGATGAACTTCCGGACACATTAATCATTAATGGTGACGGAAGAAACGTAGAGCTTCTGGAAGAAGAGAATATCCATGATATGGATGCTTTTATTGCTGTTACGGGTAATTCGGAAACCAATATCATGTCTTGCCTAGTCGCTAAATCAAAAAGCGTAAAGAAGACAATCTCCTTAGTAGAGAATATGGACTATTTTCAGTTGAGTCATTCAATTGGAATTGATACACTTATCAATAAAAAGCTTCTTGCAGCGAACAATATTTTCAGATTTGTTAGAAAAGGTGAGGTTGTAGCAATGACCAAACTGAATAATATGAATGCTGAACTTCTAGAATTTATTGTAAAACCAAAATCTCAGGTTAGCAATAAAAAGATCAAAGATCTTGACTTTCCTAGATCGGCAATCATTGGTGGGATTATCAGGAATGGTGAGGGCCTTATTGCTCTTGGAGATTTCTTAATCAAGCCTGGCGATAGGATCGTAGTTTGTTGCCTACCTCGATCTATCAATAAAGTTGAAAAACTCTTTTTATAATGCCCAGACTGAATTATAAAATAATTCTTCATGTAATGGGATTGTTGCTGCTATGTAATGGTGGCTTCATGCTTTTAGCAACCTTGGTTAGCTGGTTTTACCAGGATGGAGTAACTCTAGAAATTTCAACTGCAGCTTTAATAACGCTCTTTATAGGAACGCTTTTAATGTTCACCACGAGGGGACATAGCAAAGAAGTCAAGATTAGGGAGGGTTATATCATAGTAACGTTCGGGTGGATTTTTATGGCGCTTAGTGGATCATTGCCATACCTCGTAAGTGAATCTATTCCAAGTTTTACCAATGCATTTTTCGAAACCATGTCAGGTTATACCACAACTGGAGCTTCGATTTTAAATGATATTGAAGCTATTCCCAAAGGAATTTTATTCTGGCGTAGCTTAACGCACTGGATAGGTGGTATGGGGATTATTGTTCTGGCTATCGCAATCTTACCATTGTTGGGAATAGGGGGGATGCAGCTGTTTACGGCAGAATCTCCAGGTCCAAGTGCCGATAAACTAAAACCACGTATTACCGATACAGCCAAAAGGCTATGGTTGATCTATGTTTCTTATACACTTGCGGAAACTATTTTACTTTGGGCCGCTGGAATGACATTCTTTGATGCGATAAATCATGCATTCAGTACTTTATCTACAGGAGGTTTTTCAACCAAAAACGCCAGTCTGGCTTTCTGGAATGATAATCCAATAATTCAGTATATCATCATTTTGTTTATGCTTCTAGCGGGAAGTAACTTCGTATTAAGTTACTTCGCTTTTAAGGGTAGAATAAGCAAAATAATTCATGATGATGAATTTAAATGGTATATCTATTTTATTGCTGGTTTTACAGCTATTTCTTCGCTAATTGTATATTTTCAGGCAGATGTTAGTATTTCCTCTATAGATCATCCAATGGTTTGGGGTGAAGGAGAGAGTGCCTTCAGGCATTCCTTATTTCAGGTATTAACAGTGATTACAACTACAGGATTTGTATCTGCTGATTATACTATGTGGACGCCATTTTTGACGATTCTATATTTTGGACTATTCTTCCTTGGTGGATCGGCCGGATCTACAGCGGGTGGTGTAAAAGTGATGCGACATATAATAATGATTAAAAACGGGATCATCGAGTTTAAAAGGACATTACATCCAAATGCGATTTTGCCGGTTCGTTTCAACGGGAAGTCCATTAGCAAGGAGATCGTATTTAACATTCTTGGCTTTTTTATCCTTTATATGCTTTCTTTTATAATTGGTGCGGTTGTTCTCGCTTCTTTAGGGCTTGATTTTGAAACAGCCATTGGAGGTGCAGCTTCTTCATTAGGGAATATTGGTCCTGCATTTGGCGGATTAAGCCCGGTGAATAATTTTGATATGTTGCCAGATTTCGGAAAATGGTGGACTGCCTTCTTAATGCTGATAGGAAGACTCGAACTTTTTACCGTGCTAATTATCCTTACCCCCTTCTTTTGGAGAAATAGGTAATTTATAATAAAGCTTAGAATAAAAAAAACCGGCCTAAGCCGGTTTAAAAGTTATGATCTAAGTAATTATTTATTATGATAATGCTTTCTTGATTCGGGATAAAGCTTCTATTATTTGATCTTCACTTGCAGCATAAGAAATTCTAATACAATCTGGATTTCCGAATGCATCACCTGTAACAGTTGCCACATTTGCTTCTTCTAATAAAAATAAACTGAAATCAGTGGCATTCTTTATCTCGTGACCATTAATAGTTTTTCCGAAGAAAGAGGACACATTAGGGAACACATAAAAGGCACCTTCAGGTTCTGTAGTAACAAATCCCGGGATATCATTTAGTAGATCTATAATAAGTTTTCTTCTGCCTTTAAAAGTATCGATCATATGGCTGATCTTACTGACTGGTGCTTCCAGTGCAGTAATTACAGCTCTTTGTGCGATACAATTTGCACCACTGGTAATCTGCCCTTGCATTTTATTACACGCTCTGGCGATGTAGGCCGGTGCACCTATGTAGCCAATTCTCCAACCTGTCATGGCAAATGCTTTTGAAACTCCATTTACGGTTACAGTTCTATCATACATATCTTCAAAACCAGCCATGGAAGCATGATCTCCTACAAAGTTGATATGCTCATAGATCTCATCACTTACTACGATGATGTCTGGGTATTTTTTTAAAACATCTGCTAGCGCTCGAAGTTCTTCCTTGCTATATACCATTCCACTTGGGTTACAAGGAGAACTGTACCAGATCATTTTGGTCTTCGGTGTTATGGCAACTTCCAATTGCTCAGGAGTGATCTTAAAATCGGTTTCTACACTCGTAGGAACCTCCACCGGTACACCTTCGGCTAATTTTACGATCTCAGCATAACTTACCCAATATGGACATGGAAGTAAAACTTCATCTCCGGGATTAAGCACTACCATAGCCACATTGGCTAATGATTGCTTTGCACCAGTTGAAACAACGATCTGTGATCTGTCATAAGTTAGATCATTATCACGTTTAAACTTATTGATTATAGCATCCTTTAATTCAACATAACCATCTACCGGTGTATAAGAATTGTAATTGTCGTTAATTGCCTGTATCGCGGCATCTTTAATAAAATCTGGTGTGTTAAAGTCTGGTTCTCCCAAACTTAGACCAATAATATCTTTTCCTTCTGCTTTTAATTCACGCGCCTTCGCAGCCATAGCGAGGGTTTGAGATGTTGCCATTGAGTTAATGCGATCTGATAATTTTTCTTGCATAATTTTAATTTTTTTTAATTACTGATGCAACTGTTTTTTGCGCGTGATCCTCAGTGTAGATGAGAATAATTTCAAAGTTATGATTTTCTAAATTTCATCAATCTGATTTTGAAAAAAAATAGCAATAAAAAATAACTACTTTTGCAGAAAATGTATGGCCTTGGAATTACTAAAGAAATATTTTCCTGATTTATCACAAGATCAGATTTCAAAATTTGAAAAATTAGAAGAACTATATCAGGATTGGAACTTAAAGATCAATGTTGTTTCCAGAAAGGATATCGATGAGCTTTATTTAAGGCATGTGATCCATTCTCTTGGGATCGCTAAAGTTCAAAGTTTTAAACCAGGTTCTAAAATTCTTGATGTTGGAACTGGTGGTGGCTTTCCAGGCATACCTTTAGCCATTATGTATCCTGAAAGCACTTTTCATCTTGTAGATTCCATCGGAAAAAAAATCAAGGTAGTAGATGAAGTTTCTGAAGGTCTTAGTCTCGAAAACGTTACTTCTTTCAATCAAAGAGTAGAAGACTTAGATGGAAATTATGATTTTATCGTGAGTAGGGCAGTAGCAATTATGCCAACGTTCGTGAGATGGGTTAAAGGAAAAATTGCGAAAGACAGCAATCATGATAGAAAAAATGGTATTATTTATTTAAAAGGTGGAGATTTAAGCGAAGAGCTCAAAGATTATCGTACGGCGAAAATCTATGAGCTATCCGATTATTTTGAGGAAGATTTCTTTGAAACCAAGAAAGTGGTCTATCTCCCTATGAAATTCAGGGGTTAATCTATTTCGTAATAATAACTTTTCTGGAGTAAGTTTTTTCTCCTGAATACATTTTTACGATATATACCGCTGAACTTAGTTTTTGATTTATACTTAGTAGAATTGATCTCTCTGTTGGAACCTCATCAAAAGTTTTAATAAGTTGTCCTGAAATACTATATAGTTCCACGTGATCTACCTTAAGAAGATCAGGATTTAAAACCGCAATTTCGTCGGTATCTCTAAAATAGCTTAAATCCAGAATTGGTTCATCAATTAGTTCTGATGGTAGTTCTTCTTCAGGCTTTTCAGCAACTGGCTTTCTGAAAACAATTTCGTATCGATCGTGGAAAGTTCCGGTTTCATCTGCAGTTGCAACGAAATCTTCTTTTAGATTATGATAAGTGTTATTCAATTTATCCTTAAGATAAATATTGAATTCCATCTTGATATTTTCCAGCTCATCGATCTTAATAGCGTATTCACCCGGTTCAGCAATTTTAAAGCCTATTGGCAATACCTGGTCTAAATTGAAATTCGGCACTGCCTGGATAACGAACTCATTTTCATTTATCATCCAGTACATATCTTCAACATTGTTGTCTATAAGTGGAGCATCATAACCAAAATCGAAATCTGAAGTACTATTGGCATCTGCAGTTACCAGTATTTGCCTGTGATAACCTTTAGGTGATTCAAACTTCAATCTGATCTTATATCTACTATCGGCTGTATATTTTTGTCGAGGTTCCTGCGCTTTAGTATTTGTAGGTTCTTGGCTATGGAATAAAGACTCACTCGATGTTTCCGGTGTAAAGGCTCTGTATTTATTTTTAAATGTTATGGTTGAAGGTGACGAAACTCCCACTGAACTCACAAAAAATCCTTGTCCCACCGGGATATATTTCCCAGGTGGATCATTAGAACTTCTATCGCCATTAGGATTGATACGGGAATCTACAGATGAGGCAGAAGCAACTCCTCCTGATAAATTATATACCGCATAACCACCTACATATTCCTCAAGAATATGTGTGTTGATTGCTCCAAAGTGATCCCAGTAATATAGTGAACCATTGAAACTGCCTAAATTCTCTTCTATAAATAATTTGCTATCAATGGCTGAAGGATAAGGATTTCCGGTTAGTAAATTTTGTCCGGCACCTATAGACACGGTAATATCACCATTATTAGGTTTTCCTCTAAAAGTGTAGTTTTGCTGTTTTCTAACTGGGACATAACCTGTGGTGCCTTTCATAGAGTAACCGATGGCAGATTGTAATTGTTCTTCGGGTCCAAATTGATGCCATTCACTATAATCATTATCGTTCCCTTTAAAAGTATGTAACCAATAGGTGCTAATTCTTTTATTTCCGGAGTATTTCCCATCAGCCCAGTGGTATTGATAATTGAAATTAATGCTTTTGGTATCGGTTGGATTTGAGCCGTCTTTAAGTACCTCTTGGATAGAAAAGCCAGAATTGTTGGGCTGTCCTATTAAAGATACAGGAGGGGTCCAATAGTTATAATTAAAACTATTTGCCGTTCCTTGCTGGTCACGATCTAAATATCCTGAACTCGAATTTTCCAGAATACTTCCTTCCGGCTGCACCAGTTGCGATTCTCCATTTAGATCTATCACCCCATTAAGTTGTAAGTAGTGACTGACATAAAGTTCATTTCCAGTTTGATCATTTACAGATCCTTGCATATCTAATCTACTGGTCGTTCCACTTTTCGATATCAATCCGAGTAAAACTATATCCTTATAATTTGAGGTGAGCGTATGAGATGTAACTGCAATATTCCAATCGATTTTTTCACCGTTGATTCCAGTTGAGTTTGGAACATCCCAAACTGCCGGTTCTTCCCAGTTATTGCTATCCCACCAATTACCGTTTTTAACGGAATAATATGGCAATGGTGCAGTAGTTTCTTGGGTTGTGGTTATATTAACCAATCTGCCCTTCACCTTATTCGTCGCTCTATCATCAGTAAAGCCTCCGGTAATTTCTGAAGGTTGTAATCTATAATATCCTTGTAAATCACTCCAAGTTAGATTTGGAGTTACAATTGGTAATACTTCACCTTTTACGGAACTATTATTTTCAGAAATATGCTGATTCATCATCAATTGAATCTGATCAGCTGAAAGTGCTTTTGACCATAGTCTAACTTCTTCCATCCAGCCATGGAATGGATTTTTAGGTAAATTAGGTTCAGCAGAATCATATATAGCGCCAAGTAAAAATGGTGCTGAGTTTGCATATGGTCCCGATCCAGAATTAGTACCCAATAACAAACCGTCGACATATAGACTGTAAGCAGATCCATTAAAGGAAATCGCTACGTGGTACCAACGATCAGTTCCAATTTTATCACTTGTAAAACTTGAGGAGCCTGAAGTTTTAAAATTTGGCACCCCATTTTCCATTACTAGTTCAAATCCTGAGGCAGGATCAGCAATATCTTTTTTCGACATGATAGTTCTCGTGCCGTCATTAGACTTTGGTTTAATCCAGGCTTCAACAGTGAATACACCATTTGTAAAACCATAATTATCTCCAAAATTAACATGATCATCTAATCCATCGAAATCAAGGGTGCTGCAGGATGTGAAACTAATTTTTACATCATCAGATTTACCGCAACTAACGCTCCATCTCAGCGTATAAGTTCCCTGAGCTCCTGTAAATATAGTATTGCGGTCTGTGCCGTCCGCGAAGCTACCACCTGCAGGACCATTTACAATTGTCCAGTTTCCAGTCACAGGTTCACCATTTTCATCAAGATTCTCTTCAGCTTTTAATTGAGTAGAACTGAAACCACATCCAAGAACCTGATCTGGTCCTGCATTAGGTGTAATTTCAACAGGCTGTTCAATTACGACTGTAGTGATAACTTCACAGCCATTGGCATCTACAACCCTTACGTCATACTCACCTGCAGTTAAGTTTGTAGCATTTGCAGTGGTTTGACCATCAGGCCATACGTAAATATAATCTGGTGTTCCGCCAGAAGCCACTAATGTAGCCTGTCCGTCAGTTCCACCAAAGCAACTCACATTTGTCTGTGAAGATATTTCGAGGGTAAGTGGGTTTGAAGGTTCCTCAATTGTTACCTTCTTAGAAGTAAAAGTTTCATTAGAGTCGGTGTCTGTAACTCTTACAAAATAATCACCACCGTATTGTTCTTCAAATGTTCCGTCAGATTGCGGACCTTCAACTAGGTTTCCATTTTCATCAAGTAATTCGAATGAATAATTACCAGATCCACCTGAAGCTCTTGAAGTAACAGTTCCATTCATTGCTCCGTTACAAAGCAATTCATTGGCAAAGGCAATTGCAAACAGAGGAGATCTTACAGTGGATTCATTATTGGTTGAAAAACATTTAGGGTTATTTCCGCCATCGCCACCATTTCCATTTCCATTTCCATTACCGTTAGTAGCAGTGGTACCGCATGCACGATTCACATTATTCTGAAAAGTTAGATAAACACCTTCCACTTTTACCTCATCTCCACAATTGTATTCTATTGGAAAGGTTTTAGCCGTTTTTGGGATTGCTTCATATTCATAGAAGCAATCTTTAACCTTATAATTATTTATGGTTCCTGTTTCCAGGTTTTCAATAGAATAGATCAATTCTATCTGAAGTGAATATCTAGTGGCCTGGGTAGGAAAATTGATGTAAATAAATTTCTGATCAACCTGTTCGCACTGATCGTTAGAAGAAATAGGATTCTGATTGGCATCACCGATAAAGTAATAATCAAGTCCAAGGTCATTAGAGCCACAGTCATCTGCAAAACAACCTCCTACAAATTGAATAACTTGTTGAGTGAATTCTCTACCCTTAGCATCGGTTACAGTAAGGGTGATCAATTTATCACCAATCTGACCGTATTTCACATCAATTGGTCCGGCCCCGGTTCCTGTAGCTGGAGAAGCACTTTCTCCAAAATTCCATTCATACGTATAAGGAGCAGTTCCTCCAATAGCAGAACCGCCGTCCACACTAAAAGTAGAAGTTCTAATTACATCCTCTCCCTCACAAAGGGAAATTGGAACAATGTTAGCACTTAGGGAATCTACAACCTCAACTTCACCAGTTGCAGTACATCCGTTGGCGTCAGTAACGGTAACAGTATATATTCCAGCCGCCAGATCTCTTGCCGTTTGACCAGTATATTTTTTGCCGGTTGGACCTCCAATCCACTCAAAAGTATAGTTTGGTGTTCCACCGGTAACCTGCGCCGTAGCACTACCTGTGTTAGATCCAAACGAGGTGGTTTCAGTAGTTAAAAATCCCGTTACTAAAAGTTCGGCTGGCTCAGATACTGTAAAAGTTCTTTCTTTTGAACAGCCATTTGCATCAGTAACCGTAACTGTATGCTCACCCGGACTTAGTCCAGTTGCGGTTTCATCAGTTTGACCATTATCCCATAGATAAGTATAAGATCCAACACCTCCCTGAACTGTAACAGTTGCAGTGCCATTATTTTCCTCAAAGCAACCTGTAGTTGTCTGAACTCCTGTGATTTCAACAAAAGTGTCTGGTTCTTCAACTATAACCGTAATGGGTTCTGCTTCGCATCCATTAGCATCACTTACCGTAACTGTATAGCTACCTGCGGGCAGATCTGTTTTTTTAGCTCCAGTTCCCAGAGAACCCCAATCGTAACGCAATGGAGCAACTCCACCAGTGGCAATCGCTTCAACTTCCCCGGTAGCTAGACCATTACAAAGTACATCAACCTTCGTAGCTTCAGCTTCGATTGGCTGAATGGTTATTTTTTGAGTGGCCTGCGCAGTATTACCATTCTCATCTGTAAAATTCCAGGTAATTGTATAAGTTCCTGCGTTAGAATAGGTAATTGGATCTGTAGTAGTTCCGGTAATTTCTCCGGAACAGTTATCAGAAGTGACAGGGGCATCAACGGTATATTCGCAGCCCCAGGTAATATCTTCGATGGTTGGAATTTCTGGTGCCTGATTATCAGCTACAATCACTTCCTGAATAACGGTTTCTGCAGCATTCCCTTGGGCGTCTTTTACATTCCATGAAATCGTGGTGGTTCCTACTGGATAAGGCTCATCTAAACCAAGCCCATCACTTCTGGTTCCAACCGGGTTACCCACACTACAATTATCTGACGCTGTGGCAGGAGCGATTCCCAGACCAGCCTGGCATAATCCTGTATCATTGGTTGCTTCTACTGTATTTCCTGCAGTGATAACAGGTTTTACATTATCTTCTACGGTTATCTTTTGTGTATCCTGTGAGGTATTTCCTGAATCATCAGTAACTGTCCAGGTTACTGTGGTTTCTCCTAATGGAAATTCCGCCGGAGCGTCGTTGATTATTGAAGCTACTCCGCAATTATCACTTGTCGACTCCGAACCGAGGTCATAATTTGATTTGAAGCACGAATTAGAATCTGTAAAAAAGCTTAAATCTGCAGGGGCTGTGATAGTAGGATTTGTCTTATCGGATATCACAACTTTTTGAGTAGCAGATGCAGTATTCCCTGCGTCATCTTTTACTATCCAGGTAACTGTGGTTTCGCCAAGAGGAAATTCAGCAGGAGCATCATTTTCAACAGAAGCGACACCGCAATTGTCATTAGTATTTGGTGTTCCTAAATTTACGTTAGAAGCATTACAGTCATTTGAATCTGTATTTGCCTGAACATCAGATGGTGCGGTTATAAAGGGATCAGTCTTATCTATTACAGTAACTTTTTGAATGTCCTGCGCAGTATTTCCCGAATTATCGGTTACAGTCCAGGTAACAATTGTTTCACCCAATCCGAATTTAGTAGGAGCGTCATTAGTGATTGATGCTACTCCACAATTATCACTTGTAGATTCCGAACCGAGATTATAATTCGTTTTGAAGCAAGAATCGGAATCAGTGTTGAAGGTAACATCTGCCGGCGCATTTATGATGGGATCAGTTTCATCTAAAACCGTAACTTTTTGAGTGTCTTGTGATGTATTTCCGGAATTATCAGTGACTGTCCAGGTTACTGTGGTATCCCCTAATTTGAATTCAGACGGGGCATCATTTGTGACTGAAGCTACTCCGCAATTATCGCTGGTCGACTCGGTTCCAAGATTGTAATTTGATTTGAAGCACGAAACTGAATCTGAATTAAAAGTTATATCATTGGGAGCAGTAATATCTGGATTGATGCTGTCTGTATCATCAATAGTGAAATTCTTAGATTCTGATAATTGAGGGTCAGAACTGTCAGTAACCGTTACTGTATAAGTTCCACCAGCTAATCCGGATATATTATTCGCCTCATTTTTAGAATAGTTAGGCCCGGTCCAGGAATAGGAGTAGGGAGAATTTCCGCCAGTTACAGAAATGGAGATTGCACCATCCGAGGTATTAGGACAGGTTGCATTAGTCTTTGAATCTAAACTAATACTAAGGTTTTGAGCATTCAGGCTAGCACCAGACCAACTAAGTAAGGTGAATAGAATTATATAAAATGCCTTAAAACTATGGAATTGGGGTCCACAAGTAGTTTTGTACATAGGCTACCGATCTAGATTTTCGTCGGTAAAAATACATATAAAATCGATAAACGGATAAAAAAATTAGAAAAATGTTATAATAAGGCTCTTTGAATCAGTAGAATAGAAATGAATAGAAGCTTCTATTTTCTGAATTTCCAAAAATAAAATTTACTTTATAACTACTTTTTTGTTAGAGATTCCATTCTCACTGAACACTTTTACGATATAGATGCCAGACCTTACAGGACGCATTCCTAGAAGGATTTCCCTCTGCGTTGGTAATTCATCGTATTCCTGTATTAATTTACCACCCATGTCAAAGATCATCACTTTTGAGACATCAAGCATATCGAAATTACTGATCTTAACCTGTTTAGTAAATGTACTATAACTAATTCCTACAAGTCCGTCAATTTCAGGCAATTCATCCGGATCTATTATTTCATCTGGATCTGGTATCTCAGCTTTTTCTTTAAAGAAAATAATTTCGAACCTGTCATTTATTTCTCCAGCTTGTTCAGTAGAGCTAATATAATCGGCAGCTAAAAGATCATGAATAGTATCCAATACTTTATCTTTTAAATAAAGTTCTTTACCAGTCGGCCAGTTTTCAGTTTCATCGATCTTAATGGTAAACTCGCCGCCTTCTTTAGATTTAATAGCTAATGGTAACACCTGTTCTTTTTCAAAATCTGGAACTCCTTGAATCACATATCCTTTCTTATCAAAATACCAGTACATGTCTTCAAGATTGTTTTCTATGAGCGGTGCATCATATCCAAAATCAAAACCATTCGTTGTATTCTGATCCATTGTCACCAATATCTGTCTATAGTATTTTTTCGGTGACTCATATTTCAACCTTATCTTAACTCTGGTATCATCACTCAGAGGAGCTTTTTTTGAGCTGACCTTACCTTTAATATTCTCTTCATGTTGCATGAATACTGAAGGATCTGAATTAGTGGTTTTGAAAATTCTCTGGGTGTTTTTAAATATTATATCACCACCAAATGCGTCTCCACCAACGGTGCTTAAGAAGAATCCTTGAGCAACAGGAATATATTGCTGAGGTGTATTTTCATCACCTGGTCTGTCTTCAGTTGCATTAATTCTCCAGTCATTAGAAATAGCTTTTAATCCTCCAGATAAATTCCAGGTAGCGTATCCACCTATATATTCTGCTAAAATATGTGTCTGACCGCCAAAATGGTCCCAATAATAAATTGAACCATTGAAGACATTCTCGTTGTTCTCATTATTTCCAGTGATGTTCCCAATCTGTGTAAGATTATCTTTAATGAAAGCATTGGCATCTATTGCAGATGGATAAGGGTTTCCAACGAGAAAGTCTCTACCACTTAGGATATTTAGATCTGCTGTGGGGATATTACCATTATTTGGTTTTCCGCGGAAGACATAGTTCTGTTTTGCAGATAAACTAGCAGTTCCGTCGGTTCCTTTCATGGAGTATCCTGCACCTACAATTTCGGTATAGTCTGAGCCTAAATGTAACCAGTCTGAATAATCATCATTTCTTCCTCCTCTAAAATCCCAGATCCATTCGTTACTAATTGTTATAGGATTCGTTCTTGCACCATCTGCAACAAAATATCCATTCGCAAAATTGATGGCCTTTGGTGTACCAGGTGTGGTACCATCCATTAATACCTGATTGATCATGAAACCTGAGTTATTATCAGATCCCTGATTACTATGCGGACTGGTCCAGTAATTATAGTTAAAACTACTTCTTCTACCTTCCTGGTCTATTTCTGCCCATCCTTTACTGCTATTGGCAAGAATACTTCCATGATCCTGTAATAATTGAGAATCGTCTACCAGATCCATATTTCCATCAAGCAATAAATAATGAGTGACCGTAATTGGGTGGTTTCCATTAATACTTAATAATTTATTTTCAGTTTCTGAAAGTAAGCCCAGCATAGTAATAGTTTTACTATCTGAGGTGATATTATGGTTAACCTTTGCGATATTCCATTCAATTGCGGTTCCGCCAGAAGTGCTATTAGGATAATCCCAAACATCTGGTCTGGCCCAGGTATTCACATTTGCCCAGGTTGCATCTGCACCGCTACAATAAGGAGTGGGAGAAGTATTTTCCTGATCTGTAGTAATGTTAACCATTCTTCCATCAACTGGGTTTAGAGAATGGTCTGGAGTATATCCACCAGATGGTTTTAAGTTTTCATCAATAATAAAGCAAGGAATGGCATCTGGATCAGGATTGTTGGAATATAATCTATAATAACCGGCAAGATCACCCCATTTTTGATCATAGAATTTCTTCAAATTTCCATCGTCCTCGAGATGCATGTTGTGACCATCTTTGGTAAGATAACTTCCTGCTACCGTTAGGTTTGGAACTACTTCACCTTCAATTGGATCTGTAGCGCTTGTTCCATTTAATTTGATTCGCTGGTTCATCATAAACCTAACTTCTCGTAATTCTGGAGTATTATTCCAGATTCTAACTTCATCTATCCATCCTGAAAAATGATTTTCAGTCGATTTATTTGTGGTATTCCATCTAGCTCCAATAAGTGTTCTGGTACCTCCATTTCCAGAAGCCTTTTCTGGTGCGGCCACACCATCTACCCAAATGTTTCCAGAATTCGATACGGCGATATGATACCATCTTGTATTCGGGATTACCGTGGCTGGTAAATCTTCCATCTTGATTTCGAAACCTGGTCCGCTTATAATTGTACCGGTAGTAGCATTTGTAGTACCACCACCATCTATTGGTCTATCAAACGGCATGATCCATGCTTCTATGAAATAACTGCCTGTATATTCAGCCTGCCCCAGGTCAACATAATCATCATCTCCATCAAAGTCTAGAGTTACACAATCTACCAATTCTACATTGGATGGATTTTCAACTGGTGGGCATCCAAAATTATCAATCAGTACGTCATTTTCATCTTTAGCTGTTGGTGTTAAAATCCACTTAAACCTGTAATCTCCAAGTTCATCTGCAGTGAAAATTGCGTTTGGATCATTAACGGGTTCTAAGCCTGTAGTGTTATCCTGATTGGTAATTGTAAATCCTGAAGTAACTTCATTTCCATTAAGATCCTCCACTTTCCATGATCCAACATATCCATCTAAGGTTGGATATTCTGTAATGGTTTTTGCTTGATAAGTAGCATCTACCGTGGCGGTAAGTTTTACTGAAAGACTACCACATGCACCAACTTCAGAAGCTACGGTAGAGGTATATCTATCAAATGCCCAAACTCTTATTGTTTCAAAGTTATCAATACTCTGGCAGGCATTGCCGTTACTATCTAAAATTAATCTGGTTTGAACTTCAAAATCGTTCCATCCAATTTTTCTTGGCTCAAAAGGAACCGTTCCTTGATTTACTTCACCAATTGTTTCTAAAGAGTTATCAGGATCATTGAGGTCTTCGTCATAATACCATTGCAGTAAAACATCTTGTGGGCCTTGAGGAATTTCAATATTATCAACAGCCCAAACGTCACCATCAATCATTCCGTCGAAATGGAACCGAACGCGAAGATTTGGCAGTCCAAGAAAATCACCGAGATCAAAAACCATTTTGTTTAAAGGTCTTTCTTCCGGTGTGAAATCTCCAAAATTATCATAGTTTCCACTAGTAGCAGTTCCAGTAATATCCTGTAAAACTGTATTGTAAGTTGCTCCTCCGTCTGAAGAAATTTCAACAATAATTCTAGCTCCTTCCGTTAAATTATACGCCTGGTCGAAAGTTAGAATTGCCTCATCCAGTCCGCTAAGAGAGAAAACTGCTGTTTCCATATAGGAATCATTATCTCCGGTTACAATTGCAAAACCTTTATTTCCTTCAGGAGCCTCATACGTGTCAAAGTTTACCATATATCCATTGGTAGGACTTTGTTCATTTATAGGATCCAGATGTGCTGTATATACTTTTTCATTATCCTCAGAACCCTGCCCATGAGGATTCATTCTTAACCAGTGATCTGCTCTTCCATTGTTTGCACCGGAATCAAAATCATTAGTACCACCCTCCAAGTTCGTGAATTTCCAGCCATTATTTTTTATTCCGGCATTATCAAAAGCTCCGCCCTCTAGATTTCCACCTTCAGTACTATATCCTGTTTCAGAACTTAAACTAATCACATCACCTATACAGATAACTTCCTTGTCTACCTGAACTGGAGTAGGCTTGATATCTGCCACAATTACGCTGGTAATAGCTGTTTCTGAATAAACGACATTCGTGCAGCTACCATTGCTGATAACGGCTCTAAAAGCTGTAGATAAATTATTGATTACATCTTCAACCTGTTGTCCGCTCAGGGAAGTCGTCTGAACATTCAGTTTTTCCCAGGTTGTGGAAGGGGCATTTCGATATTCCCAGTATTGAATTTCTCCAGTATGTCCTGATAGTGTTACTGAACTGGCAAATCCATCTGCCGGGTTTTCACAGGTAAGGAAAATCCGATCATTATTGGTGTCCCATTCAAGTTCTCCACCAACAGGTAATTGCCAAACTTTAATACTGGTTTCAGCGTAATCTTCGAAACAAACACCATTTTTAACGGTGACTCGAAAATCGGTATCTTCCTTTAAATTGTTAAAAGTTCTTTCTGCAGATAAATTGACATTAGCTGGTTCTGTCCAAACATCTGAAGTAGAAGTATTTTTATATTCCCACTTAATTATTTCTCCCGTGTATTCACCTAAAGATAGCGTTACTGCACCTGGCGAAACACATATTTCAGCATTATCTGGCGTTAGAGTACCAGCTTCGCTTAATTCATCAACAAATATGCTAATGTTATAGGTGTTAGAACATCCTTTAGCATTGAAACCTTCAATGGTATAAATATTCTCACCAATGGTAGTGGGATTAAGGTCTACAGTTGAATTTGTAGTGTTAGCAATTTCTAGCTCTCCTAAGTAAACTGTGTAGCTCTCAGCTCCCGAAAGATTTAAAGTTACCGTGCTACCTTTGCAAATGGTGGTTTCACCATCTGAAGTTGCAACCTGGACATTCGGAAGTTCATTAATAATAATTTCTACGGGAGTACGATCACTTTCACAACCAGTGGAAGTAAGTGTCTGACTAACCCAGTAAGTTTGATTAGAAGCGTTATTTGTTTGAGGTTGGGGAGCAGAAATTGTTTCAGTTCCCTCTTGTGTAGCATACCAGTTGACAGTTGCTCCGTCTGCAGGAGTAACTGAAATGGCGTCTTCAACTACCTCTCCAAAACAATATTCGTAAGTAATAGTTTCTTCAGAAATTTTTGCTGGTTTATTTAAAACATTAATTTGAATAGGCTCATAATCACTTTCGCATCCACTTCCATTTTCTCTCACCTGCGTAGCATAATAAGTATAATTTGCAGGAGTTGATGTATCAATGTTAATATCGCTGTCGCTACCTATATAGGTATAAATTTCAGTATTGGTATCGTAGGTGTACCATCTAATTTCGTTGCCAGATTCACCATCTGCACTTAGAGTTCCAGCCTCCTCATTCAGACAGAATATAAGATCAGTAGTTTCAGGTTTAGGCGGTCTTGCTTCAACTCTAAAAGTGAAAGTTTTTGAAGTTGCCTCAGAACAGGTGAAATAATCTGGGCCATCTACAACTACGTAGTAATCTCCGGAATCACCTGAATCACCAGAAGTTGGATTCACAATAGTTAAAGTACCTGTATACTCTCCGTTATCACCAGTAGGCCCGCTTTGGCTTATGGCTATCTTGTCTTCAATTTCTGTAACCTCAACGCCGTTTTTCATCCACTTAAATGTAAGCGCAGAGCCGTTCGCATGACCTATAAATTCAAAAGAAATTTCTTCAACTTCCTGCTCACAAATGGTTATATCTTCTGAAGGTTCGGTAATTACGATATCTTCATCTACATTTAGACTTACGGTATCTGAAGTTACTTCAGAACAAGTATCAGAACCAGAAACGATTACATAATAATCTAAAGCATCTGCCGAAGTTACATTGGAGAAACTCAAAGTAGCATCTGTTTCTCCAGGTATACTCTGAGCTGTACCAGATACTATTTTGTACCATTGATATTTAAGATCACTACCGGTTGCGATAACTTCAAATTCAGCAGGACTGTTAGAGCAAACTCCAGTGTTAACTGGGTTTGTGGTAATGACAGGTTGTTCTTTAATAGTGAAAGTTGCAGTTTTTTCAATTATACCGCATCCATTTTCGGCCGGAATGGTATAAGTAACAGTATGTTGTTCGTAAGTACTATTATTCGGGTTAATTGTTCCGTCTGTAGAAATATCCAGGCCATTTGATCCAGAGAATGTGCCGGTATCGTATGCTCCATCTTCTTCGGAAATTACTACAGCGACAGAAGTTTCAGATGAGCAGATGATTTCAGGATAGCTTATTTCTAAAGTTGGATTTTGTGTAATGGTAACTTTTGTAGTTATAATCACTATTTCACAACCTGAAGCGTTATCATTTATTTCATAAAAGATATCATAAGTGCCAGGACTTACAGATTGAGGATTTATTTGACCAGTATTAGGATCAATAGTTAAACCACCAGGTTCTGCAGAGAATGTTCCTCCAGTATAATTACCCACGCCGTTTGAAAAAATAGGATCTTTTAGAGAACTGTCTGAATTACAGAATGGACCTTCGTAAGAAAGTTCTACAATGGGAGCTGCATTAATCGTAACTTCGGTAGTGGCAACAGCTCTATTACAGGTATCAGGTCCGGTATATGTAATAGTGTAGGTGCCGGCTGTTGTAGTTCCTCCTGCTGTAATTGCTCCGGAACTTGAATCTATTGTTAATCCTGCCGGACTTACGCTAAATTCTCCATTTTGATAATCTCCGGTTCCAGTTAAAGTAACTGTACTGCTTTCACCCTGTGATGTGCAGAAAGGTCCATCATAGCTGATTTCTGCTGTTGGATCTTCAAATACTGTAATTATTCCTGACTGACTAGTCTGAACACAACTACCTGTTGTATTCACCTCGTATTCAAATTCACCTGCAACGGTCGGAGTACCATAAATTCTAAAAAAACCATTTGAAAACTCACTTTGTATTCCATCTGGAAGATTTGAGACAGTTGCTCCACTTCCCGGAGAAGAAATTTCAAATTCTATATCGACTATTGCTGTATTTATACATATTTCCTGATCCTTATTCGATGGATCGTTTATGGTTACATCAGGATTAACTGTTAAGCTTCCTGCAGTAGAGGCAGTCTCACAACTACCCGTTGTATTCAAAGTGTAGTTGAAAGTTCCAGATTCTGTAGGTGTGCCGGTAATTACAAAATTCTCACCTGTAACAGTTCCGGTAATACCAGCTGGCATTCCTGTTATGGAAACAGAACTCACTGTTGAGTTCACCGGAAATGACATTTCGACTATTGGCTGATTAATACAGACTGTCTGATTTTTGTTAGTGGCATCTGTTATAGTGTTATCAGGAGAAATCGTAATAGTACCTGATCTAGAAACTTGTTGAGAAGTACAGTCTCCGGTAGTATTAACTGTGTAATTAAAAGATCCTGATGTTGTTGGAGTTCCTGATATTGTAAAAATCCCATTATTAAATACACCATTAAGCCCTGCAGGTAAGCCGGTTACCGTACCGCCTGTTCCTGCTTCACCTATCGTAAATTCTATATTCTCAATTGGTTGGTTTATACAAACCGTTTGTGTTTTATTTGCTGGATCAGATATGGTAGCATCCTTAATAATATATAAAACCATGGAATCACTGGAAATACCACATTTATTTCCATTATTGCTATTACCTTTTGGTTCCGGAACGGTCATGGTTAAGGTTACCTGTCCGTTATTTCTATCTGTTTGAGTTGGAGTATAAGTAACCGTAAAAGGTCCGGTCTTGTTTTGACCACCAACCGTAGAATTTGAAAAACCGGAAGTGCCAGAGCTCGAACTGGTAAATTGAACATCAAGTGTAGCATCTCCAAAACTTCTTGAACCAGTTAATTGAATTGAATTTTGGGATCCGCAAATAGTTTTATCTTCACCAAAATCAGCAACAATATGATTATCTACTACGATTCCGGTGTAGGTTGAAGGACTACTGTCGCCGCATATATTATTTGCAACTACAGAAACTTCGTGAGTACCACTTGCAGCAGCATCAGTGATGCGCACAGTTACAGCGTTTGTCCCTGCGCCACTAATGATATCCCAACCTGAAGGTACTGTCCATTTAAAAGAACCGGTTCCGGCAACGCTGAAATTTATATTAAAGGGTGGACAAATGTTATTATTTCCTCCTAAGTCAGAAGTTATTGTTCCAGGATTCGCCGGAACACCATCAACAGTAGTAACTTCTAAAGTACTGGCTGTTGAACTGTCCCCGCAATTATTGTTTGCTAATACTGAAATAATTCCAGTACCAGATCCGCCTGCATTTACTGTAATGCTATTAGAAGTTTGATTAGCCGGATTCATTGACCATCCGTTTGGTAAGGTCCAGGAATAACTAGTCGCATTTTCAACAGGAGTAACAGAGTATGTTAAACCTGTAGCAGTAGAACAAACTTCGATTTCTCCGCTTATTGTTCCGGGCACTGCTGGTACAGGAGGATACACCTCTATGGTTATTTCGTTGCTAGTTACATCATTTTCAGCAAGACAAGTCTCATTTGAAGTTAAAACCAAAGAAACAGTTTGACCATCTTCTAGATTGGAGGTAACATAAGTTGATCCATTGCCTACATCGCTACCATCTAATTTCCACTGGTAACCAGGAGAACTTCCCTCGTTCAGGATTGATGCCACACTAAAAATAATTTCATCTCCAGGACAGATATCAGTATCTGTAACCTCGATGGTAACTTCCGGAGTTAAATTTTCATTTACAATTGTTGTAATCTCATTACTTGTAACAGAACTCTGTGTTAAACAATTTTCGGAACTTGTGAGTTCGATACTAACCGCATCCCCATTTTCGAGATTAGTAGTGGTGAAAACTGTGCCGTTTTCACCAGCAACATTGCTTCCATTTATTTTCCATTGAAAAGATGGAGAATAACCTTCATTGGTGGCATTTATGGTAAAAGTTACTTCTTCACCTGCGCAAATCTCATTATCAACCTCTGACGAAAATATTGAAATGGTTGGAGTTAAATTTTCAATTATCACTATAGAACCACTAAGAGTTTCCGAATTTCCACAAGATCCGGTTGCATACAAAGTAAAATTATGAGTTCCTATGGATGTTGAACTTCCACTAATACTAAAAGTTGATCCAGAAAGATTTCCTGTTATACCAGCAGGTAATCCCGAAACAGATACATTATCTGCGGTTTCTCCCAGGGTGTAATTTATATTGCTAATCGCTGATCCCTGACAAACCTCTTGATTGTTATTGGCGGAAGCTAAGGATATAGTTGCATCTTTTAATACAGTTATAGTACCACCAGAAGAAGCTGCTGTACATGGACCGGTAGTATTAACGGTATAATTAAAAGTTCCTGAAGAGGTAGGACTTCCAGTTATAGTAAATGTACCATTGCTATAGCTGCCAGAAATTCCTGGAGGTAGCCCGGTAGCATTAGCTCCGGTGGCACTTCCTGCAATTGAAAATGCAATTGGAGAAATTGCAGAATTGATACAGGCGTTATCTATATCTGGGTCTGATACAGATATAGATGCATTATTTGTTATTGATACTTGCTTAGTAACCTCTGCAGTTTGAGAAGTGACACAAGTTAGATTTGAAGTTACAACTACTCTTACATTAAAAGAGCCTTCCGAAGGGAATGATCTAATTAACTTATTATTTGTAGAATTTTGTACGGAAGTACCTTCCACAAACCACTCATAATTTGGATTAGATCCTCCATTAGTATTGGATGCTGTAAATGTTATATTTTGATCGATACATTTAGTGCCGGTAGGAACGGTAAAATTAACCGATGGTGTCTTATTTTCGTTTACTGTAATTGGACTACCTGAATTACTTACCGAACATGAAGTGCCATTTGCACTTACTACAGTAACCGAAACAGTTTGACCATTTGTGAGACCTGATGTGACAAATGTATCACTGCTTTCAGTCTGAACAGTGCTATTAATTTTCCATTCATATATGAAAGGTCCTGTTCCAGAATTAGGATTAGCTGTAAATGTAGCAGTAGTTCCGGCACAAATTGAAGAACCGGTATCTGATGACAATGAAACAGAGGTAGGGCAATCCTGCCCCCAAATAAATGCAGGAAAAAGAAGAAGTATTAATAAGAATTTCCCATGTAATTTTTTACCCATAGTTATAAGGTTTAATTACAATAAATAATTAATGCGTAGGGGGTACTATATAGGGGGCAAACTAACTGTGGGGCGGTTAAATAATTCTAATCACAATGGACTGGGGCAAAGTGATTTAGCAGATAAATGTAATTTAATTTTCTGAATTTCAGCTAAAATTTCGCCAAAAAACGTTAAAAGTCGATAAAGACGGTAAGAAAAAACTGTCGAGTATAATTAATTGATATAAAGTCGGGTATAAAAAAAGCCGTTGTGAAAACAACGGCTTTTAATTTTTTTCAGGAGTTTGGATTATTCTCCCATAAACGGATATCTGTAATCTGTTGCAGGAACAAATGTTTCCTTAACTAATCTTACGGAAATCCATCTCATCAGGTTCATTTTAGATCCTGCCTTATCGTTAGTACCACTTGATCTGGCACCACCAAATGGCTGCTGACCTACAACTGCGCCTGTTGGCTTGTCATTAATATAGAAGTTACCTGCTGCGTTCTGAAGCAGATCTGTCGCCTGGGCAGCTGCATATCGGTCTCCCGATAGAATAGCGCCTGTAAGTGCATAAATACTAGTGTTATCTACTGTTTCACAGATATCAGCCCATTTCTTTTCATTGAAATTCTTATCATCGTAAACATAAATAGTTACTACCGGCCCAAAAAGCTCAGTTTCCATAGTAGTATAATGAGGATCTGTAGTTAAGATAACTGTTGGTTCAATAAAGTAACCTTTAGATTTATCATAATTACCACCTACAACAATTTCAGTACTCTTGTCTTTCTTTGCTTTGTCTATATAACTAGCAAGCTTGTCAAAGGAAGCTTCATGAATTACAGAATTGATAAAATTAGTCATATCTTCTGGTGATCCCATTTTAAAAGATTCTACATCTTCAACAACGAAATCCTTAATTTCTGGCCATAGACTTTTAGGCAGATAAACACGTGAAGCAGCACTACATTTTTGACCCTGGAATTCAAAAGCTCCTCTGGAAATTGCCGTAGCAACTTGCTTAGGGTTTGCAGTTGGATGTGCCAGGATGAAATCTTTACCACCAGTTTCTCCAACGATTCTAGGATATGTTTTATAGTTTCTGATGTTGTTTCCTATTTTCTCCCAGATACCTTTAAATACATCTGTACTTCCGGTAAAATGTACTCCGGCGAAATCTGGACTTGCAAGAACTGTATCAGTTACCATTGCAGGATCTCCATTTACCATGTTGATCACTCCATCTGGTAATCCAGCCTCTTTGAATACTTCCATGATCACTTGAGCTGAAAGCATCTGGCTGTCACTTGGTTTCCAAACGGCAACGTTACCCATTAATGCTGCACTTGAAGGCAGATTACCGGCAATCGCAGTAAAGTTGAATGGAGTAATAGCATACACGAAACCTTCTAGTGGTCTGTATTCAACTCTATTCCAAACACCTTCGGAAGATTCTGGTTGCTCGTTATATAGCTGAGCCATATATTCAACGTTAAATCTTAGAAAGTCACAGATCTCACATGCTGAATCAATTTCAGCCTGATAGATATTTTTAGACTGCCCAATCATTGTGGCTGCATTCATTTTTTGTCTGTATGGACCGGCAATCAGGTCAGCTGCTTTTAAAAAGATAGCTGCACGCTGTTCCCATTCCAGTTTAGCCCATTTTTTTCTGGCTTCTAAAGCTTCAGAAATAGCCTGTTCAACATGCTTCTTTTTGGCTAAATGATAAGTTCCCACTACATGCTTATGATCATGTGGAGGATTGATGGTTTTGGTGTCTCCAGTTTTTACCTGTTCAGATCCGATATAAAGTGGAACTTCCGTATTGGCATTCCAAAGATCTTTATAAGTAAGTAAAACTTCTTCTCTTTCTGGGGTTCCTGGTGCGTAACTCTTAACTGGTTCATTAACAGCTACAGGAACGTGAAAAAATCCTTTTCCCATAAATATTTATTTTGCTTTTTTCGATTGTAATTTAATTCCGCTAAAGGTAAAAAAATAAAGCGGTTTTCAGGAACAACTAGGGTCACTTCACGAAAGCTTAACTTTTTTCGTTATTTTCCTTAAAATTTTCAATTTACACATGTGCACGATTACTTTGGTTCCTCACCCAGACTCTATGAACGGATTTATTCTAACTTCGAATAGAGATGAAGCAGTAAGTAGAAATACGCTTCCTCCAAAAAAGGAGGTTTATAAGGAAACGAAGCTTTTTTATCCTAAAGATGAAAAGGCCGGTGGTACCTGGATTGGTATTAGCGAAAAACTACGTTGCGTTTGCCTGATGAATGGAGCTGAAGAAACTCATGTAAGAAAGCCTGAATATCGTAAAAGTAGGGGAGTTGTAGTAAAAGATTTTCTTGCAGGTACTAAATTGAGAAAACTTTTTAATGAATATAACCTGGAAGATATTGAACCTTTTACCATGATCGTAGTAGACTGGCACAACGGACTGGCTTTTTATGAATTACTTTGGGATGGAGAGGACAGGCGTGTAACAGAATTACCTATGAAAGAGCATATCTGGTCATCTTCACCTTTATATACCAAAGAGATGAAAGCGAAAAGAATGAAATGGTTTAAGAAACTTAAAGATTCTGAAGGTTATAATCCTAAAAGTCTGCTGGATTTCCATCACAATGCCGGAGAGGGAAATAAACAATTTGATCTGATCATTGATCGTGGTTTTTTGAAAACACAAAGTATTACGCAGATCTATAACTCTTCAGAAGAATTAAAATTCTGGTATAAAAGTCTGATGAGTAAGGAGGTAACCGAAAATTATTTTCAGTTTAAGGCGTAAGTAGCGCCTAGTTTAAATGATGGGATCTTTACAGTGAAATTCTTACCGGTGCTGAAATTCCTCATATTGTAATGACCATTCATTGAGCCGATCGGGCCTCTTAGCAGGCAGCCGCTTTTATAAGTGTGCCTCTCGCCAGGTTGTAAGACAGGTTGTTTGCCTATTACGCCATCTCCCGAAACGGTTTCAGTTTCATTCAAAGAATCTTTAATTACCCAGAAGCGGGACTCTAATTGTACTGAATCATTGCTTTGGTTCTCAATAGTGATCTGGTAACCAAAAGCATGTTGCATCCTGTAGTCTTTATAGAACATTCCCTCGAAGTGAGTTTCGACGGAAATTTTTATACCTCTGGTGATCTGGTGGATCATTTTAAAAAATTGAGAATGAAACGATTACAGCGATTGCAGTAGCAACCATAGCTAAAGTAAAGAATATTATGTTTAGTAATATGAACTTTAAAATCGTTTTAACACGTCCCTGGCCATAAAAGTTACGCATAGCTTTATATAAATAGAATACAAACACAGTATTAGCAAGGGTAAAACCCCAACTCGAGTCAAGCACATAGTCTACCGAGTAACCTATAATGTATAGCACGAATAGTACGGTTTGCACATGGAAAGCAAAAACCAAATGCTCCATGTAATTGAAAGGTCGCCTTATATATAGAAGCCATATAAATAGTGCAAATACAGGCAGGTAGAAGAAAATTATAAACGGAAGCTTGCTAACAAAATAGTCGGCAAAGATCTTCGGGTTGGTATAAATTAGATTGAATTTTCTTGCTTTTTCATAAAGCCAGAAGTTCCATTTGGTTTGAGAATATTCCAGATCGGTCATTACGGCTTCAGGATCTGTTTCTCCTGTTGCTCTGAAGTATCTATAAAATATGGTGAGTTTTCTCGAGTGTTTTTCAAAGTAATTGAGGGTGTCCAGTTCTTTTTTGGTTAAATAAACATCCTCATAAGACTCCTCCAGTTCTTCCTTTTTCGCTGGCATGTTTTTAATAATGGAATCTATCTGAATATTATTTTCCTTGAAGGCAGGAATTTCATTCAATTCAGACTGCAAAAGGGTATCTTGCTGAACTTTGGTTAATTCTTTTTGGAAATTTTCGTCCTGATCCTGGAGATTTACTCCTTCAAAGGTATCTGAAATTCCGGCGATAAGAAAGAAAACTATAGATGCACTCAAATAGAATCGGAAAGGATTTGCGTACCTGGTTCTTTTTCCCTGGATATAATCCTTAGAGATCCTTCCTGGCTTAAAAAGAAGCACCCTTAATGTTCTCTGGAATCTTGAGTCGTATGAAAAAAGACCGGAGAAGAATTCTACGAAGAAATCTCCAAAACTTAACTTTTTAGTGCTGTTTTTCTGTCCGCAATTGGGACAGAAGTGATCGCTCTTTTCTAACGGCAGATGACAATTTAAACAGGTCTCACCTCGATAATGGTAAAGCGCATCCTTCTTTTCATATTTTTCCAACATTGGAAATAAGAATTAGTTTCGAATATTTTCAGAATTTGCATATCCAATTCCAATCAACTGGTCGTATCTCGCTCCTGGCGGGTGATAATAGACTAGAATAGTATAGGAGTTTTCAGTTTCATCAAAATTTCCGCTTATAAACCCATCATCAATACTTCCATCTTTGTTTAAAAGCACGTATTTGTAATTATAATAACCTTGTTTGAATAATCTGGCTCCCTCATAATATCCCGTTTTCTCATTGTAACTCATCAGGGTGCTTTTATCTAATTCAAAATTATTAAATCCACCATAGATGTGTATTTCGGCATCCTCTATAATGTCATAGTTCTTTAATCTGAAATGCATCCAGACATATTCTGCCTCTCTATCTGAATTGTCTGCCTGGATATTCCGAACCACAAAACCACCGTTGATGTCTGGGTTGTACGTGTACGGTTGATTCCCTCTGGTGAAATCAAGAAAAAGGAAATGATGATATAGTTCACCAAGCTCTACACTTGAAATGTCTGAAGTAGTGACTCTTATTTCTTTGTTGTCAAATTGGAGAAATTCATTACCTCCCCAAAATGAAGACTCATTGTCATAGCGGTAGATCAATTCGTTTGCAATGGTATACTGAGGCTTTAGATCTGTGATCGCCAGTTTGAGATTATAATTTTGAATGATACTAACCTTCACATTCTCATCTGGATTTTTCAGCAATAAGTCTGGAGAATTCACGCTGAAATTAACCACCTGTTTTTCATCAATAAAGTTGAGGTCCCGAGATCTTTTAATTTCGGCGCTTACTTGTGCTATAGGATCATAGATCATGAACTTCCTGGAAAAAACCAGTTCACGGTTAGAATTGAAAACCTTTAGCATATAATTCCCTGAAACTTTTATTTGTTTCACATTCTTATTGGGAATGGATAGTTTATAGTGCGTGAATGGTTGTAACGTGTTCAGGGCATTGGTATAATCAATGATCCTTACATTATCAAAACCTTCCAGATATTCGTTTTTGCTAAGCTGGCTTGGTGTCCAGTCGAAATTATAATGTTCAATGGTGTAGTAATAATCGGCTTCATCCCCAATGATGTCATCAAATTTAAGACTTATCCTGCTTCCTGATCTAATGATAGGATTGCCTGTATTTTCAGTAGAATCTCCCTGGAAGATCACCGTTCTAATAAAAGAGGGTGGAGGGGTTTCCTGAACGGCTTGCGACTGTCCCGAAAATGATATTCCTGCTAAAAATAAGATGAATAGAAAAGCTCTCATAGAATTTAATATTAAGCAAAGTTAATAGAATTACGCTTTTATAATCAATTTATTTTAACAGTTGATCAAAGTAAAATTCTTCTAATTGTTGGGATAAATGGAGCGAAAATTCATAAATTTGCACGACTTTAAACTAAAAATTTTAACATACACTCCATCCTATGTCAAAAGACATTCGAATTAAAAGAGGATTATCTCTGCGATTAGAAGGGGAGGCGGAAAAAGAGCTTGTTAAGGCTCCAAGATCCAAAACTTACGCGATCAAACCGCCAGATTTTCACACTGTTGTACCTAAAATGGTTGTTAAAGAAGGAGCAAAACTTCTTGCCGGTGATGAGATTTTCTATTCAAAATATACAGAAGAAGTTCGCTTTACTACGCCTGTAAGTGGTGTTCTTAAAGAAATTAAAAGAGGTGATAAAAGAAGGATCCTTGAAGTTATAATCGAGGCAGATTCTGAAGACGCTTACCGTGATTTTGGTAAAATGGATGCGTCTAAAGCTGAAGCTAAAGATGTAAGAGAAAGAATTCTTGAAAGCGGTTGTGGTGCTTTTATCTATCAGCGACCTTACGATATCGTGGCTGATCCAAAAGACACTCCAAAAGCTATTTTTATCTCGGCGGTTTCTACGGCACCTCTTGCTGCAGACAAAGGCTTTATCATTAAAGATAAAGTTGCTGCATTTCAGGAAGGGATCAATGCTTTAAGAAAACTTACTCCAGGAAAAGTTCATGTTTCTGTAGATGATAGTTCCGCTGAATATTTAAAGAATCTTCAGGGTGTTGAGCTGCATCACGTAAACGGTGCGCATCCTGCTGGTAATGTTGGTGTTCAAATTCATAAAATCGATCCTATTAACAGGGGAGAAAGAGTCTGGACCGTTGGAGTGGAAGATGTTGCGATCATCGGAAATATTTTCTTAACCGGTGAGTTTCATGCAGATAGAACAATAGCTCTAACAGGTAGTGAGTCTAAAGACAGAAAGTACTACCAGACAAAAATTGGTGCTAACGTTGCAGATCTTATTGGTCAGGCTTCTGAAGATGTTCGAATTATTTCAGGTGATGTGTTAACTGGAACTCAGCTTTCCAATAACCAGTATCTTGGGTTTTTCGAAAACGAAGTTACTCAGATTCCTGAAGGTAATAACTATAGAATGTTTGGTTGGTTGCCTTTTACCTATAATAATATTCATTCAAACTCACATACTTCTTTATCGTGGTTGTTCCCAAAGAAAAAGTATACGCCTACTACCAATCTTAATGGTGAAGAGCGTGCTTTGGTTGTAACTGGCGAAATGGAGGAAGTATTGCCAATGGATATCTATCCTATGCAGCTTATTAAAGCTTGTATGGCTGGTGATATTGAAAAAATGGAAAACCTTGGGATCTATGAAGTAGCTCCTGAAGATTTTGCATTGGTTGAATATGTGAATACTTCTAAAATTGAAATTCAGGAAGTAATTAGATTAGGTCTGGATTTAATGATCACCGAAGTAGGTTAAAAAGCTGAAGAACTATGGAATGGATTAGACAAAGATTAGATAAAATCAAGGAGCCCTTTAATAAGGGTAATAAATTAGAGAAATATGCACCGGCGATCAACGCTCTGGATACTTTTCTATATACTCCTAATCATACAACACAAAAAGGAGCGCACATTCGTGATGCGGTAGACCTTAAAAGAACTATGATCACCGTAGTTCTTGCTCTTGTTCCGGCACTTATTTTCGGGATGTGGAATGGTGGATATCAGTATCTCCACCAGTTACCAGAATATGCAAATGGAGTGCCTTTTATAGATGCCTTTCTAGAGGGAGCATTTAAGATCGTACCAATGATCGCCGTATCTTACGGAGTAGGTCTTGGAATCGAATTTGCTTTTGCAATCTTTAGAGGACACGAAGTTAACGAAGGTTACCTGGTGACAGGATTACTTATTCCTATGATCATGCCTATAGATATTCCACTTTGGATGGTGGCTTTATCTGTAGTTTTCGCGGTACTTATTGGTAAAGAAGCATTTGGTGGTACAGGAATGAATATTCTGAATCCTGCGCTAACCGCTCGTGCATTCGCATTCTTCGCATACCCTACCTATATGTCTGGTAACTCTGTATGGGTAAGTAATGCATACGAAGTTGATGCGGTATCTGGAGAAACAATATTAGGTACTTTAGCTTCAGGATCTGATGTATCATATTCTGCAATGAATATGTTTTCAGGAATGATCCCGGGTTCTATCGCTGAGACTTCAGTGATATGTATCCTTGCAGGAGCTTTAATTCTAGTGCTTACCAAAGTTGGAAGCTGGAGAATTATTTTAAGTGCTTTTATTGGTGCAGCAATTATGGGACTTATCTTTAATGCGCTACCATCAATGGGACTTGAAGGAAATGAACTTACAAACTTTCCTTGGTATTTACACCTAATGGTTGGTGGACTTGCATTTGGTATTGTCTTTATGGCAACCGATCCAGTTTCAGCAGCACAAACAATGAAAGGTAAATGGATCTACGGATTCTTGATAGGTTTCCTGTCAGTTATGATTCGTGTATTCAACCCTGCATACCCGGAAGGAGTAATGTTAGGAATTCTTTTGATGAACGTTTTCGCTCCAACCATAGATCACTATGTAGTTCAGGCTAACGTGAACAGAAGAAAGAAAAGACTTAAGAATGCTAATCCTCAGGTAGAAACAGCATAGTTATGGAAGAGAAATCAGTAAATAAAACAAACAGTAATGGCTATACATTTATGTTCGCCATTATCATGGTAGTTGTTGTAGCTGCGGTGCTTGCTTTTGCTGCAACTTCACTTCAACCAACTCAACAGGATAATATTCGTAAGGAGAAAATGCAAAATATCCTTTCTACAGTAGGAATCGCTACAGATAGAGATGGAGCAAAAGAACTTTATGATCAATATATCGTTGAAGAGGTTGCCATTAAAGAAGACGGATCTGTAGATGAATCTATAGATGCCTTTCAAGTAGATCTTGCAAAAGAACTTAAGAAAGATGTAGGAGAGCAGGTATTTCCTTTATACGTTGCCGAAGTTGAAGGTTCAAGATATTATATCGTTCCTTTAAGAGGTAACGGACTTTGGAATGCGATCTTCGGATACATTTCTTTAAAAGATGATGTGAACACGATTAAGGGTGCAACTTTCGATCACCTTGGTGAAACTCCTGGCCTTGGAGCAGAGATTACTAAAGAATGGTTCAAAAAGAAATTTGAAGATGAGAAGATCTTCGATTCTAGCGGAAACCTTGTTGGTGTATCTGTAGTGAAAGGAAATATAGATGTTTCAGATAAGGATGATAATAAAGTGGATGCGATTTCCGGAGCAACTATTACCGGAGATGGAGTATCAGATATGATCTCTGAAAGGCTTAAGCGTTACCTGCCTTATTTCGAGAAGCAAAAGGATATTAAAGTAGCAATAAAATAATTATGGCTAAAGAGACAAAATTCAACTCTGCTAAAGAGGAAGAGAAGAAACAGGAAATGATCCTTTTTCTTTCAGATTCTGAAGAAAAAGAGCATTTTCTTTCCAAAGGGAATAGAAAATTATTATCAGATCCTTTAGATGATAACAACCCGATTACTGTCCAGGTTTTAGGTATCTGTTCAGCATTGGCAATTACAGTTCAGTTAGAACCAGCAATCGTTATGGCGATCGCGGTGATGGTGGTAATGGCATTTAGTAACATGATCATTTCTATGTTGCGTAACCTTATCCCTAGCCGTATTCGTATTATCGTTCAGCTAGTGGTTGTTGCTTCACTTGTAATTTTGGTAAGTGAGGTACTTAAAGCTTATGCTTTTGATGTAAGTAAACAGCTTTCGGTATTCGTTGGTCTTATTATTACCAACTGTATCGTGATGGGACGTCTGGAAGCCTTTGCTCTTGGTAACGGTGTATATAAATCATTCCTTGACGGAATTGGTAACGCTGCTGGATACGGATTAATCCTTATCATCGTGGCATTTTTCAGAGAACTTTTAGGTTCCGGAAAATTATTTGGATTTGAAGTTCTTGGTCATAAAGGAGCTACACTTGCTGAATCAACCGGTCTTTATTCACTGGGATATGAAAATAACGGTTTAATGTTGCTTTCGCCAATGGCTCTTATCGTGGTAGGAGTTATTATCTGGGTGCAACGTGCTAGAAACCGTAAACTAATCGAAGAAAACTAATAGCTGAACAGCAAAAAAGTATAAAAAATGGAATTAGTTAATCTATTTGTAAGAAGTATTTTCATTGAAAATATGATATTCGCCTACTTCCTGGGAATGTGTTCCTACCTGGCGGTATCAAAAACTGTAAAGACAGCTGTTGGTTTAGGTGCTGCGGTAATATTCGTATTACTTGTAACTGTACCAATTAACTTTTTACTTGATAATTATCTTCTGAAACCTGGCGCTCTTACCTGGTTAGGTGCTGAATATGCAGATGTGGATCTTAGTTTCCTAAGTTTCATCATGTTCATCGCGGTAATTGCTTCTATGGTTCAGCTTGTAGAGATGATAGTTGAAAAATTCGCTCCTGCACTATATGGTGCTTTAGGTATTTTCCTTCCTCTAATTGCGGTAAACTGTGCAATCCTTGGTGGTTCACTTTTTATGCAGCAAAAAGATTTCGGAGGTATTTCTGAAGCCGTTACTTATGGTTTAGGAAGTGGAATTGGATGGTTTCTGGCAATTCTTGCGATTGCAGCCATCAGAGAAAAAATTGCATACTCAAATGTGCCTGCTCCATTAAAAGGTCTTGGTATTACGTTTATCATTACCGGATTAATGGCATTAGGGTTTATGAGTTTTATGGGAATTAAATTATAATCGAAAAGAAAGATTATGACAGTTATAATAGCTAGTGTAGTAGTATTTTTAGTTCTTATTTTGTTATTGGTATCCATCCTTTTGGGAGCCAAGGCAAAATTGACCCCATCAGGGCCTGTGACTATTAATGTTAATAATGAAAAAGATATCGAAGTAGGTTCTGGAGGAACTTTACTTTCAACTCTTGGAGATAACAAATTATTCCTTCCTTCTGCCTGTGGTGGAGGTGGAACCTGTATCCAGTGTAAGTGTATTGTTAAAGATGGAGGAGGAGCAATTCTTCCTACAGAAGAGCCTCACTTTACCAGAAAAGAAATTGCAGACGGTTGGAGACTTGGTTGCCAGGTGAAGGTTAAGCAGGACATGAAAATTACGATTCCTGAAGAGGTTTTCGGAATTAAGAAATGGGATGCTACCGTAGTAAGAAACTATAATGTTGCTTCGTTTATTAAGGAATTTGTGGTAGAAATTCCTGAAGATATGGACTATAAAGCTGGAGGGTATATTCAAATTGAGGTTCCTAAGACCGAAGTTAAATTTGAAGATTTTGATATCACAGCTCACCCTGAAGAGCATGAGACTCCAGATAAATTTCAGGCAGAGTGGGATAAATTTAAATTATGGCCACTGGTGATGAAAAATCCTGAAGTAGTGGAAAGAGCTTACTCAATGGCTTCTTACCCTGCAGAAGGACGTGAAATTATGCTGAACGTTCGTATCGCAACACCGCCATTTGATCGCGCTAAAGACGGTTGGATGGATGTAAATCCTGGAGTTGCTTCATCTTATATCTTCAGCCTTAAGAAAGGAGATAAAGTAGTTATTTCAGGTCCTTATGGTGAATTCTTTATCAATGAGTCTGATGCGGAAATGCTTTATGTTGGCGGTGGAGCCGGAATGGCACCAATGAGATCTCACCTTTACCATTTATTCAGAACTCTGAAAACTGGTAGAAAAGTTACTTACTGGTACGGTGGTAGATCTAAGAGAGAATTGTTCTATACAGAACACTTTAGAGCTCTTGAAAGAGATTTCCCTAACTTTAAATTCTACCTGGCCCTTTCTGAGCCAATGGAAGAAGATAACTGGAAAGTAAAGGACGGTCTTGATGGAGAAGGTGACGGATTCGTAGGATTTATTCACCAGGTGGTAATAGATAATTATTTAAATCATCACGAAGAGCCGGAAGAAATCGAATTATATTTCTGTGGACCTCCATTGATGAACAAAGCTGTTCAGAAAATGGGTGAGGACTTCGGAATTCCGCCAGAGAACATCAGGTTTGATGACTTTGGAGGATAATAATTACAAATCCCGCTTCGGCGGGATTTTTTTATATTTAGACTATGCCGAAATTAAATGAACAGGAACTACATAATCTTGCCATGAATATCGTGGGAAAAGATCTTGAAGATAACGGATATGAATTCCTTGGGGTTAATAGTAAGCTCAGGAGAAATCCACAGTTTGTAGCTCTAAAGGAAACAAAATTGCATTTCGTGATCGTAAGGGCTATTACGTATCCAGATGACCCTTCAGCTTTTGATCCTGCCTTTATGAAAGATATTAAAGAACACGCTGAAAAATTCAATGCGCGGACTTTTTATGCCGGTGTGGGACTTGCAAATTCCAGTGACTACGAAAAACCAATTACCAGCGACGAAGACTATATCGTAAACTATTCTGGCTGGAAGGAATTTTAGATTATGAAAAAAACACTTTTCTTAATATTTTCAATTTTACTTCTTATAGGTTGTAATACTGAAAAAGAGAACAATATTCATGAATATTACGGTGAGGCTTTAGGAACCACTTATTCTGTAAAATATTTTTCTAACGAAGAGCTTCAATTTGAAAAATCTCTAGATAGTATACTAGATGATATAAATTCTTCAATGAGCACTTATATCACCAAATCTGATATTTCAAAAATAAATCGTGGAGATACTACAGTAGAGGTTGACGACAATTTTATTAAAGTATTTAATGCTTCTGAAAAGATTTTTAAGGAGAGCAACGGGTTCTTTGATCCAACGGTGGGTGTTCTTGTCAACGCATACGGTTTCGGCCCGGGAAAAGCTTTAAAAGCAATAGATAGCGTGAAGCTTGATTCTCTGAGAAAGCTTGTCGGATTTGATAAGATCAGAATTCAATCTGATAAAACCATTAAAAAAGAAAACCCTGCTATTTATATTGATTTTAATGCCATCGCAAAGGGTTATACCATAGACGTCATTGCTGAATATCTAGAGTCTCAGGATGTTGAAAATTATCTTGTTGAATTAGGTGGTGAGCTTCGTGCTAAAGGAAAAAACCTTGATAATGATCTGGAATGGATCGTTGGTATAGATGATCCAGATCAGGAGGAAGGAGAAAAGCGAAAATTATACGCCAAGCTAAAACTGGTTAATGCAGCCATGGCTACTTCCGGGAATTATAGAAAATACAGAACGGACTCCCTAACCGGGCAGAAGTATGTTCACACCATCAATCCTAAAACGGCTAAGGCCGAGAAGAGTAATATTTTAAGTGCCTCGGTAATTGCTGAAAACTGTATGCTAGCTGATGGTTATGCAACTGCATTTATGGCGCTTGGTTTAGAAAGAACTAAATCTACGCTGGAGAAATTAGAAGGTGTTGAAGTCTATATTCTATATTCAACCGAGAACGGCGGAATGGAAATTTTTCAGACACCAGGTTTTCAAGAAAATATCGTTGAGTAATTATTTATGACAAACCGGGATGATCTCCCCTTTGGCCAGTCGGTATTTATCAATTTCTGCAGAAGAAAGATCTGAAGTATAATCAACTTCTTCTACCTTAAAGCCAATAGCTCTTAGCTTAACAAAGTAATCTCTTCCGTATACCCGAACATGATCATACTGTCCAAAGATCTTAGCTCGTTCTTTGGGATCTGTGATCGAATCATCCTGAAAAGTTTCTGCACGATCTAATTCCTGCGGAATTTGTAAAACAGCCGTTCCGCCCGGTTTCAAGATCCTGTAAAGTTCCTGCATGGCTTTAGTATCATCAGGAATATGCTCCAGTACGTGATTACATAAAATAAAGTCGAAACTTTCATTCTCAAATGGAAGATCACAAATATCAGCCTTGACATCTGCTAGTGGCGAATTAAGGTCTGTCGTCGTGTATTCCAAATTAGATAATTCTCTGAATCGCTTATAAAAAGCTTGTTCTGGTGCAAAGTGCAGGACCTTTAGCTTCTTGTTGAAAAACTCAGTTTCATTCTTCAGATAAAGCCATAAGAGTCTATGCCTCTCTAATGAGAGGGTAGAAGGGGAAAGCACATTTTCCCGCTGATTTTCGTAACCATAAGGTAAAAACTTTCTGAAACCGCTCCCATCTATTGGATCGGTGTATCGAGAGCCCTTAAGATAAATCTTTAAAAACGGCCTTACCAGGTAACTAATTCTAATAAGAACAGGCCTGGGAATTGAATTTAAGGCCAGTTTAAAAAGATTACTCATTCGCTATACTTCGATATCTCCCCAGTTTTCACCCGATTTGATACGGTACAATTGCATTTCGGAAACTCCAAATTGCTTTGCAAGTACTCTAATACGGGTTTTCCTTTCGGGATCTAAAAGTTTTTTCTTTAGAATTACAGCCTGTGCGTAAGTAAGTTTAGAATAAGAGGTAACTTTTCTAAGCTTCCTTTTTTTCTTATTCTCCTTCACTTTAGGACTGTCGTATTGATGTTGGACCCATTCGTCTTTGGTGGCCCAGGCCAAATTAGAAACGCGATTGTCGTTTTTCACAAAATTTTTGTGAATCACATACTGATCACCTTCTTTCTTCTCTAAAAACATTTCTGCAATAATGCGATGAATGTAGTAAGTCTTATGCTTACCATTCTTCAATTTTACCGCGAAGTTTAAATATCCACCTACTTTTCCGCCTTTCATTAAGTCTCCTTCGGGATTTTTCAGATAACTGATCATTCTTCCGAAATTTGAGACTTTATAGATAAAGCGGTCTTCCCAGGAATCTTTATGTAGGGTTTTCCAGATTTCCTGTCTGTAACTTTTAATCATAAACTTTTGCTCTAAATTCGTCTTCTTCTTTGGTTTTAATATTTAAGGATTCATAGATGTATTTAAATGTAGATAGTAATTCGGGTTTGCCGTCAACCAATGCCACATTGTGTTCAAAATGAGCACTAGGCTTATTGTCGGCAGTTAGTATTGTCCAACCATCTGGTAATTGCTTAATTCTTTTAGTTCCCATGTTTATCATAGGTTCAATTGCTACCACCATGCCTTCTACAAATTTCTTTCCTCTTCCTCTACGGCCATAATTTGGCATTTCAGGATCTTCGTGCATAGTTGTTCCAATTCCATGACCAACAAGTTCTCTAACAACTCCATAGCCATGGTCTTCGGTATATTTCTGAATAGCATAGCCTACATCACCAACGCGATTTCCGGCTTTAAATTCTTTTATACCTTCATAAAGTGACTCTTTGGTCACCTCTAATAATTTTTTCACATCTGGAGCAACTTCACCAACTGGAAATGTATAGGCGTGATCTCCATAATATCCGTTTTTAATAGCACCACAATCAATAGAAATAATGTCTCCTTCCTTTAAAGGTGTATTATTTGGAATTCCATGAACCACCTGGGCATTCGGACTCATACAAAGCGAATTCGGAAAATCATACAATCCAAGAAAACCTGGTTTTGCATCGTGGTCTCTAATAAACTCCTCTGCCATTTTATCCAGTTCAAGAGTTGTTACACCCGGTTGAATTTTGGGAGCAAGCATTCCTAGCGTTTTAGATACAATAAGTGCACTTTCACGCATTAACTCAATTTCTTCTCTGGATTTCTGTACTATCATATATTATTACAATCTTCCGAATAAACCGGATCTTTTCTTTTTCTTTTTTGGTCTTCCTGGTTGTTCTAAACTTAACATCTGAAAGATTTCTCCCCAGCCTTTCATTCCGCCTAGATTACGGTCATCTATAAAAATATCTGCGAGGATCTTTCTGCTTATCGTATCGTCAAAATCCTCTTCAGGATAACTTTTATTAACCGCATAAAATTTAAGACCGTTTTTTTCGCAAAACTCTACAGCTTCATCTAGTCTTATTCCGCAGCGATAGGTCCATAATATAAGACGGTGCCCTTCTTCTTGTAGTTTTTTTAAAGATTCAAAGGCGAAAAGTATAGGTTTTCCAATTTCAGGAAATCTATTCTCTACTATAGTGCCATCAAAATCAACTGCTATGGTAAGAGAATTGGGCATAAAGCGAAATTACTTAATATTTTCTAATTATAGGGTTGCTAACGGTTCTATCTTAGTTTGTGTAGGAATTTTTGTACTCCTTGCCACTCACTATTTTAGCAATATCTTCTTCAATACTTTCTCCCCGCGAGTATTCTACGAATCTGTTTACTTCCTTACCATCTTTATAGAAAATAATTGTAGGAACTCTATGAACTTCCAGTTTCTCTTCTATTTTAGAAGGAGTCTGTTTATTATAATCTACAGCGACCATATTCAATTTATCATAATCATATTGAGCATCATCTAGTAGCTTCAAGAATTTTGGCACTTCTCTTTTGCTATCTCCGCACCATGTTCCCATTAAAACTTTGATGTCGTAGTCTCCAATATTTTCCTTGATCGTTGCCATGGCATCGGTCTCAGGTGAAAATTTATTATATCTGGGAGTAAACCATGCAGAGAATGGTTTTTGCTGAAGTTCCTCTTTCTGAAATTCCCCAAGAAGCATATCTTTTTGCACTCCTTCTAATTCTAAATTGGTTTCTGACTTCGGTTCAATTGCAGATTTACTAACAGTATTACCACAACTTAATGCGATCACTGCCAGTAAAATTAAGTACTTATTCATATAAATTAAATTAATGGATCTTCGGTCATTAGATCTGGTTGGGTAATTCCCATAAGCTTTAGGATAGTCGGAGCAATATTCCCCAACTTACCATCTTTTATATTTTTTACATCTTTATCCATTAAAATTAATGGTACGGGATTGGTGGTATGCGCTGTATTAGGGCTGCCATCAGGGTTTTTCATCACCTCACTATTCCCATGATCTGCGATGATTATGATTGCATAATCTTTTTCAAAGGCCGCTTCAGCTACTTCTTTTGCGCAGGTGTCAACGGTTTCACATGCCTTGATTGCCGCATTGAAATCTCCCGTATGACCAACCATATCTGGATTAGCAAAATTCAGACATATAAAATCTGCAGATTCCTTTTCGATCTCGGGAACAATCTTGTCCTTGATCTCAAAAGCACTCATTTCTGGTTGAAGGTCATAAGTTGCTACTTTCGGAGAATTACACATGATGCGCTTCTCTCCTGCAAAAGGTTTCTCCCTTCCTCCGGAAAAGAAAAATGTAACATGAGGATATTTTTCAGTTTCAGCAATTCTAATTTGTTTTTTGCCTTCATATTCAAGCACTTCACCTAGCGTAGCTTTAATATTAGATTTCTTGAAAATGACATTTACATTTTTGAATCTATCATCATATTTGGTCATTGTAACATAGTACAATGCTAATTTCTTCATATCATATTCAGGAAAATCATCCTGGGATAATGCCTGGGTTAATTGCCTTCCCCGGTCTGTTCTAAAGTTGAAATAGATAACAACATCCTTTTCATTCAATTTAGCAACAGGATTTCCATTATTATCAGTCAAGACGATTGGCTCTATGAACTCGTCACTTACACCATCATCATAACTTTTTTGAATTGCAGCAGTTGCATCCTGAGTTTCCTTGCCAACTCCTTTGACTATTAGATCGTAAGCTTTTTTAACACGTTCCCAGCGCTTGTCTCTGTCCATGGCGAAATATCTACCAATAACTGAAGCTAGCTCAGAATTTGTTTCTTTAAGATGCGGGAGTAATTCTGCAATAAAACCTTTTCCTGAATGCGGATCTACATCACGACCATCGGTAAAAGCATGAACATATTTCTTTTTTACTCCTAGTTTTTCTGCCGCACTTAAGAGTCCTTTTAGGTGATTGATATGGGAATGTACTCCACCATCACTTAAAAGTCCCATAAAATGGATAGGCTTGTTATTTTTTACTGCGTAACTAAAAGCTTCCTCAAGAACAGGTTCATCTACCAAAGTTTCTTTTTCAACTGCCATGTTGATCTTAACGAGATCCTGATAAACAATTCGGCCAGCTCCAAGGTTCATATGACCAACTTCGCTGTTTCCCATCTGTCCTTCAGGTAAACCAACGTTCATACCATCTGTTCTTAAACTGGCGTGTGGGAATTTATCTGGCAGGGAATCCATGAATGGAGTATTTGCCTTAGCGACTGCTGAAACTTCCTCATCTTGAGTAATGCCCCAACCATCTAATATCATTAAGAGAACTTTCTTATTCATTTACGTCAATAGTTTGGGGGATAAAGATAAAAACATTTGAATGTTTAGCCTGAAGGAGGTTCTATAATGTTTTATTAAAACTGAATCTTCACTTCGCAATTCTATCGATCAAAAATGAAAATCCTTTGGATTTTGATACAGGATTTCAGAATTATTCAAATTCTTATCAAATGCTGCACCTGTTAACATGAATTTCGCAATGATTAGCGTTTATAAAATTTAAAAATTTAACATTTATAAACTTAATTCATATAATATAATGATAATGTCTTCGTTAATATGAAACCTTCAAAAAATACCTTATAAGGTTCATTAAAAGCTATTTAAGGCTTCGAATTGTTAAATTTAGCGTTTTTTTAAAATTCTTTTTAATTTTTCGTATGTTGGCAAGGCTTTTGGTTTTTATTAACAAAAATTAGAAAAAAGATATTATATGAAGTACCGAATTCTTACTGTTGTTGGAGTATTAATTTTCTCATTCGCTTTTAGTAGTGCAGCCGAAATCAACAATTCAAAAGAGTCCGAAATAGCCCCGGAGTTATCAGTTGAAGTTAAAGTCAAAAAAACATTCGAAGAAAAAGTAGCCGATCTATACAATGATTTTTCGGCGAATAATTCTACAATGCCTAATATTTCAGTATTTGAAAAGGCGATTAGTGGATATACTAAATTGGACGAAGCAGGTAAAGTTTCTAATCCATTACTTACCGTTATAGATTTCAATCTATCCTCTAAAATGAAAAGAATGTGGATCCTGAACATGGATACTAAAGAAGTTGTTTTCAATACTTATGTAGCTCACGGAAAGAATACAGGAGTTGAATTCGCTAAGAACTTTTCTAATAAAGTTAATTCTCACCAAAGCTCTCTTGGGTTTTATGTGACCGGAGAAACTTATTATGGTAAGAACGGATTATCTCTATTTATTGATGGAATGGAAAAAGGATTCAATTCGAAGGCTCGTGAGCGTTATGTAGTTATTCATGGAGCAGATTACGCTGAACCTGAATTTATTAATAGATACGGAAGACTAGGAAGAAGTTATGGATGTCCAGCGGTACCAAATAAGATCGCAAAGGATCTAATTCATAAAATAAAAGGGAAGTCTGTAGTTTATATTCATAAGAGTGATGAAAACTACCAGGAAAAGTCTAGTTTTTTAAACGTATAATCAGTCTGCGGGTTTTAAAAGCTCCCAGGTTTTCTGATCAAGATTATAGATATCATTAATGAACTTAATGGTATCTTTTTTTTGATATACGGTCCAATAGAAATGATGTACGTTTACTTTTTGCTTAACCGGTATCTCTGTGGTTCTGCCAGATTTTAAGATGTCCTCAATCTTTTCATCATCATATTTTTCCTGGTCGCTAAGCAGGTATTTAGCTAAACCTAAAGCATCCTGAACTCTAACACAGCCAGAACTTTGAGCTCGAGCATTCTTTTCGAACAAACTTCGGGAAGGTGTATCATGTAGATAGATCATATACTCATTGGGATAAATAATTTTTACAATACCTAGCGGGTTAGATGGTCCCGCCGGTTGCCTGTAGGTGTAAGATCTGGCTTTTGAAGAATTCCAATCTACTGAAGATGGATCTACCGTGTTGCCGTTACTGTCATAGATCTTGATATTCTTTTTCTGAAAATATCCAATATCACGTTTAGCTCCGGGAATAACATCATTCTTCTTAATGGTCGGAGGAATTGTCCACGTTGGATTATAAATAATATAACCTATCTCATCCGAGAAAATTGGCGTTTTTCTAACCTGAGTTCCCACCATGATCTTATGAGTTCTAACGGTATCGTTATCCTTAACTACGCTCAGTTCGTAATCGGGAATATTGACAATGATGTAATGATCACCAAGGTCTCTTGGAAACCATCTCCATCTTTCCAGATTAACTAAAATCTGGTGATAACGATCGCGACGAGTCAGGTTCATGTTAGAGATCGTTGTGCTACCTAAAAGCGCATCAACCTGAAGATCGTGATCTAGCTGGAATTTTTCTACAGCCTCCTGGATTTCCTTTTTATATTCTGTATTTGTGCTGTCTATTGGATTGTTATAATAACCAAGCTCAGTCAGTCTTTTGGTGACTGCAAAGATCCTATCACTATTTTCTCCGGGTCTCACTAGTCTGCCATCAGGAATTACGGTAGAAGTATCTTCATCAATTCCTGTTTTTTTGAATTCACTCAATGCAGATCTCAATTGCTGGTAAACTTTACTTTTCGGTCTTATTGAATCTAGGCTTTTCTGAATATTCTTATCTGAAATAGCCTTTTTTAAAAGACCCTGTGGATCAATTTCATTTAGGGGAGTTCCCCAGATCTCATGAATTTTGGTAGGATCTAATTTTCCTGTAGCAAGATCTTTCGAGAGTTGCAGGTAAGAATCTGTAAGAAGAATTTCCAGAAGGTTGTTATCTTCTTCGGTATTACTGTCTAGCGAACGAAAGAGTTTCTGAAGTTTGTCTCCATGGTAATCCTCAAAGAAAAGGCCTTCATCTTCTATATTTTCAATATTCCTGAAAAGGTCTTCCCGTAATTCCCTGTCAGACCAGATTGGCTCAAAATCGTTCTCTCTGTAAAATTCTGAAACTGCAGCTATATTGTAAAGTTCCTTGATACGAGGTTCTGAATCATCAAAAAAATCTTCAATAAGATCATCCTCGGTTAGGAATGTGATTTCCTCAACTTCATTGCGCTCTTCAACACCTGGTGTCTCTTTATCATCTTTACATGAAGCGATCAATAAAAGAACGATAAAAGCGAATTTTAATGAGGGGCTGCGCATTAAGAATTTTTAGTTGAAGATGGTCAAGCCTGATTAGGCTCGAACATCTTCATAAGATTTATGCATATCAAACTGAACTTCAGCAAACGGGCAAAGAGGGTCTATCTTCAGATTGTGTTTTCTAGCGAATTCAACACTTTCCTTGATAAGACTGGAGCCAATTCCCTGGTTTTCCATTTCTCTTTTCACCTCTGTGTGATCTATGGTAAGAACATTATTTTCGTTCTTGTGATACGTGAGCTCTGCAATTAGCCCTTTTTCATTTTCTATGTAGAACATGCCGCGGCTATTGTTCTCTTTATGTTTTATCTCCATAATTATCTCTTGTAGATACCATCAACGATACCATATTCCATTGACTCCTCTGCATCCATCCAGTAATCTCTATTGAAGTCTTTCAATACTTTATCTACGGTCTGGCCACAGTTCTCAGCAAGGATCTCTGCACTTAGATGTTTTGTTTTCAGAATTTCATTCGCGGCGATTTCAATATTTGAAGCCTGACCTCTTGCACCGCCACTAGGCTGGTGAATCATTACTTTCGCGTGAGGCTGAATAAATCTTCTTCCTTTTTTCCCTGCAGAAAGAAGAATAGAACCCATTGAAGCGGCTAAACCTGTACAAATTGTAGATACTGGAGACTCAAGACTCATGATCGTATCATAGATTGCAAATCCATCTGTTACATAGCCTCCTGGGCTATTAATAAAAAGCTGAATTTCATCATTTCCTTCAAGATCAAGATATTCCAGCCTGTCGATCACATATTTGGCAGTCTTATCGCTTACTTCACCCCACATGTAAATCTTTCTTTTTTCTAATAATTTATTGTCGATTAAATCCTGAATCTTTCCGTTTTTATTTTTCATGAAGTCCATTTATACTTATTTAACTAGTTGTATGTGTAGCTAAAAATATGACTATTTTAGCAGAAAACAGAGACATGGAACTGGCATTTAACAAGATTTTAAAAGAAGATTTTGAGGTGGTTTTGCCATACCTGAAAAAACTTCACGAGCAGCCTCCGGAAGATGAATTGCTAAAGAAAAGATTACTGGAAATGTTCGATCAGAATTATGAATGCTTCGGTATTTACGATAATGATAAACTCATAGGTGTTTTTGGATTATGGTTCATGACGAGACATTATGCAGGCAAGGCGTGTGAGGCAGATCATATATTTATTAAGGAGGAATATCAGGGAAAAGGAGTAGGGAAGTCCTTGTTTCAGTTTATACATCAATATGCTGAGTCTAAGGACTGTGAAACCATGGAATTAAATTCTTATGTGGAGAATTTTGGCTCTCACAAATTTTATATGAATCTGGGATATGTAATTAGGGGTTATCATTTTTTAAAAAAGCTGTAAAAAATTTTGGTTTTTGAAACCGAATCAGATTATATTTGCAGCGTTAGGCGGGAGTAGCTCAGTTGGTAGAGCGTCAGCCTTCCAAGCTGAATGTCGCCGGTTCGAACCCGGTCTCCCGCTCTAAGAAGCTTCATCGAAAGATGGAGCTTTTTTTATGTCCTATTCTGAAATTCAGGCAAATAAAAAGCCGGAAATTTAAATTTCCGGCTTCTTTATAAGTAGGGTTTAACAGTATATTTTAACCGTTCATGGAGATTAAAAATTCTTCATTATTCCTGGTGCTTTTAATCTTATCATTGATGAATTCCATGGCTTCTACAGGATTCATATCAGCTAGATACTTTCTAAGTACCCACATACGCTGAATGGTATTGTCATCTAAAAGAAGATCATCTCTACGTGTACTTGATGAAACAAGGTCAATAGCAGGGAAGATTCTTCTGTTAGAGATTCTTCTGTCTAACTGAAGTTCCATGTTACCGGTTCCTTTAAATTCTTCGAAGATCACTTCGTCCATTTTAGATCCGGTTTCAGTAAGTGCTGTAGCAATAATTGATAATGATCCACCATTTTCAATATTACGTGCAGCTCCAAAGAACCTTTTTGGTTTATGTAATGCATTTGCATCTACACCACCACTCAATACCTTACCGCTGGCAGGTTGAACAGTGTTGTATGCTCTGGCAAGTCTTGTGATGGAGTCAAGAAGTATTACTACATCATGTCCACATTCTACAAGTCTTTTCGCTTTTTCAAGAACGATATTAGCTACTCTTACGTGCTCATGCGCCTCTTTATCAAAAGTTGAAGCAACTACTTCACCTTTTACGTTACGCTGCATGTCTGTTACCTCTTCAGGTCTTTCATCTATCAAAAGAACGATCTGGTATACCTCAGGATGGTTCGCTGCAATTGCATTAGCGATATCCTTCAATAGCATCGTTTTACCTGTTTTAGGCTGTGAAACGATCATACCACGCTGTCCTTTACCTATAGGGGCAAAAAGATCCATTACTCTGGTTGAAATGGAACTTTGTTTTTCAGCCAGGTTAAATTTGTCTTTCGGGAATAACGGAGTAAGATGCTCAAAAGAAACTCTGTCTCTAACCACTTGCGGGTCAAGACCGTTGATCTTATTAATCTTAATAAGTGGGAAATATTTTTCACCTTCTTTTGGTGGTCTAATCTGTCCCTGAACAGTATCACCGGTTTTAAGACCAAAAAGCCTGATCTGTGATTGTGATACATAAATATCATCTGGAGAAGTAAGATAGTTGTAATCTGAAGATCTTAAGAAACCATAGTTGTCTTGCATAATGTCAAGAACACCTTCACTTTCTATGATCGCATCAAATTCATAATCTGGTTCTCTATAACGGTTCCTGTTATCACGATTCCCGTTATTCTTTTTATTGTCATTGCGATTATCGTTACGATTGTTATTTCTGTTATCGTTGCGATTATCATTGCGGTTTTCATTCTTACCGCGATTGTCTTTTCTATTATTCTGGCTTCTGTCTCTATCGTTTTTAGAAGCAGGGTTGTTCCTTTTATCATCTTTTTGAGAAGGATGAGCGGAATCTTTACCTGAAGGCTTATTAGAGTGAGAAGGTTTTTGATTAGATGACGCTTTGGCTGGTTTTTTATCGCTACCAACCTTTGCTGATCTCTTTGGTTTTTCCTTCGCCTGGTCTTCTTTGTCGTCGGTAAGAACTTCTTTTACTTTATTAGGATTTGATGCCTGGTAATCCAGAATCTGATACACCAAATCGAGTTTTTTCAAAGTCTTGTACTTAGGAACATTAAGCGTTTGAGCAATTTCCTTAAGTTCAGGAAGCTTTTTAGCTTTTAATTCTGAAATTTCAAACATGAATACGTTTCAATAAAATTTTTTGGATTGATTTTAAAAACTTCTCGAGGAAGAATAAAAAGTTTTGGAGACTTAAGTAACCAACGTTGAATGGGTTACGAAATGTTCCTGCAATAATACAACTTTATTTTAAACTTTTACACAGTAATTCTAAAAAGAATCTTTTATTTTTGTGCCGCAACAGCAATAAATATGCTTCAAAGAATTCAAACAATTTACCTACTTTTAGCAGCTATAACGGCGGCAGGTCTTATATTCGTATTTTCGCTCTGGACAAATTCAGCAGGCGAAGAAGTTTACGCTCAGGATCAGTTAATTGCCTTTGGAATGTTCCTTGGCTCGGCAGCTATTTCGTTGGTGAGTATTTTTATGTTTAAGAATAGAAAACTCCAGTTTGTGCTGGGGCGACTAAATATAATATTGAACCTTTTTTTACTAGGAGTGTTTGTTTATTGGTCTCTAACTTTACCTGGAGAGATGGATATCTCAGAGAAGGGTATTGGGATGTTTCTTCCTATTATTTCTATCGTTTTTATTGTTTTGGCCAATAAGGCCATCAAGAAGGACGAAGATCTCGTAAAATCTGTAGACCGATTACGATAAGCCTATCATCTTAGTAGTATTAGTGCGTGAAAAACCCGAAGTGAAAGCTTCGGGTTTTTTAATTATTCCAGTTCTATAACTTCAAGATCGCTAATATCTTTTCCGTTTATCTTGAATCTAAGCATGGTTCGTTTTTTATGGAAGCCTTGTTTACCAGCTGCACCGGGATTCATGTGTAGCAATTTCAACGTCTTGTCATTCATCACTTTTAGAATATGTGAATGCCCGGAAATGAAAATTTTCGGAGGATCTTTTTTGATATCTTCTTTTATGGCAGGAGAATATTTCCCTGGGTATCCTCCAATGTGAGTGATCCATACATCAACATCTTCACACATAAACCTGTTATTAAGCGGAAATTCTTTTCTTATCGTTGCATTGTCAATATTTCCATAGACAGCTTTTAAAGGTTTTACTGCTTCGAGTTGATCTGTTACTTCCAGGGTTCCAATATCGCCAGCATGCCATATTTCATCTGCCTGTTTTGCATAGTGCAAAATCCTGTCGTCCATATGGCCATGAGTATCACTGAGTAAAAGGATCTTCTTCAAATCTTGATATTTTAATTTTCGTTTAACAAAGGATGCTCTTCAAAGGCTTTCTCCTTGCTATAATTGCCTTATCTTTGCATTTCGCTAATATAAAAATAAAGCGGAGCTTGAGGTATTTTATAGAACTCTCATATTTCGGAAAAGCCTATCACGGTTGGCAGAATCAGCCAGATTCTATTAGTGTGCAGGAAATGCTGGAAAAGAACTTAAGCAAAGTTTTACGTTCATCTATAGAAATCGTTGGAGCGGGTAGAACAGATGCTGGTGTTCATGCTAAGCAAATGTTCGCTCATTTTGATACGGAAGAAATTCTGGATGCAGAGCTTATGAAATATAAACTGAATTCAATGCTTCCCAAAGATGTTGCGGTCCATGAAATTTTTCAGGTTATAGAAGAGGCTCATGCTCGTTTTGACGCAACCGCAAGAAGTTATGAATATCATATTGTTCAGGAAAAAAATCCCTTCGGTAAAGATTCAGCATGGTTTTTAAAACATAAGTTGGATGTTGATAAGATGAATGCGGCGGCTGAAATTTTGAAAGAATACACCAATTTTAAATGTTTCTCCAAAAGCAGAACCGATGTAAGAACCTATAATTGCAGAATTGATGAAGCTATCTGGAAAAAGGAAGAAGACCGACTGGTGTTTCATATTACTGCAGACAGGTTTTTAAGAAATATGGTTCGGGCAGTTGTAGGGACTTTGATTGAAATTGGACAGAATAAATATCCCGTATCCCACATGCATGATGTTATTAAAAGTGAAGACAGGGGAGAGGCCGGAACATCGGTACCGGCGAAGGGATTATATTTAACCAGGATTGTTTATCCTGATAATATCAGAAAGAATTAAATGGCATCAAAAACTGGAAATGCGTTCGATATGGATCTGTTTAAGCGCTTGCTTAAATATACCAATCCTTACAAACGAATTTTTTATTTCGTTGGAGTCGCAGCCATCCTTGTTTCGTTATTTGCGGTTTTAAGACCTATCATTCTTCAGGAAACTGTAGACCAGGCTTTAATTCCCGCAGATTTTGACAGTCTTATCTTTTACGTAAGCCTAATGCTGGGCGTTCTGGTTCTGGAAGTTCTTTTTCAGTTCTGTTTCATCTATTATGCAAACTGGCTTGGTCAGGAAGTAGTACGCGATATAAGGGTCAAGCTTTTTAAGCATATGCTTGGCTTTAGAATGAAGTATTATGATAAATCTGCGGTAGGTAGATTGGTTACTCGTGCAGTTAGTGATATTGAGACCATTGCCAGTATCTTCAGCCAGGGACTTTTCATGATCATTAGTGATCTTCTTAAAATGCTGGTTGTAATAGGTGTGATGTTCTATAAAAGCTGGGAACTCACATTATTAGTTCTTACAGTTCTTCCATTTATCATTTACGCGACAAGGGTTTTTCAGAAGAAAATGAAATTGGCTTTTGAAGAAGTTAGAACTCAGGTGGCTAACCTGAACACATTTGTCCAGGAGCGAATTACAGGAATGAAGATCGTTCAGTTATTTACAAGAGAGAAGACTGAATATGCCAATTTCAAGGAGATTAATGACAAACATAGAAAGGCATGGGTAAAGACGGTATGGTATAACTCCATTTTCTTTCCTATTGCTGAAATGTCCACTTCCATAACCATAGGTTTAATCGTGTGGTTTGGTGGATTACGTGTTGTGGCTGGAGATGAAATGTCTTTAGGTATTATCGTGGCATTTATAGAGCTTTCTCAAATGCTGTTCAGACCACTTAGACAGATCGCAGATAAATTCAACACATTGCAAATGGGTATGGTAGCCGCGAATCGAGTTTTCGATATCCTGGATACAGATGCCAATATTGAAGATGTAGGAACACTGGAAGTCGGTAATCTCAAAGGTGAGATCGAATTCAAGGATGTTAGATTCAGCTATGTAGAAGATGAGGAGGTATTAAAAGGAATTTCATTTAAAGTAAATCCGGGAGAAACGGTGGCGATTGTTGGTGCAACAGGTGCTGGAAAATCTACGATCATTAATCTGCTAAGTCGATTTTATGAAATTGACAGCGGTTCTATTTTAGTAGACGATACCAATATTAAGGATATTCAATTAAGATCTTTGAGAGCCCAGATCGCAGTAGTATTGCAAAATGTATTTTTGTTCGCAGATACTATAATGAATAATATTAATCTTGATAATCCCGATATTTCTGATGAAGATGTGATCAATGCGGCTAAGCAGATTGGTATTCACGATTTTATTAGCTCTCTTCCAAACGGTTACTATTATAACGTAAAGGAAAGAGGTGCGATGTTATCTTCTGGTCAAAGACAGTTGATCTCGTTTTTAAGAGCTTATGTTAGCAACCCAAGTATCCTCGTTCTTGATGAGGCAACTTCTTCTGTAGATTCCTACAGCGAACAATTGATCCAGGATGCAACAGATAAGATCACTGAAGGAAGAACCTCAATTGTGATCGCGCATAGACTTGCTACTATTAAAAAAGCTGATAAAATCATCGTGATGGATCAGGGTGAGATCGTTGAGATTGGTGACCATAAGCAACTTCTTCAAAAAACCGATGGTTATTACAGGAAGCTTTATGAAGTTCAGTTTAAAGAGGAAGAAGCGATTTAATTCAGTTCCAATTCTGAAAAATACTTAAGGTAGACCATAAGCATAGCTGTAGCAATCCCGAGAAAGAAAACTCCGAAGATTAACAGGAATAATAGGGTTTTCAGAAATGTTTTCCACCAGCTCATATCATATAATCCTTTAAACACGTAACTGTAATATATCACGTAAATAGGTATACTGATAAAATTCATCAATCTAAAACTTGATTCGCTTATAAACGATATCATGATTAGTACAGAAGTGATAATATGAATGTGTGCATAGGTATATAAGTGGATGATGAGATGCTCCGCCAGGTTATATTTTTTGTTTTTAAGAAAAATAAGCCTCGAAAATAAAGTGATTATCGGAACAAATAAAAAGAACAGCAAGTTCATATGTTCCAGGATCCTTGTAGTCAATTCCCTGGAAATATCCTGCTCTTCAATATTTGCCTGAAAAGCTCCATTATCAAGGTATTCCGGAAAATAATTAAGATTAATAAAAGTATAAATACCAGTAAGAGTAAGTGCAATGGTGAAATACCCGAACGGATTGATGTATTTTTTACGCAGTCCGTTAATATAGCCATCAATTACATTTACCGGCTTTCTGAAAAGATCTACAAAAGTAAGTACCGGTTTATTGGAGTCTATTCTCCAGAAGGATTCGAAAAATTCGCTGGAAAGGTAATTTATGGTTAGCCTGTTACCAATAATTTTTGCACCGCAATTGGGACAGTAGCTCTGGTCATTGCTTAGCTCATTTTTACAATTCTTACAGAACATTTTTGAAATTTTAGCTGATATCTTCCTTAATACGGTCTTTTAATTCCTGCATCGTTTCAAACATCACAAACTGGCCGTCTTTTATATAGGAAGTCTGGCCTGTCTCTTCACTAACTACTAAGGCCAGCGCGTCGGTTTTTTCAGTAATCCCAACAGCAGCCCGGTGTCTTAATCCGAATCTTAAAGGAATAGATCTATCATTAGAAACTGGCAAAATCACCCTTGTGGCTGTAATTTTGTTTTCTTCAATGACCATGGCTCCATCATGTAGCGGACTATTTTTAAAGAAAATAGATTCAATAATAGGCTGATTTAGTTCGATCTTCATTTTATCACCGGTATTCTTTACGAAATCCAGTTTATTGCTTTTCTGGATCACCATTAACGCACCGGTATAGGTTTTACCCATGGTTTCGCAGGCATCGATGATTGCCTCGACATTTATCTTAGATTCAAAATCATCACGGCTAAATTTAAAACTTCTGAAGAACCTTCCTTTTTGAGTGAAATTAGTGGAACCGATCATCAAAAGAAATTTCCTGATCTCTTGTTGGAATACAACGATCAATGCGAAAACTCCAACGCCTACGAATTCTCCCAGAACCGAGCTGAGTAATTCCATTTGCAGCAATTGGGTGAGCAGCCAAACAAGGTAAATTACTACGATTCCTATAAAAATGTTTACTGCAGCGGTTCCTCTTACCAGTTTATAAACGTAGTAGAGTAGAAGTGCTACAAAAACAATATCCAGAATATCGAGAATTCGAAGATCTATGATGTCCAAATTGCGGGGGTTTTATGTAAAAATAGAAAATCTAAAATTAGTTTATTAATTCACGTGTTAATTTGATGCATTCCAAGGCTTCCTTAACATCATGAACTCTTAAAATATTTGCTCCTTTCATAAGAGCAGCGGTATTCAGAATACTTGATCCATTGAGGGCTTCCTCAGCGGAGAGACCTAGTTTTTTCCAGATCATACTTTTTCTGGATACGCCAACTAACAGCGGCAATTCCAGATTCTGAAAAAGTTCCAGTTTGGAGAAAAGTTTAAAGTTCTGATCGGTGTCCTTGGCAAAACCAAAACCTGGATCTATAATGATGTCATTTATTCCTAAATCTCGCGCAGCCCTGATCCTTTCTGAAAAATATAAAAAAACATCAGCCATGAGATCTTCATATTGGTTGAGATCTTTCATGGTTTGCGGAGTTCCTTTCATATGCATCATAATATAAGGAACCTGATACTGTGCAATTATGCGCAGCATGTTCTCATCAAGTTTTCCAGCTGAGATATCATTGATGACTGCAGCACCTGCATCCAGACTTTTTTCAGCAACTTCAGCTCTAAAAGTGTCTATTGAAAGATTGGTTTCAGGAAATTCTTTTAAGATCAAATCGATTGAGGGAATCATACGATCCAATTCTTCAGAGACTGGAATATCTGTTGCTCCGGGTCTCGAACTATAAGCTCCAAGATCCAGAAAAGTAGCCCCTTCCGTTAGCATCTTTTCCGCATTATATAATATCTCTTTATCAGTATTCGAACGGCTTCCGCTGTAAAAGGAATTTGGAGTGATATTGATGATTCCCATCACTCTTGGTTCTGAAAGATCTATTAATCTGCCTTTGCAATTAATGAACATAAGGTATTTTGGATTTTTAGATAGGCAGGAAATAACTTTGACTATCTGAAATATTTGCCCGAAATTTACGGAAATTACAACTACTTCATGCAGGATACCTCAAAACAATACGATGCGGTGATTGAAGGCTGCCGCAGTTTGTTTCTAAATAAAATGAAAGATTACGGCTGTGCCTGGAGAATTTTAAGGCTGCCGTCACTTACCGATCAGATCTTTATTAAAGCCCAGCGAATTAGGCAACTACAAGAGAGCGAGGTTAGAAAAGTTGATGAAGATGAAAAATCTGAATTTATCGGGATCATCAATTATTCTGTAATGGCGCTAATTCAACTGGAAAAAGGAATTGCAGTTCAGCCAGATCTTAATCCGGAAGAAGCTATCAAGTTATATGACGAAAAAGTTGCTGAGACCAAGGAATTGATGATGAATAAAAACCATGATTATGGTGAGGCCTGGCGTGATATGAGGATCAGTTCTCTTACAGATCTCATCATTCAGAAATTACTTCGAGTAAAGCAGATAGAAGATAATAAGGGCAAAACCCTGGTAAGTGAGGGTATCGATGCGAATTACCAGGATATGATCAATTATTCTGTTTTTGCCATGATACACTTTAGTGAAGCTGAAGAGGCTTCTATAGAAAAATAAAATTTTATGAGAGCAATTGTAAGTATTTCCAGAATCCTCGTTGGAGTCCTATTCATCTTTTCAGGTTTTATAAAACTGAATGATCCTGTTGGATTCTCTTACAAATTGCAGGAATATTTCAGTGAACCGGTGTTAGACATTCCTTTTCTAATTCCATTTGCTCTTGTAATTGCCATTCTTATTGTTGTATTTGAACTGGTTCTGGGGATTATGCTTTTAATAGGATATGCTCCAAAATTTACCAGTTGGAGTTTGCTGGTGATGATCGTATTTTTCACTTTTCTTACATTCTATTCGGCATATTTCAATAAAGTGACAGATTGCGGTTGTTTTGGTGATGCAATTCCTTTAACACCCTGGGAATCTTTCTATAAAGATGTGATTCTGCTCATTCTAATTTTCATCATATTCTTCAATCAGAAATATCTGAATCCTATTTTTTCTGCGAAGTATCATAAATGGGTCATTTTTGCCTGCTATATGGCCTGCTTCGGATTTTGCTATCATGTATTGATGCATTTACCGGTATTCGATTTCAGACCTTATAAGATCGGGAATAATATTCCTGAAAAGATGCAGCTACCCGAAGGTTCCGAAAAAGCTGAGGTTACCTATAGCTGGAAATTCAATGTGAATGGGGAAGAGAAGATCATTCAGAACAATGGCGCTTATCCACAAATTGATGGTGAATTTATTGGAGTGGAGACATCTCAATCTGGTGAAAATGCCATTCCGCCGATACATGATTTTGTGATCGAAGGAGAAGAAGGAGATATCACCGAAGAGGTTCTTGCTGCTGACAAAGTATTGCTTATCGTTGCCTATAATCTTCGTTCAACAGAAAAGGATGGTTATGAAGCTGTAAAGTCTCTAAGTGAAAATGCACTTCAAAAGGGATATAAAGTAGTTGGTTTAACCGCTTCAGGAACCGAATTTCAAGAAGAACTCATCAAAGAGTATGACCTGAACTTTGATTTCTACCAAACCGACGAAACTGCTTTGAAGACGATTGTTAGGGCAAACCCCGGATTTCTGACTTTAAATCAGGGTACCATAACTCAGAAAAAACACTGGTTCGACGCTTCAGATATTAAATTATAAACTATTTCGCCTACTCATTGAAAACTTTCTAAAAATTCAAGGTTTGGCATCGGTTTAAGATTCAATCAATCAACCTTTACTTATATTTGCTTTTAAGCTGATGTCAATTGATATTGGTAAGAATCGAACTATCAAACCAAAACATAAAATCATGAGAGATAACATAGTTGCCGGAAACTGGAAAATGAATAACGACCTTGCCCAAACAGAAGAACTTTTAACCAAGTTGAAACTTCAAATGGTAAAGGAACCGGAAGCTACAGTGATGGTTGCTCCGTCTTTCACAAATCTTTATGCAACTTTTCAAGCCTTAAAAGGGACACCGATAACAGTAGCAGCTCAGAATATGCATGAGAGTGAAAAGGGAGCTTATACTGGAGAAGTTTCAGCTAGTATGCTTAAAAGTATTGGTGTGACCACGGTAATTATAGGGCATAGTGAAAGAAGGGCTTATTTTAATGAAACCAATGAAATCCTGGCAAAAAAAGTTCAGGCAGCTATTGATAATGAAATGACTGTGATCTTCTGTTTTGGTGAAGAGCTGGAAGACAGAAAAAGCGACAAGCATTTCGATCTTGTTGAAACACAATTGAAAGAAAGTCTTTTCCAGCTGCCACAGAGTGCATGGAAAAATATCATTTTGGCCTATGAGCCGGTTTGGGCAATTGGTACAGGTGAAACTGCCAGCCCGGAGCAAGCTCAGGAGATGCACAAGCATGTTAGAGATCTTTTGAATAAAAACGTTGGGAAAGAAGTCGCTGAAAGTACTTCGATCCTTTATGGAGGTAGTGTAAAACCAAATAATGCCAAGGAGATCTTTGCCAAAGAAGATGTCGACGGTGGTCTGATTGGTGGCGCTAGTCTTAACGCAGTTGATTTTGTTGAGATCGTAAACTCATTTTAAGAATGTCTGGGAATTATTTTGAATTTCAGTTTAAAATAGATCCGGTACAACCGGCTTCTGAAATTCTTATTGCAGAATTGGGCTATCTCGGTTTTGAAAGTTTCGTGGAAAATGATGATGGCATAACTGCCTATATTCCAGAAGAAGAATATGAAGATGATATTCTTGCCAATGTTCATATTCTACAATCAGAAGATTTTAAGATCAGTTATGATCAGAAAGAAATTGAAAGAGTTAACTGGAATGAAGAGTGGGAGAAAAACTTCACACCTATTCTGGTAGATGAACATTGCAGTGTGAGAGCTCCATTTCATGAAAAACCAGATGTTGAATTTGATATAGTAATCGAGCCAAAAATGTCATTTGGTACGGGTCATCATGCTACAACGCATATGATGATTCAGCATATTCTTAAAAATGACTGGGAAGGAAAAAGCGTTCTCGATATGGGATGCGGAACAGGTGTTTTGGCCATTCTGGCAGCACTCAAAGGAGCAAAAACCATAGATGCAATAGATATAGATAACTGGTGTTATTTTAATACACTGGAAAACATCAGTAGAAATGACTGTGAGCATATCAATGTTGAAGAAGGTGGAGCCGAATTACTGGAAGGAAGAGAATATGATATTATCCTGGCAAACATCAATAGAAACATTCTGCTTCGAGATCTTCCTATCTATAATAAAAGTCTAAAAGATGACGGTCTATTATTTTTAAGTGGATTTTATGATGGTGACCTGCCAGCGATAAAAAAAGCCTGCGAGGAGGTTGGTTTAGATTTTGTCGAGAATTTCGAGAGAAACGATTGGGTGGCTGCAAAGTTTTCACGCTGAGGTTTTTATCATAATTTGTATCTTTGACGAATGAAGAAAGAGAAATAATTGAGATGAGTACAAAAGAAGAATTATTAGAAGAGGTTGAAGTAAAGACCAAGGAGAAAAAAGAGAATGAGATCGTTTTGTATAATGACGATTATAATACTTTTGATCACGTTATAGACACTCTTATCTATGCGTGTGAGCATACTCCCGAACAAGCTGAACAATGTTCTATTCTGGTTCATTACAAAGGAAAGTGCACCGTTAAAACCGGGCCTTATGATGAATTAAAACCTCGATGTTCAAAATTATTAGATGCCGGACTTAGCGCTGAAATAATTTAGTTCAAAAAATACCTTTAAACTTTTCAGATTTTAAAATAAACAATATATTTGCACCCGCTTTGCAAAACAGTAAAGCAGCATTAAAAGGCCTCGTGGCGCAACTGAATAGCGCATCTGATTACGGCTCAGAAGGTTGCAGGTTTGAATCCTGCCGAGGTCACAAAATAAATCCGTAAATAGCTAAAAACAGGCTTTTTACGGATTTTTTATTTTTACAATCGTTTGCTCTGGTCAAATTTACTCGTGATCAAAAATATTAAAACCAGAGGCTTAGAGTCATAGGACACTTTTTGAATTGAAACGCCTTCTATTTTTAGATATTCAGTTTGTCAAATAGATTTTCCTTATACGCTTTACTAACAGGTAGGCTTGTAGATTTAATCAAAACCTGATGTCTTTCTATTTTAATAACTTTTTTAAGAGAAACAGCAAAAGACCGGTGTATTCTGATAAATTTTTCTTCAGGTAGCAGATTAAGAACTTCGTTGAACGTAAATCTTGATAGAGTTTTCCCGGTTTCTAAATAAAAAGTCACATAGTTTCCCGAAGCTTCCAGGTATAAGATTTCATCAAATTCAATTTTGATCTGGTTATAGCCGTCTTTTACGAAAATATGATCTGTAACGATTTCTTTTTTCCGAAGTGTAAACAATTCGTGCGTTTTATTACAACTTTTGATGAATCTACCCAGTGAAAAAGGCTTCAAAAGATAATCTATAGCATCAAGTTCGAAGCTGGTGACAGCATGTTCAGAATAGGCGGTGGTGAAAATGACCATAGGTTTTATACTCAGGCTCTTGAAAAAATCTATCCCGGAGATATCTGGCATTTTAATATCCAGGAAGATCAAATCAATTTTTTCCTTTTGTAAATATTCCAGGGCTTCCAATGCATCATTGAAAGTCTTTTTCAATTCCAGGAAAGGAATCTTGGCAGCATGACTTTTTATCACTTCCAAAGCCATTGGTTCATCATCTATTGCTATAGCTTTCATTCAGGAAGTTTTTCTAATTGAAGTTTAAGGGATATTTTAAATTCTTGTTCGCTATCGTCAATTTTCAGCTCATGTTCTTCAGGGTAGAGAAACTTTAATCGTTTACTTACATTCATCAAACCAATTCCACTTTTAAATCGTTCCGGATCTTCTTCAACTCTAATAAACTTACTGTTTTCTACGGCAAATCTTAAAGTTTCTTTTTCAATTTCTAAATGAATATAGATGTAAGACCTTTTTCTAAAGCTTATACCGTGCTTGAAAGCATTTTCTATAAAGGGAATCAGAAGCATAGGAGAGATCATGAGGCCTGAGAAGTCCTGTTCAGGCAAATCAAATTTTAAAGATATTGTTGAATTTTCATCGATGCGTAAGCGTTGTAAATCAACATAATTTTTAAGATATTCTAATTCCTTATTTAATGCGATCTTTTCAAGGTTGTTTTCATGTAGCATGAAACGCATCATATCACCAAGTTTTTGAACCGCTTCAGATGTTCTTTCCGCATTTTCCTGAATAGCGGTTCCATAAATAGTGTTCAATGCATTAAATAAAAAATGTGGGTTAATCTGAGATCGCAGAAAGTCGAGCTCGGCTTCAGATTTACCTAATTCCGTCTGAAGGGCTTGATATTCCGCAGTTCCTTTTTGATGATGTCTAAAGATTAACCAGGTGAGTGGAGCAATTATAAATAAGTGGATAACAATATTAAAAGAAATGACTACGCCTATCAGGTCATCCTGACCCGCGATAAAAGAAGCTAAAATGCTCAATGGAACCGATAGAATAACGCTGGGCAGCAGCGTTTTGAAAAGATATCTGAAATATCCAAATTTTCCTGTTTTGAGTTTGGGTAAGATTCGGTAGAAAGCATACACCGACATGGCCATAGAAGAGGGGATAATGAGACCTGCCAATGTAGTTGCAAATATATTGGCCTCGCCGACTACCAAAAAAAACATTAAAAAAGCGTAAAAAAGTGCTGCGAGAACTAATAAAGATGTGAAAATACCACGCTCACTACTAAATTTCCAGAATAGTTTCCAAAGAAATTTTACCACGAGAATAATGGTGAAAAAAACTGCTAACGCTAAAACCAGATAGCTGTTTATAAAAGGAGAAATTAAAAAGCAGAAACCAAAGATAACTAGCGTAGCAACCAGGCTTTGCCAGATTCGAACGCCTCGATAAAGATTGGGCAATACATAAAAATAAATACTCAAAAATGCCAAATAAAATAGGGAAACTTCCAAAAATTCAAATAAGTGTGGAACTCCAAAAAGCTTTGCTTTAGAAGAAGATTCCTCTAAAAGAATAGCGATGAGAGCAAAGCCATAAATCAAACTACTTATTAGCAATTCTACTTTGGCTGTGGTTCCAAATTTTTCACCAAAGTTTTTAATTAGTTTTCTCATGCATAGGTTTTCTGAAACCACAAGTTTAATACATCCTTTAAAATATATCATGCAAATGTGATGAAAGGCATTTCTAAAGTGATGAATATGTATAAATGTATCAATTAGAGGGATTATGTCCGGTTCATTTGCTTCAATAAACGCTTCCCTGATTTTCGTCACAATCATTTCAGCATCGGTCACAATTTTTTTCAGTTCATAAAGGAAGCCTGTAATCTTGCTTTAAAACTTTAATTCGAGAAATCTTATGACCTCTGTAAAACCAATTCTTAAGATTGATAATATGTCTAAAACCTATCCAAATGGAGTGAGGGCTTTGGATAATATTTCCCTGAATATTCCCGCCGGTATGTACGGTTTACTGGGACCAAATGGTGCCGGGAAGTCTACTCTAATGCGTATTCTGGCTACCATCCAGGAACCTGATAGTGGCACTATCAGCTTTCAGGATGTGGATGTGCTGAAGGAGAAAAATGAATTACGTAAGACTTTGGGCTATCTGCCTCAGGCTTTTGGGATTTATAAAAAAGTTTCCGCAGAAAAATTACTCCACCATTTTGTGATATTGAAAGGAATTGAAAGCAAGTCTGAACGCAGAGAAACGGTTGAGGCGCTGCTGAAACAGACCAATCTTTGGGATGTTCGAAAACAAAAACTTGGCGGCTTTTCTGGCGGAATGAAACAGCGGTTTGGAGTGGCTGTGGCACTTATCGGTACCCCAAAATTAATGATCGTCGATGAGCCCACCGCCGGCCTAGACCCGGCGGAAAGAGTACGATTTCTAAATCTTTTGAGTGAGTTGGGAGAAAACAGTGCAGTGATACTTTCAACCCATATCGTTGAGGACGTTTCTGAACTCTGTACCAATATGGCCATTATCAATAAGGGAGAAATCCTGATGGAAGCAGTTCCACTTAAAGCGATGGAGAATCTTCGCGGACTTATTTGGCGCCGCACGGTTGATAAAACCCATTTAAGTGATTATGAGCTAAAGTACGAGATTATTTCTACCAAACTTCTGGCGGGCCAGACCGTAATCCATATTTATAGTGAAGAAAACCCAGGAGATGATTTTAAACCGGTAGAACCAGATTTGGAAGATGTTTACTTCTCGGCTATGAATGGGGTTATTGGTAAATATGCAAATGTAAGAAAGGAGGTTAAACCATGAAATTCTGGGAAATCTTTCGGTTTGAATTTAATTATCAATTAAGTCGGCCAGTTGTTTGGGCTTGTTTTTTATTGATTTTGTCTCTACAATTTTTAATAGTAATTACGCTCACAGATAACGTCACGGATGGGAAATACTTTTTAAACTCGCCGGTCGTGCTTGGCTTATTAGTCGGAATAGGTAGTCTTTTTGGGCTTTTACTGGCAGCATCAAGTTCAGGAAATGCTGCAGTCAGGGATATTCAGAATAATATAGATCCTCTTTTTAAAACCCTGGCAATCAAAAAACGAACATATTTGGGAGGTAGGTTCATCGCCTTGCTCGCCATCCACAGCATTATACTTTTAGGGGGTATTATAGTATTGGCAATCGCCTCACAAATACCAATAATTGCGCATTATTTTGCATCAAATAACCTCCTGGGTTATCTGCAGGCGTATTTCATATTTGGTCTTCCCAATATTTTCATTTTCACTGGTATAATTTTCTCAGTTTGCGTGATATTCAGAAAAGGTGCTATTGCATTTCTGGTCGCTGTGCTTCTCTTTTTTATAGCCCAATTCACTATGGAAATTATCGCTGGTGAATTCGGAGACTGGGATACCGGAAAGAGATATGATTTAACGGGAATGACCATTTTACGAGAACTTTCGATGAAAAACGCTTCGGGCGAAATGAAAAATGACCTGATACCAATGACTTCTGAATTGATTCTGAATAGATTTTCCTGGATGGGATTATCGGCGCTCTTGCTTTTTGTCGCCTATAGCCGGTTCAATTTTAAATATATAAGCGGTCGCAAAAAATCGAAAAAGCAAAAGTTCATTAATACTACAGAAAGAACAAAATTCTGGCATACCGTTGTTAGCGCTCCAGTTGTAGTTAGAAAATTTGACAAAAAAACCACTCAGGCTCAATTCTTTGAATTGATCAAAAGCTCATACATGGCTATGCTTCGAAATATGGCCTGGCTCATTTTAGTTTTGATGGTGATCGTACTTGGGATCTGGAGTAGTGAAATTTTTGAAGGGCAATTGGGTGTACCAATGATTGCAAGTAGTTTTAAAGTGATTGAACTTTTTTCGCTGCCTCCCGTGAAAATTATTCTCGCCGTTGTATTGACTTTTTATTCGGGTGAAGTGATCTGGAAAGATCGGGATGCAGGCATTAGCAACATCCTAAATGCTACACCAATTAAAAACTGGGTTTTAGCCTTCTCAAAATTTGGAAGCCTGTTCTTATTAATGGTCAGCATTCAGCTGTTCTTTTTAATTTCTGCCATTGGAATACAGCTTTTAAATGAAAATACAAATATTGATCTGATTCTGATGTTCCAGGTATTCTTCGGTTTTCAATTTATTGACTTGCTTTTGTTCATCGTTTTGGCATTTGCGATCCACGTGCTGATAAATCATAAGTTTTTAGGACATATTCTGGTTATTACAGCTTTCATTCTGATGAACTTCCCATACTTATTTGGTCTCTATCATAAACTTTTGATATTTGGAGCAGCTCCTGAATGGACGTACACGCAAATGAGCGGATTCGCACCAAATCTTACTTCCTGGCTCTGGTTTAAATTCTACTGGTTACTTTGGGGTATCGTTTTGTTAGGAATTGCAAAATTATCCTGGGTTAGGGTAGATGTAGAAAGCTTTAAATCACGTGTTTACAGTTCTTTGAAAGCTTTTAAACCGTCACTTTTATCAATTATTCTGGCAACTCTTCTTTGTACTGTGGGCGGTTTTATATTTTACAATACTAATGTATTAAATAACTATAGAACAGAGGATGAAAAATTAGCTTTAAAGGCAGCCTACGAAAAAAAATATGCAGCTTTCAGGAATACTAATCAGCCTGATCTAAGACGGATTTTTATAGAAGCTGAAATTTTTCCTGAAACAGAAGAAATGGAAATCACAGGAAAATATTTACTCTTCAATAATTCTTCCGAAGCAATTGATTCGCTCCATATTTCTGTAACGGGTGATAATGATGAATTGACATTTCTTTCAAATGATCGTTTATCAGAATTGGTGAATGATAGAGATCTGGGATATAGAATTTATAGATTTCAACCTGCTTTGAAGCCCGATGATTCCATTGAAATAGAATTCGTTCAACAGTTCAGGAATAACGGATTTAGCAATACTGGAAAGAATTCTGCCATTGTAAAGAACGGAACCTATTTTGGATTCCAGAATTTACCGTGGATTGGATATCACCCTTCCAAAGAGCTAACTGATTCTATAGACAGAGCCAATTTCAATCTGAACCCACAACCTGTATTGAATTCAGTTTTTGACGAGAAGGCAAGACTTCATTTTAAAAACAAGATTGATTTTGAAGCCATTCTTGGAACTTCTAACGGGCAAACCGCCATCACCGCTGGAGAGCTACAGCGCGAATGGAAGGATAAGGGAAGGAACTATTTTCATTATAAAACCGAAGCACCCATCACCCATAATTTTGAAATCCTTTCTGCGGAATATAAAATTTTAAAGGGAAAATCGAAGGATGTGGAAATTGAAATTTACCATCATCCCAGCCATACGGCAAATCTGGACAGATATATGGAAGGTATTAAAGAAGCGTTGAGGTATTTCTCAAAGCACTACGGGCAATATCCACATGATGTTATTCGGATGGTAGAATTTCCTTCAAATGGAATAATGCTGAATGGGAATCCCGTAACGATGAGCTATTCAGAAGGTTTCTCTAATTTTTGGCCTGAGGCTGATCCCAGGAAATTTGATTTTCCTTTTGCAATTATGGGCCACGAGGTCGCGCATCAGTGGTGGGGTGATCAATTAAGTCCGGCTCCCGTTGAAGGCGGGGGACTATTGACCGAAAGTCTGGCCTGGTTCAGTTCATGGATGTTGATAGAAGAATTCTACGGGAAAGAGCATTTGGAGAATCTCCTCGAAATTATGCGCCAGGAATATTTAACTCCAAGGCCGCTGGCAGGTGTTCCACTTATCAGAAGTGTTGACCATTTTAGCGTTTTTCGTCGTGGACCGTTTGCTTTATATACTCTAAAAGAATTTCTGGGAAGGGAAAAGATGATGGCTGCTTTAAATAACCTGATTATCAAATTTGGGCCTGAAAAAGCTGCACTGCCAACTTCTTTAGATCTGTATGCTGAATTACAAACAGTGACGCCAGATTCTTTGCAAGGTTTGGTTCAGGATTTATTCTATGAAAACGTCTTCTGGGAATTTGATATCAATGATGTGAAAATTGATGAGAAAGCTAAAAACTGGATGGTTTCCCTGGACATTGAAAGCCATAAATTCTCTGCTGATGAAAAAGGGAAAATCAAAAAGTTACCTCTAAATGAATATGTAGAAATTGCGCTTTATGCTAATTCTTCCGAATATGAATTTGGTGAGCAGATTTACTTGAAAAGATATCATTTAGATGCAGAAAATCAAAAGATTGAAATTGTAGTTCCCGTAAAACCTGATGGAGTAGCGATTGATCCCAGGCGCTTATTTTCTGACAGGGATTTGAAGCTGAATTCATTTTTGTTGGGTAAATAATTGCATTAGGTTCTTAGAAGGCCCCAAGAACTTTTGATAGATAATACATTTTTTACTTATTTACTCATTGAAAAATTGCTCTAATATGTTCACTTTAATTTTCAGGAACTAGAAGAGGTTGTAACATCGGGGCTGCTGCCTGTTGTATTCTGATTAAATCTCGTAAGTGATTATTAAATGAATTAGCCCCTTGATGGATCAGTCTTCAGTCATTTCTCCAGTAAGCCATTTTTTGAATATTGGAATTCTGGATTTGCCAATGCTGATATCTAAAATTATTTTGCTGAATTTATGGGCCTAAATAGAATTGCTTTAAAAGATTATTTTACTCTGTTAGCGAAGTTAATTCGCCCCTGTAATGAAGTCTAATGATTAAAGCAAAAGGAAAGATACTGTTATTAAGGTTAGGGCTGCCAGGATGATCAAAGCGCTCAGTAGTTTTATACTATTTTGTACCTGATTATATTCTTTTTTAAACTCCGCATCCTGCTGAATTAATTTTTTCATATCCTCTAAATCAATTCTATAAAAATATAGGAATCTCCGAGAAATTAAAATACCTCTTTAGTGGTATAATCAATAAATTACATAAAAAAATCCCTCATCAGGATGATGAGGGATTTTGGAAAGGCGTAGTCTTAACGAAAGATTGCAACCATAATAATGGTAAAAAGACCTATACATATAATTGCACCCCTTATAATTCTTACCTTTTTCTCCATTGATGTGTAGAATTTATTGAATTCTTCATCTTTTTGAGATAATGATTTCATAATCAGTAGATTTGGGTAAATCAAAGATTGTTAATTAATTCCTAATAACCAAACAAAAATGGTGTTTTATCGTATTTATTTGCATTTAATCGATTAAAAGTATATGCGGAAATTTAAATACGAAGATAATATCAGTTTGAGGATTTAATAATTTAATCTTCTACCCGAAGTACGAATCCTTTCTTATGAAGATTTCTGATCTTAATAGTTGGATCTGATTTTAAATATTTACGTAATCTGGAAATAAATACATTCAAACTTTTCCTATTAAAATAGTCATTCTTGCCCCATAGGAGATCGAGAATATCTTTATGCGCACAAAGTTGATTTCGGTTTTTCAGGAGATATAGCAAAAGTTCATTTTCTCTTGCTGTAAGAACAGTTTCTTCATTTTCGAAAATCAGTTTCTGGTTTTTGGAATCAAAAACATAGGCTCCAATCTGGTGAATTTCTTTCTGTAGGTCCTGTTCAATATCTGATGGATGTAATCTAGAAATAAGAACTTCAATTCTTGTGACCAGTTCTTCTTCATCAATAGGTTTTTTTAAATAATCCATCGCTCCGAGAGAGAAACCTTTTAGCACATCCACTTTTAATGACCTTGCCGTAAGAAAAATAAATGGCGTCTTTGGATTTTCAATCTTGATCTTCTTTGCCAGGTTAAATCCATCAATATCGGGAAGCATAACATCCAGAACCACCAAATGAAAATTATGATTTTCCAGATTTTTTAATGCTATTTCACCATTTTTAGCCCAGCTTACATCAAAATCTTTGATCTTTAAATATTCAGATAACAAATAACCAAGGGATTCGTCGTCTTCTACTAAAAGTATTTTGTTTCTCTTATCCATCTAAGGGAATTAATATAGTGATTTTAGTGCCTTTATTTATTTCGCTTTCCACCCTGATTTTTCCATGATGCCTTTTTACGATCTGCTGCACATAACTAAGACCTAAACCATAGCCTTTGGATGGGTGAAGATCACCTTCTGAAATACGATAATATTTTTTGAAAATGTTTTTCCTCTCTTTTTTAGAAATACCTTTCCCATTATCTCTTATTTCAATCTTTAGTTTATTTTCCTTTTTACATGCTTTAAGATGTATTTGTGGATCTTGAGAGTATTTCTTGGCATTATCAAGAAGATTGGAAATTGCGTTTTCAAAATAAAAGGGAGCGGCTTTTACCATGTAATTCCCAGGTTCCAGATCATAATTGAATTCAAAATTTTCAATTTCCGAAAGACGTTTAAAGTTTTCGCACCATTCTTCAAGATATGGTTTAAGATCTAACTTTTTTAACTGCATCAAATTTTTAGATTCCAGACTCGCAAGTCCCAGAACCTGTTCAATATGATTATTCAGTCGCGAAATTTGTTTTCTTATCTCTGCTATAATTGGTTTCTGTTTTTCGGAACTATCTTTTTCAAGAATTTTAGTGGCCACACCTATAGAGAAAACGGGAGTTTTTAATTCGTGGGTAAGATTATTTATAAAATCGTTGGTTATTGTGATAAGGTCACGTTGCCAGAAGAATAATCTTAGCATCCATATCATTACAAAAATAATGATCGCCAGAAAGATCAATCCGGGGATTAGTAATCCGTTTAATTGTGATAGAAAATAGGAGTTAAGATCCCTGAATTGAAGTTCCAGAACAAGGCCTCTATTCAGTTTATCGGGTAAATAACCTTCAAGAGCGATGGGATATTTGATCAGATTCTCATCATTTTTAAAACTTGCAGGAGATTTCAATTTTATCAGGCTGTCTTTTGAATACAGCTCAAAAGAGAAATCTGTCGTGACTTTGTTGCTTTTTAGGCGATCTTCTATAATGTCATAAATATAATATCGGGAAGCCTCCTTCAGGCTATCTTCACTTAAACTGAAATAACCTTTATTATTATAAGATTGAGCGATTAGAAAACTTAATTCATTTTGATTTCCAAAGATATCCTTCAGATCTTTGGAAGTATTTTCAAGTTTTTGTTCAAATTGAATTTTTGCAAGGTTAAGACCTATCCTTAAATATTGGTATTGTACTACAAAGAGTCCAACAACCGAAATTAGAAAAATGCCTATATAGAAGATCCTTGCTTTCAAAATCGATTCTATATTACTAAAATTTTTGTTGCCAGCCGGAAATTAGGTTTTTATTAATCTGATTAACCTTTCATTAATCTTTTTCGCTTCTCATTACCATAAACCTGCCTACTTTCGTTTTAAATTGCAGTATAATAATTACTCATATTACAAAGTTGACCCGCTTTTTGCAGCTCGAAGTAAAGTAAGAAGTCTAAGGTTTAAATTAGAGAAAGTATTAAAATAAAGTTTTAGTTGGAATCAAAACGAAATGATAGCTCTGGATTTTCCGGAGCTTCATTTTTTTAGAGCTTCAGGAAAGCTTAGGATTTTTGTTCTTTTAATAATTGATATATTTCATTTGCCTGATTGTAATGTCTCTTTTCATGACTAATCAAGATCTCAAAAGCCGTTTCGAGTTTGTAAACTATATTCTTATTTGCGGGGGATGAGATAACTGCATTTTCTTTTATATGATGTTCAGTACTTAGAATTTCCTCTTTCAGTTTATTCTGATGAGTTTCAAACCTATTCAAAATCTCTTTCGAAAAATTACTTTTGCTTGGTTGCCATAATGGAAAGGTTTTCATCTTTTTATTTCTATCCGGATTCACAGATTTCAGGATCAGATTTCCGAAGAACTTAACCACAAAACCGAACCTCGCAATAAAAGGTAGATCATAATTCCCTCGGTTTAACCGTTCAAATCCAGGAAAATAAGATTCGTTTAGAATGATGAGGTGTTCCATATTTTCTGCAATACTCCAGGTCTCCGGCCCCGGTTTCCAGTTTAAATCATCTTCACTGAGCGGACTAAAGGAATTTAGAAACATTCCGGTAAGCCTGTCAATTTGATTCGCCCAATCTTTCATAAGTGGATATTGATAATACTAAAGATAAAAAAAGCCCCTTTAAAAAAGGAGCTTTTTTTGATATTGAAAACCTGTAATCAGGAATTGTATTTTAGAAGATATATCTCAATCCTACCTGCGCTTGCCATCTTGACTGAAGGCTGAAATCGTTCGCAAACGTTCTGCTTTGATTTCCGAAGGTATAAACAGGAGAATTATTTTCATCTACTGTAACACCAAGCGGCTGATCGTTCACAGGAATCTGGATCACACCCCAATCAGAATTCAATAAGTTCCCGAAATTAAGAATATCAAGACTTAACTGGATGGTATTGGTTTTCTCACCAACCTTGAAATTATAATCTTGTAGAAGTTTTACGTCCCAACGTCCTCTCCAAGGGCTAAGAATTCCGTATTTCTCAGCATAATCACCACGATTTCCACTCAGGTATTCATCCTGCTGAATAAATTGTTCGAAGGCCTGTCTTTGTGCTTCCTGCTCTTCAATACTACCAGAGAAGGTATATTGCTGAAGTTCAGACTGAGTTGGGATATAAATAAGATCGTTCAATACAGACCCGTCATTATTGATATCTCCTGAATATGTGTAAGAGAATCTACCTCCCTGAGCGTATTCGTAAAATGCACCAATAGAAGTTCTCCAACGATCATCTTTTCCGTAGTTGAACTCTTTGTTCAATTGTCCTACGATTCTGTGCTTATCACCATATCTTGAAGGTGTGCTAACTGCTCTGTTCACATTTCCTAAAGCAGGATTTCTGTCGTAAGCATCACTTGAGATCTCAGCATCAAGAGAGCTTGCATCTTCAGACTTTAAATAATTATAGGCGATACTTGCATAAAAATCCTTTTCAAAGCTCTTAGCAAGCTTTACAGACCAGTTGAAAGAGTATCCCACATCTGTATTGGTGAACACATAAGCATTTGTAACTCCACCAAATTCATTTACTGCTCTGTCGCTGTTAAGGTAAACCGGACGGTTATCTACGCCATTAAGAGTTCCTGTTGGAGTGGCAAGACCATAGTTTCTTACCATCTGAGCGTTGATATCTTTAGTATAGATAAGATCGGTTGTTGCTACAAGTCCGTTTTCAAATCTGTAATCTGCTCCTAAACTGTTTCTCCAAACCTGAGGGAATTTAAAGTTTGGTGCAGTAGTCTGGTAAAAGTAGAAAGCCGGGTTAGCAACCTGGTTCCCGATCCATACGAAAGGAAGTCTACCAGTAAAGATACCTGTACCACCACGTAATTGTAATTGATTATCACCCATTACATCCCAGTTAAATCCAAGTCTTGGAGACCAAAGGATGTCATTAGAAGGTAATTCAAGACTATTCAGATTAACTGCATCGCCATTCTCATCATAGTAAGTGATTCCTGGTTGGTAGTCACCATTAGGGAAAGTCCCACCAGCTAAACGATCAATATTTTCACGAATCTTATCTTCTGTATCAAAATATAAAGGCTTGTCTACACGAAGACCATAAGTAAATGTAAAATCATCATTGATCTTCCATCTATCCTGTGCGTAAAATGCAAGCTGACCTACATTAGTTTCAGCAAGTGCCCAGCTATCATTAGCACTTCTGTCATCATAAATATTTTGAGCATTATTCAACGCTGCTTCAATTGTACCATTATTGATAGCATCCTCAAAAGAAGTTCCAGGGCTGTTAGGATCTATTCTAACACTTGTGAAAGCATCAAAGAAAGTACTTACAGGTCCTGTCCCAAGATCAGCATTACCATTATAATCGTATGCTCCAAGATTGAATGAGTTATCAAAATCAAATCTTTCAAAACTACCTCCAAAAGTAAAAGTATGATTACCAGAAACTACGTTAAGGTTATTCGTGATCTGGTAAACATGTTGCTCTAATCTGTTATTGATAGAGAATGGTTCATGTCCGGCTACGATATATCTAACTCCATTTTGCTGAATGTTGATAGGAGGTGCAGGAGCAGAGAAAGGATCACGACTATCATCAAAGAAAGTGTATCCTGCCTGGAATTTATTAGAAACATTATTTCCGAAACTTGAATTCAATTCAACCAACCATGAGTCGATCTTGTTATTGATGGTGTATCCGGAATTTCTGAATTGTAAAGTAGTAAGGTCTGGACCTCTTCTACCAATTGCTTCCGGGTTTGCCGGAAGATCTCTTGAAGCATCCAGGAAATTGTAGATGAATGCCATTCTGTGATTCTGGTTGATGTTCCAGTCTAATTTCAGAATACCTTTTGTAGATCCGGTCTCATGAGTATAGCCTTCATATGCGCCAGTCTCGTAACCTAAAGAACCTAATTGAGTAGAAACATATTCAAGGTCTTCAGCAGTTACTCTGGAAACGTTAGATCCTGTAAGACCAGGTCTGCTAGCTACAAAGTTAGATCCAAGATCTTCTCTATCGTCTTTTTCGAAATTGGCGAACACGAATAATTTATCCTTAATGATTGGTGCTCCAATACTAAATCCATATTGAGCTTGTTTAAGGTCTGGTACGATAATGTCATCGCCGGCAACTTTGCTACCAGTCATATCTTCATTACGGTAAAATCCGTAAACAGTTCCTTCGATCTCGTTAGTACCACTTTTAGTTACAGCATTTACAGACGCTCCTGTAAATCCTGCCTGAGTTACATCGTATGGTGCAGTAGAAACCTGGATTTGGTCTATCGCATCAAGAGAAATTGGCTGTGCGTTGGTCTGACCTCCCGGTGTTGCGGCATCAAGTCCGAACGGGTTATTGAAAATAGATCCATCAAGACTGAAGTTATTAAACTGGTCGTTTCTACCTCCGAATGAACCATTGCTGGAAGCTGTTGGCTCTAATCTGTAGAAATCTGAAGCAGATCTTGAAATGGTTGGCAGGCTTTTCAGTTCTTTTCTACCAATATTAGTTTCGGCACCTGTACGATCACTGTTAATGATCTGATTCTTGGAACCTGTGATTACTACGGCATCAAGCTGTGTAGCATCAGAAACCATCTCGATGTTTACATTATAGGTTTGTCCTAAATTTAATTCTACACCTTCTAAAACTGAAGTTTTGAATCCAACATAACTTACAGAGATCTTGTAGGGTCCACCAACTCTAAGGTTCAATAATCTGAATCCTCCGTCAAAATTAGTAACCGCTCCATAAGTTGTACCAGTAGGGGTGTGTACGGCAGTTACATTAGCACCTGGAAGCGGGGTATTTTCCTCGTAAAATACATCTCCACTTATCTCGGCTGTAGTAACCTGAGCTTCGGCTGTTACGATGTTAAACATTGCTATTGCAAATAGCAGTAAAAGTCGTTTCATGTGTGATTGTGTTGTGTTAAATAAAGTTAAAATTTTTGCAAAAGTAAGCTTTCTTAACTTGCTGACATATTATTTTCTAAACAAATTTAAGGGTATTAAGATGCTGATAATCAATATTTTAAAATTTCACAAAATTAATGTTATTTGAACGTATTAGGTGTAAAAAAGAAAACCCCGCCAGTAATGGCAGGGTTTCTTCACCGAAGGGTAAAAGCTAATCACTAAAAAGCATCTTTCTTGGATAATTTGTTTCTTCTAGTTTGTAGGTCTGTATTTTGGAGAGAAAGTGGAATGTTTTCCTTTTCAACTCCCAGACTTAGCATATGATCTACAGTATTTTTTTTAACGCAATCTTCCATAGATCTCAATTTAACCCGATAACAGGATTTTCTTATATACATTTTATCTCCATCGAACAATTTTGAGGTAATATCAAGATCTATAAGATTTCCATTAATTCTACTGGAGAGATAATAGTTGAATTTTATGTTCTTCTTTTGTTTTAAAGGCAACCCAGCAATTTCAGGGGTATTGTAATGATCTCCCAGTTTTAAGTATTTCATCTTGGTTAGATTTGTTATATAAATATAGCCTTAAAGATCTGTGTACTTTAACTCTATTCCTTTTTATAATAATGCAAATGACTGTAAATCAACTGTTTTGTTGTGTATGGTATAATTCGGTTTCAGATTAAAATCCGGTATTTAACCTAACTGCAAAGAGTTTAATACCTTTAAATAAAAAAAAAATGAGCTTCAATAAATTATTCAGTTTTCTAAGAGAATTAAATAAGAATAATCACAAAGAGTGGATGGATTCCCATAGAAAGGAATATCATGAAGTAAGAGATTTTTATATCGACTGGCTCAACCAGATGGATATCAAACTTTCTAAGGTAGATCCTGACTATTCTCCAACAACTGGAAAGCAAGCGCTAAACAGGATTAATAATAATTTACTTTTTCATCCCAACAAGCCGGTTTATAAGGATCATTTTGGTGCAGGGCTGGACAAGGAAAAAGGAAAAGGAGATTTTTATATTCATATTGGTATTAATGAAAGTTTTGTGGCTGGGGGAATTTATAAGCCGAAAAAGGAAACGCTTGATAGTATTAGAGCTGCCATAGACTACAATGGAGAAGAATTCAAAAGGATCCTGAATAAAAAGTCTTTCCAAAATACCTTTGGCGGATTAATGGATGCGGAACAACTCAAGACTTCTCCTAAAGGATATTCCAAAGATCATGAACATATAGACCTGCTTCGCAATAAAAGTTTTGCGGTGGTGCACACGCTCACTCAAAAGGAAATTATGAAAGATGATTTCCAGGAGAAGCTTGTCAAAATTTATAAGGAAATGCTACCTTTCAGGAGTTACCTGAATAAAGCAATAACCGTATAAAGAATTTTTAATGGAACTGAAGTCGTATGTTAGGGAAATTCCCGATTTTCCTAAAAAAGGAGTAAGCTATAAAGATATCACCCCGTTGCTATTAGATCATGAAGCGATGAATTTAGCCGTGAAATTATTCATGAATAATCTGCCTCATGGTAAAATAGATAAGGTTGTGGGAATAGAATCCCGCGGATTTTTCTTCGCTACTCTTCTGGCTGATAAACTGAATGCTGGTTTTATTCCTGTTCGTAAACCCGGCAAGCTTCCTTATAAAACTCATTCGGAAAATTATGAATTGGAATATGGGAGGGATACACTGGAGATTCATGAAGATGCCATAAAGATGGGAGAGAGAATTCTACTTCACGATGATGTGCTGGCTACTGGTGGAACTGCGGCTGCTACGTCCAGGCTAATCGAAAAATGTGGAGGAGAGATTGTTCAATGCAATTTCCTGGTAGAACTAGAATTTCTGAACGGGATAAGCAAGTTGGATAAATTTGAGGTTTCTTCCCTTATAAAATATTCCTAATCTAAAGAGTTTTTCGTGACCCATAATTTCCAGCCTATTAATGCCATTTGAACTTTACTGGCATTACGTAAATCAAAATCCTGATCTGTAGAATATTTAGGAAGTACTTTCTTGTTGATCTTCGCTAAGGTTTTGAAAATTTTTTTCTTCATATCAGGGCTGGTTTATTCCAAATATATCAAATAATTAAATGTCAGTTTGTTATAAAAAAACAAAAGCCGCAGAGATGCGGCTTTTGTTTATTCATAATTTAAATTATCTTGTCTTTATGAAAATTCCATTTTTTTCTGAAAAGCCAATACTAATTTTTGGAATTCCGTCTGTATCATCCCAGTTTGCGGAAGCTTTTTGATCATCATTTTCAACTGAAACCTCGATTTTTGTTATTTCATTATTTGAATTTCTTTGAATACCTGAAAACTGGACTTTCATTCCAGTTGATTCCAAAATAGATGTTTTTAAAGATTCTAATTTGGAGTCGGAATAATTTTTTTCAATCCCAAATACGACAATTTCAGGTTTTTTATTTGTGGCTTTGTATCCGGAAGCTTTTGTTTTTATAATGATCACTCCGTTCTCGGCTTTTTTGCCATATTCTCTAATTGCCATTCCACCTTTAAGTACGTTGATGGCTGCGATCTCTTCAGGTTTTATAGAATTAACAATAAAATCTTTTCCCATAATTTCATCATCAACCACATATATAGGTGAATTATCCTGTGTCTGGACATATACTTTATTGGAATCGTTTTGAATCCATACCGCTTGAGAATTATTTTTTGATTTTGTCTTCAATTCCATTATACGGGCAGTATTTTCTGAAGATGGACTCATGGCGCGAACTTTCACTTTTGGGGAAGTTGTAAAAACTCTGGAGTTAGTACCACGCATTATCTGAAAATCACTTTTTGGTGAAAATGAATTTGATGTTGCGTTGATATACTTAACACCAGAAACATTTCCCGAGCCAAATGAATAAGGTTTAACAAAGGCTTCATTAGAATTTTTAGAAGACCTTATTTCGATTATAGAAGGTTTTCCATTTTCTCCAACAGAAAGAAATTTTCCGCTAAAATCATTAGATAGCTCCTGGGCCTCTTTCAATTTCTTGTCAAAATTCTTTATAATGGTACCATCAGGAATAATTACAGCTCCATTCTCTCCCTTATTTCCATATCTTTTCATGGCTTCAGAAGCAGGAATAAAATTCAATCTCGAATTTAAGGCGATATACTTATTCTCCAGTCTGGAAGATTTGTACTCTTTATTATTTATTACATAAAGAGGATCTGCGCCAATCATACTGGCAGGATTTCGCCTTTTACTGTTTTCAATTTCAATAAAGTGGACCTTTTCCGGTTCCTCGTCTGATATTACTTCAATGGTCTCAAAGCTCTCCTGTTCTTCGATAACTTCAGCTTCTTCCTCTATTTGCATCTTCATTTCTTCTGTAGCTTCAGGCACTTTATTTTGCTCTGTCTGTTGATTGTTTTCCTGAGCTGTAATGATCATTGCTTCAGATTTTACATTAAATAATAACATAAAAGCTAAAAGTAAAGGAGTTATCAGGCTTAACTTCCACGCAGGACTGTTTGTTGATGATTTTTTGTTTAACATAAGAATTCGTTTTTTGATAAATGATTGATAAAAATGATTAGTAAGCGCCGGCTTTAGGTCGGCAATAGAAACTTTTATTAGTGCATGCTGATAATCTTTAATTTCTGATTTATTTTTTACTGTCTCACGGTCTGCGATAAATTCCAGGTTTTGTTCTATACTTTTTTTATAAAGCCAGGAGAACGGGTTGAACCAAAGTATGCAGCTTGTGATATTGGCTATAAGAATATCTGCTGAATGAAATTGCCTTGCATGAACTCTTTCATGATCAAGAATTAAATGGAGATCCTTTTTAGAATGTTTTTCAGGATTAAAAATGATAAAATTGAAAAATGAAAATGGTAATTGATTTTCAGATGTCTCAAGATATTTTAAACCTGCAATTTTTCTAAATCTGTTTGAAATTAGAATATTGACCACAGATAGTAATTGAAACAGCAATCTCAACAGGAAAAAACCTGTTACCAATAAATAAATTATTCCTGTTATTTGCCACCAATCTATAGATGTCTCTACCGGCGTAGTTGTAACAAGAGAAGGATCAACACTGAAATTGAAATCCTGGGAACTAGCCTGGATGTATACTTTCTTTGTAAAATAAATGGCCGGAAGTATACCAGAAGTTAGTATGCCTGCCAGAAGATATTTTCTGTTCAACTGAAAAGAAGTTTCCTTTCTTAGCAAGAAGATATAGCTCAGGTAAAAGATACCGAGCAGGGCAGAAGCTTTAATAAGATAAATTAAAAGGCTTTCCATTATTTCTTCTCATTTTCAATGATATCGAGAATCTCTCTCAACTCATCTGCGCTTATCTTTTCCTCTTTAGCGAAATATGAAACTACGTTCTTGAAGGAATTATCGAAATAACGCTTTGTTGCCATATTCATGAATTGCTTGCGATACTTTTCCTTAGTGATCACTGGAAAATACTGATGAGTTTTTCCGAATGCTTTGTGAGAAACATATCCTTTTTCTTCCAGGTTTCTAATAATGGTTGAAACAGTGTTGTAGTGTAATTTCTGATCGTTCAGTTCCGGCAAGACTTCTTTTACAAAAGCTTTTTCCAGGTCCCAGAGAACTCTCATGATCTCTTCTTCTTTATTGGTTAATTTCTCCATTATATGTTCAGATTTCAATTGTAGATTTTAAATATAACGAAAAAAATAGTTTTAAAACTAAAAAAGTAGTTGTTTTTTGTTTCAGGTCTTTTTAAATGCATTTCTGCTATCTTCGCAAAAAAAGTTTTATGAGCATTGTATTTCTACTAATTGGCTTTGTTTTACTGGTGATAGGAGGAGAATTTTTAGTTCGATCTTCAGTAGCGCTTTCCTTGAAATTAAATATTTCAAGAATGGTGATAGGTCTAACGGTAGTTTCTTTTGCAACTTCAGCTCCGGAATTACTGGTGAGTCTCCAGGCTGCTATTGAAGGTTTTTCAGATATATCTTTAGGGAATGTAATAGGATCTAATATTGCTAATATCGGTTTGGTGCTCGGGCTCACCGCATTGGTTTCGCCCTTGCTGGTAGATAGAGATTTTTACAGGATCAACTGGCCTGTTATGATGGTATTTTCCATAGTTCTCTATTTCTTCCTGATGAGCAATAATGAATTGTCACGTATTGAAGGTGGAGCTTTACTTTTAGGTCTTGTAGGTTATTTAATTATTCTTATAAAACGTTCCAGAAGAAAAGATAAAGTAATTATTGAGGAAGTTGATGAATCTTTGCGCGATGTACGCGGATTTAAAATGACCATCTGGTTGATAATAGGAATGGTAGCACTTTGGGGCGGATCGGAACTTCTGGTGAAGGGAGCTGTAGATCTTGCTACTCAATTGGGAGTTAGTGAGCGTATCGTGTCAGTAACCGTTATTGCCGTAGGTACCAGTGTTCCCGAACTTGCAGCTTCACTTATCGCTGCTATGAAAAAGGAGAAGGCAATGTCTCTCGGGAATCTTATAGGTTCTAATATTTTCAATATCGCCTCGGTACTTGGTTTAACTGCTTTGATAAAACCTATCGTAGTTCAGTCTTCGGAAGTTCTTACCAATGATATGGTCTGGATGCTTGGAATCGCCTTTATTTTATTACCATTATTAATGATCCCTAAAATGTCTGAAATGGGTAGGAAAGAAGGTTTCGCCCTTATCGTAGGATATTCAGTATTTATAATACTTACTATTATATAGTATTAAAGCCATCCAGAGGGATGGCTTTAATTTTTCTTTTTCAATTTAAGTTAAACGCTTACTGCAACATCTACAGATTCTACTGTTTTTATAATTCTTGCAGCAACCTTGTATGGATCGGCATTAGAAGCTGGTCTTCGATCTTCCAGCCATCCTTTATAGCCTTTTTCAACAGTAATAATTGGAATTCTTATTGAAGCTCCACGGTCTGATACTCCATAACTGAAATCGTTTATGGAAGCTGTTTCATGTTTTCCGGTAAGTCTTTCATCATTGTATTCACCATAAACTTCGATATGTTCTTTGGTAACCGGTCTGAAAGCTTCGCACACCTGATCGTAAATCTCCTTAGATCCAGCCGTTCTCAATAAGGTATTGGAGAAATTACAATGCATACCAGATCCATTCCAGTCACCTTTCACTGGTTTTGGATGGTATTCAATATAATAGCCATACTTTTCAGTTAGCCTGTCTAAAAGATAGCGTGCTACCCAAACTTCGTCACCAGCTTTTTTACCTCCTTTGGCAAATACCTGGAATTCCCACTGTCCGCTGGCAACCTCTTGATTGATACCTTCAAAATTGATACCTGCTTCGAGGCAAAGATCTGCATGTTCTTCAACCAGGTCTCTTCCATGAGTATTTCTTCCGCCTACAGAACAATAGTACATTCCTTGTGGTCCAGGGTAACCTCCCATTGGGAAACCTAATGGAAGCTGAGTTTTTGCATCCATAATAAAATATTCCTGCTCAAAACCAAACCAGAAATCTTCGTCTTCATCATCTATAGTCGCTCTTGAATTTGTTTCATGAGGAGATCCATCTGGATTAAGAACTTCAGACATAACCAGGTATGCATTCTTACGTGCTGGATCTGGATAGATCGCAACTGGTTTTAATAGACAGTCTGAAGATCCACCTTCAGCCTGTTTTGTAGAAGAACCGTCAAATGACCAAATCGGGCAGTCCTTTAGTTTTCCACTAAAGTTGTCTTCGATTTTTGTCTTACTACGCATATTTTGGGTTGGATAATATCCATCCAGCCAGATGTACTCAAGTTTTGCCTTACTGCTCATAATTAATGAATATTTAAATTGGATGTTAAAGATTCAAAAATATTAATTTAATCTTAAACCCCTTTCGTGTCGGGGTGTCAAAAACAAAAAGGAAGTTAATTTTTATTTACACCCTATTTTTTTAGGGGTAAAATTTAAATTTTAGCATTTTTTAAGGTTTAAATCTTTAAAAATTCAACACAGAAATCCTATATTCGCACCTTCAAGCCGGTTAACGATATGATTTTCGGCTTTTTACATTTCAAAATGTATTAATTAAGGTAAAACACAACTTAAATATTCAATATGTCAACTTTACGATTTCAAGCTTTAAAAGAAACTTTAAACCGAAAGGCTGTTAAGGTAGAAGAGCCTTCAAGAAGGTCAGAGATCTTCTCTAGTAATGTATTTAATGAAACTGTGATGAGACAGTTTCTTACTAAAGAGGCTTATACTAATGTGATAGATGCCATGAATACGGGAAAGAAAATTGACCGTAATGTTGCAGATCATATTTCTACCGGAATGAAGGAATGGGCTATCTCTAAGGGAGTTACTCATTATACTCACTGGTTTCAACCATTAACCGGAGCTACTGCAGAGAAGCATGACTCTTTCTTTGAGCCACTAAGCGAAGGTATGGCGGTTGAAAAGTTTGGAGGCGGATCATTAGTTCAGCAGGAACCAGATGCATCTAGTTTCCCGAACGGAGGTATTAGAAATACTTTTGAAGCTCGTGGATATACAGCTTGGGATCCTACATCTCCTGCATTTATCTGGGGAACAACTTTATGTATTCCAACGATCTTTGTTTCTTACACAGGAGAGGCATTAGATAATAAAACACCATTACTTAGAGCATTACAGGCTGCCGATCAGGCTGCTACAGATGTAGCTAAGTATTTTGATAAAAATGTGAAGAAAGTAAATGCTACTCTTGGATGGGAGCAGGAATACTTTCTTATAGACTCAGCTCTTGTAGCATCAAGACCAGATATTACACTTACAGGTAGAACACTACTTGGTCACTCTCCTGCAAAAGGGCAGCAATTAGATGATCACTATTTTGGATCTATTCCTTCAAGAGCGATTGCTTTTATGATGGATCTTGAAATCGAGTGTATGAAATTAGGTATCCCGGTAAAAACTCGTCATAACGAGGTTGCACCGAACCAGTTCGAACTTGCTCCGATTTTTGAGGAGGCAAACCTTGCAGTAGATCACAATTCATTGATCATGGATGTGATGAAGAAGGTAGGAGAAAGACATAATCTTGCAGTATTAATGCATGAAAAACCATTCGCCGGAATAAACGGTAGTGGTAAGCATAATAACTGGTCATTGGCAACAGATACTGGAGTGAACTTATTATCTCCAGGTTCAACACCAATGAAAAACTTACAGTTTCTTACATTTTTCGTAAATACGATCAAAGCGGTTTATGATAATGAGGAATTATTGAGAGCGGCTATCGCAAGTGCTTCAAACGATCACCGTCTGGGAGCAAACGAGGCACCACCAGCAATTATTTCAGTATTTATCGGTTCACAGTTAACTAAAGTACTTGACGAACTTGAAAAAGTAACTGATGGAAAACTTTCTCCACAAGAGAAAACTGAATTGAAGCTTAACGTAGTTGGTAAAATACCGGAAATTCTACTTGATAATACAGATAGAAACCGTACATCTTCTTTCGCGTTTACAGGAAATAAATTCGAATTCCGTGCAGTAGGATCATTAGCCAATTGTGCCGGAGCGATGACCGTATTAAACAGTATCGTTGCTAAGCAATTAAAAGACTTCAAAGTTGAGGTTGATAAGCTTATCAAGGATAAGAAAATGAAGAAAGACGATGCGATCTTTAATGTACTTAGAGAATATATCAAGAAGTCTAAGAAGATTCGTTTTGAGGGTGATGGATACGGAGAAGCCTGGGAAAAAGAAGCTAAAAAGCGTGGTTTAAGTAATAACAGAACTACGCCGGAAGCTTTAAAAGCTCAGGTTAGCAAGAAAACGATCGCTCTATATAAAGAATTAGGAGTGATGAATGAGACTGAGATCGAAGCTCGTCACGAGATCGAATTGGAGGAATATGCGATGAGAATTCAGATCGAAGGTCGTATTCTTGGAGATATCGCCAGAAATCATGTGATTCCAACTTCTATTCGTTACCAGAATATTTTAATTAAGAACGTTCGTGGACTTAAAGAGATCTACGGAAATGAATACGCAAGACATGCTAAGGAGCAATTAGAAATCATTGAAAGCATTTCTGCACACATTGCCAGCATTAATTCTAATGTGAATGCGATGATCGAAGCAAGAAAAGTTGCGAACAAGATTGATGATGCTGAAAAGAAAGCTTTTGCTTACTGTGATGATGTAAAACCATTCTTTGAAGAGATAAGATATCATTGTGACAAACTTGAGTTATTGGTAGATGATGAACTTTGGCCATTGACCAAGTATAGAGAAATGTTATTCACAAGATAAGTTTCTTTTAAACTGAAATTTTAAAAGCCACGCACAAAGCGTGGCTTTTTATTTTAAAATATCCTGATTATTTACGAGAACTGTTTAAACTAATTATCTTTGAGACCTCTAAGAAAAAGTCATGAGTAAAGAAGTAAGTAAGCGATATTCTGGAAGAGGTGTTTCAGCCGGGAAAGAAGATGTGCATAATGCTATTAAAAATGTAGATAAAGGGCTATTTCCAAAGGCTTTCTGTAAGATCGTTCCAGATCATTTAACCGGTAGTAATGATCATTGTTTGATCATGCATGCCGATGGTGCGGGAACAAAATCTTCACTTGCCTACATGTACTGGAAGGAGACCGGAGATATTTCAGTTTGGAAAGGAATAGCACAGGACGCTTTGATCATGAATATTGATGACCTTCTTTGCGTTGGAGCTACAGATAATATTTTGCTTTCTTCAACGATCGGTCGGAATAAGAACCTGATTCCGGGAGAAGTTATTTCAGCTATAATTAATGGTACCGAAGAATTGATCGCCGAATTAAAAGATTTTGGAGTAGAAATTCATTCTACCGGAGGTGAAACTGCAGATGTTGGTGATCTAGTGAGAACTATTATCGTAGACTCTACGGTAACAGCAAGGATGCAGAAAAATAAGGTTATAGATAACGCTAATATCAAGCCCGGTAATGTGATCGTAGGACTTTCTTCCTTTGGGCAGGCCTCTTATGAAAAAGAATATAACGGCGGAATGGGAAGCAATGGATTGACATCAGCTAGACATGATGTTTTTTCAAAGGTATTAGCTGAAAAATTTCCTGAAAGTTTCGATAGTTCAATTCCGGAAGAATTGGTTTATTCCGGTACAAAAAAACTTACCGATAAGGTTGAGAATAGTCCTATCGATGCCGGAAAATTAGTATTATCACCAACAAGAACATACGCGCCTATAATTAAAAAGATCCTTAATGACATAGGAAACGAAAAGATAGATGGGATGGTTCACTGTAGTGGTGGTGCACAAACAAAGATCCTTCACTTCATCGATAAGAACCACATCATTAAGGATGATCTATTTGATACTCCTCCTCTTTTCAAATTGATACAGGAAGAAAGCAAAACCGATTGGAAAGAAATGTATCAGGTATTTAACATGGGCCATCGTATGGAGCTGTATGTTGATGAGAGTGTTGCTCCTGAAATTATCAAGATCTCCAAATCCTTTGATGTAGATGCAAAGATCATTGGTAGAGTAGAGGCTTCAAAATCTAAAAAGCTTACCATAAAAAGTGAACATGGAAATTATGAATACCGTTAATCATAATTTTAAATTTACTTCCTTATTACATAGAATTTAGGTTTTTTTGAGAATTATTATCTACGCAGTAGATTACACGAAATCATCAATGAAAATCTGGCTAGCCCTAATCACGGGTATACTTATCGCCGTCAATCTTTTGGCAATCTATTATTTAGATCCGTTTATAGACAGGTGGTTCAGGTTTTTGACTACAGCAATTTTTCTTTTAATTTTTCTTTTCAAAAGCGTTAAAAGCTACCAGTTACTAGCTGTTTTTGCTTTGTTGGTGATTTGCGATGGGCTTCTTGTTTTTTATGAAATGCCTGTTGTGAAGTATTTCGTTTATATCGTTAGAATTTTGGCGTATCTCAATTTGATATTGCTATTAATGCCGAAACTTTCAAAACTTAAATTCAATTTAATTACCATTGTTATCGCATGCTTTATCGTGGCGATAGATCTTTATGTGTTACATGTAATGGCAGAAACACTTCCCGGAAGCCATCAAAATACATTATTTATCAGTTTATTTTATTTACTGGGAATTCTTTCCTTAGCTCTCGCTGCAGCGTCGCTCTCTTATCTCAATAGGTATGCAGACGGAAAAGGTTTTTACCTTGTGATCGTCTCTTTAGGTTTCGTGCTTTCAGACATATTTTACTACAATGCTCATTATTTACAATTCACCGAATTTTTCTATTTGGATAGATTAGCCAATATCATTGGAGTGGCATTTTTACTTGCTTTTGCCATAAACTCAAAGAATTCGAAAAAATCTGCAGTTATCAATTAAATTAATTTCAGTTTTTTAAAACCAACTTTCTGATTTTTACGTAAGTATTTCTGATCAACCAAATTATCATGTTACCGAAATCTCTAATGTCAGCAATTACGCTGATACTTTTACTGGCCAATTTCTATATCATATTTGAATATGATCAGGAACTAAGTAGATGGGCGCGTTTAATTAGTACAGGAATTTTCCTGCTCATTTTACTTTGGCAAAAAACTTATGGTAAGAGAATGTTAAGCGCATTTTTCTGTCTGTTAGTTTCTGATTTGTTATTGTTCTACTACGAAAATTCCATTGCCAACACGGCTACCTTTTTAATGAGAATTTCAGCTTATACTTTACTGGTACTGGTCGTAGTTCCTGAATTAAAAAAACTTAAAACTAACTTATTTCAGAAGATTTTATTTGTGGTGGTGTTCTTCCTGAACTTAGGAATGCTGTACATGCTGGTGGGTATGGTGCCTGGGCAGTACGTTTATCCAGGCCTGGATGTCTTATTTTATATTTACGGAGTTTCTATGATCGCGATGGTGATCGCGGCCATTTCCTATAGTAACAGGTATTCAGATAGAACTTCTTTCTATTTTACGGCAGCAACTCTCTGTCTTGTCTTTTCAGACATCACTTCTTTTATCGCTTACTACCTCGAATTCTATGAGTTTTATTTTCCCGATAGATTTTTCTATATTCTCGGAATTGCAGGACTTGTAAAATTTACATCTTTTGCCCGCAGTCATGAGGCTGTAGCTGAAATGGAAAGCCTTTAAAGCTTTCTCTGAAATTTCAGGCAAATTATCGTAAATTTGCTATCCTAAATTCAGTAGTAATATATGATTGAGAGACTTAATATCGTAAAGCAGCGGTTTGACGAGGTGAACGACTTGATTATCCAGCCGGATGTGATTTCAGACCAGAAGCGATATATTGAATTAAATAAAGAATACAAAGACCTTAGGGCTTTGATGGACGAGCGTGAGAAATACATTAGCTTGACCGATAATATTAGCGAAGCTGAAGAAATAATTTCAGACGGGAGCGATCCTGAAATGACTGAAATGGCCAAACTTCAATTAGATGAAGCTAAAGGGCAACTTCCTGAATTAGAGGAAAAGATCAGAATGATGCTTATTCCTAAAGATCCTGAAGATGGTAAGAACGTAGTGATGGAAATTCGTGCGGGTACAGGTGGTGATGAAGCCAGTATCTTTGCAGGAGATCTATATCGTATGTATACCAAATATGTGGAGAGCAGAGGCTGGAGCCACAATATCGTGGATTTTAGCGAAGGTACCAGTGGTGGATTTAAAGAGATGATCTTTGAAGTTTCTGGTGAAGATGTTTATGGGACTATGAAATTTGAAGCTGGTGTACACCGTGTTCAACGTGTTCCTCAAACAGAAACACAGGGGCGAGTGCATACTTCAGCAGCAACCGTTATGGTGCTTCCCGAAGCAGAAGAGTTTGATGTAGAAATAGATCCGAAGGATGTAAGAATAGATTATTTCTGTTCATCTGGACCTGGAGGTCAGTCAGTAAACACCACTTATTCTGCGGTACGTCTTACTCACGAACCAACTGGATTGGTAGCACAATGTCAGGATCAAAAATCTCAACATAAGAATAAGGAAAAAGCTTTCCGTGTACTTAGATCAAGATTATATGAAATGGAACTGGCTAAGAAGATGGAAGCCGATGCTGCCAAAAGAAATTCGATGGTTTCCAGTGGTGACCGTAGTGCAAAGATTAGAACCTACAACTACGCGCAAAGTCGTGTGACCGATCATAGAATTAATCTAACACTATATGATCTTTCCAATATCATTAACGGAGATATTCAAAAGATCATTGATGAACTTCAGTTGGCTGAAAATACAGAGAAGCTAAAGGAGAATTCTGATATCCTATAAACCCGAAAACGGAAAATTTTTATGACATCACAGGAACTGACGGAGCAGATCTTTAAAAAGAAATCATTTTTATGTGTAGGCCTGGATACAGATCTAGAAAAGATCCCAACCTATTTGCTTTCCGAAAAAGATCCTGTGTTCAGTTTCAATAAAGCGATCATAGATGCCACGCATGAATATTGTGTGGCATATAAACCGAATATCGCTTTCTATGAAGCTCTTGGAGTTTCCGGTTGGAAATCGCTTAAAAAGACTATTGAATATTTACACTCTGAATATCCAGATCTATACACCATAGCAGATGCAAAAAGAGGTGATATAGGGAATACATCAAGAATGTACGCCAAGGCATTTTTTGATGATCTGGGCTTCGATTCGATTACCGTGGCGCCATATATGGGAAAAGATTCGGTGGAGCCGTTCCTGGAATTCACGAACAAACACACGATCCTTTTGGCTCTCACTTCAAATGAAGGTGCTTTCGATTTTCAAACTTTAAAAACAGGAGATGAAGATCTATACAAGAAGGTGATCAAAACTTCTAGAACCTGGGAGAATTCGGAGAATCTAATGTATGTTGTTGGAGCGACTAAAGCCGAATACCTGGCAGATATAAGAAAGATAATTCCAAATAATTTCCTGCTGGTTCCTGGTGTTGGAGCTCAGGGTGGAAGTCTGGAAGAGGTTTGTAAATACGGATTGAACAAGGATGTAGGTTTGCTGGTAAACTCTTCCCGAAAAATTATTTACGCTTCAGATTCTTCAAATTTTGCTGAAATAGCCGCTGCCAAAGCTGAAGCAATGCAAAACCAGATGGCAGTAGAATTAGAAAGATTGTAAATCAATTATGGAAATTCAGGATCAGTTAGGTAGAAATCTAAAAATTGAAACTGCTCCAAAAAGAATTATATCGTTGGTTCCAAGTCAGACGGAACTTCTTGTGGATCTCGGGCTTGAAGAATCAATTATTGGAATCACTCATTTCTGCGTTCACCCTTTTCATTTAAGGGATACAAAAACCACGCTGGGCGGAACTAAAAAAGTAATTTTTAGAAAAGTAAGAGAACTTGAACCTGATATCATCCTTTGTAATAAGGAGGAGAATACGAAGGAGATGGTTGAAGAATTAGAAAAGATTGCACCTGTTCATATTTCCGATGTCGCAAATCTTAGTGATGTCTATGATTTGATGCAGCAATACGGTAAGATTTTCAATTGTTCAGAATTGGCTGAAACCATGGTAAATTCCATTAAAAAGAAAATTGATCATTTGGCCGAAATGGCTGAAGGCTCTGAAAAGAGAAAAGTTGCTTATTTTATATGGAACAATCCATTAATGGTGGTTGGTAGAGGCACATTCATAAATGAAATGCTAGAGTTGAATAATTTTGAAAATGTTTTTGAAGAGAAAAGATATCCAGAAACAAATGCTGAGGAATTAATTGAAAAGGATATTGATATTTGTATGTTGTCTTCAGAACCTTTTCCATTTGAGGAAAAACACATACCAGAATTTAATAAGTATTCTTCTGAAGTTTTGATTGTGGATGGGGAGTATTTCAGCTGGTATGGTAGCCGACTCTTAAAAGCGCTGGATTACTTTAAGCAGTTTCACCTCTAGTTTCAACAAGGCTGCAATCCATTCTTCTTAACTCCGCAAGAATCTTTCTGGCGCGAGCGTTAAGTTGATCGCTTTTCTCCTTATCTATTAGAGCTATTTTATAAGCACGCTGCATTAACCTTGAATATTTGTCACACAAACGTTCTTCTCTGGTTTTATTTTCAAAAATTCTAAACATAGCAATTTTTAATCTAATCATTCTTCATCAATCCTTTCGTCTGTCAACAAAGCTACACAGGAAGCTGCTTATAGAATTATAACGCGTAGTTAAGTTTCTTTTAAAATAGACTGGTAATCAGACTAAAATTGTTAAAAAATTATAGAATGTGAGAAAAAGCCTATCTATCCTGTAACGCGAATACACGTTTTAGAAGGTCTGTGGTTCTGGCGGCTAGCGAATTTCTTATGTCCTTTTCTTCCTTTGCGATCATAAGAAAAACTCCATCAAGTGCTTCATTCGTTACATAATCCGGAAGATCAGGATTTACATTGGAAGTTATAGGTAAAGAGTTGTATTTCTGAATGATATTTTTCCAGACCTGAGTTGCTCCAACCTTGTCCAGGGAATTACTGATAATTGGATTAAAGCGGCTGTATAATTCCTGTTCCGTCTTTCCATTTAAATAAGAAGTAGCTGCGTCTTCAGGGCCAAGTAGAATATTACGAGCATCTGCAAAAGTGATCTGAGTAACGGCGTTTGCAAAAACCGGAATGGCTTCACTAACTGCATCTTCGGCAGCGCGGTTCAGTACTTTTAAACCTTCATCTGCTAGTGCATCTAAACCAACATCTCTGAGTGTCTTATCTACTTTTTGCAGTTCTGGCGGTAGGCTAATTCTAACCAGTTCATTCCTGAAAAAACCATCTTCTTTCGCCAGGTTGGTAACTTCTTTATCTATTCCAAATTGCAATGCCTGCTTAAGACCTGAATTTATTTCGGAATCTGATACTCCATATTCCTGAGGTAATTGTGAGGCAATTTGTTGCAGTTCAGCACAAGAGGATAAGAAGAATAAACTAGCGAGTAAAAAGATCTTTTTCATGGTAAAATTTTGAATCAAATATAAACCCTAAAATTTTAACTAACCATCGCGAAAAGTTATAAAAATATTAAAACAATCGATTTTGGTTATAGAAAAGGATGAGCTAATTTCACCAATCAATTAATCAAATAAAATTTATTTTATGTCCGAAAAAAAGAGATTAACAACTGCATCGGGCAGACCGTACGTTGAGAATGAAGATTCATTAAGTGTTGGAAGACGCGGACCTTTGTTGCTGGAAGACTATGTGCTGCATGAAAAGATGGCTCACTTCAATAGAGAAAGAATTCCTGAAAGAGTAGTTCATGCGAATGGTTCTGGTGCCTTTGGAACATTTACCGTAACAAACGATATAACTAAATATACGCGCGCTAAGATCTTTTCAGAAGTTGGGAAAAAGACAGATATGCTTGCCAGGTTTTCAACGGTGGGAGGAGAAAAGGGGTCTGCAGATTCAGACCGTGATCCAAGAGGATTTTCTCTGAAATTTTATACCGAAGATGGGAACTGGGATCTGGTAGGTAACAATACGCCGGTTTTCTTTATAAAAGATCCTAAGAAGTTTGGAGATTTTATTCATACTCAAAAAAGGCATCCATTCACAAATATGAAATCTCAGACTATGCGTTGGGATTTTTGGTCTTTGAATCCTGAGTCTCTACACCAGGTTTTAATTTTGATGAGTGACAGGGGTACTCCATATGGATATAGACATATGAATGGTTATGGATCTCATACTTTTTCGATGATCAATTCTAAGGATGAACGTTTCTACGTAAAATTCCATTTTAAGACAGATCAGGGAATTAAGAATTTTACAGATGAGGAAGCTACTGAAATGGCCGGTAAAAATCCAGATATTTCGCAGCAGGATCTTTTAGAGCATATTGAAAATGGGGAATTTCCTAGCTGGACTTTAAAGATCCAGGTGATGCCTCAGGAAGAAGCTAAGAATTATAAGTGGAATCCTTTTGATCTAACTAAAGTTTGGCCGCATGGGGATTACCCATTGATCGAAGTTGGTAAGATGGAATTGAACAAGAATGCTGATAACTATTTCGCTCAAATAGAGCAGTCAGCTTTTGCGCCTGCGCATATTGTAGATGGTATCGGATATTCTCCAGATAAAATGCTACAGGGTCGACTGCTTTCTTACCCTGATGCTCACAGATACAGGTTAGGTGCCAATTACGAACAGATACCGGTTAACCGTTGCCCATATCAGGTAAATAACTACCAGAGGGATGGTTCTATGAGAGTTGATGGGAATCATGGCCGTTCAGAAAATTATTTCCCTAATAGCTTCGATGATATAAGTGTTGAGGAAGAATATAAGTTGAAGGCGCCGCAGATAAATGATGACGAGGCTGCATGGTATGATAGAAATGATCCTGCATCTGGCGATGATGATCATTTTACTCAGCCGGGAAACCTTTATAGAATAATGACGCCGGAGGCAAAAAGCAATTTGGTGAGTAATACAGTAGGATCCATGAGCCAGATTGATGGTCCTAAGAAAGATGAAATTATCAAACGTCAGCTTGGACATTGGTCTAAGGCAGACGAGGAACTTGGTAAAAGGATTGCAGATGGTTTGGGTGTAGATACCTGGAATTATTAAAATTCATTTACCAGTAGAAAAGCCACTTCCCTCAAGGTGGCTTTTTTTCTTTTCTCTTAGATTTTAAAATCTCTTTTTCATTGCGATTTTCGTAAATTGCAGGTCCAAAATTCAGACTCTATTAAAAATGGAACAACAAACTCCCTATAAACCTAAAAATAAAATAAGAATTGTAACTGCCGCTTCACTTTTTGATGGGCATGATGCAGCGATAAATATCATGCGCCGAATCATCCAGGCAACTGGTGTGGAGGTAATTCATTTAGGCCATGATAGAAGCGTGGAAGAAGTGGTGAATTGCGCGATTCAGGAAGATGCGCAGGCTATTGCTATGACCTCATACCAGGGTGGACATACAGAATATTTTAAATATATGTATGACCTTCTAAATGAAAAAGGTGCCGGCCATATTAAGATTTTTGGAGGTGGAGGAGGAGTGATCCTTCCAGAAGAGATCAAGGAATTGATGGATTATGGGATAGACAGGATATATTCGCCAGATGATGGTAGAGAAATGGGACTTCAGGGGATGATCAATGATATGATCAAACAGGTTGATAACGAGGTTCCAGATCTTGAGAACTCAGATAAGGTAGAGGAGAATCTTAAGAATAAAGACGTAAATACTATTTCAAGGCTTATCTCACTTGCCGAAAACAGGCATGATGAGTTCAAAAAATATTTTAATAAAGATTCATATAAAGAAAATGGAGCACCTGTTTTGGGAATAACAGGGACCGGTGGTTCTGGTAAATCAAGTTTGGTAGACGAACTGGTACGCAGATTCTTAATGGATTTCCCGGAAAAACATATCGGGATTATTTCTGTAGATCCGTCTAAAAAGAAAACAGGTGGAGCTTTACTCGGAGATAGAATTAGAATGAATTCTATTAATCATGAACGTGTGTACATGCGTTCATTGGCAACAAGACAGGCAAATCTTGCTCTGTCTAAATATGTTGCTGAAGCTGTAGATGTATTAAAGGCTTCAGAGTATGATCTTATAATTCTTGAAACTTCAGGAATTGGTCAGAGTGATACAGAAATTTTAGATCATTCAGATGTTTCTTTATATGTAATGACGCCTGAATTTGGTGCTGCAACTCAGCTGGAAAAAATTGATATGCTGGATTTCGCAGATTTTGTGGCGATCAATAAATTCGATAAACGAGGAGCCCAGGATGCGCTTAGAGATGTAAAAAAACAATACCAGCGTAATCACCAGTTATGGCACTCAGATGCTGAAACGCTTCCTGTTTTTGGAACGATCGCTTCTCAGTTCAATGATCCGGGAATGAATACGCTTTATAAAAGTATTATGGATGAGGTTGAAGAAAAGACCAAGTCCGGACTTTCCTCAACTTTTGAAATTTCGAAAGAAATGAGTGAAAAGATCTTTGTGATCCCTCCAAAGCGTACGCGTTACCTTTCAGAAATTGCTGAAAATAATAGGAGTTATGATGAAAAGGCGAATGCTCAGGTTGAAGTTGCGCAAAGACTCTACGGAATCTTTAAAACTATTGAGACCGTAGCTGGAATTAAAACTGAATTTGGTCAGGATCAGCACAATTATTTAGACAAGAACGGAATAGATCAGGATGGAATTTATGAAGTAGCTGAAGATTCACAGTCAGACTTTTTAAAGCTGCTATTTGCTGAATTCGATAAGACCAAAATGGATCTGGATCCTTATAACTGGGAAATGATCCTGGCGTGGAATGATAAGGTAACCAAGTACAAGGAGCCGGTTTATAGTTTTAAAGTTCGGGACAAGGAAATTAAAATTGATACACATACCGAGTCACTTTCTCATACACAAATTCCAAAGGTAGCACTACCTAAATATAAGGCCTGGGGTGATATCCTTTTATGGTGTCTTCAGGAGAATGTACCGGGAGAATTCCCATATACTGCAGGGTTGTATCCTTTTAAAAGAACAGGTGAAGATCCTACAAGAATGTTCGCGGGTGAAGGTGGACCGGAAAGAACTAATAGAAGGTTTCATTATGTAAGCGCAGGTCTTCCTGCAAAACGTCTTTCCACGGCATTCGATTCGGTTACACTATATGGTAACGACCCAGACCATCGGCCTGATATCTATGGTAAGATCGGTAATTCAGGAGTATCTATTTGCTGTCTGGATGATGCGAAGAAATTGTATTCAGGGTTCGACCTTGCAGATGCGATGACTTCTGTTTCGATGACGATCAATGGTCCGGCTCCTATGTTGCTGGGATTCTTCATGAATGCCGCCATCGATCAGAATTGTGAAAAATATATCAAGGAAAATGGCCTGGAAGATAAGGTTGAGGCCAAGCTTAAGGAACTTTATGATGATAATGATATAGATCGACCATCTTATAAAGGTGACCTTCCGGAAGGAAATAATGGTCTTGGTTTAATGTTATTAGGTTTAACCGGAGATCAGATCCTGCCAAAGGATGTTTATGAAAAAATAAAAGCGGAAACGATCAGCGTAGTTCGAGGAACAGTGCAAGCTGATATTTTAAAAGAAGATCAGGCACAAAACACCTGTATTTTCTCTACTGAATTCGCTCTAAGATTGATGGGTGATGTTCAGGAATACTTTATAGAAGAGAAGGTCAGGAATTTTTATTCGGTTTCCATTTCTGGATATCATATAGCTGAAGCAGGAGCAAATCCAATTACGCAGTTAGCGTTTACGCTAGCTAATGGATTCACTTACGTAGAATACTATTTGAGCCGCGGAATGGATATCAATAAGTTTGGACCAAACTTATCATTTTTCTTCTCTAATGGTGTAGATCCGGAATATGCTGTAATTGGTCGTGTTGCCAGAAGGATCTGGTCTAAAGCGCTTAAACATAAATACGGAGCTAATTCCAGAGCTCAAATGCTGAAATATCATATACAGACTTCAGGTAGATCATTACACGCGCAGGAGATCGATTTCAATGATATTAGAACTACGCTTCAGGCATTGTACGCGATCTATGATAACTGTAATTCGCTACATACAAATGCTTATGATGAAGCGATTACTACTCCTACAGAGGCTTCAGTAAGAAGGGCGATGGCGATTCAGCTGATCATAAACAAAGAATTAGGTCTTACGAAAAATGAAAATCCAATCCAGGGATCATTTATAATTGAAGAGCTTACAGATCTTGTTGAAGAAGCTGTGCTAACCGAATTTGACAGGATCACTGAAAGAGGCGGCGTTCTTGGTGCGATGGAAACCATGTATCAGCGTGGTAAGATCCAGGAAGAAAGCCTGTATTACGAAACTTTAAAGCATAATGGCGATTATCCAATTGTAGGTGTAAATACATTCCTGAGTTCAACCGGGTCGCCAACAGTGACACCAGGAGAAGTAATTAGAGCAACTGAAGAAGAAAAAGAGGCTCAGATCAAGACTTTAGATACACTGCATAAAGCAAAAGAATCCAAGGCAGATGAAACTCTGGAGAGAATTCAGAAAGCTGCTGTAAATAATGAGAATTTATTTGAAGAGCTTATGGAAGCCACCAAAGTTTGTTCACTGGGTCAGATCACTCACGCTTTATTTGAAGTAGGAGGCCAGTATAGAAGAAATATGTAATTCTAATTATATAGAACAAAAAACCCGGTTTAATTAAACCGGGTTTTTTTATGAGTAGTACTAGAATTATAAAGTAAGTTTCCAGACACGCTGAAGCTTTCTGAATTTCTGAATTTCTTTTCTTAGAAGATTTACGAACTCTTTCCCGTTACTATTAGTAAACTCAAGTTTCTCACAATTTCTGGATAACCTGTCGGTTAAAGTTCCGATCGCATTGACATACTGAGTTCTTGCTTCTTGAAAAAACTCATTCTCTGCCTTAATGATATTAGGTATCAAAGAATTAGAATGTCTTACAATGTCTCCAGTAAAATAGACATATTTATCTTCATTCCCATTTTCATTTAAAACAGCAAGATCTGGAACCAGGTAATCTGAAATATATTTAGACATATGCATGATCTCACGAGCCTTTAAATATAAGGCTTGACGCGGGCTTTCAGAGCTTCTGGAAAAGTAAGACATTTTATAGCAATTTTCATCTAAATTACTATTCAGAATGCATACTTGTCTTTAAAATAATTAGTTAATATGATAATTATATTTAAATTTAAAAGAAATTACATATAATAACTTTAAATGAATCTGGATAAATTAAACTGGGCCATATTGGAGGAATTACAGAAAAATGCAAGGGCGTCTTTTTCTGAAATTGGTAGAAAAGTAGGGTTGACCTCACCTGCAGTTGCTGAACGAGTTAAAAAAATGGAAGACTCGGGAGTGATAAGCTCCTATAAAGTGAACCTTTCACATCAGAAAACAGGATATCAATTAAGAGCGGTGATTACCTTAAGAGCATTTACGGGAAGACTTAAGGCATTTTTGGAAACCGTCAAAACTTTCAAGGAAGTAGTAAATTGTTATCGTATCACCGGAAACGAAAATATAATTATGGAGGTCATACTTCATGATCAGGTTCATCTCGAAAAACTAATAGACAGATTGATCACTTACGGAGAAACCAGAACCCATATCATTCTTTCTAATGTCGTAGAAGATGCTCCTATCAAGCAACGTGTTGGTAATTTCTAACCAGTCCTGGTTTCTTTCTTAAAATTTACTGAAGCAGTTCAAATTTCATTCTAAGAACAATTGTTAAAACTGGTGGTTTTAAATCTAATTTTTAACAATTGGACATGGCGGAATTTTTTTTTAGTTAAAATGAATCTAATTGTAATTTTCTTAGGAATAATACGTCTAATCTGTACTTAAATTTGTTGAAAAGAAAGCAAGAACAAGTTATGAAAAGCAAAGCATTATTATTTTTAGTACTCGCATTGATTACAGGAGTTGTAGGATTTACCGGATTAGCATTTGATGGTATTGAAGTTATACGAGTAATGTTCCTGATCTTTGCAGATTTACTGGTTATCTCATTATTAGCTAAACTGTTTTTTCCAGAAAAGCCAAAGCTGAAATATCAGCCTGTAAATAAATAAAATTATCGAAAAGACTTATGAAAAGCCTGTTGTTTCTGCAACAGGCTTTTTTTATGGAATAGTTAATGATGCAATTCCTATATTTAAGGATATAATCTAAATTATGAAAAGACTGCTATTAACAGTTCTAACTGTTTTCACTTTATCTAGCATTTTTGCACAGGAGTATCGAATTATAAAAGGAGGGGTAACCGATTCACTTCCCATTCCATATGCCGGAGACGACACTTATGCGCTTTATGTTCCTACAGATTATACAACTGAAAAGGAATGGCCCGTTATTTTTGTATTTGATACCAAAGGTAGAGGTGCTAACACGGCAAACTTGTTTCGAACTGCGGCAGAAAATCAGAAATATATTGTGGCCTCTTCAAATTTTAACCTTAAGTCAAAACCTATAGATAGTATCATTAATACGGCTACAGCTATGATGAATAGCGTTCTAAGTTCATTTCCGATTAAATCAGAACTTGTTTATACTGCTGGTATGGGTGAAGGTGCTCAGGTTGGTTCAGCCTTGCCGCTAATCTACAAGAAGATGGCTGGAGTGATGGCTGTTGGGAATTCATTTGTGAATCAAGATTACCTGGATAAGAATAATCCATACATGTTCGTAGGTATTGCAGGTGATAAAGATTATATGGTTTATCAAATGGAAAGCTATACTAAGTTTTATGAGGATCTGGATTTCACCTCTGACATCTATTATTTTGATGGAATGGAAAATGAATGGCCGAGTCCTGCAGTAATATCGAATGCAATGACAGGCTTTACGCTGGAAGCGATAAAGAATGGACTAAGACCAAAAGATGAAGGTTTTATTCAGAAGTTATATGATGATGAGATCAATTTTGTAGAAAGTTTAAGGAGAACCAGGAAATATTTTGATGCCTTTGAAAAGCTGGAGCGAATGGAGGAGAAATATAAAGATTTTGGATATGAGGAGGATATTGAAGATAAATTAAAATCTCTCAAAAAAACTGATGGATTTCGTCAACAGCGCAGAGAATTTCGTCAGGCGGTTGACTTTGAAAAAATGCAGCAGGAAGAATACGAATATTTGCTTGCCAATGATATCATGACCGTCAATTTTCAGAATATTGGCTGGTGGGCTTATCAGGTAGATGAGCTTGAAAAATTGAAAGACGGGTCGAGTGAGGCTAAGACAAATATGGCTTTTAGATTGTTGGGTTACCTTGATTTTGTAACGAAAAGGGAATTTGATGCTATTCAAAAATCTACGGCTCCAATAGAAAATAAGATATTCATTAGTGTTCTTAGAACTGCCATCAACAAGAATGATCCTGAGGCCTATCTTAAAATAATTTCCCTCGCTGGAAGTGATGGAGATTACGAGACGGCATTATTATACCTGGAAGATCTTTTAAAAACAGGTTATTCTGATATGGAATCTTTATATGACATAGAAGGAGCTCTGGATTTGAGGTTTTCTTCAGAATATAATGAGATCATCAAAAAATACCTTGGTGAATCTAAATTCTACAGCGAGAACGAATCGAAGAAAGAGGAGAATTAGAAAGCTTCTTTTTTTAATAATCCTTTAAGGATCAATAACAATGTACAACTAACGATTGATAAGGCTAACATGGTATTCCAGGTAAATTCAAAACCGAAATTATCAATAAGTTGCATTCCGCTATTGTGCCCAAATATATGGCTTACTGAAAATGCAATACTGTAAAGAGCCATATACGAGCCTCTCTTTTTGCCATCAGATCTGGTAAGTGCAAAACTGTTTGAAAATGGAAAAGCGATCATTTCTCCAATAGTTACCAATAACATACCTACTACCAGGATTCCCACCCAACTGGTAAGATTAATTACAAGAAAGCTTAGACCGGTTAATATAGTTCCAAGAATAACATAGCTTATCACGGAATGGCTCCTGTTCTCCATGAACTTGATCAAAGGCATTTCAAAAAGGAAAATTGTTAGGCCGTTAAGTCCTAATAACAAGCCTATTTCGAGTTCGCTGAGGTGATGCTGATCTGCATAAAAAAGTGGAATTGTAGAGAAATATTGCAGGAATATAAACCCGAAGATCATCATAGCCAAGATGAAAATGAGGTATAATTTATCGCTCATGGCTGATTTTGCCTGGAGAACAATATCTTCTTTCTCCTCTTTCGCCCGTTTTGGATGTAACAATTTCAATAGAAGTATTCCTGCTGCGAGACAGGTCAAACCATCTACCCAGAATAATCCGCTATAACCAGCGGTTGCTATAATTAATCCGCCAATTGCAGGTCCTGCTGAAAATCCAAGATTAATCGCCAACCTAATTAAAGTCACAGATCTGGTTCTGTTTTCAGGTTTACTATATGCGCTAATCGAAACAAATACTGCCGGTCTAAAAATATCTGCCACGGTCATTACCAGGTAAATTCCGATGCAAATAGACCAGAAGGTAGAAGGAAATTGAAGTAATACAAATAATACAGAAGATAAAATGAGGCTTAAGGCCATGGTTCTATAATGGCCAATTTTATCTGTAAGTTTACCTCCAAGCCATGAGCCTGTTACGGAGCCTAAACCGAAAAATGTTAGTATCCAGCCAACCTCTTCAAGACTGAAACCTTTGCTTTTAGTAAGGTAAAGTGATAGGAATGGGATCACCATCGTCCCGGCGCGGTTAATCAGGGTGATCAGCGATAAAAGCCAGATTTCCTTTCTTAGCCCTCCAAAAGAATCAAAATACGATCTGAATAATTTTTGCATGCCCGGTAATATGCTTCAAAATTAAATTAAATTTTCGCTGTATTAATTATTAATTTAGATTGCTTTAAAATTCCATTCATGTTTAAAACTACTTATTTAGCTTTCAGTATTTTAATAATTTTGGGCTTAGACCTGGTTCACGCTCAGGAGGCCAAGCTGATTGAAAGTGCTGGAGAATTTCAGAAGGAATTGGATCTTGAATATGCAAATTCTGAAGAATCTCCTCTGGAACCTAAAGATCTTAAAGAATTTAAAGGACTCGATTTTTTTGAAATTGATCCTGAGTACATTGTAAAAGCTGAATTTGTAAGAACTCCATCAGAATCTCCATTTACGATGAAGACGAGTACAGATAGAGAGCCTGTATATGTAAAATATGGCGAACTTTATTTTAGTCTGAAAGGGAAGGAATTGAAATTGAATTTATATCAGAACCAGGAATTAACCCAGGATCCAGAATATTTCGATTACCTGTTTTTACCCTTTACTGATCTGACTAATGGTGAGAGTACGTATGGAGGAGGTAGATATATAGATTTCAGAATTCCAGATTCAAAAGAAGTGATCCTGGATTTCAATAAAGCTTATAATCCTTATTGTGCCTACAGCGGCAGGTATTCCTGTCCCATTCCGCCCAAAGAGAACGATCTGGAAATAGAAATACTTGCCGGCGTGAAGGCTTTTAAAGGTCATTGATTAAAAGGCATAGATCGCTGCCAGAACGAATGAGGAAAGATTGTCGGTTGCTTGGAGATCCTGATCCAAAAATACTTCTTCAGAAATACTATCCAGTCTTAGTTCAGGTTTTATGATCAATCCACCAACGGTGTAACTTCCGGTTAATGTAAAATCAAGTGATCTTATATCTGCGCCATATACCGGACCGCCATCTTCCAACTCCTTAAAATATTCGGCTCTAAGCCCTAAACCGAAACTATCTGAAAGTGCCAGCTGAGGATATAATGCTGCTCCATAAAACCCAACACCATCAGTATCCTGGTAAGTTCCGTTGAAGCCTAGATAGAAGGTTTCTGTAAGATCCCATCCTGTTGTTAAATCAATTTGAAAAAGAGCTTCATCGGAAAGTGATTGTTCACCATAAATAAGATTAAGGTAAGCACTTCCTGAAGCATTTGAATATCCAAGTTGCGCGCCAAAGGAATATTTGCCTATAGGATTGAATTCTGTATAATCTGTAGGATTCATCACGGCCAACATTCCGGTCCAGTTATCATCAAAACTAAAGTCAGCTTTCAATCCGGTGTGTGAAAAAGGCCCGTAGGAAAACATATAGGAAGTGGAATAGTTGAAATTGGCAACCGGTGAGATCACTTCATAACCTAAAAAGGTATTCCAGTTACCTAAGGTGAATTTCAATGCATCGTTCACCTTATAATAAGCGTAAAGCTGGTTGACAATATTAGTAGACGGAGCCGATAAGAAAACTGCATCTTCCCCTCGAGGTCCAAATACAAGATCGGCTACAAACCCAACTTTATCTCCTTCGTAGCCCAGGATAACATTAGCCATACCAATAGCAAATCCTGGGTCGTTTGCAAAGGAAGTAGCCGGAGCTGCAGGTGTGAGTTCAGCTTCATCACCGCCCACGATTTCCTGAGATTTATTTAATCCGTTGAAATTCGTCCTGAAATAGGCATCTACACTTCCGTTTATGGTGAATTTTGTGGTTTCTTCCTCTTCCTGTGCTAATAACGAAGAAGTTGTGAATGCTACAGGCAGTAAAAAGAGAAATTTTACTAATTTTGAAGTCGTAATTACTTTCATAATAAAAAGGATTGATAATTTGATTAACTAATAGTTTAGCGACTCGGTTGATCTGATATTGATCATGAATTTGAAGTGATTATTCTATAGGAGCGTTTGGAGGAACGCTCCTTTTTAGTTTAACCAACATTCATTTTATTGTTGTTTCAGGCCGAAATCAGGATAAGCATCCATTCCGTGTTCATGAATATCCAGGCCTTCGGTTTCTTCTTTGGCCGATACCCTTATTCCAATTGTAACTTTCATAACATAGAATATGAGAAAAGATCCAACAATACAGATGGCTGCATAACATGCAACACCAACAAGCTGTGTTATAAATTGATCGAACCCTGCAAGATTTCCGAAGATACCTACAGCAAGAGTTCCCCATATTCCGCAGATTAAATGAACTGCCACGGCACCTACTGGATCATCCAGTCTAATTCTGTCAATCAAGGCAACTCCCAGAACGATTATTACCCCGGCGATAGCTCCTATCAAAATAGCATCGGTTGGCGACATTTGGTCTGCTCCGGCAGTAATACCTACAAGTCCACCAAGAATTCCATTCAGAAACATAGTGATATCATAATTCTTATAAAGAATAGTGGAGAAGATGAATGATGCCACTCCACCGGCTGCAGCAGCAAGACATGTAGTTACAAGAGTTAATGAAGTTAATTCTGGATCTGCAGATAATACAGAACCTCCGTTAAACCCGAACCAACCTAACCAAAGGATAATGACCCCGGCGGTGGCAAAAGGCATATTATGCCCTGGGAATGCTCCAATCTTTCCATCTTTGAATTTGCCAATTCTTGCACCTAGGAGCCAGATAGCGACAAGCGCTGCCCATCCACCAACAGAGTGAACAAGGGTAGATCCTGCAAAGTCATAGAATCCCATTTCATCAAGAAATCCGCCGCCCCATTTCCAGGAACCTGCAATAGGATAAATGATTCCAACATAGAGCACCACGAATATCATGAAACTGTTCAGCTTAATTCTTTCAGCAACAGCTCCTGAAACGATGGTTGCTGCGGTTGCGGCAAACATTCCCTGGAATAGGAAATCTGTCCAGTAAGTATAGCCTTCATTGTAAGCGAGATCTAAGCTTCCGTCTGCAAGCGGACTACTTAATCCGAAGCCGGCAAAGCCGATAAATCCATTAAATTCTCCCGGGTACATTAAATTGAATCCAAGTAGGCAATACAGTAAGAGACCCATGGTAATGATGAAGATATTCTTGAATAAAATATTGATGGTATTCTTTTGTCTGGTTAAACCTATTTCTAATAATGCGAAACCGAGGTGCATGAAAAACACCAGCCCTGTACAGATCATCATCCATACGTTATTTATAGTTAATAGTCCTTCCATAATTTCTTAATCGTTAATTTGCTTTAGTAATTTATTTTAAGGATTCTCCGCCTTTTTCCTTGGTTCTAATACGGTAGGCTTCATCTATCGATGAAACAAATATTTTCCCATCACCAACTTTACCTGTGTATGCTGATTTTAGGAGCGTTTCTACTGTTTTTTCGAGGAATGAATCGGTTACTACTATGGAGAGATACCTCCTTTGGATATCTGCAGTGCTGTAGCTAACACCTCTATAAACGTGACCAACCTTTTCATTACCTACACCGGTAACGTCCCAGTAACTAAAAAAAGTAACCCCAATGGCGTGAAGGGCTTCTTTGGTTTCATCGAACTCAGATTTTCGAATGATTGCTTCAATTTTTTTCATAATTAATTATTAAGAATTGGTTAAATGTATAAAAATAGATGAGCATACCCCTAAAAAATTAGGGGTTAGACCTCATTTTTATCATATATAAAATAAATACCCCTAAAAAATTAGGGGTATTTATTTAAAATGATATTTTTTAAGAATTTAGTATTGTAATATGCTAACTATAAGAGTTTTGAGATTATTACCCCGGCAAGTACGGCCAGAATACCTAGAATAATACTTCCGAAGAAGTAAATAGAGAAACTTAGATAGTCTCCAGATTTAATTAGCGAGTAGTTTTCAAATGAAAAGGTAGAGAAGGTCGTAAAACCGCCGCAAAATCCAACACCTATCATCAAGTTGATAGGGCTGTTTAAAGTATTCGATTTTAGTGCCCATCCCAGTATGATACCAAGGATAAGACTTCCAACAATATTTACCAGAAAGGTACCGTAAGGTATTAGAGAAGAAGCGTTCAGATATTTACTAATTATAAACCTGAAACTGCTTCCAAGGCCACCGCCAATAAATACCAACAGAAGATTCTTAATCATCAGTTTCTGAAATTTGCTTGATCAACGGGATATAGATATTCGTAACCCATTCTGCAGGATTGGCGTTGTCTTTTGGGCCGGTAACATATACTTCAAAGGCTTTGGCGTCTTCATCTGCCTGCAATCCATTCTTCTGAATATAAGCATAAGAAGAATCCCATGCCTCTTTTAGGTTTTCGTAATCTCCTTTAAGTGTAGTCTTTAATGTGCGCTGATTAGGCATAAAACCGGTTAGTACAGAACTTTCAGATGTCGTGATCACTTCGCTAGGTGTGAAATAAGCTGCAGAATAGATGGCTGTGCCCTGAGCTTCATTCCATTCATTATAAATTACAAATGGCTTACCAACCTGCTCAATATTATTAGTGGACATGAAATTACCGACTTCACTGATCATTTTTTCCATTCTATCGCTAACCTGCCTGATCTTACTAGCGGTTGTGATATACATATAATATCCGCCTCCATGATTGGTTATTCCATCAATATTGATAGTATAACTATCCATTTTTACTTTAAGTTCTTCCTGAAGATTATTCAATCCTTTCTCGAACATTGGTTGCATCATTTCCGAAAGACTTTCTTCCTGAAAAATAAAAGCAGCCTTTTCCATGAAACTTTGTTCTCCAATCATGCCCCAGGTAACCAAAGTGCTGTCCCCTTGAGGTTCAAATTCCCAGTAAACATCACTGGTAGATTCACCGAATGGAGTTTTAAAAGTGATCTTTTGTTCCAGCGTACTATGTGGGTTAGATTTTATGGTTGTCATCTCTCCATCTCCCATTTCTTCACTTTGCCATGAATAAGATGCACCCTCACCGCTGGTTTTTTTACCATACTCTACGATCATGTCTTCTGCTTCCTGAGACCATGGCTCCCAATATGCCCATGTTGTATAATCATTAACCTCCTTAAAAACAACCTCCTGAGGTGCTTCCATCATTAATTTTTGCTCCACCTGAAATTTACCGTCTTTGGTGGCAATATAGATCGAAGCTCCAATGATAAAAATAAGTGTTAGAAATAAGAGGTATTTAAAAATTTTCATGTCTGGTTGTGATTAGGTGATGCTAATATAAATAATTTCAGAAATCAGAAGTAGATCAAAGCCTATGGAACTAATGATTAAGCTGGGTTTTGATAAAAAATAGCAACAGGATGAAAACTATGAAACCAATAAGAACATAAAAACTTCCTTTATAATATTTCTTGTGGAGACGTGTATCTTTTCTGTAGCTGAAAATGATAACAGCTATAAATGAAACAACAAAGAAGCCTGCAAATATTAATTGTCCGGTAGAAAACATTTTGGTTATTTTTATGCAAAGTTAACTTTTTAAAGCTTGAATCAATATGAAGAAAAGAATTGCCGCCGTAAAAGAATTTCACTCTGCTTTTGGACTAGGAATAGAGGAGAAGCCTATCGCCGATTTAGGAAATGCAAAAAACCTTTTAAGGTTTAACCTGATGAAAGAGGAAAACGAAGAATACCTTGAAGCGGCAAATAATGATGACTTAACTGAAGTCGCAGATGCATTGGGAGATATGCTTTATATTCTTTGCGGGACCATTATTGAACATGGGATGCAACATAAAATAGAAGAAGTTTTTGATGAGATTCAATCCAGCAATATGAGTAAACTTGGTGCTGATGGAAAACCTATTTATCGGGAAGACGGGAAAGTTTTAAAAGGCCCGAATTATTTCAAACCTAATATCGGGAAGATCCTTGATAAATAGGAAAGTTCATAAAACGAAAAATCCCGGCTATTACCGGGATTTTTGAATTTATATATTGAAGCTTATTTTACTTCATGTCTCCAACCGAACTTGTCTTCAGCTTCGTTGTACTGTATCTTCATCAATTTGTCTTTGAAGAATTTCGCGTAAGAATCTTCAATTTTAGGTAGTTCAAATTTCTGGTCTTTATATCCAAAACCAACGATAGGGTTAATCACCGTTGCAGTTCCAGATCCAAACATTTCTTTTAACTCTCCTTTTTCAGCGGCCTCCAGAATTTCTTTTACGCTTACTCTTCTTACTTCGGTTTCAATATTGAATTCTTCAGCTAATGTTAGAACACTTTTTCTGGTAACTCCATCAAGGATTCTATCATTGGTAGGAGCGGTCAACAATTTATCTCCAATTCTGAAGAAAATATTCATCGTACCCGCTTCTTCAAGATAATCATGAGTATTAGCATCTGTCCAGATAATTTGCTGGAAACCTTCTTCCTTGGCAAGGTTAGTTGGGTAAAATTGCGCTCCGTAATTTCCGGCTGCTTTTGCAAAACCAACTCCACCATCTGCAGCTCTACTGAATTTTTCAGAGAACTTAACTCTAACTTCTCCGCTATAATATGCCTGAGCTGGAGAGCAAATGATCATAAATTTATATTCTTTCGCTGGTGAGGCTGAAACTCCTGCTTCAGTTGCGATTACAAATGGTCTCAAATAAAGGCTGTTTCCAAATCCTTTTTTGATCCAGTCTTTGTCGATCTTCAGTAATTCTTCTAATGCCTCGAAAAAATACTCCTTCGGAAATTCTGGAATAGCAAGACGTTTACTTGACCTGTTTATTCTTTCGAAGTTTTGATCAGGTCTAAAAAGCCAGATCTTATCATTATCATCTTTATAAGCCTTCATTCCTTCGAAAACTGCCTGTCCGTAATGGAAAACTCTGGCAGAAGGTTCAAGAGTAAGAGGTCCGTATGGCTTTATTTTAGGTGTTTGCCATTCGCCATTCTTATAATCGCACTCCATCATATGATCTGAAAAGACCTGCCCGAAAACCAGATTGTCAAAATTAGTTTCATTTATTTTAGAATGGGGAGCTCTCTCTATATCTATCATTGATGTTGTATTTTTCATATTTACGTGATAAGTCTACAAATTTACCTAATTAAAAGCAGAATCAAAATCTAAACTTTTGGTAAATTTGAAGCTGAACGTCTTCTAAAACGTGTAATCATGAGAAAAAGCATCCTTATAGTATTTTTATTTGCAGGTTTGATTTCCTGTAAGAATAATGAATCTGATAGATCTGGTGAAATTGTTGAAGTGCAGGAAATTCAGGAGACCTATAAAAGTTTTGGTGAAAAGATCACTTCCGAAAACAGCTTAACCGCTGCACAAATGGAAATGAAGTTCAACGAGCTTCAGCCTGGTGACACGCTTAAGGCTAAATTTACTACTACGGTGAATAGTGTTTGTAAAATGAAAGGATGCTGGATGACGCTGGAGCTACCGAACAGTGAAGAAGATCCAATGGTGAAATTTAAAGATTACGGTTTTTTTATGCCAAAAGATATTGAAGGAAAAGAAGTGATCGTGGAAGGACTGGCTTTTATCGAAGAAACTTCTGTAGAAGATCAGAAGCATTTTGCAAAAGATGGTGGTAAAAGTGAAGAAGAGATCAGTATGATCACAGAGCCGAAAAAATCTCCGGGCTTCCTGGCTCATGGAGTTCTGTTAAAAGAATAATTTGGAGCGAAAGATCATAAAGACAGACGATGGTTCGGTTACTATTCATTTGCCTGAATGGAACGAACAGTACCATTCCAAGCACGGAGCAATCCAGGAAGCGCGGCATGTATTTCTGAAAATGGGTCTGCATTATTTCGTGGAAAATTATGATGCCAAAGAAATTTCGATACTGGAAATTGGTTTTGGTACAGGTCTTAATGCTTTTTTAACGGCATTAGAATCGAAACAATTCGGTCTGAATATCAAATATACCGGTGTTGAAGCTTATCCAGTGCCTTCAGAAGAAGTTCAGCATTTAAACTACCCGGAAGCTGCTCAGGCTGAAGATAAAAGAGATCTGTTTCAGAAGATGCATGATATAGATTGGGAATACGAATCTGAAATATCAAATAATTTTTCGCTGACTAAACTTCAGAAGAAATTTGATAAGATCGTAGATTCTAATCTTTATGATATTATTTATTTCGATGCCTTTGGAGCAAGAGTTCAACCTGAACTCTGGACGGAGGAAATTTTCAACATAATGTACCGCGCATTAAAAAATAATGCTGTTCTGGTTACTTATGCCGCCAAGGGCAGTGTAAGGAGAGCTATGATTGCTGCAGGTTTTGAAGTTCAAAAGTTACCTGGTCCACCGGGAAAGCGAGAGATGTTAAGAGCTGTTAAAAATTAGCTTTCCGGCAGTTAAACCTCTTATAAAATCAGGTAAGCCCCAATAGTCTTGTGTATCTTAACAGGAAAAAATATGCGGGTATTAATTACAGGAGCAACAGGTTTGATCGGCTCAAAGCTTAGCAGTTTATGTCGGGAAGAAGGAATAAAAGTTAATTACCTCACTACCAGTAAATCTAAAATTGAAAATAAAGAAGATTACCAGGGTTTTTTCTGGGATCCGAAGAATGATGTTATAGAAGCTGGCTGCATCAAAGATGTACATACAATCGTTCATCTTGCCGGTGCAGGTATAGCTGAACCCTGGACAGAGTCGTATAAAAATACGATCATCAAAAGCAGGACAAGAACCGCAGCCCTGCTTCATAAAACCTTAAAAGAAAATTCTAACCAGGTAGAGAATTTTATCTCTGCCAGTGCTATTGGTGTTTATCCAAGTTCACTTGAAAAATTATATTTTGAAGACGAAAGCGAAGTTGCTGATAATTTTGTTGGTGAAGTAGTTCGAAAATGGGAAGCTGCCGCCGATGAGTTTGAAAGTCTAGGTCTGGATGTCGCGAAAATCAGAGTTGGATTGGTTCTGGCAGAAAACGGCGGAATGCTGGAAAAGATCAAAAAGCCGATTTCTTTGAATATGGGAGCCGCTTTAGGTAGCGGTAAGCAATGGCAATCATGGATACATATTGAAGATTTGGCAGGAATATTTTTATATGCTATTAAAAATCATCTTACGGGAATATATAATGCCGTTGCACCAAACCCGGTAACCAATAAAGTCCTTACGAAAGATCTTGCCAAGCAAATGGGAAAATCTGTCTGGTTACCTAACGTACCATCTTTTGCTTTGAAAGCTTTACTGGGCGAAATGTCACAAATAGTGCTGTCAAGTCAGTTAGTCAGCAATAAAAAAATAGAGAGTGCTGGTTATAATTTTAAATATACCAATCTCTCGAGGGCCTTGGGAGATCTTACCTAAAACAAAAAAGGCTGCCAAAACTGGCAGCCTTTTTTTAGATTCAAATTTTAAACTAAGCTTTTTTAGCTTTCAGGTTTATCTTAAGAGCAACTTCATCGTTGATGAATTTATCACCAAGACCATCAAATACAGATTTAGAACCATAGTTCACATTCCATTTTGTACGGTCAATTGTAAACTCTTCACTAGTGATTTCCATGTTATCACCATCATTAGAGATGTTTACAGGGAATGAGATGTTCTTAGTTTCTTCTTTAAGAGTAAGGTTACCTTGTAACATTGCCTGACCTTCTTCTTCTGTAATCCCAGTTACTTCAAAAGTAGCTTCTGGAAATTCGTTTACATTAAAGAAATCTCCTTCTTTCCCTTCAACTGTTCCTTTTAAGTGAGCTTCCAGGTTTGATTTCTGGTCACCTTCAAGATCTGTAACTTCGATAGATTTCATATTGATTACAAAAGTTCCGCTTTCCACAACACTGTCGTTAGCCATAAAAGAACCATTAGCTACTTTAATTGTACCTGTGTGAGTTCCAGTTGGCTTTTCACCTTTCCATTCAATTACAGATGAAGCAGTATCTACTATGAATTTCATTGATTCAGCTTCAGCAGTAGCAGCTTCTTTAGCTTCAGCCATATCAGCCTCTTTATTGTTGTCTTTACATCCGGTTACAGCTAGTCCTAGACCTGCAATAACAAATGCATTTAAAAATAATCTTTTCATTAGGTTTAATGATTTTAAAAGTTCGGCGCAAATGTAAAAGGAATTGAATACCGTGATTCATAAAATTTTATTAAAAATATCTTGTGACATTTTGACATTTTAGCTGAATTGGCAACGAATTTGACTTCTTGTGCGTGAAAGAAAAATTTAAATAATGAGCCGAAAAGAAGATAAAATCAAAGACGAAAATAAAGAGGTTAAAGACCAGGTGGAAGAGGCAATAGATAATGCCATTGATGAGGTGGAGGCTAATGATGAAAATTCTGAGGAGCAGCCAGAGCTGAATGAAGGTGAGCTTTCTGAGGAAGATCGATTAAAAGAAGATGTTCAGAAAGAGAAGGATAAGTTTTTAAGGCTTTTCGCTGAATTTGAAAATTATAAGAGAAGAACCTCAAAGGAAAGACTGGATTTGTTCAAGACTGCCAATCAGGAAGTAATGACAGCCATGCTGCCCGTAATGGACGATTTTGACAGAGCGATGAATGAATTGAGAAAATCTGGTGATGAAAACCTTCTAAAAGGAATTGAGCTTATCCATAACAAATTGAAAGAAACTTTGAAAGCTAAGGGTCTTGAGCGTATGGATGTAGAGCAGGGATCAGATTTTGATTCTGAGATCCACGAGGCAATAACGCAAATCCCGGCGCCATCAGACGATCTTAAAGGCAAGATTGTTGATGTAGTTGAACCAGGTTATAAACTTGGAGAAAGAATTATAAGATATCCTAAGGTAGTAACCGGAAAATAAGAATCGCTTTTACAAAATTTGTAAAAACCCAACATGAAAGAAGATTATTACGAAATATTAGGCTTAAGTAAAGACGCTTCAGCTGCAGAGATCAAAAAAGCATATAGAAAAAAGGCTTTAAAGTATCACCCAGATAAAAATCCAGGAGATACTGAAGCTGAAGAAATGTTTAAGAAATCTGCTGAAGCATATGAAGTTTTAGGAAACCAGGATAAAAGAGCTAAATACGACCGTTTTGGGCACCAGGCATTTGATGGTGGCTTCGGCGGTGGAGGTGGTATGAATATGGACGACATATTCAGCCAGTTCGGTGATATCTTTGGTGGTGGCTTTGGCGGCGGATTCTCCGGGTTTGGAGGCTTCGGCGGAGGTCAGCGTCGTGCTAAAGGAAGTAATCTTAGAATACGCGTTAGTCTTAACCTTGAAGAAATTGCCAATGGATGCGAGAAAAAGATCAAAGTAAAGCGTAAAGTTCAGGCTGCGGGCACCACATATAAGACCTGTAGTACTTGTAATGGTACAGGGCAGGTAACGAGAGTTACAAATACCATTCTTGGTAGAATGCAAACCGCTTCACCATGTAATACCTGTGGAGGTAGTGGGCAAATGATCGATAAAAAACCTGAAGGCGCAGATGCTCAGGGTCTGGTTATGCAGGAAGAGACTGTATCTATCAAAATTCCTGCAGGTGTTGAAGATGGAATGCAGTTGAAAGTATCTGGTAAAGGTAATGATGCTCCAGGGAATGGTATTGCAGGAGATCTCTTAGTAGCGATCGAGGAGAAAGAGCACTCAACCTTACAGCGTGAGGGAGATAACCTTCACTATGATCTTTATATTAGTTATTCTGAAGCTGCACTGGGAACTTCAAAAGAAATTGATACTGTAACAGGAAAAGTTCGTATTAAGATCGAAGAAGGAGTTCAATCTGGTAAAATTTTAAGACTTAGAGGAAAAGGTATTAGTAGTATAAATGGATACGGAAAAGGTGATCTATTAGTTCACGTAAATGTTTGGACACCAAAAAGCCTTTCCAGAGAACAAAAGGAGTTTTTCGAAAGAATGGCTGATGACGAGAATTTCCAGCCAAATCCGGAGAAAAGTGACAAATCCTTCTTTGAAAAAGTTAAAGATATGTTTTCTTAAAAAGTCAATTTTAAGAAAAAATTTATATATTTGAGAATCACTAAGTCTTTTAGTGATAATTTTTCTTTTTCATAGCAATTTTTTTCCCATCCTTAATTTATTAAGGGTGGGTTTTGTTTTTTAGGCCATTTTTGCATTTATAAAATCCATTAAATAGCCTTCAACTCTCTTTCTATTTCTATATCTTTAAAACTTCTACAATAGTCTATATGGAAAATCTTTTGGTTGCGGAAAATATCTATAAACGCTTCGGAAATTTTACTGCTCTCAACAACGTTTCAATCAATATTCCCAAGGAAAGCATATTTGGTCTTTTAGGCCCTAACGGTGCCGGGAAAACTACTTTACTGCGTATTATAAATCAAATTACCATGCCAGATGAAGGCAAGGTTTATCTGGATGGAAAACCTCTGCATCCTAATGATATAGCGCATATTGGTTATTTGCCGGAAGAGCGCGGATTATATAAATCGATGAAAGTCGGTGAACAGGCATTATACCTGGCACGGTTAAAAGGATTGTCTAAAGCCGAAGCCAAGGAACGTTTACAATACTGGTTTAAAAGGCTGGAAATAGAAGGCTGGTGGGATAAGAAGATTCAGGAGTTATCAAAAGGGATGGCTCAAAAAGTACAATTTGTCATCACCGTATTGCACAGCCCTAAATTGTTGATCTTTGATGAGCCTTTCAGCGGATTTGATCCCGTAAATGCGAATCTGATCAAAGATGAGATACTTCAACTAAAAGAAGAAGGAGCAACCATATTATTTTCTACACATCGTATGGAAAGTGTGGAGGAACTTTGTGATTATATCGCACTGATTCATAAATCGAATAAGTTACTGGACGGTAAAGTTTCAGATATCAAAAAAGCTTATAAATCGAATACTTTTGAAGTGGGATTAGACGCGGTAGATGAACCAACATTAAAGCGTGAACTGGAAGATCGCTTTAAAGTAGGTCCTGCTAAGTTTAAAAGTATTCAGAATGATCTGAAATTGAGTATTAAGCTTAAGGACGAAGAATCATCCAACGATCTAATTCAGTTTTTACTAACGAGGGCAAGGATCAACCATTTTGTGGAAGTCATCCCATCAGTAAACGATATTTTCATTAAAACTGTGACTCAAAATGCGTAACCTAAGATTAATAATAAACAGAGAGTATCTGGCGAGGGTTCGAAATAAGACATTCATTGTAATGACTTTTTTGAGTCCGCTAATATTCGTGGGTATGATAATGCTTATTGCCTATTTAAGCATGTTGAATAGTACGGAGCAAAAGATCATTGGTATACATGATGAAAGCGGAATGTTCGCCGAGGAATTTAAAGATGGAGAACAGGTGCAGTACCTTGATTATTCACAGAAATCACTGGAAGTTGCCAGGCAGGAAGTTCTGGATAAGGAATATTTTGGGCTTATTCATATTGCTGATATTAATGAAGTTAGCGGAAAGCCATCCGAAGTTGAATTCTTTGGAAAGGATACCCCCGGCTTCGCTACGGTTGAAAATATAGAGAAAACGATTTCCGATAAATTAACTCGTGAGCAATTGATAGCTAAAGGGATAGATGTTTCAGAAATTGATAAGGCAAGGGCAGATATTAGCGTACAGATACAGAACTTTTCTGGTGAACGTAGTTCGAAAATGTCTAATTATATCAAGATGTTTTTTGGTGGAGCGGCAGGTTACCTCCTAATGATGTTTATTATTATTTATGGTAATATGGTGATGCGAAGTGTCATTGAAGAAAAGACCAACAGGATCATTGAAATCATTGTTTCTTCAGTAAAGCCATTTCAATTATTACTAGGAAAAGTATTAGGGACTTCATTGGCTGGGATCACTCAATTTACGGTTTGGGTAATTTTAGGAACTGTTTTACTCTTAGGCGCATCTTCATTTCTAGGGATTGATCCTTCAGCTGCGCAATCTCCTGCTTCCGCAGCGATTGAGAACGCGGCAAGACCTGAGATAAATCAATTGGTGGTAGATATTCTTAAGTTACCATATGCTAGTTTACTGGCATTCTTCGTTATATATTTTATAGGAGGATACTTTCTATATAGTGCGATCTATGCGGCAATTGGAGCTGCTGTAGATAGCGAAACAGATACACAACAGTTTATGTTTCCAATAATTCTTCCTTTGATTTTAGGGATTTATGTGGGATTCTTTTCTGTGGTTGAAAATCCTCACGGTACAGTTTCGACCATATTTTCGATAATACCATTAACCTCACCAATAGTAATGTTGATGAGAATACCTTTTGGAGTACCGTGGTGGGAGATCACGGCATCTATCATCGTATTGATCGCGACCAACTTTGGAGTATTATGGCTTTCGGCTAAAATTTATCGTGTGGGAATCTTGATGTACGGGAAAAAACCGAGTTATAAAGAACTGTACAAATGGCTTAAATATTAAGTATGCAGGATCAGTCAACTAAAGAGAAAGTAACAGAAGTTATTGAGCAGGATATCTGGGGTCTCATGCTGGATATCTGGAATGCCGGATTTAGTTATACTATAGGTGGTGAGAATCTTAAGGTCACCGTAGGTTTGGTGGTGCTTGTTATTTTGGCCTTCCTGCTTACGAGCGTAGTATTACGAATCATAAGATCTTTTATTACCTCCAAACTCTTAGAGGAAGATAAACTCAAATTCATAAGTGTTTTTAAGTTTATAAAATACTTTGTTTACCTGGCTGTGATCCTTATCACGCTAAGTTCTGCCGGTGTTGATGTGACAATTTTGTTGACGGCTTCAGCAGCACTGTTTGTTGGTCTTGGTCTTGCTTTACAGGAACTTTTCCAGGATGTGATTGGTGGTATTTTTATCATTCTTGATAAATCACTTTTAGTAGGGGATGTTATTGAAATGGAAGGAAGAGTGGCTCGTGTTTTTGAGATCAAATTGAGAACTACAAGAGCTTTGACCAGGGATGATAAAGTAATGATCATTCCGAATCATAAATTTATAAGTGACACGGTCTATAATTATACTCAGAATCACAAAACAACACGAGAAGCGGTGAAAGTCGGCGTTTCTTATGGAAGTGATGTAGAGAAAGTGAGAGAGGTTCTACTGGAATGTGCGAGAGAACAAAAGGGTATTCTTAAGAAACCAGAACCATTTGTATTATTTGAAGATTTTGGTGACTCGGCTTTACTTTTTGCATTGCACTTTTATGTTTCAGATAGTTTTGTAGATCCAAAAGTAAAGAGTGAATTAAGGTTCAAGGTGAATAATAAGTTCAGATTGAACAATATTACCATTCCTTTCCCACAGAGAGATGTACATATGTTCTATCCGAAAAATATGGAGAATATTGTGCCAAATGAACCTGATGAAGACCTGTAGCCTAAATTTAATTAACTTCATTTTATAATAGATTTCAAGGCTATTTAATAGATTGGACTAAAGTTTTCCGCTTAATCGCGTATAAAAAATTAGAATAAAGAATGGCAAAGATATTATTGATAGAAGACGAGGCATCTATTAGAAGAGTGCTGAATAAAATACTTACTGAAGAAAGTAAGGACTATGAAGTTACAGAAGCTGAAGATGGTCTGGCAGGAATGGAAGTGGTCAAAAATGAAGATTTTGACCTAATTCTTTGCGATATCAAAATGCCTAAAATGGACGGAGTCGAAGTTCTGGAAGCTGTGAAGAAGATCAAACCTGAAATACCTGTGGTAATGATCTCGGGTCATGGTGATCTTGACACGGCAGTAAATACCATGAAAGTTGGCGCCTTTGACTATATATCTAAACCACCAGATCTTAATAGGTTACTGAATACGGTAAGAAACGCACTGGATAGAAAAGAGCTTGTAGTTGAAAATACAAGGCTCAAGAAAAAGGTGAGCAAGAATTACGAAATGATAGGTGAATCTGAAGAGATTCATAATATCAAGGAAATGATAGAAAAAGTTGCTCATACCGATGCCCGCGTGCTGATTACCGGACCAAACGGTACAGGGAAAGAATTGGTAGCTCATTGGTTGCATCAAAAAAGTGATCGATCAAAAGGGCCAATGATAGAAGTGAACTGTGCAGCGATTCCTTCGGAATTAATAGAAAGTGAATTGTTCGGGCATGTAAAAGGTGCGTTTACGTCGGCTAATAAAGACAGAGCGGGGAAATTCGAAGCAGCGAACAAAGGAACCATATTTCTGGATGAGATAGGTGATATGAGCCTTTCTGCCCAGGCAAAAGTTTTAAGAGCACTTCAGGAGAATAGAATTTCAAGAGTTGGTAGTGATAAGGATATTAAGGTTGACGTGAGAGTTGTTGCTGCAACCAATAAAGATCTTAAAAAAGAGATCGAAGAGAATAATTTTAGAGAAGACCTTTATCACAGGTTAGCTGTAATATTAATCGAGGTTCCAGCTTTAAAAGATCGTAAGGATGATATTCCGCTTCTGGTAGATTATTTTAGCGAAAAGATCGCGCAGGAGCAGGGGACCAATAAGAAAGAATTCACCGATGACGCCATAAAGGTGCTTAAAGAAAGCGAATGGCGAGGTAATGTGCGTGAGCTAAGAAACGTCGTGGAAAGGCTTTTTATCCTTGGCGGAAAAGAGATCACCGATGAGGATGTAAAACTCTTTGGTAGCCGATTCTAAGGCCTTTTGTTTCTTGAATTCTTAGGATCATATTTCAGAAAATACATGGTATCACCACTTGGGTGATCCCATTCATGAAATAATTCAAAACCAACCCGTTGATAAACGATCGCATTCGTTCTTCCGCGGGTTTCTGCATATAATTCCAATCCTGTGTCATGTGAAGTTCGGAAAAATACATCCTTCATTTCCTTTCCAACCTGAGTGTCTGCGCCACGGTAGTCTTTAAGAATTCCCCAAAACCAGCAGTAAAGATACTTACCTTCCTGTGGTCTTTGATTCTTAATGTATTTCTGGGTTTTCAAGATCTCTAGCGCATTTTTTACACCGGTTACATTAGCTACCAATTTTAATTGAGCCCAAAGATCTTTCCAGATATTATCATCATTTTTGCTTGTTTCAAAAAGAATAGCAATTCCCTGGCGATTTTCTGAAATTATCAAAGCATCTTTTTCAATGGCTTTATCTACCATATGAGTAGCCAGATAATCAAATCTTCTATCTCTGTTTCCTCCTTTTTTAACGATATCCATAGAAGATGGAATTTCTTTTAATAAGGTAGAAACCTTCTCAATGATATCTTTTCTTTCGAGTTTGTCCAAGCTGAAAAATGTTTGCTGCGAAGATAAAAAAATTAACTCTCTTAAAGATTGTATATTTAGATGAAGATATATTCCAAATTATGAAGCAAGTAGACCATTCAGCATTTAAAGTTTCTGAAAAAATTGAACTCAAAAGAATAAATACAAAATTAGATCTTGAGGCTAGCGAAGACAAGATAAAGGATGAGATGAAAGACATCCGGAAAGATCTTGGTGACTGGCAGGATGTACTTTACGCCCATCAGAAATATTCGGTTTTGATCTGTTTACAGGGAATGGATACTGCAGGAAAGGATAGTCTTATCAGGGAAGTTTTTAAAGATTTTAACAGTCGGGGAGTGGTTGTGCATAGTTTTAAAGTGCCTTCAGAAAAAGAATTGAAACATGATTACTTATGGAGACATTATATCGCTTTGCCGGAAAGAGGAAAATTTGGCGTGTTCAATCGAACTCATTATGAAAATGTGCTGGTAACAAGGGTTCATCCAGAATATATCCTGGCTGAAAATTCACCTGGAATCAATAGTAAAGCTAATATCACGGAAGAATTCTGGGATAAGCGTTTTGAACAGATCCGCAATTTTGAAAAACATATCGCTGAAAACGGAACGATCATTTTCAAGTTCTTTCTGCATCTTTCCAAAGAAGAGCAAAGGCAGCGACTTTTACGAAGGTTAGACAAGCCTAGCAAAAACTGGAAGTTCTCACCTGGAGATTTGAAAGAGCGAAAATTATGGAATCTATATCAGGATTGTTACCAGGATGCAATAAACAGGACTTCTACCGAAAAAGCTCCATGGTATATAATTCCTGCTGATGATAAAGATACGGCTCGATACCTTGTAGCGAAAATATTATTTTCAGAATTATCAAAATATAAAGAGGTTCGTGAACCGCAGTTAGATCCCGAAATAAAGCAAAACATCCAGGAATATAGAGAACAATTAAATCTGGAAAAGAACTGATGACAACTTCTTAGAAATAAAAAAAATGCCGTTATTTATCGGCAAATTTAGATTGCCATGAAATCATTTTATCTAGTTCTGATTCTTATTCTTTCAGGAATCACAGTATCGGGACAGACTAAAACTATACAGGATTCCCTCAATATTAGGAAGATCTATGATATGTCACTTCTCAATGGGAAGAGCTATGACTGGTTAGATTATCTTTCAAATGAGATTGGAGGAAGATTATCAGGATCCTATAATGCCCAGAGAGCGGTTGAATACACCCAGGCAGAATTGGAGAAACTTGGTCTGGATAAAGTATGGTTACAACCAGTAATGGTTCCAAAATGGACTAGAGGGGAAAGAGAGTTTGCTTATGTTCAAACGGCACCCGGAGTTACCCGAAATGTAAATATTACAGCATTGGGAGGATCTGTAGCTACACCGGCTGGTGGTACCAAAGCACAGGTAATAGAAGTTCAGGGACTTGAGCAATTAAAAGAATACGGTAAAGAAAATATACAGGGCAAAATTGTATTTTATAACAGGCCAATGCGTGCAGATCTTATTCAAACATTCGAAGCTTATGGAGGTTGTGTAGATCAGCGTTATTCAGGAGCTGAAGAAGCTGCAAAATATGGAGCTGTCGGCGTAATCGTGCGCTCTATGAACTTAAGAATGGATGACCTGCCTCATACCGGTTCTATGAGCTACGGTGATACTCCTGAAGAAAATAGAATTCCTGCTGCTGCAATCTCTACCAATGATGCAAAATATTTAAGCGGAATTTTAAAAATTCAGAAAGATCTTGAGCTCTACTTTAGAATGAACTGTGAACTTCATGACGATGTTCAGTCCTACAATGTTATAGGTGAAATTACCGGGATTGAGACTCCGAAAGAAATTATGGTTGTGGGCGGTCATTTGGATTCCTGGGACCTTGGAGACGGTTCGCATGATGATGGTGCCGGAGTTGTTCAATCTATGGAGGTTCTAAGGCTATTCAAGGAAACTGGATACAAACCGAAGAAAACCTTGCGTGTAGTTTTATTTATGAATGAAGAGAACGGACTTCGCGGAGGCAACAAATATGCTGAAGTAGCAAAATCTAAATCTGAAGACCACATATTTGCGCTGGAAAGTGATTCAGGTGGATTTACACCTAGAGGTTTTGGATTTACTTCTAATGATGCACAATTTGAAAAGATCCTTTCCTGGAAACATTTATTTAAACCGTATCTGATTCATTATTTTGAAAAAGGTGGAGGAGGAGCCGATATCAATCCGCTCAAAGATGACGATATTGTTCTGGCTGGTTTAAGACCAGATTCTCAACGTTATTTTGATCATCACCATGCTTCTAATGATACCTTCGAGCACGTGAATAAACGAGAGCTGGAACTTGGTGCGGCAACGATGGCATCTTTGGTATACCTGGTAGATAAATACGGTTTTGATAATATCAGTAAAGAAACTACCGAGATAGCAGATTAAGTTCAATATCAGATAACAATAATTTTATACTTATCGCTTTAAAAGAAACTTAAAGCATCTACCTTTGCAAACCTAAAATTTAGTTTTGCAGCTATCAGCCTACACGAAAGAATTTGGTAAAAATCTTAATATAGCATATCCCGTTATGCTGGGCCAGTTGGGTCACGTAATGGTTGGCCTGGTAGATAACCTCATGATTGGTAGACTCGGTGCGGCACCGCTTGCTGCAGTTTCTCTGGGAAACGCACTCGTCTTTATCGCGATGTCTATGGGAATTGGATTTTCCTTTGCGATCACTCCATTGATCGCCGAGGCAGATGGAGCAGATGACCTTGAAGGTGGAAGGAGTTATTTCCATCACGGGCTTATCTTAAGCACGATCAACGGGTTATTTTTATTCCTACTTCTTTTAGTTGCAAAGCCATTATTGTATTATCTGGATCAACCTGCTGAAGTTGTTGAACTGGCAATACCATATCTAAATATCGTAGCGCTTTCTATGTTGCCTTTAATGGCTTTCCAGGCGTTTAAGCAATTCGCAGACGGACTTTCACAAACGAGATATGCCATGTATGCTACAATCCTGGCAAATGTTGTAAATGTGGTGTTTAATTACTTATTGATCTACGGAATCTGGATCTTTCCTAGATTGGAACTGGAAGGAGCCGCATGGGGAACATTGATATCAAGATTTTTCATGCTTTGGTTTGTTTGGGAGATATTAAGGCGAAAATCAAAATTTGTAGAATATTTCAAATGGTCTAAAAAGGAAATGTTGAAATGGTCTATTTTCAAAAGAATATTATCCCTTGGTTTTCCTACTGCCTTGCAGATGCTTTTTGAAGTCGCAATTTTCACTGCTACCGTTTTCCTGGCAGGAAACTTAGGAACCAATCCACAAGCTGCGAACCAGATCGCTTTAAACCTTGCCTCGATGACTTTTATGATCGCGGTTGGTCTAGGGGTAACAGCTACAATCCGGGTCGGGAATCAGGTTGGGCTAAAGGCATACAGAGAATTAAGAAGGATTAGTTTTTCGATATTCCTGCTAGTATTTCTTATTATGGCAGTTTTCGCATTGCTCTTTATTTTGCTTAAAGATATCCTTCCTGTATTTTATATAGATAATTTTGAGGTTGTAAGCCTTGCTGCGCAATTGCTCATTATCGCTGCCATATTTCAGTTAAGTGATGGGATGCAGGTAGTAATTCTCGGAGCCTTAAGAGGACTGCAGGATGTGAAAATTCCTACGGTGATCTGTTTTATCGCTTACTGGATAATTGGTTTTCCGGTAAGTTATTATTTCGGTCAGCAAGACCATATGGGGAGTATGGGAATTTGGCTGGGATTATTAGCAGGCTTGACATCCTCTGCAATATTATTATATTTCCGTTTTAATTATTTAAGCCGAAAATTAATTCAAACTAAAGAAACAATAAACGCATAACGAGACACATATGGAACTTCCAAAATTTATATTAGGTGATAATACAGATCTTCCGGAGTCTATCTTCGTGATTCATACTGAATTCCCAAGATTCATCATTGACCTGAAGGATGATGAGGTAGAATGGCTGGAAGATTTTGATAAGGATGATGAAAAAGAACTTTCCAGTGAAGCTGAATCCTTGATCACGCAGGCAAATGAGTTTTACGATCGTGAAGTGAACAGATACGAAGACAGTTAGATGGAAAGATTAGCCGAATTAGACAGAGAACTTTTTTTATTTCTGAATAATCTGGGATCAGAACAATGGGATTGGATGTGGATCGCCATAAGCGATAAGTGGATGGCCATTCCTCTTTATGCATTGCTATTATACCTGATCTTTAGAAAATTTGGCTGGAAACCTACATTAATTACAATGGTGGTAGTGGCTTTGTTGATCACAGCTACAGATCAGCTGGCAAATCTATTCAAGCATGGATTTGAAAGACCAAGACCATGCAGGCAGGAAGGGGTGATGGAATACGCCCGCTATGTTGCGGAAAGATGTGGAAGGTTTGGTTATTTTTCTGCGCATGCAGCCAATTCTACTGGAGTTGCGGTTTTTCTTAGTTTATTATTTAAAAAGCACTATCCAAAACTATTTGTATTCTTGATCGTTTGGGCGGTCGTAGTTTCCTATAGCAGGATCTACCTTGGAGTCCATTATCCTGGAGACGTTATTACAGGAATGTTTATAGGTTCAATCTTTGGATATTTATTTCATTTGCTAAGAAAATTCGCGACCAGGAAAATTCTGAAGACAGATCTAAGCAAGGCTTAATAGATGTTTTGCCGCAGCAAAAGCAGTAGTTTCATTATTTTCTATAAGTTGCAATTGTCTCTTTAATTCCTCCTTTACTTTCGAATCTTCATAGAATCGACTCTTTAAATAATCGTTGATAGTTTGATACAACCAGAATTTATTCTGTTCTAATCTGTTGTGTTGAAAAAAACCATTTTCATCAACTTTTTCTTTAAAATCACTGATCATTTCCCAAACATCAGAAATGCCCTCATGGTATAAAGCACTACAAAGTTTTACCTCAGGCTTCCATGCACTTTCTTTAAGAGGATATAATTGAAGCGCCCGGTTAAATTCAAGTTTTGCATCCCGCGCAGCTTTTTGATTATCCCCATCTGCTTTATTGATCACGATCGCGTCAGCCATTTCAACAATACCTCGTTTTATTCCCTGGAGTTCATCACCAGCGCCGGCAAGTTTTAATAATAGGAAGAAATCTGTCATACTGTGAACCGTCGTTTCACTTTGACCAACGCCAACAGTTTCAATTAAGATCACATCAAATCCCGCAGCCTCACATAGAATAATGCTTTCCCGGGTTTTTCTCGCCACACCTCCAAGAGAATCACCACTAGGAGAAGGTCTTATAAAAGCATTCTTTTCGGTGACCAGTTTCTCCATTCGGGTTTTGTCACCAAGAATGCTTCCGTGGGAAACAGAGCTACTAGGATCTACTGCAAGCACGGCTACTTTTTTACCTTTTTCAATTAGATAAGAACCAAAACTTTCTATAAAAGTACTTTTTCCAACTCCCGGAACACCGGTAATACCAATTCTAATAGACTTTTGAGCATGAGGTAAGGCACCTTCAATAAGGAATTCAGCTTGTTTCTGATGTGATTTCTGATTACTTTCAATCAAAGTTATTCCTCTGCCTAAAGCTGTTTTATTTCCTTCCAGCAACCCCTTCAGCAATTCTTTTTCTGAAGACCTGTTTTTCCTGAAATTCCTGATCTTTTTAGCAGATTCTGCACTTACATTTCCAGATGCAGGTTTGCTTTCAGATTCGCTCAGGGCTGATTTTTGCTGTTGTTTACTCAAAATAAGATTGAATATTTATGACAAGTTTATGAAATTGTGTTTCAGGCATCATCAAATGCTTGGTATATTGAAGCAAACTAAATTACTTAAATTATTTCACGCAATGAAAAACTTGTATAAAACTAAAGTAACTACGCAGGGTGGACGTAATGGTCACACACGCAGTGAAGACGGTATTCTAGATATGGAACTAAAAAAGCCTGAAGGTCTTGGCGGCCCGGGTGGAGATTATTCTAACCCTGAGCAATTATTTGCTGCGGGATATTCTGCTTGCTACGGTAGCGCATTGGAACATGTGGCTAAAAAGCACAAAGTAGATCTGGGTGATTATAGCGTTACTGCAACGGTAAAGCTTGGTCAGACAGATTCTGGAAATCTTCAACTTTCAGCTATTCTGGATGCCTACATTCCTGGAGTTGATGTGGAGACAGGAGAAAAACTGGTAAATGAAGCTCACGAAGTTTGTCCTTACTCAAGAGCGACAAGAGACAATATCGATGTTACTCTTAATCTATTATTAGACGAATAATATTGATCGAATTTAATTTATTGAAGAGGTGCCCATGGGCGCCTCTTCTTGTTTTATAGGTACATTCACACTAATGTCGTCCCAGGCTAAGGTCATATTTACAAATTCACCGTTCTTTTCAAAAAGGATAGTGAATTGTTCCAAGCTTGTATTTATTTCCTCTACCGGTCTTTCCAGAACTAAAGAATCAAATTGTGGATCTCTATAGGCTTCCTTATCCAGGTTGATGCCCCAGGGATACATTTGAGAGTTAAAGATGACCTTCCAGCTTTTTTCCATAGGAATGGTCCATAAAGTATATTTACCGGCCTGAAGTATGCTTCCGTCAACCATAATGTCTTCATTAGTTTCAAAAGTTGTTGCCTCATTCGCACCTGTTCGCCAGACTTCGTTATAAGGAACCAAATTTCCGAAAATCACCCTGTCTTTTTTATATGGTCTGTTATAGAACACCTCCAGTTTTAGATCATCATCTTCAAAAGTTATGGTATCCTCAGGACTGTGGGCTTTAGTGGTATATCTCATAATAAGCATAAGCACAAGACCTAAGAAGAGTATTAGACCTCCAATTGTCAAACCTATTTTCAAACTTCTTTTCATAGCATTATTTCATTATCTGGAAATATTTCAAAAATTTGGCCATAACGCTTTAAATATGCGATTATTATCTTTAAATGTATGAATATGAAATGAATTTGAAATTTTTTTCAGAATTTTTGCAACGCGCGACTTTTAGTCTCGTCTTTAAAGTGAACTAACCCATCAAAAACCAATTACATTGATACAGCATAAGCTAATAGAAGCTTGTAAAGAGAACAGCCGGCGGGCTCAGTTGCAGCTGTACAACAAATATTGTGACGGGATGTATTATGTGGCATTACGATTTATGAAAGACACGATGGAAGCTGAGGATGCGATGCAGGAAGCTTTTATAAAAGCATTCGCCAAATTACATCAATTTAACGGAGAGGTCACCTTTGGTGCCTGGCTTAAAAGGATCGTCATCAATAAATGTTTAGACAAGCTGAAAGCAAAAAAACTGGAGCTGGTTGCGATTAACGAGCAAACACTGGGAACGGTGGAAGATGAAGAGAACTGGCAGGTAGAAGATGGTGTAAGTCTAGAGGAAGTGAAAAAGAAAATGGAAAACCTTCCTGAAAAATATAAATATCCTTTGATGCTATATCTGGTAGAAGGCTATGATCATGAAGAGATAAGCGAGATCCTGAATATAACTCAGGTAGCTTCAAGAACATTAGTACACAGAGGGAAAAAGAAATTACAGGACGAATTAAAAACATTGAGCAATGGGACAGGATATTAGAGAAATGTTTCGAAATAACGAGCATTTAGATAGAGAAAAGCTTAGAAAAGGTCATCAGAAAAGATTTGAGGCCAGACTAGAGGAAGAACTTCCGGCAAAGAAGAAGAGAAATTATTCCAGTTTTCTTCAGATAGCCGCGATCCTTGTGGTTGCCTTGGGAATAGGAGCTTTCTTCTTGTTCAATAATTCTGATTTGTCGGTACAGGATGGCAATCAAATAGTTGATGCACCTGTTGAAGAGAAAGCGAAGGAAGAAAATACTCCTGGTACAGAATACAGGTTTAGCGACGTTTCCCCTGAATTTAAAAAAATTGAAGATTACTATATGGCAAGTGTGAATATTCAGCTTGCGAAACTGGATATGACGCCAGAGAACAAAGAACTTATAGATGCATTTATGAAGAAGCTGGAAACCCTGAACGAAGAATACATAGCATTGAATGCTGAAATTCAGGAAACCGGTGTTAACGAGGAAACAGTTGAGGCGATGATCGCGAACTTACAGCTAAGACTGGATCTCCTTAAGAAATTGAAAACAAAGTTAAACGAGATTAAACAATCAAAAGACAACAGATATGAGAACTATCAAGCTTAAATATGTGATACTGTCACTGCTTTTTATCACAGCTGGAAGTTTTGCTCAAACTAAAAAATTAAGCAAAAACTATAAGACTTCTTCAGATGTGAATGTAGAACTCGATTCCCGACACACAAATATCATCATTGAGAACTGGGATAAGAACGAGGTGCAAATTGAAGCCTATCTTGAAGGAGATACCGGTGACAAGGAAATGACAAAAAAGCTTCTTGATTCCTGGGAACTTGAGACTTCATCGTCGAATGGAAAAGTGAGAATAGAATCTGGAGGAAATACGAACTGGAACATGGATATGAATATGGACATGGATCTAAATATGGCTCAATTACAGGGATCGCTATCAGAATTACCGGAAATGCTGGGACCGTTAATGGAAAATCTAGTTGGTCCTATTCTTAACAATATTGCTGAAAATCCACTTCCGCCAGGTTTTGCTGAAGATATGCAGGGTATGAAATTCGACTATGAAGCTTACAAGAAAGATGGCGATAAATACCTGGAAAAGTGGGAGGCAGATTTTGAGAAGAAGTTTGGTAAGGAATACGAGGCCAAAATGGAAAAATGGGCTGAAAAAATGGAAAAAAATTCTGCCAAATGGGAAAAGGAATATGAAGTGAAAATGGAAGCCTGGGGCAAGGATTTTGAAAAGGATATGGAAGCCTGGGGAGAAGAATTTGGAAAGAAAATGGAAGCCTGGGGTGAACAATTCGGGGAAAACTTCGAAGCCCAGATGGAAAAGAATGGTAATCGTGTACTCATTATGGAAGACGGGAAGGGTGTGAAATCTAAAAAGACCATTAAGATCAAGCTTCCAAAAGATGCAAAATTAGAGCTGAATGTTCGTCACGGTGAACTTAAGCTTGGAAGTACCATAAAAAACCTGAAAGCCGACTTATCTCATAGTCGGCTTTCAGCAAACCGAATCATAGGTAAAAATACGAATGTAAAAGCTTCATATACGCCGGTTAAAGTGGCATTCTGGGACTACGGTGTTCTTTCTACTGAATTCGTAAAAAATTGTAATATTGATAAGGCAGTAAGTATTAAATTGAATTCAAATTCCAGTGATGTGGTGATCAATGAACTTCAGAAAACTGGAGTTTTAACTGGTTCTTTCGGGAAACTGGACATTAATAATCTTGGTGCTGGATTTGAGAATTTAAATATCAGCCTGGAAAACAGTGAACTTGAGCTAAATGTGCCAGATACAGCGTTTAATTTCAGCTTTAATGGGATGCAAAGTTCAATTAAGCACCCATCTAATCTAAAACTGAAATCAACAAAATCTTATGATAATGAGATCCTTAACGGCTATAATAAATCCAGGGAAGGAAACTCCAATATCACTATAAAGGCTAATTTTAGTGATGTATTGATAAATTAAAACTTAGCCATTACATTTGACTTTCTTAAGTTGAAAGTTATGCAGAGTTTTTCTGAGTTTTTATCTGAATTGACCACAGGTTTCACTCCGGTAATAGGAGGGGATTACAGTCACAAAGATTATACTTATATAGATCTTTCGGAGAATAACCGGGATCTCTTAAAACTTGAGGTTGCTTCTTCGGAAGCATTTTCTATTTTCATTTCTGAATTCTTAAGAAACAGAGAAGCTACAGCTGCCTATGGTGGATATAATGAGTTGAGAACTTTATATAATAGAAGTCAGCTTTTTAATAATTCCGAAGCAAATAGGAATATTCATATAGGATTGGATGTCTGGGTGCCGGAATTCTCAGAGATCATTAGTCCGCTTGATGGTAAGATCCATAGTTTTCAGGATAATGACAATTTTGGAGATTATGGCCCAACAATAATCCTGGAACATAATCTTCATAACAGAAAATTTTACACGCTTTACGGGCATCTTTCCCGGAAATCACTGGACGGCCTTATAGCAGGTAAAGAGGTGAAAGCAGGTGAAAAAATTGCCGAATTGGGGGATTTTAATGAGAATGGTGATTACGCACCGCACTTACATTTTCAGATAATGGAGGATTTGCAAGGCAAGACAGGAGATTATCCAGGTGTGGTAAAAAAAGAAGATCTGGACATGTATTTAAAAAACTGCCCAGATCCTAATTTACTTCTCAAGATCTAAAAGATCTATTTTCTAATGATCTTATTTTTTCTTCACGAAATACGCAACTATTGCTGAGGTTACAACACCTACTACTAATGCAAAAAAGAAAGATTGTATGATATAAGAGGTGAGGTTAAAATATTCTTCAGCAGCTTCTTTAGACATTGCGCCTTTTTCGACAGTAAAAGCTATTACATTTTCAAAATAATCTGGCGTGATAAATTCGTGAGTAATGTATTGTGCCAGCGGTGATAAGATAGCCACAACGATACTTATAATAATTCCTGAAATAAATCCCTGGCTCCAGGTCATTTTTCCGTGGAAGAAATTCTTGCGTTTATCTAAAAGGGCAAGAACATAAATTATAATGGCCACGATGGCGAAAAGGTTTGTATAGATCGCATGTTGAGCAATATTTTCATCATGCCAGCCAAGACCTTTTTCAAGAAACATCCAGATTAGAGATACAATGCTGAAGATGATTCCCCATTTGATTTCTATGGCAAATTTTTTCATTGATAGGTTTGATTAGTTTGCGATGTTAAAATTACTAAAATTCTATTAGCGGCAACTACAAACAAAAAATCCCGAATAAAATATTCGGGATGTGATGAAATTTCTTGATGAACAATTAAGCGTCTTCATTCAGTTTTTTGGTGGCGAAGAATCCTGCAAATAATCCTAGACCTGCCATTAGGAAAATTGTTCCCGGATACACGATATCTTCATTTACTCCAAGGCTTGAGCGTAGAATTTCAGCCAGAAATATCCCAACACCAATACCAACTAAAAGCAACGCAAGATTGATAACAATAACTTTCCAGATTGGTGTTACGCTTTTCTTTCTACTATAGAAAATACTTGCATCTGCTCCTTTATCTATAAGAGCAAGTCTTTCTCGATTTCTTGCAGTGATGTACAAATAAAATATTCCGAAGATAACCCCGAAAATGATTGGCATAATAATTACTTCTGATCCCATGATTTCTTAGTTTTTAATGTGAAAATAATGTTCGTTTGCTATTAGGACGCCACGATCTCTTAAGCGGTTACAAAAAAGTGTAAATTTATTTTAGAAATTATTTGTAACCAATCCTTTCAATAGGTCGTCATAAGTAATAATGAACACGAATACTGACCAGTTTTTGATCGATAAGGTCCTTCAAGGTGATACCAATGCCTTTGGAGAACTGGTAGATCGTTATCAGAATTTTGTGTTTACAGTGGCGATAAGAGTATTGAAAGTTACCGAAGAGGCCGAGGAAGTTGCCCAGGATAGTTTTATAAAGGCCTATGATTCTTTATCTACTTTTAGAGGAGATTCAAAATTCTCAACCTGGTTGTATAGGATCGTTTATCATAAAAGTCTGGACAGGATTAAGATGAATAAACGTCACAGAACCTATGAAATAATAGATGAGATCACAGATGATAGTTTGGATCATATCGAGAATGGGCTGGAATTCATGCTTAGTGAAGAACGAACTGGTATCATTAAAAAATGCATAGCTCTTCTTCCCGAAGATGATGCGGCAATAATAAGTTTATATTATTTTGAAGAACAATCTGTAAAGGAGATTTCAAAAGTTACAGATCTAACGGAGGATAATATTAAAATCAAATTGTATCGTAGCCGGAAAAAATTATTTTCGTTATTGGAGGGATACATTAAACCTGAAATATCAAGTAAAAATGGAAAAGCAATTTAGCAGAGAAGACAGGCTTATGAAGAAGTTGCTGAATGAAGCAGGAACAGAAAAACCTTCAGCAGCTTTCAAGAATAATATAATGGCAAAGCTAGAGGCGAGGAATTTGGTGATTAGACCTTACGAACCATTGATCTCTAAAACTGGATGGATATTAATTGCTGTTTTTGTAAGCATTACCATGAGTATCTTATTTTATCTGCATTCGGATATCTCGTTAAGTAATCATATCAATTTCAATTTTATGAAGAAACTTAATTTTCCAAAAATTGAAATGTCGAGAAACATGCAATATGCGATTGCTTTCGTAGCGCTTTTCTTTTTACAGATACCTTTTTTAAAAAGGTTTATGGACAGGGAATATCGGTTGTAGTGATTATTTCAAGTTTAGATTGGTAATCTTTAAACATCACCTGAACTTAATTCAGGGTCTCAGGAGAAATGCTGAATCAAGGTCAGCAAAACGGTAAACATTGGATTCTAAAAAATCAGAATAAAAAAATCCTGAAGCTATAAACTTCAGGATTCTTAATTTTATAAGACATATTAATGTCTATTCATCTACAAGCACCCAATCTCCTTTGTCTAAAAGCGGAATGGCTTGTTTGAATTTCATTGTCTTGTTCTCACCACTCATCACGTTTTTAATAGTGACCTTATCGTTCCTTCCAATTTTTGGACGGTCTCTAGTGATAGTTTCGGTGATCTCTGGTTGTTGACGCTGGGTGTTTCCTGCAGCTCTGCTTTGAGCGGCTCTCTCATCCATATTAGGAATTTCTTCCTTCTTAGTCTCAACCTTTTCTTTTGATTTTGTTTGACGGGCTTCGTGAATGTTAGGAGCTCCACTTGAAGGAATCTCTCCCTTGAAAAGGAAAGACATCACATCTCGGTTCACATTTTCTAACATCACTTTAAATAATTCAAAGGCCTCAAACTTATAAATAAGTAATGGATCTTTCTGCTCGTGAACAGCTAACTGAACACTCTGCTTCAACTCATCCATTTTTCTTAAGTGTGTCTTCCAGGCGTCATCAATGATCGCTAGAGTGATATTCTTCTCGAAATCCTTGATCAGCTGTTTACCTTCAGTTTCGTAAGCTTTTTCCAGGTTAGTAACCACGCTTAGCGTTTTGGTACCATCTGTAAATGGAACAGAAATTCTTTCGAAATTATTACGCTCATCTTCATGCACCTGCTTAATTACAGGGAAGGCACGCTCTGCATTATGAGACATTTTCTCGTCATAATGCTTATAAGCAGCTTTATATACTTCACCTGCAAGCTTTTGAGAATTCATCTTTTTGAATTCTTCTTCAGTTACAGGAGAACTCATTGCGAAATTCCTGATCAATTCGAATTCAAAATTCTTGAAATCCTCTGCCGCTTTATTTGTTTCAGTTATAGATTCTGAAATATCAAAGATCATATTCGCAAGGTCAACTCTTAGTCTTTCTCCGAATAATGCATGATAACGTCTCTTATAAATTACTTCACGCTGAGCATTCATAACGTCATCATATTCAAGAAGTCGCTTACGCACTCCAAAGTTGTTCTCCTCAACTTTCTTCTGAGCTCTTTCAATTGACTTTGAAATCATAGAGTGCTGAATAACTTCACCTTCTTCAAGACCCATACGGTCCATTAGTTTGGCGATTCTTTCAGAACCGAATAAACGCATCAGGTTATCTTCAAGAGAAACATAGAACTGAGAACTTCCAGGATCACCCTGACGACCCGCACGACCTCTTAACTGTCTATCTACACGTCTTGAATCATGTCTTTCTGTACCAATGATCGCAAGACCACCGGCATCCTTAACTTCCTTACTTAATTTAATATCGGTACCACGACCCGCCATGTTGGTTGCGATCGTTACAATACCAGATTTACCAGCTTCCGCAACAATATCTGCCTCTTTTTTGTGCAGTTTCGCGTTCAGCACGTTATGCGGTACATTTCTTAGTTTCAGCATTCGGCTCAGTAATTCTGAGATCTCAACTGAAGTTGTACCGATTAGGACTGGTCTACCAGCATTAGAAAGATCTGTAACATGGTCAATTACCGCGTTGTATTTTTCTCTCTTGGTTTTATAAACTAAATCTTCTTTATCATTTCTGGCGATTGGCCTGTTGGTTGGAATTTCAACAACATCCAATTCATAGATCTCCCAGAATTCCCCAGCTTCTGTTACCGCAGTACCCGTCATACCAGATAGTTTGCGATACATTCTAAAGTAATTCTGAAGGGTTACGGTTGCAAAGGTTTGAGTAGCATCTTCGATCTTTACATTTTCTTTCGCTTCAATAGCCTGGTGTAAACCATCACTATATCTACGACCTTCCATGATACGACCTGTTTGCTCATCAACGATTTTTACTTTATTGTCTATCACCACATATTCAGTGTCTTTTTCGAATAAAGTATAAGATTTTAGCAACTGGCGAAGCGTATGAATACGTTCACTCTTTACGCTATAATCTCTGAATAGCTCTTCTTTCTTTTCAGCTTCATCTTCAGGTGAAAGATCTTCTTTTTCGATCTTCGCGATCTCCATCCCAATTTCCGGCATTACGAAGAAATCCGGATCATCCTTTCCAGAAAGAAATTCAATTCCTTTGTCTGTAAGATCTATCTGGTTGCTCTTTTCTTCAATAGTGAAATATAGCTCGGCATCAACCTTTGGCATTTCACGATTATTGTCCTGCATATAGTGATTCTCGGTCTTCTGCAGTAATTGCTTTACACCTTCCTCACTAAGAAACTTAATAAGCGCCTTATTTTTTGGCAATCCACGATAAACTCTCAATAATTGGAATCCACCTTCTTTGGTGTCACCTTCTTTTATAAGTCTTTTGGCTTCAGCCAGAACTTTTACTAAATATTTACGCTGAACCTCTACAATATTTGCAATTGCAGGTTTCAACTCCATAAATTCGTGCGTATCACCTTTTGGAACAGGTCCTGAAATAATAAGAGGTGTACGGGCGTCATCTACAAGAACCGAATCCACCTCATCCACGATCGCGTAATTATGTGGTCTCTGTACCAGGTCATCTGGCGCATGAGACATATTATCTCTTAGATAATCGAAACCAAATTCGTTATTGGTTCCATAGGTTATATCTGCATTGTAAGCTTTTCTTCGTGCAGCAGAATTTGGGCGGTGATAGTCTATACAATCTACGCTTAAACCGTGAAACTGAAAGATTGGAGCCATCCATGCGCTATCACGCTTTGCCAGGTAATCGTTAACCGTTACCAGGTGAACACCATTTCCACTAAGCGCGTTCAGGTACATTGGAAGGGTTGCAACTAATGTTTTACCTTCACCCGTTTGCATTTCAGCGATCTTACCCTGGTGCATGGCAACACCACCAATTAACTGAACATCATAATGAATCATATCCCAGGTTACCGGCTTACCGGCTGCATCCCAGGAATTGTTCCATATCGCATAATCATCTTCAAGATTTACATAATCCTTCTCTGCAGAGATCTCTCTGTCAAAAGATGATGCTTTTACTTTAAGCTGAGTGTTATTTACAAAGCGTTTTGCAGTTTCCTTTACGGTGGCAAAAGCTTCAGGAAGAATATCGTTAAGAACGCCTTCAGATATCTCGTAAGATTTGTCTTTTAAAGCATCTACTTCTGCATAGATATCTTCCTTTCGGGTGATATCGTCAGTTTCATCTGCTTCTTTATTAAGCGCTACAATTTTATCTTTTACTTCTTTGGTTGCTTCAGCGATCTTCGCTTTGAATTCAGAAGTTTTTGCTCTTAATTCATCAAGGCTGAGGGCCTCAAATTCAGACTCAAGAGCCTTTACTTTATTTACTATTGGTTGTATTTCTTTTACATCTTTCTTAGACTTATCGCCTACGAAAGCTTTTAATACAGAATCTAAAAAACTCATGCTGGTTTTTTTATTTAAACGGGTTCAAATTTAAGCAAAAAAAAAGCCTCATGAATGAGACTTTTCCCTATTTTTTGCGTGTTGTCAATTTAATATTCATCCTCATTCCAGAGGTAATCTTCATCGGTTGGATAATCCGGCCAGATCTCCTCAATAGAATCATAAGAGTCGCCCTCATCCTCAATAGCCTGCAAATTTTCAACTACTTCTAACGGAGCTCCGGTTCTAATGGCGTAGTCAATTAACTCATCTTTTGTTGCCGGCCAAGGGGCATCACTTAAATAGGATGCTAATTCTAAAGTCCAATACATTGATTAATCGGGTTTTAAATTTTGGCAAAAATAATTTTTTTGCCTTAATAGCCAAGAAAAAAATCTATTATTTATACAATAATGATAAGAACATAATAATTTCTACTATTCTTTGCAATTTTCGCAAAGGTTTTTTTAAAATTTAGAAGTAATCAGGATTTTTTTGGGATCCATTGAATTTCTTCAGCTTGTAGTTGTTTAGTCAACTTCCGTGCCAGCACAAATAGGTAGTCTGAAAGTCGGTTGAGGTAGATGAGAACCTTCTCTTCAAACTCTTCCATGTCATATAAAGCGCTGGAAAGTCTTTCGGCTCTACGGCAAACGCAACGGGCTATGTGACAGAATGACACGCTCTGGTGACCTCCGGGAAGGATGAAGTGTGTCATTTCCGGTAGCTCTTCATTCATTTTATCAATTTCCTGTTCCAGCTTTTCAATGTCTTCTTCAGAAATCTTCGGAATATTCAATCGCTCTTTTCCATTTTTCAAAGTAGCTTTTTCAGGATCGGTAGCTAAAATGGAGCCGATGGTAAAAAGCCGGTCCTGAATTTCAGTAAGAAAGTCTTTGGTATGTTTATCTGTATTCTGATCTCGTAAAAGGCCGATATGAGAATTTAATTCATCAACGGTTCCGTAACTCTCAATGCGTATATGGTGCTTTGGAACTCTTGTTCCTCCAAATAATGAGGTAGTTCCTTTATCACCGGTTTTGGTGTAAATTTTCATCTATAGATTTTAGAAGCCTAAAGTTACAAAGATTAGCGGGGAGAGGAAAGTATTCAGCCAATTATGGCCGATTAAAATCTATATGGAATCTGATTCTCGCTCCTGTTTTCTTTCCATATATCTTCTACGGAAGTTTTTATTCTTTCTTTCCTTTTTCAACCTTTTGGTTCGGCGTGAATTCCAAAGGAAATAAGCTAAGAAAACTGCGATGATACTAAGATAAATCCAGGTCTCCTGGTCCAGATCGATCATTATTAGTGTTTTATAAAATCTAAGATAAGAAAATTGAAATAATAATTCAATTATGACTGACTAACTACAGTTTTTCTTTCATCCCTTTCTACCATTCCATCTTTAAGACGAATGATCCTGTGGGCATGTTCAGCGATATCTTCTTCGTGAGTTACCAGGATAACTGTATTGCCGGCAGCGTGGATTTCATCAAAAAGATTCATGATCTCTACTGAAGTTTTGGAGTCAAGGTTTCCTGTAGGCTCATCGGCAAGGATGATAGAAGGTTTATTTACCAAAGCTCGGCCAACTGCAACACGTTGTCTTTGTCCCCCTGAAAGCTGGTTTGGTTTATGATCCATTCGGTCACCAAGACCAACGCTTCTCAAAACATCTTCAGCTCTATCTTTACGTTCGGTTTTTGATGCACCTGCGTAGATCATTGGAAGAGCAACATTATCTAATGCCGTAGTTCTCGGTAAAAGGTTGAAAGTCTGGAAAACGAAGCCAATTTCCTTATTTCTGATTTCAGCAAGCTCATCGTCACTCATCTGGCTTACATCTTTTCCATTCAAAATATAAGAACCTGAAGTAGGAGTATCCAGGCAACCAAGAAGATTCATTAAAGTTGACTTTCCAGAACCTGATGGTCCCATAAAAGCAACATATTCACCACGTTCAATATCCAGATTAATTCCTTTTAAAACCTTTACAATTTCCTGTCCCAAAGGAAAATCCCTGGTGATATTGCGAATCTCGATTACTTTGCTCATTCAGAATAAATTTTCAACTGTATGACGTGAATTTAGTTTTTTTGTTACACCCGAATCCTAAAATGCTGTTTTACCTGTTCTTTTCTGAAAAAGATCAAGCCCCATTGAAAAGTGTCAATGCTTACTTTGACATCCGGATGAGATTTAATTTCTTCCCAGGCTTTCTCCATGCCTTTAGACCAATGGATGTCATCAAAAATGAATACGGAGTTATTATGAGCGCTTGGAAGCAATTTTTGAAAATATTCCAGAGTCGGCTGTTTTTGGTGATTTCCGTCGAAATAGATCAGATCAAATTTTTCATCATTTTTTGAGATCTGATCAATTTCAGGATCAAACCTTCCACTTTTAAGATTAATATTTTCAAGCTCATATTTGTGGAATTGATGTTTCGCGATTTTTGCAGTCTCAGGACAGCCTTCAATTGTTCTAAGCCTGGTTTTTTTACTGGCAGCAATTGCGGCAGATGCGATTCCTAAAGAAGTACCCAATTCTAAGGAATTTTCAATCTTCAGATATTTGGTGAGTCTGTAAAGTAACTTCGCTCTGTGTAATGTGATGCCTGCATTTCTGGCGATTGAGAATATGGGACGTTGGTCTGATTTAAAAACTCTACTGCCGGCCCCAAAATCTTTGACTTTTATTTCTTTCTTATTTCCCAGAAGATCATTTCTGTAATTTTTTATGAGATCATAGGCTTTGTGATCAGTTTTATCATAAAAACATTTAGTAACCAGGTCATAAACAAAAGGGGAATGAAGCCCATGCTGGTTCTGAGATTTTAATAAGAAATTGAAATATGCCTTAGCCTGGAAGTACACGTTTTAGGATTCTAGTTTTTCCATCAGTTCAAACCATCTTTCGGTTTTGGACTCAATATTATTTTCAATCTCTTTTAGCTTGACAGAATTTTCAGCGATCTCATCACCATCCAAGTCTTGAAGAAATCGCTGCTGAACCTCTTCTTTTTTCTTTTCCAGTTTCGCGATCTCCTTCTCCAGTTTGCTGAATTCTTTCTTTTCATTATAACTTAAAGAAGGCCCGGAACCACTGGATTTATAGTCTTTTTTCTCTTTTTTCGAGTCTGAATTATCTGAAATTGATTTTTCAGCCTTTGGTTTGGAAGATTCATATTCCCTATAATCGGTATAGTTTCCAGGGAAATCTGTCACTTCTCCTTTTCCTTCGAAAACGAATAGGTGGTCGGTGATCTTATCCATAAAATAACGATCATGAGAAACAACTATAATACATCCAGGAAAATCCATTAGAAAGTTTTCCAAAACGTTCAGAGTCAAAACATCTAGGTCGTTCGTAGGCTCATCGAGAATAAGAAAGTTTGGATTCTGAATCAGCACGGTACAGAGGTATAATCTTTTCTTTTCACCACCACTAAGCTTCTCAACGAAATCGTATTGCTTTTTCCTACTGAAAAGAAAACGCTCTAGAAGTTGCTCCGCTGAGATTTGTCTGCCTTTTTTAAGCGGAATATAATCTCCAAATTCCTTGATGACCTCTACGACTTTTTGTCCTGGTTTTATCTTGATTCCCTTCTGAGTGTAATACCCAAACTTAACGGTTTCCCCAATCACGATTTTTCCAGTATCAGGTTTTAGATTTCCTGTAAGCATATTCAGGAAAGTGGATTTTCCTGTCCCGTTCTTTCCAATGATTCCTAGCCGTTCACCTTTTTGAAAAGTATAGCTAAAACCTTTCATCAATTGCTTTCCACCTAGTTCTTTTGAGATATTATGGATCTCGACGATCTTACTGCCCAGGCGTTCCATATTGAGCTCCAACTGAACTTTATGATCTTGACGACGCTGACTAGCACGATGCTTAATCTCGTGAAAATCCTCAATCCGGGATTTAGATTTGGTGGTTCTTGCCTTAGGCTGACGTCGCATCCATTCCAGCTCTTTTTTGTAGAGTTGCTGGGCTTTATCGGTATTGGTAGCTTCAAGCTGATGTCTTTCCCCTTTCTTATCGAGATAATAAGAGTAGTTTCCCTTGTAAGTGTAAAGTTTACCGTCTTCAAGTTCGATGATCTCGTTACAAACTCTCTCTAAAAAGTAACGGTCGTGAGTGACCATAAAAATGGTAAAATCCTGTTTCCTAAAATATTCTTCCAGCCACTCGATCATATCCAGGTCAAGATGGTTTGTGGGCTCATCAAGAATTATAAAATCAGGCTTTTTAAGAAGCATTCTGGCTAGGGCAAGTCTTTTCTTCTGTCCGCCGGAAAGGTTTTTAACAACGGCCTGCAGATCTTCAAGGTTTAGTTTGTAAAGGATTTGTTTGAATTCAGTTTCAAAATCCCAGGCATTATTCGCCTCCATGGCATCCATAGCTTTTTGAAGAGTATCGACATCATCAGGATTTAATAAGGCTTTTTCGTATTGTTCTACAATCTTAAGCGTTGGATTCTCGCTGGAAAAGATACTTTGCTCGATAGTAAGTTCAGGATCTAGATCTGGCTCTTGAGATAAAAAAGCTACACGAATATCATTTCTATAGATCACCTGACCTTCATCGGGAGAATCGGTTCCTGCGAGGATATTCAACAAGCTTGTTTTTCCGGTACCGTTCTTCGCAACGAAACCAATCTTTTGATCCTTATTTATTCCGAAGCTTATATTTTCAAATAGTCGGCGTTCGCCATAAGATTTGGCTATATTTTCTACTGAGAGGTAATTCACTTAAAGTAATTTGAGTGCAAAATAAAGAGAAATTCTTTGGTTTATTTTATTATTAGCCTGTAAAAACTATATTTGTTAAAACAATGTGAAGCCCTCTATGCGATTTAAATCCTTTTTGTTTTTATTCGCTGCAGTACTAGCCTTAACCTCATGCGTATCTACAAAACAAATGTCCTATCTTCAGGAAAATGAGAAAGATGTAGACAGCGTTATTCAGGTGCAGAGACTGCGCAAACCTTACCGTATTCAAACCGGTGATCTTTTAAGTATAAGAGTGAAAGCTCTTGATCAGGATATTGTGGGTATGTTCAATCCAATTGGAAGCGAAAATCCAAATGCCACCACAGAAGAGGCAGTGTATTTTGACGGATTTACCGTAGACGACCACGGGAATATTAGAGTTCCCACCATGGGGGAGATCAATGTACTTGGCTTCACTGAAAAGGAAGTTCGGGAGAAAATAGAAAAAAAATTACTGGAAGAATATTTCAAAGCAGAGGCCAATATATTCGTTACCGTAAAACTGGCCGGTATTCGTTATACTACTCTTGGAGAGATAGGAGAGGGTAGTCGGGTAATCTATAAAGAACAGGTTACCATTATGGAAGCTATAGCCAATGCCGGAGGAATCACAGAATATGGGGATAGAGAAAACGTACAAATTATTCGGCAATATCCACAAGGAGAGGAGGTGCATAAAATAGATGTAACAAGCATTAATGCTCTGAAGAGTCCTTATTACTATATACAGCCCAATGATATGATCGTGGTGAATCCTTTGCCTAGAAAAGCTTTAGGTCTTGGTACAACCGGGCTTGAGGTATTTAGAACTGTCGTAAGTCTTGTAACTTTGGCAACATCGATCTACTTTTTAACTACTAGATAATGGCAAATGAAGATGATCATATATCAGATGTAGGTTCAACTTTCGACTTTAAGGGTTTTATTCTTAAGGTTATAAGTTATTGGAAATTAATTCTGCTTTCAGTAGGAATAAGCCTTGCAGTAGCCTATTACAATAATGTACGCAAACTCCCCGTCTATCGACTAGGAAATACCATTTCAATAAAAGATGATCAAAATCCATTCTTTACTTCCAATACCAGTTTAACTTTTAATTGGGGAGGTACCTCTGATAAGGTAAGCACTGCTATGACTATTCTTCATTCAAGATCACATAATGAAGAGGTAGTAGAAAAGCTTCAGTTTTATATTAATTATCTGGAACAGGGAGAATATCAACGAGTAGATGCTTATGGCTTTACTCCTTTTAAAGTAATTGCAGATACAAATACATTCCAGGCTAATAATGTCACCATGGAAATTAGAATGGTCGACGAAATCACCTATAATATTAGTGCGAAGATACCGGCGAATTTAAATCGTACAAACTATACCACTAAGGAAACTGATAATAGGACTGTAGAAGCCAGAGATTTCAATAGGAATTATAAAATGGGAGATCATGTTAATTTACCCTTTTTCTCAGGCTATTTACAAAGAACCTCCAATTCCTTAAATGCTGGAAAGACATATTATATAAATTTTATACCTTTTAACTCTGCTGTAGGTAGATATAGAGGTGTGAATATTGCTCCTCAAACCCAAGGGTCGTCTGTTTTAAATCTAAGTCAGACCGGTCTAAATAAAGCCAGGATCGTTGACTACCTTAATGGTTCGGTAAGGGTTCTGAGTGAGAATATGTTGGAACGAAAAAACCTTTTTGCGACAAAGACCATTCGTTTTATAGACAGTAGCCTGGCGGTGCAAGCAGCGCAATTAAAGGAGGTTGAGAACGAACTGAACGATTTCCGAAATGAAAACTCTATAATGGACATTTCAGCTGAGAGTGGCGAAATCTCCGGTAGACTTGCTGAACTTGATCTTAAGAAGGAACAGATAAGGAGAAGGCTTTCGTACTATGACAACCTTGAAACCTATTTGCAAACAAGGACTGATTATTCTAATGTACCTGCACCATCGGTGGCGGGAATTGATGAGGGAAGTATATCTTCAGGGGTTAACAAAATTATTCAGCTGGCAGAAGAGCGACAAAATTACCAGTATACTTTAAAGGAAAACTCACCGGTATTTGATGATATAGACAGACAGATCAATTCTGTAAAGTCTATTTTAATAGAAAATATAGCCAGTTCAAAAAGTTTAATACGTACTGAGCTTCAGGATGTCAATTCAAGGATTGTGAGACTGGAGAAAGAGATACGTAAATTACCACAAGAGGAGCAGGATCTTTTAAAGATACAGCGTAAATATGCGATCAATGAGAGAACCTATAATATGTTCCTGGAAAAACGAAGTGAGGCCGGATTGATCAAGGCGGCGAATGTAAGCGATGTTCTGGTTATTGATGAAGCGAAAGATACGGGTGGAGGTAGAATAGGCCCCGATACCCAATTAAATTACGTAATGGCTACGATGGTAGGAGGCCTTATTCCGCTTACTTTTGTTTTTTTACTGGTCTTTCTAAATACCAATATCCATAACGCCCAGGAAATAACCAGGCTTTCTCCGATTCCAATATTAGGTTTAATTGGAAGAAATAAAGGGGATTCAAATCTGGCCGTTTTTAATTCTCCAAAATCATCTATCTCAGAAAGTTTTAGAGGCCTAAGGTCCAGTCTGCAATTTATGTATAAAAGACAAGGCGTGGTGGGTTCTAAGACCGTTATGATCACCTCATCGGTTTCCGGGGAAGGGAAAACTTTTTGTGCAATGAACCTGGCCACAGTTTTTGCACTTAGCGAAAAGAAGACAGTGCTCGTAGGGGTGGACCTTCGAAAACCTAAGATATTTGATGATTTTGAATTAAATAATGATCTAGGTATCGTCAATTACTTAATAGATCAGGCAACTTCAGAAGAGATCATCCAAGAAAGTAAAATTCCTTATTTGGATGTTATTACTTCAGGACCTGTGCCTCCGAACCCATCTGAACTTTTATTAACCAAAAAGATGGATGATTTGATTGAGGAGTTAAAAAAGGAATATGATTATATCATTCTTGATACCCCGCCTATTGGAATGGTTGCAGATGCACTGAATTTGGTTAAACATGCTGATGCAACTTTATATCTGGTAAGGCAGGATTATACCAAGCGTGGAATGCTGGAAACAATAAATCAGAAATACGCCAAAGGAGAAGTGAAGAATATAAGTTTCGTTTTAAACCATTTCGTACATAGTGCCAAATACGGCTATGGGTATGGTTATGGCTACGGCTATGGGTATGGCTATGGGTACAACCGCTATGCAAAGGGTTACTATGGTGCTGCTCCTACTAGAATTTCACAGCTTAAAGCATCCTGGAAGAAATTTATGAGAAATTTCGAATAGAAAAATTTTATATAGAGAGTAATTGGGCTGCATTGATCCACTGCCATATGTGGAAGCTTGAATCCTGATCTCCTTTTAGGTAGTTATTCCATTCTTTTTCTATTGTTTTATGATTGAACCAGTGAGAGAAGTCAGAGTTTCTTAAAGTATTTAATTGTTCGGAAACAAAATCCCTGAGCTCATTTCCAAGCCATTCTCTTTGAGGTGTTTGCAGAGGCCTTTTCGGTGTATTTGTAATTTCAGGAGGTACAATATCTTTTATCAACTCACGCAAAAGATGCTTTTGAATATTTCCTTTTATTTTAAAATGATCAGGCTGTGCGAAAGCAAATTCCACCAGTTTGTGATCCATAAATGGCTCTCTTAGTTCCGTGCCACAACGCATTGAAATTCGGTCGTTGAATCTTAATGCCCTGGGAATTTTAGTGTAAAAGAGATCTCGAAATTGAAGATTTTGCAGTTTGTTCTTAAAAGGCTCAGGGTATATAGGTTTATCAGAAAACCTCAAAAGATCCTCTGAAAGACAGTTCATTTTAAATGTAGAGCTAATTCTATTCTGGCCTTGAATTATCGAGGAAGACTCTCCCGAATAATAGTCATAACCTGCCCATTGCTCATCCATTCCCTGGCCATCTAGAAGAACCAGCACATTTTCTTCCCGGGCTTTCTCAAAGATCTTAGCATAGGCTATCGTTGGTATACCTCCGTATGGTTCATCCTGAAAATCACTTATTACCTCTGAATATTTTTCTACTTCAGAAGCTTTGAGAAGTACCTCGTTTAATGGATTTCCCGTAATATCTATCATCTTTTTTACCCATGGCAACTCATCATAATCTGAATTTCCAGTATAGAATGTATAGGCCTTAATCTGATCGCTCTCATCATAAAAGTTTACTAAAGCAAGTAATAAAGAGCTGTCTACACCTCCACTAATATTGAAGCCTACTTCAACATCAGATCTAAATCTTAGTCTAATACTATCTTTTAATAAACTGAGATATCTGAGTTTAGTATCCTCAAAATCATCGGTAGTTTTAATTTGACTGACGTTACTCATAAAATCGTACCATTGATCTATCTGTAGCTCCCCATTTTTAAATGTTAGAAAGTGACCTGCGGGTAATTGATAGATATCCTGAAAAAATGTTTCATCAGGGAGGCCATAGGAGCCATAAGCAAAATAGTTTGCCCAGACTTTAAGGGAAGGTTCATTTGTACCTGAAACAGCTTTCAATGTTTTTATTTCGCTTGCAAATAAAAATTCCTTCGATCTTTTCCGGTAATAAAAAGGTTTGACGCCAAATCTGTCCCTGGCAGCAAAAAGAGTTTTATCGTGGTGATCCCATATAGCAAACGAAAACATTCCATTAAGTTTATAAAGACATTTCTCACCATGTTTTATAAACGCCGCCAGAAGAACCTCGGTGTCCGATTGAGTTCTGAACTGGTAAAAATGCTTTAACTCCTCTCGAAGTTCTTTATAGTTATAAATCTCTCCATTAAAGATCATGGAATACCTACCTGAAGGATCATTAAAAGGCTGATTAGCATAAGGGCTAAGGTCAATGATAGAGAGACGATTATGGCCAAGAAATGCATATCCCGGGTCTTTATAAAAGCCGGTATGATCGGGACCGCGATGCTTCTGAACCTGCAGCATCTTTTTTAGATCTTCTTCACGATCAAAAGGTGAAACTATTCCAGCGATCCCACACATTAAATTTTATTTTTTAAAATATCTTCCGCTTTTTTCCAGTCTTTCAGGGTATCAAGATTTACATAATTTTCGTCTTCATTTTCAATAAATCCAATATTTGTTCCGTATAAAGATCGCTGCTTTAAAAGTACTTCAGTTTTAGTAAGATAAACTGCTCCATCTCTAAAATAAGCAGCTGGAAGGCCCTGTCTTCTGGTAATTATTTCTCTTTCACCTGTTGCTAATTGAAGCCTTCCTTCTTTTTCTTCAAATATCCAGTGCGGGTTAAATTCGTCTGGGAGCTTTCTTACTGTGATCAATGAATCAAAATTTCCATTTATAAATTTTTCAATGGCCTCATCTATAAAATTTTCTTTTCGGAATGGGGTTGTGGGTTGCAATAAACAAACGGCATCAAAAACAATATTATCGTCCTTGAAATATTTCAGGGCGTGCAAAATTACATCAATACTCGGGGTCTCATCAAGTGCCAATTGCTCAGGGCGTACAAAAGGTACATCGAGCTTTATTTTTTTTGCAACAGATATGATCTCTTGGTTTTCGGAGCTCAGAATGATCCTGGATAATAATTCTGATTTTTTTGCAGACTCGAAAGTGTATTGAATTAAGGGTTTAGTGCCCAGAGTCTTGATGTTCTTGCCAGGAATCCCTTTGCTTCCCCCTCTTGCAGGGATGATACCTAAAATGTTCATTAAGCTTCTTTTTAACACTTATAACCCTCAGGTTAATAAGCAATAGTTTTATTGTAAGTCAATTCAATTTCGGCGAGGATATTCGCTATTTTTTTTCCGGAATCTCCGTTGCCATAGAGATCAGAAGAAGGAAAATGCTCCTGAGAAATCGCCTTTTTCAGCCCCTCTTTAATATCTTCTTTAGAATAAGATACATCCTTTACATTATCTGCCCTGGACCTACGATACTGGCGATCACCAATATTTATCACTGGCACACCCAAGTAGCTACATTCTCTTATTCCTGCGCTTGAGTTGCCCACTAAGGCTTTTGAATTTTTTAATAGCTTTAAAAAATCCAAAGGTTCCATATTCTTGAAAAAGTGGATATTTTTTGGCTTTTGTAATTCCCTATAGGTTCTGATTCCGTTAGAAGTGCCATCGGAACCGGCGTCTACGTTGGGCCAGAACCAGAAAGCGGGATAACCGATGGAGTCTACAGCTTTTAATGTTTCAGTTATTTGTTCTTTAGCCAGACGGTATTCGGTCGTAACCGGATGTTGCATCACCACTATATAACCTTCTTTCCAACCGATTTGCATTCCTACTCCACCATATTTCTGAATAGGATCAAAATCAAGTTCAGGATTTTCCAGAACTCCTTTTGCCAGGTCGATCGAAGGACATCCTGTATTGATTACCTTGCCGGGTTCCTCTCCCAGTTTAATTACTCTTTGCTTTGCATCTTCAGTGCTAACCAAATGAATATCGGCAAGTTTAGAGTTTGCATGTCTTACTTTTTCATCGATATTGCCGGTAACCTCACCTCCTTGAATGTGAACTAAAGGTATATTTTGATAGGCCGCGGCAATAGAGGTCGCAATAGTTTCAAAACGATCTGCAATGGTAACTACGGCATCCGGATTAAGGTTGTAGAACACATTGGTTAGCTCCATCACTCCAATACCGGTAGTCTTGGCCATGGTAGTAGGATTCTCACCTTCCAGAACCATAAAAACCTTAGCAGCGATTTCAAAACCATCTTTTTTAATAAAGTCGACTGCATTTCCGTATCTGTCCAATAGGGCAGAACCCGCGATAACTAATTGTAATTCTAAAGCTGGATGGGCCTGTATTGCACTTAATGCAGTCTTGATTCTGCTATAGGAGGGGCGTGCAGTTATGACAACGCAGATCTTTCTTCGACTCATCATTTAATTTTGTCAGACTAAAATATGAAAAATATATCGCCAGCATCTAAAAATGTCTATTTTTGGTTCTAAAGCCTTAGGAATGGACAAAAAAAGAATTCCCTTATTTTATTGGAGTGAAATAAAGTTTATTTATAGAGAAAAGGAGAATTATGGTGATCTACTCTCTAAATACATCGTTGAACAGATTAGTGGTAGAAAAGTGAAATTTGTACAACCTAAAAAGCAACCATGGTACCGAAATGATAAGAAAAGTTTACTGGCTATAGGTAGTATTATTCACCATGCAGATAGGAACAGCATAGTATGGGGTAGCGGTATAATAGATCACAAGCAGCCTGTAGCTAAAGCTAAATTTGAAGCAGTACGCGGCCCAAGAACTCGGAAACATCTTTTAAGTCTTGGCTACCAATGTCCCGAAGTATATGGTGATCCCGCTATTCTCTTACCGAAGTATTATATGCCAGAGATCGAAAAAAAATATGAAATAGGTATAATTCCACATTACCATGATTACGCTATGGCTATGGAGCTTTTTAAAGATATCCCCGAGATCTTAGTAATCGATCTGCTTACTTTAGATATAGAGGAAGTAACAAATAAAATTCTAACTTGTAAAAAAACATTATCTTCCTCTTTGCATGGGCTTATTGTTTCGCACGCTTACCAAATACCGAGTCTTTGGGTGGAATTTTCAGATAAAATTTTTGGAAACGGGGTAAAGTACCTAGATTATTTAGAATCAATTGATTTGCCTCTTTATAAGCCCGAAAAAATTTTCCGGAAATTGCAGGTTGAAGAAATGCAATTTTTATTTGAAAATAACTCCTGCCTGCCAGAAATAGAAAAAATGAGAATACTTCAGGATAATTTGATAAGAGTCTGGCCTTTTAAATAAAGTTTTTCTGTAAAATTATGAGGGATCAAAACCAGAAAAAAAATAAAGCTCATTATAACAAAATTTACTCTCGTTATAATATTCATAATACTCTCTATTGGTTGAAAAACCTAGATTCTTTCCTGAATACTGCCACAACAACTGAAACCAGCTGGTTTGCTTTGTATCTGAATGATTTTCGAAATAGATTAAGAGGTAAAAAAGTACTCGAAATGGGTTGTGGTGATTGTGTAAATGCAGCCATCATGGCTGGTCTTGGTGCCGAGGTTTATGCGAATGATATTGCAACTTCCAGTGGAGAAATTATAAAAAAGTTGAATGAAAACTATGAGTTTCAGAATCCAATTAAGTTTGTAAAAGGAGATTTTTTGAAGAATGAACTCCCTGCAGAAAGTTTTGATTTTGTGATAGGAAAAGCTTTTTTGCATCACCTAGAGATTCCCGTTGAGGATAAGTTTTTAAAGGAGACCTATCGGCTTTTAAAAACAGGGGGTGAGGCACGATTTTTTGAACCTGCAGTTAACTCTAGATTACTTGATGAGATTCGCTGGCTTATCCCAGTTAAGGGCAGACCTTCAAAATTAGACCGAAAAGCATTCCGGGAATGGAGGGAAAACGATCCTCATCCAGACCGTAGTTTTAGTTCCAGGCATTTTGAAAAAGCAGGAAGTAAATACTTTGAGGAAGTAACAATAGTTCCAGTTGGTACACTAGAGCGTTTCAGTAGATTTTATAAATGGGGAAAAAATAGAAACTCTTTTAAAAAATGGGCTTTAAAATCGGAGATATATATTCCTGGATTCATTAATAAAGCATTAACCCGTAGTCAATTAATAATATGTAAAAAAAAGCTCTAAATTGGTTCATTGGATTTTGTATCAATAATTTTCTTATAAAAACGAATATTTTGATCCAAAACAATTTCTTTAGAAAATTTTTTGATCACCAGGTCTCTGGCAGCTTTTCCCATTCGTAATGCCATATCTTTGTTCTCCATAAGATCTAAAATTTTCTTTCCAAATAAGCTGTGGTTTTTTGGATAGACCATGAATCCTGTTTCTCCATTTTGCATTACCTCTTTTGCCCAACCGATATTGGAAGTCACAAGTGCCTTTTCCATAGCCATAGCTTCTAGCCAGGTCATTGGGAGAGCTTCAGCGAAGCTAGGCAGCCCAATCACTGCGGCTTTAGAGATTTGCTGTTTCACCTCATTATAAGGGAGATTACCAGTCCATAATACATTATTCCTGGCTTTTTCAGTTAAAATTTCTTCAAATAGAATTCTGGTGGATCTTTGGGTTTTAATATCTATAACGTCCCTGCCTACCATGATGAGGCGTATCTTCGGGTTGCACTTATGTACAATGTTAAATGTATGAGCTAGCTCTAGCAACCCTTTTTTTCTAACTATACTACCAAAGTATAAGATAGTATGAGGTGTTGGCTCATCCTCAAATGGTTTGAATGCATCTATATCTATCAAATTTGGAATCACCATGATTTCTTTTTTTAATCTAAAAATTTCACGAGTTTTAAGAGCAGTGAAATTGCTTACAGAGATCAGATGATCTGCATGCTTTAAGGCCATTTTTTCAAACCAAAAGTTCTTTTTCTTCTGAGGCCTCCCTTCCAATTGACAAAAGTAGGAATCGCTACCATGCATTCTTATAATCAATGGACACTTTAATCTTATAAAAGCTGTTATACCTGTCCAATCTGGTGCTTCAAGGGCAGAGATCTTTTCTTTTTTTATAACTCGGTTTAGATAAGATTCCAGATACTTGCGATAGCGGTACCAGCCAAAAAACTTATATTTTATTTTTCTAATAAAATATAAGTTTATACTATTCTCCTTTACGATAAAGTCTTTTTCCTGCCCAAATATAAAAATAGTAACCTGAATGTTACTCTTGGCCAACTGCTCTGCCAGGTTTTTTATACTGGTACCCAAACCGCCCGAAGGGGTAGATTGAGAGTGCGGGTATTCGGGAGTAAGAAACGCGAGATGCATAAGATTTTGAACAGTGATTAGTGATTTACAGTGGAGCTTAAAGTTTTTTCTTTTTACATGTGAAATTAAATATAGTTAAGCTTTTTTCTTAGTTTCCTACTACCTATTTCAATACCTTTTCTAATTAGCCATGTGTTAGATTTACGATTTATTGGATCAAAGTTTTTTGTTTTAAGTTTATGGTCCCAAATCTTTTCCCCTCCAACCTCTTCAAAAAAACTGGAGTTGAGAACTTTTATTTCATCAATTTCCTTTTTTATTTGTTCTAAACTCTTTTTAGAATGGAACAACTGTTTTAGTTTCCATAAAAGTTTTTCATCTTTTTGAACAAGGTCCTCATAGCGAATGGTAAGATATTGGCTTAAATCTGGTATCTCTTTTAAAACTTTTGTGCTTAATTTATTGCTGTAAAACCAGGGATATAGTCCTGTCTTATTCCCTACTTTCTTTAAATAACTTTTTATTGATTTTTTTTTTAGACTCATTCCTTTAATTAAGGAATTAAAAACATTTTTAGGATCTCTAATCAAAATTAGGTGAATATCATCGGGGAAAGTCCTTTTTAAATCTTTTACACCGATGACACTCGTGTCCTTGATCATTACATATTCCTTTTTAGACTCTTTAAGAATATTATTTCTAAGCTTATTGATAAACAAGAGATCCATGAAATCTTTATCAACTTTATGATTTATAGTATTATCAAAGATTTTATAATAGGAAGCGAGGATGTTTGATAATCGGGTCTCACTATGGGGATGAGATAAAACCTGATGATCTGAAAAAACTTTAATAGCCTGAGAAGAAAAATTATGCCCGGTTCTTGGGAGATAAGAATTTAAAAAAATGATCTTTTGATCTTCAGTTTTCATATTAGGAAATTAGTTACCATAAACTTTTCGAAACATTCTTAGGTATTGGGAGGAACTAAAAATTTTTACATCTTTTTCATCCAGATACAGGAAAGATTTCTACCGTTAAATTCATTTGATTCAATCAGTTTTTCTTCTTCTTTTTTTAAATCATCATCCAGATCACTTTTCAAACTACCATAAAATCCATAAGACCTCTGTTTAACAAGCTTGAAATTTTTTAATTGGTGTTTTAGAAAATTCAATGAAATTCCATTTGTGAAGGGATTTTCTTTGGTTCTAACATGAATATCTGTTACACTCCAGATTTCATCTGCGCTCATCCTTTTAGTGATTATCTTTTCTTTTAATAACTGATCATTTATCAAATCTATATAATTTTTTCTGCCTCTTAATCGGCTTAAAGAATTTCTGATAGATTTCGGAATAAAATCCTTAATATGCTTCTTTTTGCGATTTCTTGAGATATGCATTTTTTCAATAACTGCAAGCCGTTGCCTATAAATTTCATCATCTAAATAATCGGCGTTGGGATCCTGGAGATGTATCAGTATTCCATTAGGATTGATTAATTGATCCAACTGGTCTAAAAAATCTTTTAGATCAGGAATATGGTGAAGAACCGAACAGATTATCACTAAATCAAATTTTTCATTTACCTCCGTTATATAACCCTTTTGAAATTTAGTAGAGGTATTCCAGTTTTTAGCTCTGGCTTTGGCCTTATCCAGCATTTTTTCTGAACTATCCAGCATAGTTATATTTTCAATAAAGGGTTTTAAGTCAGAGTTTAGTATATATTCTGTGCTTAAACCGGTGCCACAGCCAATATCTAGCATATTGATTTTTTCTGAAATAGAATACCCGTAATTAAAAAGATCGGATATTAAAAGGTTAACTTGTTCCTGAAGACTATTTTTGAGATCGGAATGAATTTCATCATAAATTAAAGATTCCTTATCGTGAAAAACAATATTGACTTTTTCATGGAATTCTTCAGGAGTCAAGGTACATCCTTTTCTTTTCATTAGAGGTATTAGACCCGAATAACTCATTCTATCATTTTTAGTTGCTTGAATGGGAATTAAGATTTTATTTCCCCAGGCTCTATGAGCTTTAAAGCATTTTAAAGTTATATTTATCTAGACAATTTATCTAAAAAAGTCCAAATCCTTTTAGAAGCATTTTGAGATGGATGACAATTTATACGTTTGAACCAAGTGTTCGCATCCTTTAATAATTGCGCGGTTTCTCCATTAATTACTTCTTGGATTTTTTCTTTAATTTCTTTTTTACTGTTTATCCACAATACTGGTTTTTCAGAAAGCATGGATCTAAAATGCACGTAATTGTATATTTCCCGAACATTTTTTTTAATCTTAACCCCACTCGGATTATAATTTAAATAAGCACAAGGCTTTTGGTATATCTGGTAATCAAATACCATTGAGGAACCTAAGTTTATAACCATAAATGTATGCTGAATTATCTGAGATTGTAGTTTTAAATCATCTTTTGTGGGTAACAACTGGTTCCACTCATTTCCCTGTCTTTCCCATAAAGGATCCAGGGGAGTAATCAATTTTTTATATTTATTTATAATAGGATCATACCTTTTTGAAAAGTCAGCAGGATTTCTTCTGAAAATAACCCCAATATTTTCTCCATGTTTGTTTAATTCACTTACGGCTTCTGCTACATGTTCCAGGTAAAGCTCATCATGAGGAGAAGTGGTAATATCATCACCAGAATAGCATAAGTATATTTTTTCGTTGTCCAAACCGTAGTTATTGTAAAATTCCTGTTTTGAGATTTTTAAACTTTCTTCAAAATGGGGTTCAAACTGAGGAGTCCCTGTGATCTGTATCTGTGATTCCGCAATGAAAGGATAATATTTCTGTAATTCCTTCTTCATATACTCACTCCATACGAGATAGTAATCTGCTTGAACTACCATCGTAGCTTTTGGGATGTTATCCCAAGAGAAAATAAAACTTGCTGTAGGGATTCCCATGTCCTGTGCTGCCGTAATAGGCGCTATCGCATTAACAGGTCGTTGGTTGGTACAGAATAAAAGTGCGGGTTTTTCATTTTCAAGGATTGTTTTACAGTGCTTATAAAACGCCCCGTTTCTCTCCGATTCTCTCATTTTATTTCTTAGTCGCTCCAGGCCTGCTTCTCCATTGGTCCAACTTATAAATTGATTGACAATAATGTTTTTTACCCTTCCCTTGAGGTTCTTTTTGGAAGAAGGAAATTTATAATGCTTATAAACAGGGTCGGTAAATTTATGAGTCCAGTAGTCTAGTTCTGAAGTTATTTTTGCACGTTTCAATAAGTCAGTAAATGCTCTGGGTTTACCCTGCAGTTTTATCTCTTTATAGCCTAATTGATTAAGATCAAAAGGGGTGTGGTTCCAGAAGATCACCTCCCAACCCATTTTTTCACCAATCTCTACAAAAGAGGTGAAGGCGAAATTTCGCAGGCCAACCCCATCGGGTAGCAGGATAAGTACTTTTTTTGAGGTGATAATAAGAGGATTTATTTTTCAAATATAAGGAATCTGGTTAGTTGTTTTTTTTATTTATTTTTCAGTTCTAAAAAAAGGGATTTGGAAAAAAGCTTTCTAAAAATTCACTTGCTAGCTTTATTCGGTGCTAGTTTACTTCTAATTATTAATTGGCCATATGATTTAGGTTTTACACCAGATTCGATTTCTTATCTTGAAGTGGCCAGGAACCTTACAGCGGGGGACGGTGTGGTGAACAATGAAGGAGGCTTGGTAAATCACTGGCCGCCATTATTTGCATTGTCTATCAGTTTTGTCTCTTTGATTCTGAATATTGATGAGGTTCAATCAGGAACCATATTAATGAGTATTCTATTTTATTTATTCCTGACAGTGAATATGAATATTTTACGGCTCCTCAAGGTGAATAATCTTGTAGTCCTGATATTTGGCTTTTGTCTTATTTTCTCTCCGGTAAGCCTTAATTTCATTAATTTTCTATCAGAGGGTCTGTTTTTAGTATTGTTAAGTATTTCATTTTATTTTTTCCTTAAATGGATGCACAATCATAGAACAAAAAATTTACTAATATGTGCTCTCTCTTGTAGTTTGTTTTTTCTCACGCGGTATGCCGGGATTGCATTTATAGGTTGTTATTGTTTATACCTCTTTTTTTTTAACAAAGAAAAATTAGTACATAGGTCAAAAACAACTCTATCATTTGTGAGCATATTTGTGCTTGGAGTTATGCCTTGGTTTATATATCAGACTAATTTTGAAAAGCCTAAGATTGGTAGGGAAATAGCTGCGCATATTATCCCAATTTCTAAAATCCAGGATTTTGGAATCACTATTGTTCGTTGGTTTTTAGGAAGTAAAGTGGCAATAATATTATTTGCGATTACATTAATCCTTTGCTTTTTAAAAAGAAAAATTGTTATGGCACAGGTTTTAACAATATATAAAATGAATAAAAATTTGGTTCAGCAGATCTTTCTCTTTTTATTTTTTTATCCCCTTCTGTTAGTGATATCTATTTCTTTTTTTGATTCGTATACCCCAATAAATAATAGGATACTTTCACCTTTGCTAAGTTTTATTTTAATTCTCTTTTTCTTATTTCTTAATTTATTAAATGAGAACAAAGAGAAACTTTTATTTATGACGAGTGCTTTATTTCTTTTATTAAGTTTTAGCATTTCAATCTTTCCGAGTTTAAAAAGGCATTACGTTGAGGGTAGTGGATATTCTAATAAAGCATGGGTAGAATCACAAACTTTATCATATCTGAAGAAAAACACTAATAAAAAACCTGTGTTTTCGAATGGAATTGAATTAGGGAAACTACATCTGAATAAAGATTTTAATATGCTTCCACGTCAAAATGAACCTATTGCCATAGATAAGCTAATTAAAAAAATCAAAAAAGCTGAAGCGAAGGTGGTATTCTTTGAGCAAGTGAACTGGAGAAATTATTTGGTCTCGGGGCATAAATTAAAAGAGCTGGTTGGTGAGGATTATTTACTGGAATTTAAGGATGGATTTATAATTGAGAATTTTATCGATGAATGATGTTGTATTTTAAAATAACCCATAATGCTCTTACTCCATCTGTCCACTTAATCTTTTTACCTTCCGCATAAGTTCTTCCGTAATATGAAATTCCCACTTCATATATTCTAATCTTCGGGATCCTGCAAATTTTTGCAGTTACTTCGGGTTCAAAACCAAATCTCTCCTCTTTTAAGTCCAGACTTTTTAATACTTCAGCCTTAAAAAGCTTATAACAGGTTTCCATATCTGTAAGGTTGAGGTTGGTAAAGGCATTGCTTAGAAATGTAAGGAATTTATTGCCGATGGAATGCCAGAAAAATAAAATCCTATGAGGATTTCCACCCATAAATCTTGAACCATAAACTACGTCTGCTATACCTGAAATCATTGGTCTAAGTAAAATATTATATTCGTTTGGATCATATTCCAAATCGGCATCCTGGATAATAATAAAATCTCCGGTGGCAATTTCAATCGCTTTATGTAGTGCAGCGCCTTTACCTTTATTTAACTTTTGATTGTAAAGAGTTAAGGATAATTCTGGATTAGACTGTTGGAATTTTTCAATTAATTTTTTCGTATTATCCGTCGAATGATCATTAACGACAATAATTTCTTTTTGTAAAGAAAAATCCAAGCTAAGGTCTTTTAGAACTTCTAGAATAGAGGTAATGGTATTTTCTTCGTTAAAAGCAGGTATAAGAATTGAAAGTTTTTTCAACTTAGCATCGATTGGGTTACAACAAATATATATTTTTACTTAAAGAAAAGTTAAGAAGAGTATTTTATTTTATCTGTGACTTTTAAATATATCATGTAATAATTTATTAAAAAGGAAATAATCTAGCCTTAATTTTAAAAGCGAAATCCAACAAATGAATAAAATTTGTGTGAGCATTTTTATGCTAACTTATAACCAGGAGGAGTTTATAAGTCAGACTGTAGAGAGTATTCTCGCTCAAAAAACAAGTTTTATATACCAACTAGTTATTGGTGAAGATTGTAGTACTGACGATACAAGATTGATATGCGAGAAATATGCCCGTGAAAATCCTGATAAAATAAAATTATTGCCATCACAAAGAAACCTGGGCCTTATAAATAACTTTATAAGAACTTTTAAAGAATGTGATGGTAAATATGTAGCGATCTGTGATGGTGATGATTATTGGATAGACCCTCTAAAATTGCAGAAGCAAGTTGATTTTTTAGAAAGTAATAGAGATTATTCCATCATTTTTACCGGCATAAAGTTTTTATATCCTAATGGTGATTTACATAATGTGAACTGGCCGGACCTTAAAGAAACTTCAAATTTTAATGACCTGATTTTTTCTAACTTTATTCCCTCAGTTACAGTGCTTTTTAGAAATACACAGGATAAAGAAAATTTCCCTAATTGGATCAACAGGTTTCCATATGGAGATTGGCCAATTTATTTATGGGTTACGAGAACGGGGGAGAAAATAAAATATTTAAGCGATGTAACCGCGGTATATCGAAAGGAAATTGGAGTTTCAGAAAAGCTAAAATTAATTCCTAGTGAAATTATAAAAGTTAATCTGGGAATTGTAGATTGTTTATATAGAGATCCAGATTTTATTTGCCAGAGAACATTGATTAAGAAAAGCCTCCGGAGGCATCAATTCTCTTTAATGGCAGGTTACTTCCGAGAGAACAAGTTTTTTAAATCTCTTCGGTTGGCATCTGAATTAGCATTAGTTTCGCCTTTTAAAGTTATTCGAACCTATTTATATTTAATTAAACGAAAATAATTATCGTATCCTTTATGTCTTGGTGCTGGTAGCATGGAAGAAAAAAGTTCTTTTTGAATGAAAAATAAGGTAAAAAGGTATAGATTGAAATAATAGTAGGCTAGAATTATATTAAAGCCGCGAAACTATTTAAAATTAATCCTGCGAACTGTAAATTCAGGTCTTAAAATTGAAAAGTTCAGAAAATAAATAATCTAAAGTTTAAATGGTCTCAAATTATCTCTTGCTTTATCAATTCTACTATAGGAAGTTTTAAAGTATTTCAAAATGATATTAAAGCTTATCTTTATTATTACTGTTCAAGTTTTAAAGTCTAGTTATTATATTTTAAAACGTAGCTATTTTTGAAATATATAGTTAATAGTATTTATTATTAAGTATTTTTTTAAGAAATGAATTCACTCCAAACATATTTTTTAAATAATCAAGACAACGCAATTCACAAATGGCTTCACTATTTTGATATTTATGACTTATGGTTTAAGAAATATAAAAATAAACAGATAATAATTCTGGAAATTGGGGTTTATCAAGGAGGATCTCTAAAAATGTGGAGGGAATATTTTGGAGAAAATGCCAAAATCTATGCTATAGACATCAATCCTGATTGTAAGCAATTTGAATCTCCAAATACTAAGATTTTTATCGGATCTCAGGAAGATCGTGATTTTTTAAGAGAGGTTAGGGCGCAGATCCCCGAAATTGATATTCTTGTAGATGATGGGGGACATACCATGCAACAACAGATTATTACTTTCGAAGAATTATATCCACATTTAAAATTTGGAGGAATATATTTATGTGAAGATCTTCATACTTCTTACTGGAAGATTTATGGTGGGGGCTATCAAAAGCCGGGCACATTTATCGAGTTTAGTAAGGGGTTAATTGATTCTCTTCATGCTTGGCATTCAAAGGATCCTGATTTAAAAGTGGACTCTATTACGAGCTCAGCCTATGGCCTCCATTATTATGACAGTATATTGGTAATTGAAAAGAAAAAGATTACCCCGCCTAAATCTGAAATTCGCGGTAATATTATTATTCCAATAGATAATTTTCCACCTCCAAATTTACCAAAAGAGAAAAAAAATTCATTCCTTTTCTCTAAAGCATTACAAATAAGAAACTTTATAAAGAGATTTAGTTTTTACAAAAAGTAACTATTATTTATTGACTAATTAGAGATCATGATTTCTATAATAATCTCTTCATACAGAGAGTCCTATTTTGAAAATTTAAAATACAATATTCATAAATCTATTGGAGCTGTAGATTTTGAAGTTGTTAGAATTTATAATCCTGCAAAAATGAGCTTAAACAAGGCTTACAACCTTGGAGCTGAAAAAGCCAAATTCCCCTATCTCGTTTTTTTACATGAAGATGTTACTATTTTATCTGAGAACTGGGGAGAAGTTTTAATCTCTTACCTAAAAGACCAATCTGTCGGGATAATTGGACTTGCTGGTAATAAGAAAAAATTCAATTTACCCACTGGTTGCGAAACAGGAATTAATAAGTATCGAAAAGTTTTTGTTACCCACCTACCCTCGGAAGTATTGGCAGCAGGTCATAAAGAACCAACAGAAGTTCGAACATTAGACGGTGTGTTTCTAGCAACAAGAAAAGAGATATGGAAAAGTATTAAATTCAATGAAAATATTGCGGGCTTCCATTTTTATGACCTTGACTTCAGCTTAAGGGTAGATAGGCATTATCAAAATTATGTAATTTCTTCTATTAAACTGCTTCATCATTCTTTAGGTAATTTTGGAGACGAATGGATTAAAAGTAATCTCGATTTTCATAATCGAGCTTACGAATTCGATATTCCAACTAAAGAAGAAAAAGAGCAAGTTCGAATATTCTGGTACAAGCGTTTGAAAAACGAGGATATTTCATTCATTTTGAAGCTTAAATATTTAGCCCGGATGGGTGTTGGCATGGAATCTATTAAGTATGCTCTTAGGTTTTTAATAAATCATAATTACCAATAAACCGTATGAATACTCCACTAGTTTCTATATGTATTCCTGTTCTAAATGGTGAGAAATATTTAAATGAAGCTTTGTCATCTATAGAGCTCCAATCCTACCAGAATATCGAAGTAATTATAAGCGATAATGGCTCTAAAGATTCAAGTATGGATATATGCCTAGAGTATAAAACGACTTCGAAATACCCTGTTAGAATCTATGATCACCATACAATGGGAATAGGAGAAAACTGGAATAACTGTGTGACTAAATCGAATGGAGAGTATTTAAAATTTCTGTTTCAAGATGATGTTCTGTATCCAAATTGTGTTGAGGACCTTATTTGGATATTTAATCAATATGAAGATATTGGTCTGGTCGCATGTAAAAGAGAGATTTTAACAGATAATCCTGAAAGTGCCTGGCAACGAAAATGGATAGTCAGATATGGAGATCTTCAGGAAAAAATGTTTCAGAATGATTGGGATAAAAAAATTTTAGATAGATCAATTCTTAAAAAGAAAGAGTTTTTTAAAGATCCATTTAATAAAATTGGAGAGCCAACTGCGGTTATGTTGAAAAAATCCATTTTTAATGAGGTTGGACTTTTTAATACAGAATTGAAGATTGTTTTGGATATTGAATTCTATTATCGGGTACTAATTAAATCCAGGATAATAATTGTCAATAAGACTCTTGTTGGTTTTAGGTTGCATGAAGAGCAGGCTTCCAAAAAAGGAGTGAATGTACATAAGAAAGAATTCGATCTTTATATAAATATACTCATTAAAGAATATTTCTGGGAACTTTCAATTTCGCATAAAATGCAGGTTCTAAGAAGAAAGTTTATTCAACTTTTAAAATTTTAACTGGTAGATGGTAGAATTAGCTATAGTAATTCCTTATTATAAAATGCTTTTTTTTGAAAGGACTATAGCTTCATTAGCTGAGCAGACAAATAAAAATTTTAAGGTTTATATTGGAAACGATGGCTCTCCCGAAGATCCTTCAGAATGCATCGAAAATTTTTGCGATACTCTGGATATCACCTATAAATATTTTCCCGATAATTTAGGTGGTTATTCACTTACCAGGCAATGGGACAGATGTATAGAATTAATGGGTTCGGAAAACTGGATTCTTATTCTTGGGGACGATGATTACCTGAGTCCCAATTTTGTTCAAAACTTTTATAATCACCTTGCTAAAATTGAAAGCTTGAACATTAAAGTCGTGAGGAGTGCTTCTAAAATAGTTTCTCAGGATGGTATATCCAAAATTCACTCTTTTCCAGAAATAGAATCCAGTATTGATCATTTTTATAACAGGTATTTTAAGTCTTCAAGAAGCTCACTGTCTGAGTATATTTTTAGCAAAGATGTTTATGATAAAAAAGGATTTAGAGATCTTCCCTTAGCCTGGGGAGTAGATACTCTTGCCTGGATTGAGTTTACTGAGGGTAAACATATTTTTACTATTAACGAATCTATTGCCTATATTCAAATCTCTGAACAGAGTATTTCTGGTAATTCAGATCTTGATGAATTAAAGATCATGGCGAGATATCAAGGATTCGAAATCGTAATTAAAGATCACTTTTCCCATTATAACAGAAACCAGAAGCGTAGAATTCTTTTATATTTTGAGCATGGAGCGAAAAAAGCTAATAAGGTTAACGAAAGTAGCTTTTACTTACTTGTAATTAATAAATTACTTCAGGAAAGAATGTTTTTTGAGACTTTTAGATTTATGAAAAGGCTCTTTTATTATAAAAGGCTTATTTAATAGGCACCAGAAGGGTTCATTACAGGCTTAATATTCCCAGGAAGTTTTAGGTGTTTTAAAAGTAAATAATTCGATGGTCTGGCCTTTATACAAGTTATAATTCTTATTTTTCGGATTGAAAGAAAGCAATCAAATTTTCGTGCCCCTGGAAACCAGAATATATCAAAAGGAAAGTAATAAACGAATAGGCAAACACTTTGGAGAAAGTCTAAAAGATATTTGGAATTCGAGATTTCTATCGCGGCAACTGGCTGAAAGAGATATTAAAGCACAGTACCGCCAGTCTTACCTGGGAATTATTTGGGCTTTTATAACTCCCTTGGCTACGGCAGCGGTCTGGATAATTTTAAATTTAACAGGAACGGTAAATGTTACTGATACGGGTGTACCATATCCCGTTTTTGCTTTTACTGGGACCTTAATCTGGTCTATTCTTACAGAGTCTATTAATTCACCGACGCAAGCAACAAATAGCGCTAAAGGACTTTTAACTAAGATCAATTTTCCAAAGGAGGCCCTTATTATATCAGGGATCTATAAATTGTTGTTTAACTCATTCATAAAGATATTTTTGCTGGTAGCAATGGTTTTTCTTTTTGGATTGGGTTTTCACTGGACTTTATTATTACTGCCGGTTTCAATATTAGGAGCTGTACTATTTGGAACCACCGTAGGGCTGTTTTTAACACCGGTTAGCATGCTATATCGCGATGTAGGTAAAATTGTTAGTTTCGGTATCAGTTTCCTTATGTATATCACTCCAGTTGTGTATCCTGTTCCCTCAAGTGGTTTAATGAAGACAGTAATGGAGTTAAATCCTTTAACCCCAATAATCTTAACTGCGAGAGATCTGGTCACGGGTATGAGTCCAAATCATCTTTATTATTTTATAGGTATTATATTGATATGCATACCGGCATTTGTACTCGCAATGGTATTTTACCGTATTTCAATTCCAATTATTGTAGAAAGATAAAATGGGTATATGGCAGATAACGAAGTACTTGTAAAAGTTGAAGGTCTTTCTAAGAAATTCTGTAAAGATCTAAAGACCAGCCTCTGGTACGGTGTAAAAGACCTCTTTTCAAATCTTAGAGGGAACAGGAAAGAGCGCCATTTAAGGGAAAAGGAATTCTGGGCCCTTAAAGATATAAATTTCGAGCTGCGACGTGGGGAATGCCTTGGCCTTATTGGTCATAACGGGGCCGGGAAATCTACGCTTTTAAAGATATTAAACGGACTCATGAAACCCGATGCCGGCAAGGTCACAATGAAAGGCCGTGTAGGTGCTCTAATAGAACTGGGGGCAGGTTTTAACCCTATTCTTACCGGAAGAGAAAATATTTATAATAATGGTGCTGTATTGGGATTTACCAGGGCAGAGATCAAGGAAAAAATCGAAGAAATTATAGATTTTGCTGAGTTACGCGAATTTATAGATATGCCGGTTAAGAATTACAGTAGTGGGATGAATGTGAGGTTAGGTTTTGCTATTGCCGCACAGATGAAACCAGATGTCTTGATCATTGATGAAGTATTAGCAGTAGGGGACCTGGGATTTATTTTGAAATGCTTTAAAACTATTGATAATATTCTACCTAATACAGCTATTATATTTGTTTCACATAATATGCCTATGGTATCCAGAATTTGCAGTGAAATTTTACTGTTAGATCATGGAAGGTCAAAATTTTATAGTAACGATGTAGGAGAGGGTATAGATAAATATTATTCCTCATTTATTAATAATAACGAAAGTATTGTTTTTGATGATGGGACTTTGGAACTTAATAACGTAAGATTACTTTCAAATTCAATTGAAACGACACGGTTTTACTGGAATGATAATTTAAGTATTCAGTTCTCAATGAAATTTAAAGAGGAAGTAGAGGTTCCTTTATTTAGAATTTTAATTTATGACAAGGAACAAAGACCTGTAGCCATACTGAATCCAAATAATAAGGATAGTAAATTAGAGATTATAAATGGTAGACTAGATTTTTTAGTGAATCATAAAAATTTACAATTATCAAAAGGTTTTTATAGCATTAATTTAACTGTATTTAAGGCAAATAGTAATAATCCTCACCTAAGGATCAATAATATAGCCGTCTTTCAGTTGATACATCCGGAAGATCACTTTCAGTCCTTCCTTCTCAAATCAGAATATCAGCAAATAAATAGGTAGATAATAGATGATTTCCCATAAGCATAAATGTATATTTATTCATATTTCTAAATGTGCTGGCACTACCGTAGAAAATGCATTTGGAATAGATACAAAAAAATATAATGAACCAGATTATGAAAAATTATTCGGCTGGAGTGAAAAGCTTAGCATGTGGTTGCAACATGCTACCCCTCAACAACTATTGGATAATAATTTAATATCCGAAAACCATTGGAATAATTACTATAAGTTTATAATATATAGAAACTCTTGGTCGCGATCCTTCTCTGATTATCATTATTTAAAAAGTCATTTTGGGATAGATGACAGTTTTTTCAATTATCTAAATAAAAAAGGTGATTTTTTTGGAATGTTAGACAAAAGGGGAAATAGGCAGTATGTTGGAGAACACCTTTTTTCTCAAAAACCTTATTTTTTTTTAGATGATCGAAGAATTGATTATGATAAAGAAATAAATTTTGAAAATCTAGATTCGGGCTTCAAAGAATTATGTGAGGATTTATCCCTGGAATCTAGATTCTTCAGTTATAATCTAAATATTGGAGATTACAACAACAAGGTTCATTACTCTCACTTTTATAATTCTAAAAAAAAGAAAATGGTCGCAAACATCTATTTTGATGATATAGAATTTTTTGGTTTTAAATTCTGTGATCAACGTTCAATTTTTCAAAAGCTGAAAAATGAATTTAAAGGGTAATTAATTTAATTTATGTTTTGCACAATTATCACCGCTAATTATGCTCATTATGCATTAGCATTACATGACTCTTTGATTCAGTTTAATAGAGATATAGAGTTTTCAGTTTTTATAAGTCAGGGAAATTTATCAGAGACTATAGAGTCTGAATTAGTAAAGAGGCCAAATATAAAAACCTATTATTTTGATGATCTCGCTGTAAATTCTTTGGTTAAGGATCTTAAGGGAAAATATTATCATGAATATCATGATGCATACCGGTGGGGCATGAAGCCTTTGTTTCTCGAGTTTTTATTGAAAACTTACGACAAGGTTATTTATCTGGATTCAGATCTTTATTTTTTTAATGACTATGAGTTTTTATTTGACAATCTTGAAAAAGCTAATGTTCTTTTAACACCGCATTGGCGTAGTGCAAATCCTGATAAGGAGTATTCTAATTTTGTACATAATTTTCGAGATGGTTTATATAATGCAGGTTTTATTGGTGCTTCCAGAGGTGCTGAAAAGGCTTTGGAGTGGTGGGCAAAAATGGTCTTGTTTAAATGTGAAGTTAACAGGAAAGATGGTTATTATGTAGACCAGCGATACCTGGATCTTATGCCTGTTATTTTTGAAGATGTTGAGGTGCTTAAGCATAAAGGCTGCAATGTAGCGAACTGGAACCAGGTTATTTGTGAACGAACTCCCGGTAAAGATGGAGAAGTTTTAATCAATCATCAGTTTCCTATAGTTTTTATTCATTTCACAAATACCATGCTTACCGGAATTTTCTATGAGAATGATAAGCTTTTAAAACCTTACCTGGAAAAGTATCGCGACCAGCTTTTAAAGTATTCAGATATTGATATTATTGAGGATTATTATGAAAAAGGCCGGTTTAAAAAATCGAGGAGTGAAAATGATTTTAAGAAAAAAAATAAAAAAAAGGGAGTAGTAGATACTTCAAAATCTTTCCTTAATAAGATTTATAGAAAACTATCATGAATATAGCCATATGTTCCCCGAATAAGAATGCCTATTCTGAGACTTTCATACAGGCCCACAAAGAATTTCTTACCGGAACTATATTTTACTATTATGATGGGGAGCTGCCTACAAGGGTAGAAGGCGGGGTGGTTATTAACTCCCGGCGTAGACGAATTATTGATATTTTTAAAGGACACTTCAGATTAAATCAATTTTCCTTAGCCGAACAGGCCTTGATGAAATCTTTTGAAATCAATAAAATAGATGTGGTACTTGCAGAATATGGGCCCGTTGGCACACGTTTGGTCTCAATTTGTAAAGAACTTGCTATACCATTAATCGTGCATTTTCATGGATATGATGCCAGTAGATATGAAGTCATTAAACTAAATGAAAATTATAGAGAACTTTTTAATTATGCTTTTAAAGTAATTGCTGTTTCAAAGAAAATGTACGGGGATTTACTTGATTTAGGATGCCCTAAAGAAAAATTAGTATATAACGTATATGGTCCAAGAGTAGAATTTCTGAAGATTGTTCCAAACTTCAGTAAAATGCAGTTTGTCTCTATTGGCAGATTTGTGGATAAAAAAGCTCCTTATTATCTCATACTTTCATTTCGAAAAGTATTGGAAAAGTTTCCGGAAGCAAAACTGGTTATGGCTGGGGACGGTGAATTATGGGATAGCTGTAAAAACCTTGTGAAATACTACCATCTGGAAAATAACGTAAGCTTTCCAGGAGTTATATCGAGAAATAATTTTATGGTATTACTTTCAGAGTCTCTTGCTCTTGTACAACATTCTATTACTGCAGGGGATGGAGATATGGAGGGTACGCCATTATCTATACTTGAAGCTTCTGCTGCAGGCTTACCGGTAATCTCAACTGTCCATGGAGGAATTCCAGATGTAATTACTGATAATGAACATGGTTTTCTCGTAAAAGAACATTCGGTAGATCTCATGTCAGATAGGATGATAGAACTTTTATCAAATCCTGGTTTAGCAAAAGAAATGGGTGAAAATGGGAAAAAGAATATCAGCTCAAACTTCCGCCTAGATGATCATATAAATAGCATAAACAATATACTCCTGGCAGCTTGTAGCTGATACGATATTTTAGTGAGATTGATCAATTTGTTTTATAATTGAAAGTTTAGGATAAAAAGTCGTATTTACTTTTTTTTATTCTCCTACCAAATAGATATCTACTACCAAGTTTTTTTATATTGCAGATAATTGTCTTCTTTAATGCAACCATTAATATCGATTATTATCCCAACCTATAATAGATCTCAAGTATTGGGGGGAGCAGTAGATTCTTTGCTATTACAAAGTTATGAGAATTGGGAATGCTTAATAGTCGATGATGGTTCCACAGATTACACTGAAGAATTAGTGGATTTTTACATTCAAAAGGATTCAAGGATTAAATATCTGGTGAGGAGGACTAATCCAAAAGGAGCTTCTCATTGTCGGAATGTTGGCTTGGAAAAGGCTAATGGTAAGTATTTGATGTTTTTAGATTCCGATGATCAATTATTTTCGTACGCTCTTTCTAACAGATTAGATATTTTAAGAAAATCACCCGGAAGCGATTTTTATATTTTCCCGATGTATATGAAAAATAATAATCTTATGCGGAGAATGTCGATTAAACCGGAAGATTATAAAGGTGAATATTTAAAAAAATTTCTGACTAATAATATATCCTGGGGAATTATGTGCGTTTTGTGGGACGTAAATTTTATTAGAAAATTAAATGGATTTAAAGTGGATTATCCCAGGTTAAATGATCCTGAACTTCATATTCGAGCATTATTGAAATACGACAATTATACGCTTGCCCACGATCAAATGCCAGATAGTATTTACAGGGTAAATAATCCTAACTTTAGAGATAGATTTTTAATAGCAGATAATTATATCAAATCTCTCTTGCTTTTTATTCCAGACATAGCAGAGGAACTCGAAGACAACAATATGCATGAATGTATTCCCTTGTTGAGAAATTATCTAAAGCATTTTTTTAGTTTACATTATGCTGAAGTAACACGAGTAGATTTGTTGAAACTTTTAAAAGTAAGTAGAAATTCGGGCGTTATTACAGGAAAAGAATATTGGAAGCTAAATGCAATACTTAATTTAATTCTTGTGTACAATAAATTATTAAGGAGACATCGTAATATTTTGGCCAATAGCTTAGAATAATTTAAGATATATCAATTTATTTGATGAATTTCAAGAACAAAAATATTTTATTAATTATTCATCATGGAGCACTAGGTGGTGCTGAAAGGCAAGGCTTAGGCTTATCAAAAATTCTAGTAGAGGATTATAATTGTGAGGTCGATTTATTGCTGACTTTTTCTGATAAATTAGACAAGGATTTTGAGACTTATAGCAAAGAATGCCAAATAAGAAAAGTCCATTATTTTGGTCCGGCTTATTTAAATTTACCAAAGAAGTTTGAATTACGTAATTTTAAGCGTTTAAAATGGTCTCTAGGGTATCTCTGGAAATTACGAAAGGAACTAAATAAATATCAATATGATATAATAATTCCATTCTTAAACACACCTTCTAAAATTAGTTTTTACTTATACAAAATTCTGCCTTCTGTTAAAATCACCTTTTGGCATCAACTAGGCCTGGATAAATGGAGTAGAGATATATTCGAGGAAATAGCGGCTAAACATATACCTTGTGTTATTGCAAACTCTCCTACTGGTTTGGAACTTTTTTCTCAGCAATACAGAATAAATAAGAAATATGTGTTGCCTCAATATGTTAGCTTGAATTATGAGCGAGGAAATCGGGAAAGAATCTTAAGCAACTTCCAAATTTCAGAAAAAAAGATATTAATCGGAATGATAGCTCAATATCGCTACGATAAATATCATGAACTTTTATTGAAAGCTTTTGAAAGAATTAATTTTAATCAATATGATGTTCATCTTATATTTTTGGGTAATAAGGATATAAGTGCTACAAGCAGGAAGAAATTTGAAGAATTAAATAAGATAATAAAAAAATCTAGTTGTAATAATAGGGTTTCATTGTTGACGAATAAAAAGGTTCAAGATGTATTAAATATCCTAGATATAGGAGTTCTCGTGTCAAAAATTGAAGGAATGCCAAATGCAGTTATGGAATATATGTTATATGGTTTACCTGTAGTCGCATCAAACCACCCTGGATGTAGACAGTTAGTAGAAGATGATATCAATGGTTTTTTAGTTAATAATGATGAAGAAGATTTATTTTTAGCTCTAATGAAACTAATAGAAAATAAAAGCTTAAGGTTATCAATGTCCAGAAACAATCAAAGTAAAATAAAGCAGTTTGATGGTAAAAAATATATACATGATCTTGAAATGATTTTAACGGAGGTTTGTTCAGCTAAACACTAATGGTGTCTTTATTTTAAGCCTCCTAATCGAGATTACGTTTGAAATTTAGTGTAAATCATATAAGTGAATTTTTTCTATGATTGTTTTACTAACCGTGATTTTTTTAAAAATTAGTCAAATCAATAAGGAAATATATTCCTAATATAAGTTTAGGTTCTAAAACCTTCTTTAGATTATTAAATGATTTTTAGCCTGGCCAATAAATTTCATTCAAAAAATCTTAAGAAATTGCCCAGAAGATTATTAATAAAAGCTATATCTAGTTGCTATTTAATACTTTCGATTTTGCACTTTTCCTTCCAGTAGTCTTTATAGTCTACTGGCTTTTTAAGAGAAGCATTAAGATTCAGAATGTTATTCTCTTACTAGCCAGCTATTTTTTCTATGCCTGGTGGGACTGGAGATTTTTAGGTATTATAATTTTAAGTACCCTTGTAGATTATTTGATTGGCTTACAACTGGGAAGTGAAAGCAGGCAATTGAAGAGGAAAATTCTATTATGGGGTAGCCTTATATTGAATCTCGGAATTCTCGGATTCTTTAAATATTTCAATTTTTTCATAGATAATTTTAAAGATGCTTTTAGCTTAATGGGAGCTCACTTCCCCGATTATACCTTAAACATACTTCTTCCGGTAGGCATCAGTTTTTATACATTTCAAACATTAAGTTATACTATAGATATCTATAGAAATCAATTGAAGCCTAGCAAAAGTTTTATTGATTTTGCAGTATATGTGAGTTTTTTTCCTCAATTGGTGGCAGGACCGATTGAAAGAGCCTCAAGCCTACTACCACAATTCAAAAGGAATAGAAGTATCAATCATTCAGATGTTTCCGAAGGGCTTAGACAGATCTTATGGGGTTTATTCAAAAAAATGGTAATTGCAGATAATTGTGCCGAATATGTAAATATAGTTTTTAATGATCCGGGAGGTCAGAGCGGGAGTGTTCTGGTTTTAGCAGTTATTTTATTTGCTTTTCAAATTTATGGGGATTTTTCAGGATATTCAGATATTGCCATTGGTACGGCCAGATTATTTGGTTTTAGATTAATGCAAAATTTTGCATTTCCTTATTTTTCCAGGGATATTGCCGAATTCTGGCGACGTTGGCATATTTCTCTTTCCTCCTGGTTTCGGGATTATCTTTATGTACCTATAGGAGGGAGCAGGGGATCACTTATAAATCAAATACGCAACGTTTTTGTTATTTTTCTGGTAAGTGGTTTTTGGCATGGCGCCAATTGGACGTTCCTTTTTTGGGGAGGATTGAATGCAATTTTCTTTTTGCCTGTATTATTGCGAAAAAGAAACCGGCTGCATCTCGATGTGGTAGCAAAAGGTAGAATCTTTCCTAGTTATAATGAGTTAGGCAAAATTATTATAACATTTATATTTATCTGTTTTACCTGGATATTTTTCAGAGCCCGCAATATAGCTGCCGCTTTTGAATATATAGGATATATCTTTGATAGAGGAATTTATGACATACCTCAACTGGATACCCTAATTAGTACCAAGATGCTTATTTCCCTTATTGGGCTAATGTCATTGATAGAATGGAGGGGAAGAACAAAATTATATGCATTGGAAGGATTGGAAAATTCATTACCACAATTTCCTCGATGGTCATTTTATTCGATTCTTATATTTATTATAGGGATGTATATGTACACGGAGGAAACAGCTTTTATTTATTTTCAATTTTAATGAAAAAATCATTTATAAAACTGATATATTTTTTTCTGTTCTGTGGTTTAATATACGCAGGATTAATCTTCATTGTTGGTAATTTTGCTCCTCAGGATTTCAAAAGAAACCTAATATATTTAAAAGGAGGCTATGGGCATACTTTTTCTCGTCTTCAGGATGCATCTAAACAGAAAAAAAACGATGTGCTTATATTAGGATCATCTCTGGCATATAGGGGATTAGATACCAGGATATTTGCGGGAAATGGCTTAAAAGCATTCAATTTAGGTTCCAGTGCTCAAACCCCGATGCAGACAAAATTACTTTTAAATATTTACCTGGATATAATTCAGCCAGATAAGGTAATTTATGTAGTTGCTCCAAATGACTTTACAGGAAATGGATTAGAAGCTTCGTTAGATATAGTTGCCAATCTACCAGAAATTAATTTCTCAACATTTAGTTTACTTGCAGATAACCCTCAAATAAAGCTTTTTAATACGTTATTATTTTCATGGTTACAGAGTAAAACAAACTTCTCTCTTTATGACGAACCAACCAGAAAAGGTTTGGACGAATACGTAAGAAATGGAGGGTTTGTTGAAAGAACTGTCACTTACTTTGAACCGGTCAATAAAATAAATTTCCGAACCATCAATGTTCAGGAAAAGCAAATTGAAGAATTTCAGGAAATCATGCAGATATTAAGAAAAAATAATATAGAAGTTTTGATTGTAAGGCCGCCAGTTACGAGTCATTCATATAATTCGATTAAAAATAATGATGATTTTGCTGAAAAGATCTCAGATTTGGGTGATTTCAAAGATTATAACTTAAGCCTCAAGTTAACAGACAGTCTTCATTTTTATGATTCACGACATTTAAACCAGATAGGAGTTCAGGAATTTACCCAGGCAGTAATACAGGATCTAAAAGTAAATTTTAAAAATCTATAGGAATATCTCTCGTTATAGGGATAAGAATTGAATTATACTTGTTATTATTGAAGAAAAGAAATCTATAGATGAAATTGGTTTCCGTAGTAATACCTTGTTACAATCACGAAAAATATGTATTAGGAGCTATTGAATCTGCTATATATCAAACTTATAAAGATAAGGAGATTATTGTAGTAGATGATGGCTCTAATAACGATACCAAAAAGGTTTTAGCAAAGCTTAGCGATCAAATTAATATCTTGATAACGCAGGAAAATCAAGGGGTTGTAATTGCTCGTAATAATGGAATAGAAAAGGCAAGTGGGGAATATATATTAACTTTAGATGCCGATGATTATTTTGAACCCGGATTTTTAAAAAAAGCCGTTGGAATCCTGGATAATAATTCGGACGTAGGAATGGTAACTTGCTGGACCTCTATTGAAGATAGTTCTGGTAAATTAACTAGAGTTTCTAAGCCTACAGGTGCTAATGCGATATCTGGACTTTTTAAGAATAATGGAACTGCAAGTATGCTTTTTAGGAAAATATGTTGGGAAGAGGTTGGAGGGTATGATAGAGAATTAGCTAAAGGTTTTGAAGACTGGGAATTTGGGATTGCTATTGGTAAACAAGGCTGGAAAATGAAGGTCATTCCTGAAATACTCCTACATTATAGAAATTTACCTAATTCGAGAAATAAGAACGCCAGGAGTCACTATTCAGAAATTCGTAAATATGTTTATAAAAAACATAAAGATCTTTTAGCAACTGATATAGATTTTACCTTAGAACAACTGTTGCTTGAAATAAAATCTAAAGATGATGAGATAAAACGTTTAAAGTCTTCTCGCCTTTATAAAATTGAGAAAATACTTAATCGGATAAATAGAAAATTTAAATTCATTTTTTAAAAATACAAAGGCTAAAAATTTTGGTTTCCGTAATAATTCCATCATATAACCGTGCTTCCATAATAGGTCAAACCATTGAATCTGTTTTGAGTCAAACCTTTAGTGATTGGGAGTGCATCGTTGTGGATGATGGCTCTGAAGACAATACAGAAGAGGTTGTAAACGATTATAGGAAAAAAGATCATAGAATTAAACTTTATAAAAGACCCTCAACTTATCCAAAAGGTGCTAATTCCTGTCGAAATTTTGGATTTCAAAACAGTACTGGTAATTATGTCCAGTGGCTTGATTCAGATGACGTGATAAGCGAAAATAAACTAGAAATTCAATACAATAAGCTGGTAGAAAGTAATGCTGATTTAGGATTTTGCAAATGGGGACGATTTGGGCAGAATATAAGGAAAGAGGTTTTTAATGGCCTGCCGGTCTACCGAAGTTTCAATTCGTCTTTAGAATATCTAAACCATTTGGCAGATTCAGTAGGCTATATGCCCATCCATTCATATTTGATGAAACGAGAATTGGTGCTGAGGGCCGGTCCTTGGTTTGAATATCTAAAGGTTAATCAAGATGGTGAGTTTATGGCTAGGGTTATTTCAAACTCCAAAAAAATTGAGTTTTCTAATGAGCCCGTTGCTTATTACAGAAAAAAGACCGCTAATAACATTAGTGGAACCAGAAACGATAATATTGCAGACCTAATAAAAAGTTGGAAATTAATAGAGGTAATTTTAAATATTCGCTATGGTGAGGATTCAAATTACTTTATTGAGAAGACTAAAGAAAGGCTGTATCTTAACTGTAAACAATTTCCTGAAATACTAAAACAGAACAAATCTTTTTTTAAACGGCAAATTGTAATGGAACCTAGTAAGCCTGCGGCATGGATGCACGCAAGGTTAATAAAATTTTATCCAGCCAGGTTTATTTTAAATCCCTTAAAAAGAATCAGAAGAAAAATTTTAGAGTGAGCGATTTGATAAGTGTCATAATGCCAGTATACAACCGGGAGAATTTGGTTATAGAGTCTCTTGAATCAATTTTGAAACAAACCTATATGAATTGGGAGTGTTTAATAGTAGATGATCACTCCACAGACAGAACTGAAGCAGTTATTAAAAATTTTATAAAAAAGGACCATAGATTCAAACTTTTTAAAAGACCTTCTAGTAAAAATAAAGGAGCTAATTCTTGCCGCAATTTCGGTCTTGAAAAATCTAATGGAGAATTTATACACTGGTTCGATAGTGACGATGTAGCTCACCCAGAGTGCCTGAGAATTAGTCTGGAAGAGGTTTTGAAATCAGGGTTATCCTTTTGTCGCTTTGGCAGAAAACTATTTTTTGGGGATTTCAATAATAATTTGATTCAGCCTGTTGATAAATATGATAGAAAAGTCATTACGCAATCCAATTTATCACAAATTCTTAAGAATGAACTTGAGTTTAATACATGCAATGTTTTATGGCGGAAGCGAGATCTTCTAGATGAGAGATTCAATGAAGAGATCGTGTATGCTGATGAATGGGAATATTATTCCCGACTTTTTTCTGAAGGGGTAAAAGGAATTTCAATTGATGTAAATTTATTTTTTGGTCGAAAACATAATTCTTCTACAACCTATGAATTCCATTCCTCGAACCAAAATAGAGTAAAATCCAAAATAAAAGCTACTAAACTGGTCATTAAAAATTTAGGTGAAAAGAAATTGATTGATGGAGTTCTAACAGATTACTTTATTAAACTGGCCTTTATGCTAAAATCTAAAGAAATTCTTTATCTGATTTTGGAATATTCCAGATTTAACAGGACAAAAATTTTTAAGTATAAGTTTGGATTTGAGTTTTATCCAGTTCTCAGGCCAATTTTAAAATTGAAAGGGAAGATCATGAATTAAGTTGGTTTAATACTCTAAGAATTCTTAAACCTGTATTACCGTCCCACAGATTTGGAATGCTACCTTTCCTCCAATTATTATTAAAGAGCCTGGAAAAAGCATCTTCAATTTTTTTTGGATCTGTACCAACAATTTCGTTAGTTCCTATTTCTGTGGTCTCTGGTCTCTCCGTATTCTCTCTTATGGTTAGACAGGGGATTCCAAGAACAGTTGTTTCTTCCGTAATGCCTCCCGAATCGGTGATCACAGCTTTCGAATTTTGAACCAGAAAATTAAATTCAAGATAATCCAATGCTGAGCTCAAAAATAAATTAGAACAATCAAATTTAAGTCTTTTCATTGCGTTTTCCGTTCTTGGGTGAACTGGGAAAATAATCGGAATATCTTTCCTATAAGAAGTGATCGATTTTAGAATCTTCTCTAAGTGATTTAAGCCATCCACATTCGAAGGGCGATGCATGGTAAGAACTAAATATTGATCTTTTTTTAGATCAAGTCTATTCCAAATATCGGGTTTTCTAAAATGCTGTTTGAATCTTACTAAAGTATCAATCATAGTATTACCAACATGGTAAACACTGTTCGCATCTTTTCCCGTACTTAATAGGTAAGTCTTGGCTTCGATTGTAGTTGTAAAAAAGTAGTCGGCAATGCTATCTATTAAAACCCGGTTTATTTCCTCAGGCATCTCCCAATCATAGGAGCGAAGACCAGCTTCGATATGGGCGACTTTAACTAACATCTTTTTAGCTGTTATGGCACAAGCCATGCTGGATGTAACGTCGCCCACCACAATACAAATATCCGGGGTCTTATCTTCCAGTAATTTTTCATAGGCAGTCATTATTTCGGCAGTTTGTTTAGCCTGACTTCCGCTTCCTACCCCTAAATTATGATCTGGTTCAGGTAATTTCAGGTCTTTAAAAAAATTAGTACTTAACTTTTTATCATAATGCTGACCAGTATGAATTAATCTGTAAGTGAAATTTAGTTCAGATTCATCAATTGCATGTATAATAGAAGCTATCTTAACGAAATTTGGTCTTGTTCCAGCAATAAGGTCTAAATACATTTTAAATATTTTCAAGGAATTTTTTAAGATTGGTTTTGAAACAAATTCAATAAGGCTAAAACTATTAATAATTCTTTGCCTATTACCTTTATTTCTAAGAAAAGTAGAAAATTAAGTCTTGCACAGGGAATTGAGAAATGATAGTTTTACGAAAAGGATATAAATATTAGATTCGCCATTGGATAAAAAAATATTAATCGTTGCAGAATCAATAGATGTTGAAGATAGCAGCGGAACAAAAGGTCGTGTAGCTCTTATTAAGAACCTTAAACAAATTGGGTTCAATGTTAAAGTGTTCCACTATACCAGAAAAGATATTCAATTAGAAGAAATTCCATGTAAAGCAATAAAGGAGAATCGTAATAGTTTTCTTTTTTATTTAAGTAGGTTTGAAAGACTCCTTCGGCTTAAATTAAAACTAGACTTTCACATACCACTTGAAAAATTATTCGGATTTAGTTTTACCCTGTATAATGATCGTAATAGTATAATAGATGAATTAAAAGGATCGGAAGAACTAGATTCAGACCTGATTATCACCCTTAGTAAAGGAGGTAGTTTCCGGCCTCATCACGCACTTTTAAAAATGCCGGAGTTACATCATAAATGGCTGGCTTACATTCACGATCCTTATCCCGCCCATCTTTATCCCAGGCCTTTTGCCTGGGTGGAGGCAGGCTATTTCCAAAAATGGAAATTTATCCATGATATTTCTAAAAATGCAGCTTACAGTGCTTTTCCAAGTAAACTTCTAATGGAATGGATGGGAAGTTATTTCCCGAACTTTTTAAAAACAGGTTATATAATTCCACATCAATTATTTGATAGTAAAACCGAGGGAATTGAATTGCCTGAATTTTTCAATCCCGATAATTTTAATTTATTACACGCTGGCACCCTATTAGATCCTCGAAATCCTAAAAGTCTGGTTCGAGCTTTTGAAAAATTCTTAAAAAGAAATTCAAATGCTAGAGGTCATTCAAAATTGATCTTTTTAGGAGGAAAAAACGTGTTTTCTTCCTGGTTAGAAGATTATGAAAAGCATTTGAAAGAATTAAAGGTAAGTGAAAGCTATATTTCTTTTGATAAGGTTCGTAAGATGCAGCAAAATGCAGCTGTAAATATAATTCTTGAGGCCAAATCTGAAATAAGTCCCTTTCTTCCAGGTAAATTTCCGCACTGTGTTCAGGCAGATAAACCCATCCTTTTGTTAGGTCCTAAATTAAGTGAATCAAAAAGATTATTGGGTGAGGACTACCGCTATTGGTCAGAAATTGATGATGAGGATAAAATCGCAGATATTATTGAGAGTCTATATCTTAATTGGAAAAACTATCAGGGAACCGAAGGTCTAAACCGCACTGATCTGATTAATTATTTATCCACGCCTTACCTACGGGAGGTCCTGGGTAAAATTCAAAGCTCACAACCATAATGAAGATATTAATGGTTTCTATGTTTGCAAATCATTTTTTTAATTGGACTAACCAATTAAAGGATTCCGGGCATGAAGTATATTGGATCGATGTCTTCGATAATGGTGCCGAAGTAAATAAAATTGGATGGGTTCATCAGAGTGTTAATTGGAAGCGGAGAGTAGATTTTCCTGGAAGACAGACATTAAAATTGAAGTTTCCAAAACTTTATAAAGGAATACAGGTATTTAATGAAAGAAAACTCTCAGATATTGTTGAAAAAAAAATTAGGGAAATTGAACCTGATATAGTCCAAAGTTTTGTGCTTTTTTCTGCCTGTGCTCCAATTTTAAAGGTGATGAATAAATATCCAGATTTGAAATGGGTCTATTCGGCCTGGGGAAATGATCTTTACTTTTTCCAAAATGATCCTGATTATTTAAAAGATATTAGGTTAGTTCTTCCTAGAGTGAATTATATGTTTGCAGATTGCTTGAGGGATTATGAAATAGCAAAAAAATATGGATTTACTGGAAAGTTTTTAGGAGTATATCCAGGGGGTGGCGGTTATGATTTTCAGCTTGAAAATGAAATCAAATCGGTCGAAGAAAGACAGGTTATATTAATAAAGGGTTACCAAGATCTATTTGGGGAATGTATACCTGTTCTTAAGGCGATACAATCTGTAAAATCTCAATTGGATAATTTTGAAATTGTTGTTTTCGGGGCTGAGAAAGAAGCTATCAAGTATTTTGAAAACTCCGAGCTTGTTAATTACTCAAACTTTAAATTATACCAGAAAATTGGTAGGAATGAGGTAATGACATTGATGGGTAAGTCTTTGATTTTTATAGGTAATAGTATTTCTGATGGAATGCCCAATACGTTACTGGAGGCAATAATTATGGGAGCATTTCCAATTCAATCTAATCCGGGTGGGGTTACCGAAGAAATAATTGAAGATCAAAAAAATGGATTTTTGATACAAGATCCTTTAAATGTTGATGAAATATCAAAGCTTATTCTAAAAGCGATTAATAATAAATCATTTATTGAAGCTGCCGTGGAATTTAATTTTAAAGAAGTAAAGCCAAAACTGGAAAGAAAATTTGTGAGACAGGAGGTACTTAAAAAGTATAGTTTTATAGAAAACTACTAGCAATTTGAAAGTATGGAGCTATTAAGTATAATTTTCGCCTATCGCAATCGTGAAATTAGCCGGATTAAAGCCGCTATGGATTCCCTTAAAGATCAGAATAATATGGGTTTTGAGGTGATCTTTGTTAATTATGGCAGTAAGCCTGAGATATCCAGGGATTTAGAAAAATTACTCGCTGGCTACAGTTTTATAAAATACTACTATTTGGAAGTGGCTCAACAGTTATGGAATAAAAGCAGAGCCTTGAACTTCGGAATAAAAAAGACAGATAGTCCTTATATTTTTATTGCCGATGTAGATATAATCTTTAGCCCAGATTCAATTGATATTTTTCATAAACAAGCCTCCTTAGATCATTTTACTCTTTTTACGATGGGATATCTAGGAAAAAAAGATTCTATCCAGATTTCTTCTAAATTGGATTTCAAAAATTTGAATCCAGAGCGCTACGGTAAAGTAAATGGAATGATCCTGACTTCAAAAAAATCTTTTTGGGAGGTAAAGGGCTATGATGAATTTTTTCATTTTTATGGGGCAGAAGATGTAGATTTAATTTCTCGACTGGAAAATGCCGGGTATAAGTCTAATATGTTGACCGATGCCTATTTTTATCATATTTGGCATGAATCTTATCAAAAAACAGATGACAATGTGCTGAGTGTCGTTCCAAGATTGACAAACGCCTTAAGAATAAATCAACAACACTACTTTTACCATCAAAGAGAGAAAATTACAATTCCTGAAAAACAGGATTCCTGGGGTGAAGTAATAGATAAATCTTTAAGTAATTTATTAAAAACTCCTTCTAAAAAAATACTTTTAGAGAACACATTTGCCCAGGTAGACCACTTTTTCAATGAAGAACTTTACGATATAAAAAATCAAATTTTGGAAGTGACGATAAAAGAAGATCCCTATTATAACTCTGTGAAATTTAAAAGTAAAAAGCTTTTAGGAATGCAGTCACAAACCTATATCTCATTAAAAGAAATAAGCAACGTTATTTTAAAGAAAATAATCTTTGATTATAGAAGTTCGAATTATTCCTTTGAAATAACAGAAGATTTGAAGACTATAATCTTTAAAATCCAGTTATAAAGTTAGATGAGAAAAATTTACCATATATTTTTGAACCAGATAAAAAAGTTTCGCGAGTCAAAAAAATATAGACGTCAGGCAAAGAAAACGTTTGAGCTTAGAAAAGCTAAACTATCCGATTTAGATCGATGGAAACAGCCTGAAGAGTTATATATAGAATGGAATAATCGAACTGCTATTTTAGCTTCAATGATTAATCCAGGATCAAATATAATAGAATTTGGGGCTGGGAATATGGATATAAAAAATTCTCTTCCAGAGAATTGCACCTATACCCCTTCAGATATCTGTAAAAGATCTGAAGATATGTTGATTTGTGATTTAAACCACCAAATTGAATTTAATTTAGAGCCATATAATACAGCAATATTTAGTGGTGTTCTAGAATATGTCTATGATGTGGACAAGGTTTTCAGGCAAATATCCAAGTCAATTGACCATGTAGTGCTATCCTATGCCTGCAGTGATATATGCAAGAATGACCGTTTAAGAAGTGGCTGGCTTAGTGATTATGCTAAAAATGAATTAGAAATAATTTATGAAAAATATAATTATGAATTAGTTGGATACGATGAATGGAGGAATCAGTCTATTTTTAATCTAAGAAAGTTAAAAGAATAAGAAGTAATTCAATAAGATGGTATAGTGACATTGAATAAGCTAGTAGGATATTTGTGCAATAATAATTAAGGAATAAATCATAGAAAGCATTTCATATTAAAATTAATGCTAAAAATATCCAATTTCTTTATCATTGTGCTTGGTAAAATTTTATAACAATTAAATTGTAAATTATGTTCATTGTTGCTGAAGTCGGGCAAGCCCATGAAGGAAGTCTTGGATTAGCACTTTCTTATGTGGCTGCCTTAGCTGAGACTGGAGTCAATGCTGTGAAATTTCAAGTTCATATTCCTGAGGCAGAAAGCAGCCAGTTTGAACCATTCAGGGTTAAATTCAGTAAACAGGATAAATCTCGTTTTGATTACTGGAAAAGAATGGAATTTAGTCCGGAACAATGGAAGTTATTGAAAGATAGATGTGATGAGGTGGGAGTGGAATTCATGGCATCTCCATTCAGTAATGCTGCAGTGGATCTTCTGGAAAAGCTGGGAGTAAAAAGATACAAAATTGGTTCCGGTGAAGTTTCTAATTTTCTTTTACTCGAAAGAATATTTAAAACTGGAAAACCTATTATTCTTTCATCAGGTATGAGTTCGTTTGAGGAATTGGATGAAACCGTAAATTTTTTAAAGGAAAGAGATATGGAATTTTCCATTTTACAGTGTACCACGGCATATCCTACGAATCCTGAATTGTATGGATTAAACGTTATTAGGGAAATAAAAGAAAGATACAAAGTTCAGGTTGGCTTTTCTGACCATTCGGCCAAACTTGAAACTTTAGTTGCGGCAACTGCACTTGGAGCTGAGATCCTTGAATTTCATGTAGTTTTCGATCGAAAGAGCTTTGGTCCTGATGCTTCTTCTTCTATTGAAATAAGAGAAGTGAAAGATCTGATAGATTCCATTAAAAATATTGAATCATCCAGGAATAGTCCGGTAGATAAATCGAATAACAGTAATTTTTCAGATCTAAAAAAGATCTTTGAGAAATCTCTTGCTGTTAATAAGGACCTTCCAGCGGGCCACCAGCTAACCTTTGAAGATCTGGAGTCCAAGAAACCAAGCGGATATGGTATTTCAGCATCATTGTTTGAAAAGGTTACCGGTAAAATTTTAAATCGAGATATCAGTAAATGGGAATTTTTAAATTGGCAAGATATTCTGGAAGAATAGGTTTAATTTTATTTGAAAAATAGAAGAAATGCTTGAAACCGAGAATCGTGATATAAAGGAACTGAATAGTATAACACAGATTGTAAATTGTATCAAAACTGGGGTCTACGGCGAATCTCCATTAAAATTGATCCAGTTTTTTGAAAGTCTCCCAGATAATTCCAGATATAACTATATAAGAACTATAACTGTACCGTACCTATTCAATGTATTTGAAGAGAATTTATTGAGTTCAAAAGATCCGCTAGATTGGTTTTCTCAAGAAATTGATCAATTAAATGAATTTTGTAATCGATTGGTTTCAGGTAACACCTGGGAGAAATTTTTTCTGAAAAGTCAGGATAATATTACTGCAGATCCTTCAGAAGAAGTAAAGCTGCGTACTGGAAAACATTATGGAAATCTTTTCAAAGACTTTGACCATTATTCATATTTTGAAGAAGCCAAATCGCTTCTTGAGACCAGATTAAACAAAAATGATTTAAAAATCCCAGATCTGGGAAACTGCAGAGTTTTAGATCAGGGTTGTGGGGGCGGAAGGTATACAGTTGCGTGGAAATTTTTGGGAGCAAAGGAGTGTACGGGTATAGATATTTCCGAAATCAGCCTGGAGGACGCCAGGGCCAGAGTGGAGATTGCCGGAATTCCTGATGTCAACTATGATGAGGGATCTGTTCTTAAATTACCATATAAGGATAATTCCTTCGACATCGTGTTTTCAAATGGCGTATTACATCATACAGATAACTGGCAGAAAGGAGTGGAGGAGCAATTGCGAGTATTAAAGCCTGGTGGATTTGGATGGCTTTACTTAATTGAGCAACCTGGCGGTCTATTCTGGGATAAAATTGAGATTCTTAGAGCTCTAATGAAAAATGTTGATAAAGACTTTGCCAGAAGGGTCTTAAAATCCATGAACATCCCTACTAATAGAATTTTTTATATGCTTGATCATGTAATGGTACCAATTAATACAAGAATTGAGCCGGAACGGATTGAAGAAGAGCTTAAGAAGAATGGTGCAAAATCAATTAAAAGATTAAAAAGAGGCGCTGATTTTGACCGTATAGAATATATCCATAATAAAATACCTTATGCTAAGGAAAAGTTTGGATTAGGAGAAAACAGATATACTTTTATTAAAGCTTAATGATAAAACTAATCCATAACAATGCAAAGAGCATTACTCGCATTTTCAATGGAAATAAAGTAATAGGGCTTTTAACAAAAGGAATTTCTGAAACTCTTTTTGAATTGGCGGAGAAGTTTCCTAATGAAGTAATTATTTGGTGTGAAAAAGAATTTGAAGAGCATTTGAACACTGATGTTTTTTCTGAAATTTTTCATCATGATCTTATCATGGCTTCTTATGCAATAAAATCAACCTATTTACCAGAAACTATAGGCTATATTGACAATCTACCTTTTGTGAATGTTAATCACAAAGTACTATATCCTACATGGCAAATGAGTACTGATGTAGGGGGGATTAAAGGCAAGGTTTTACTTCATTTTCGAGAATTATTTGAACGAGCTAAAAATTTTGGTTTCCTATTAAATTCCATTGCAAAATTAGGTCAGCAAAATGGACTATTTTGTTATTCTGCACCAAAACTCGTCAAAAAAAGAAAATCTTCTGTCGACTCAAAATTAATGAATACCAATAGTGGTGATAAATTTATTTCTTCACCAGTGGCATTTGCTCAGCCAAAGATTAGGATAGAAGCAAAAGCATCTAGCAAGGAATTATTTTCATTCACTTTTTCACATTATAAGAACATCCGAATTCTATTACTTTTCTTTTGTTTAATAAGATATGAAGGAAGATTTCCATTAGCAGCTCTAATACTATCACTTTTTCAAAAGAAATATTTTAATAAGAATTTTGATTTGAGTGATATAGATCTATACTCTAGAAAAAATGGAAATCGACGTCCTACCGTGGATGTGATTATCCCAACTCTTGGGAGAAAAGAATATTTATTGAAGGTTTTGGAAGATCTTAAAGCACAGAGTCTGAAGCCAAGGAAAGTAATAATTGTAGAGCAGAATCCTGATCCAGTTTCAACAAGCGATTTACCTGAATTAAATTCTAATACGTGGCCTTTCTATATATTTCACTTTTTCATTAATGAAACTGGAGCCTGTAATTCCCGGAATATTGCTTTAAATGAGGTTAATGCAGATTGGGTTTTTTTTGCTGATGATGATATTAGATTTGATACTGATCTGCTAAGTAATAGCCTTGATGAATTGAAAAGACTTGGTGCAGATTGTCTTAATATTAATTGTAAGCAAAAAGGTGAAAATAGCGTTTTCCATAAAATTAAGCAATGGGGTAGTTTTGGATCGGGAACCAGTATAGTATCTAGTGAGTTTGCTAAAAATATAAACTTCGATGAGGTTTTTGAATATGGATTTGGAGAAGATAAAGACTACGGAATGAAGTTACGCAATGCTGGCTGTGATATTATTTATCATCCAAGTATTGAAATTTTACACTTAAAAGCTCCCCGAGGCGGATTCAGGGAGTCGAATTTATTACCTTGGGAGAAAGACAAACCTAAACCTTCCCCTACTATAATGGTTTATGCTATAAAACATTATACGCTGGAACAACTAAGAGGTTTTAAAACTGAGCTTTTTCTTAGATATTACTTTCGACAAAAAATAAAAAATCCTGTAGTTTATTACAAAGGGATGAAAAAAAAATGGAAGAATAGTGAATTCTGGGCAGACAAATTGAACAGCGATGAAGTGAAATTTTTAAATTCCGAAAAAGAATTATGAATTTTCTTATATCCAGTGCTCCAGATCTTAATTTAGATCCTCTTGAAAAGGAATCAGGGGAGGTGATTAACAATATGCATTTGGGTGGTTGGAGCTTTTATTCATCACAAATACAAGGTATCAAAGGTCGATCTATATTTTCTATCGTAGAAGGATATCTGAGAGATCTATCATTACAGGACGATGATATGGAAAGCAACCTGAATAGTAGTGTCCAAATTATTGAAAAATCCTGGCCGGTTCCCTCTAATGTTAGTGGCTCCTTTTCTTTGGTCACTATAAATCTTGATACGAATAAGGTTATTACCTGTACAGATCCTGTTGGGATTTATCCCTTGTATTATTTAGAAAGAAAAGGTCGTTTTTTCATTTCAAACAGTATTATTTGGTTAGGAGCTATTACGAGTGTAGATACGGATGAAACGGGGATATTTCAGAGAAGTTTTGGACCTGAATTCTGTAATTTAGGACGTAGAACTATTCTCGAAGGTTGTAACAGACTTTTACCAGGAGAATGGATAAAATTCAATTCCTCTGGAAAGGTCTTAGAAAGAAAATTTGATGATACACTTTATCAGGATATTCCGCAAAAAGAATCTAGTCCAGAACTTATTAGCAGATATTGGAACACCCTCACACAGGAGCTGGAATATTGCCTTAAAGATAAGAATAAGGTTAATTTAGCCCTGAGTGGAGGTATGGATAGTAGAATTCTTCTGGGTGCCATAAGTGCAGACAAAGAATTGAATTGTTTAAGTTATGGTGCTAATGAGAATTACGAGATAAAAATAGCTGAAAAGCTGGCAAGGATCAAAGGTGCAGAATTTAACAATTATCATCAACCTGATCTTAACTTTCCATCAGTCGAGACATTAAAAGAATATACTTTAAAAACAGAGGGTGTTCATCTATGTTCCTGGCTGGAGATTCTTGAAAATGTATCTGGAAATAACGAGGTTCTGCTTATCGGAGATATATCGACCGCAGCGACAGGAAGAACTATAAAAAAATTCAATTCAAAAGCTTACCAGAAAAAGAATTTCATAAATCATACCCTGCTTAATAAAGAATACGAATTTGAAATAAATACTCCTGATTCTTTTAAAGAATGGAAAGACAAGATTACATGGAAGTTCATTCGCTACTATAATCAGAAGAATATTGATAATTTAGAGCTGAAAATAAATGTTGATGAATTACGAGAGAAATTATCTAAAGATTTATCACTCTTATTTAAGCGAATCGAATCCCATAAACTTCCATATATAGAATTAGTAGACGAACTTTTTACATGGTATACCCATACAAGGTTTCCTATGGGGAAACAAGTATTGTTGAACAGATCGAAATTCTCTTCATACTGTCCCTCTCTATCTGTCCAGGTTATGCGATTTACAAGTAATATTCCGCCTCAGGAAAGATTGAATCTGGGATTTGTTAATAATCTGTTTAAAAACATAGAAGACCTGAAAAAACTAAGCAGAGTGCCTACGAGTCAGGTACCACTTATTCCATTGAATGCTCCTCATTTACTTAGGATCCCGGTTTGGGGATTTAGGAAAATTATGGATGATTATTTCATAAAAAAACTAGTGAAAGAAAAGAATGCAAATGCAAGGTACCGATTGTTTAATTCGAATAACTGGGTAGAAGCATACCAGCGAGATGACCTAAATAAAGTTTTGAATGACTATTTTGAATTTAGTTATTTAGGTAAGAATTATGTTAATGCAATTAAGACGCAGGCTCAGAAGAGGAAATCTTTGGAGTTCTGGCCTTTTGCTAATATGAATATTATGAATGCCGCAGCTTTGAATACCGATCTTTTTTTCATTAATAAAATGAGAAGTGCCAATGAACTTTAGTGTTATTATATGCACATTTCAGAGACCCGCTGCCATGGATCGATTGATGAGATCGATAACAGGTCAAAGTCTTTATCCAGATGAGATTTTAGTGGTAGATGGATCGAAAGATGATGACACTAAGATTTTATTTCAATCTGAGTCATTTCTTAATCTAAAATATTTTCATGTTGAACCTAAGGATAGAGGTCTCACCAAACAGAGAAACTTTGGCATTTCAAAAGCAAAAAAGGATATTATATGTTTTCTTGACGATGATGTAGTCCTGGAACTTGAATACTTTAAAAATTTAATAGAAAGTTACGAGGAATTCAGAAATACAATTGGAGTAGGAGGTTATATTACAAATCAGGTAAATTGGAAGGAAACAAAAAGAAAGCCCACATTCAGAGAATTTAAATTTGATGGATGGATAAGAGACATGGGTAGTAGATATTCTTTCAGAAAAATATTTGGTTTATTAAGTGATCGTCCACCTGGGTTTATGCCTAGTTTTTCGAATGGATATCCAATAAGTTTTTTACCTCCTTCAGGGAGAACTTATCCCGTAGAATTTTTCATGGGGGGCGTTGCTTCCTATAAAAGAGAGGTATTTGAGAAGTTGAAATTTTCAGAATATTTCGAGGGTTATGGGCTTTATGAAGATATGGACTTCTGTCTGCGTGTTTCAGAATTGGGACAGCTTTATGTAAATACTAATGCTAAATTACAGCATCTTCATGACGAGAACGCCCGACCCAATAAATATCACTATGGAAAAATGGTTATAAGAAATGGATGGTATGTGTGGAGAGTGAAATTCCCTAAGCCTTCCATGCAAGCCAGATTTAAGTGGCATAGTGTAGCTTTTTTGTTACTTTTAGTGAGAGTGAGTAATGTTTTAAATACCTCACAAAGTGAAGAGGCATTTTTTGAAAGTCTTGGTCGAATAACAGGCTGGATAAGTCTTTTCTTTAAAACTCCTGAATGAAAATGGAAGAGGAGAAGCGAAAAGAAATAAATGAAAAACAACGGGAGTTTTATAATACTAAAAATAAAAATCTACCTACTCGAATCTGGTCTTATTTCAGAAATGGTTCTCTCAATCGTATAAAAAAGGAAACCGGTGTAGAACAGGATATCTATAATTTACATAAAGATTGGTTTGGAGATTTAAGGATTAAAAAAGTTTTAGATCTTGGTTGTTATGCTGGTAACTCCCTAAGCATTTACCTGGCTGAAAACTCTGGCGAATATATTGGAATTGACCTTAGTGATAAGGGTATAGAGAGATTACAAAAGCGTATAGAGAAATTCTCCACGGCTCGAGCCGTAGCTGTAGACTTTCTTTCTGATGATTTCCAGGATAGGGATTTTGATCTTATATATGCATATGGGGTATTGCATCATTTTCAGGATCTTGATGAATTAATAACGAAACTGGATGAGAAACTTTCAGATGGAGGAATTATAGTTAGTCATGATCCGCTTAAAACGAGCTGGCCTATTAAGATAATAAGAGGGATTTATCGTCCATTTCAGAGTGATAAAGCCTGGGAATGGCCCTTTTCTAAAAAATCTTTTTATAAACTCAAGCAAGCATTTAATATCCTTGACAAAAGGGCTGTTTTAGGTAAAGCGAAATGGAGCGCAATTTTTGGGCTTTTACCTATATCTTCTGAAAGAAAACTTACTAAGGCAAAAGCCTGGCATGAGTACGATTGGAAGCGATCGGCAATTTCAGATAATTATATATTCAATTGTATGCACGTAAGTTTATTAATGCAAAAAAGGAAAAAGGTTTAAAATGCGGTTTGCGATCTTTACCCATGTAATTCATACTAAATATAATAATTCTTACTACGCATATAGTCCGTATATAAGAGAAATGAATTTGTGGATTAATAACGCTGAAATTGTTGAGGTGCTTGCTCCTTTAATTAAGAATCAAACTCCTCATAAAAGTTTAAGATATATTCATCCTGATCTTAAATTTAATGCATTACCTGTTCTGAGTTTATTAAGTTTCCTGTCTGCTTTGCAAACTCTTATTTTTTTACCTGTCGTTTTTTTTAAGATCTTATCAGCTATGTCACGTGCAGATCATTTGCATATCAGATGTCCCGGAAATATTGGATTAATAGCCTGTATAGCCCAGATCTTTTTTCCACAAAAAAATAAAACTGCTAAGTATGCTGGTAACTGGGATCGGAATTCTAAACAGCCCTGGAGTTATAATTTACAAAAATGGATATTGAAGAATGAACATCTTAGCAAGAATATGAATGTTCTTGTTTATGGAAAATGGGAAAATGAAAGCAGGAATATTCAATCCTTTTATACAGCTAGCTTTTCTGAAAAAGAGAAAACACAAATTGAGAAAGAATTCACTGCTCCTTACCGATTTATTTACGTTGGTAATCTGGTTAAAGGAAAAGGAGTATTAAAGGCAATAGATTTTGTTGTGAAACTCAAAAAGCTAGGTTACAATTGTACTTTGAAGATATATGGAGGTGGAATATTGGAAGAAAGTGTAAAGGAGTATATATTAAAGAATAACTTATCTGAAACCGTAGTAGTCATGGGGCGGAAAACTCTCGATGAACTTCAAGAAGCATATAAGAAAGCTCATTTTATCATTCTACTGTCAAAGAGCGAAGGTTGGCCTAAAGCGCTTGCTGAAGGAATGTGGTATGGAGCTATTTCTATATCAACAAGAGTAAGTTGTGTGCCTTGGATGTTAGGAGATGGAGAAAGAGGATTATTAGTTGATAATGAAGAAAGTAATACTGATTTAGGAATCAAAAAAATGAAGTATCTTCTAGATCGACCAGAAATACTTGAAGAAATGTCCAGACAATCTATTTTATGGGCGCAGGAATTTTCTTTGGAAGGATTTGATCAGGATATTAAGAGTTTTCTATGAGAGTACTGCAGGTAATTGATACGCTTAGACCTGGCGGGGCAGAAAATATGGCTGTGAATATAGCTAATTTACTGGTAGGTCAGATAGAGGCTTCACATCTGTGTTGCACCAGAACTTCTGGTGTCCTGCAGGAGCGATTGAAACCGAATGTTGGCTTTCTATGTTTAGGAAAACGACACAGTTTAGATCTTAAGGCATTAAAGCATTTAAGTGCTTTTGTTAGAAAAAATCAGATTGATATAGTGCATGCGCATAGTACTTCTTTCTTTTTTGCAACTTTAGTGAAATTCATACATCCCAAGGTCAAGCTGGTTTGGCATGATCATTTTGGGGAAAGCGAAAATCTTCATAAACGTCATAATCCGGTATTAAAAGTTTTTTCAAGATATTTTTCTGGAATTCTGGTTGTTAATCATAGTCTTGAAAAATGGGTTCACAAAAATCTCGGAGGTAATAATATAAAACAACTTAAGAATTTTGTTGTTTTTCAGTCAAGATATGGGAATGAGAATAATTTTGAATTTAAGGGAGAGAAAAAGAGTTTTAAAATAATCTGTGTAGCCAATTTAAGACTTCAAAAAAATCATCTGGTTTTAATAGAGGCCCTAGAGAAGCTTGATAATCCGAATATCAGTCTTCATCTTTTTGGTGAGAATCCAAAATCTAGCTATTCAAGCCAGGTTTTAGAGAGGATAAAAAACTCGAAAGCCACAAAACATATTTTTTATTACGGAGCCCGGAAAGATATAAGTTCGATAATGCCCAAAGCTCAAATAGGCATTTTAGCTTCCCGATCGGAAGGATTGCCACTTGTAATACTCGAGTATGCACTTTCTGGAATACCGGTGATCTGTACTAAAGTGGGGCAGAATGAGGAAGTTGTTGGGGATTTTGGTAAACTTGTATTACCTAATAATTCAGATGCTTTAGTAGAGGCTATCCAAGATTATTATTTAGCCGAGGAAAAAAGGATTCGGGATGCAAATAATCTAAAGTTTAAAATTGAAAAAGAATATAATCCTGAACATATACGTAATGACCTTCTTCAATTCTATAATAGCCTGATAAATTGAATAAAGCGTTAAATAAAAAGTCTTATATAAATTTGCTGTTACTGCACGCAGCGATCGCTTTTGCGATATTCCTATTCAGGCCGGCAGCTACTTTTTATTCCCTTGCCGTTATTGGTTATTTTCTTTTCATAGTTATTCAAAATCAAAATAGAAATAATGAAGCTCTGATGGCTGCAGCCTATATAGCCGGGGCAGAGGTGTTCTGGCGGATGACAGATGCTTTAATTTTTTATGAAACGGGAAAGTATGCGGTTATTTTATTCCTTTTAATTGGTCTATTTTTTAAAGGAACTTCTTCTAAAGCTGTGCCCTTCTGGACATATCTTTTGATCCTTGTGCCAGGAATCATAATAGGATCTATGACTATTGGCTACGATACAAATTTCAGAAAGGCTGTAGCATTTAATCTAAGCGGTCCAGTATGCCTTGGAATTTCAGCCCTATACTGCTATTATAAGAAAATAAAAAAAACAGATTTTGAAAAAGTCATAGTGATGCTATTGCTACCCCTGTTATCACAGATGCTTTATCTATTTCTATATACACCCAGCCTTAGGGAAGGTATTATAAGCCTTTCTGGAAATTATGCAGCTACTGGTGGATATGGCCCTAACCAGATTTCTACAGTTTTTGGTCTGGGAGCTTTTCTTTTAGTAACCCGATTATTCACGGTGAAAGATAAACTGATCAATATTATAGACTTAGTATTACTAGGTTTAATAGGATACCGTGCTATAATTACATTCTCAAGAGGAGGAGTTTTTACCGGAATATTATGTGTTGTTCTATTTATTATTTTCTTCTACTATAAACAAGACCTAAAGTCGCAGGCAAATATTAACAAGAAAATCTTTATCGTAATATCTTCATTTATTATTATATGGCTGGTCTCTTCTATTCAAACATTTGGTTTGATCGGAAACCGTTATACTAACAGGGATGCAGCCGGACAATTAAAAGATGATATTACTACCGGAAGGGTAGAGTTGATCGTAACTGAATTACATGCGTTTTATAAGCATCCGGTAATAGGTATTGGGGTTGGAAAAGGGTATGAGTATAGAGAGGAAAATTTGGGGATTGAAATTGCTTCCCATAATGAAATAAGCCGTTTGTTGTCCGAGCATGGATTATTGGGAATATTTGCATTATGTATTCTTATATTTGTTCCCATAGTTTTCTGGTTTAAATTTCAGAATAATTATTTTTTTCTGGCGTTTGTGGCCTTCTGGTTTTTGACTATTAATCATTCTGCAATGCGCATCGCCTTACCTGCATTTATTTATGGACTTGCATTATTATATATAGTAGATGAAAAAAAGAATCCTGTACATAGGAAACGACTTGCAGGTCAATAGTTTTACGGTTACTTATATTTCCTTTTTTAGCAAGATGCTAAGGAAAGAGGGTTATAAAGTTAAAACTGCCTCTACGAGGAGTAATAAGGCTTTGCGTCTGGCAGAGATGCTGGGACTTATAGCGAAGCATAAGGATACCACAGATATTGTCTTAATCGATACCTACGGGGCAATGAACTTTTATTATGCCTATCTAGTCGGAAAGACTTGCGAACTTTTCAATCTTGAATATATACCAATTCTGCATGGAGGAAATTTACCAGAGAGGCTTGAAAATTCAAAAAAGCTGAGTCAGAGTCTTTTCGGGAATTCAAAGGTAAATATTGCTCCCTCGAAATTTCTTCATGACATTTTTCAGGATCATGGTTTTAAAAATACCCAGATCATACCTAACGCCATTAAATCTGAGAACTATCCCTTTAAACTTAGGAAGGAGTTTCGCCCAAAGCTCCTATGGGTAAGGCGTTTTCAAAAAAGGTATAATCCTTTTATGGCAATTAAGGTCTTACGTTTGCTAAAGGAAAAATATCCTTCTGCCAGTTTATGTATGGTTGGGCCGGAGAAGGACGGTAGTATGGCTAGTTGCAAAAAGTTTGCAAAAAAATATGATCTGGATGTGCGTTTTACTGGTAAGCTAAGAAAAAAGCACTGGGCAGAACTATCCAGGAATTATGATTTTTTTATCAATACTACTACTGTTGATAATACGCCTATAAGTGTCATAGAAGCGATGAGTCTGGGGCTGGCTATAGTTAGTACCGATGTTGGAGGCATGCCTGTTCTTATAGAAGATGGCCAGGACGGGATTCTGGTTCGGGAAGAGGATGATAAAATGATGGCTGAGGAGTTAATCGAAATCATTGAAAATCCTGAGAGGGGTGAAAAAATATGTTTAAATGCCAGAAATAAAGTTGAAAAATTTGACTGGGATATAGTGAAGGAAAAATGGAATGGAGTTCTTAACTAATGGAAAAAATTCTCTATATAGGAAATAAGCTTGAAAAGCACGGACAGTCACCAACTTCTGCAGATATATTGCCAGAGTTATTTAGAATAGAGGGATTAGATGTATTAGTTTTTTCAGCAAAGAAAAATAAGGTTTTACGATTCCTGGATATTACAAGTCATATTTTAAAACATGCGCCTTCATCTAAATTTGTGCTAATTGATACTTATAGTACTTTAAATTTTTGGATAGCGGTCTGGTCTGGATTTTTATGCTTTCTATTAAGATTAAATTATGTAACTATCCTAAGGGGAGGAAATTTAAGTTATCGATTAAGAAATAATAAGAACACATCAAAATTCCTTTTCTCAAATAGTTATAAAAATATCATTCCTTCTAAATTCTTGTATGAACAGTTTCATACCCATGGCATCCCGAATTTGGAATATATTCCTAATAATATTGATATAAATAAGTATCCATTTCTAAAAAGATTAAGTCCAACTCCCAAACTTCTTTGGGTACGGGCTTTCGCCGAAATCTATAATCCTAAAATGGCAATCCTGGTATTAGAGAGAGTGCTAAAAAATTATCCAGAGGCAGAACTATGTATGGTGGGGCCGGAAAAAGATGGAAGCCTGAAAGCCGCTAAGAAACTGGCACAAGAAAAGGGATTGCCGGTAAGCTTTACGGGAAAACTAGATAAGAAGGACTGGATAAAATTATCTAAGGAATATGATATTTTTGTAAATACAACCAATATAGACAATACGCCTGTTACCGTCATGGAAGCCCTGGCCCTGGGGCTTCCCGTGGTTTCTACAAATGTTGGTGGCTTACCTTATCTTATTAAAAATAATATAACCGGAATTCTGGTAGAGCCGGCTAATATTTTGGCTATGGCTTCTGGGATCGAAAGATTAATTGAGGACAGACGATTGGCTGAAAATTTAAGCTATAATGGTCGTAAATATGTAGAGAAATTTGACTGGAAAAAGGTTAAAGCTCTCTGGATGGAATTGCTACGCTAAAAATTCTATATATTTAACCCGACAGAAAACCTACTATAATGTCTCAGAAACCCCTTTTTCATTTCGAGATTTCTGAACGCAAAATCCTTTTGAGGATTTTTGACATTATTGCTGTTCTTCTCACTTTATCGGTGGTTGGAATCATCTTTAAATTTGATTATTTCCGTATAAATGCTGATAATTGGAGCTGGACCATTGTATTTATAATTTACCTAAATCTTTTCGGTAATATTTTTGAGCTATATGATCTTCAGAAAGCAGATCAGTTTGATAGTGTCCTGAAGAATGTCCTTTTAACAACCAGTTTAACGGTGTTATTTTACATGCTAACACCTTTTCTAACACCAAGTTTACCGGAAAATCGTCTACAAATTCTCTTTTTCTTTCTTTCAGTTGCCGTGTCTTTATTAATATGGCGTTTTTTATACATAAGCTTGATTTCATCTCCAAGATTTTATAAACGTGTGTTAGTAGTAGGGGATTCCTTTGATATAAAACTGATCGCTGAGTCTTTACAAAAGTCAGATCCAAATTATTTTGTGGTTGGTTATATCAATACAGATTTGAAAATTAAAACGGAACTGGACCGTGATGATCTAATTCAATTTGAAGTTGATGAGTTACAGCAAGCGATCAAGCAAAATCATATTAATGAAATTGTAGTTGCCAGTGCTTACCAAAAAGGTTTAATGTTTACTTTGTATCATCAACTAAGTGAGTTGCTAAAAAAGGGTTTTCCTATAAGAGATTATACACAGGTCTATGAAGAGGTAACAAGAAGAATCCCTGTTCAGAATGTAGATAAAGATTTCTATAAGTATTTCCCTTTTAGTCGAAGTAATCAGAATAAATTTTATATTCTTATTTTCAGAGTTTTCGATGTTTTGGTTTCAGTTATCGGGATCATTTTTGGAGTTTTAATTAGTCCGTTTATTCTTATTGGAAATCTTATAGCCAATCGTGGTAAATTATTTTATCAACAGGAAAGGGTAGGAAAAAATGGGAAAGTATTCAAGATTGTGAAGTTGAGAACAATGAATAAAGATGCTGAAGCTGCTGGACCTCAATATGCTCAGAAGAATGATTATAGGATCACTAAATTTGGCAGATTTTTGCGTAGAGCTAGGATAGATGAGATTCCTCAATTTTATAATGTATTGAAGGGTGAAATGAGTCTTATAGGGCCAAGACCTGAAAGGCCTATTTTTGTTAAGGATTTGTCTAGTTTAATTCCGTTTTACGAAACCAGACATATTATAAAACCTGGTTTAACTGGCTGGGCTCAAGTTATGGCCAATTATGGTGATTGTTACGACGACAGCCTGGAAAAATTACAGTACGATCTTTATTATATTAAACACCGCGGAATTTTTCTTGATCTTAGTATTCTTTTGAAAACCTTGAGCACAGTTATCTTTTTTAGAGGGCAGTGATGTGTTCAACTATAAATCAGGGTCTGTTTTTTCTATATTTCACGACTGAGAAAAGGAAGATAAATAGTGCTAGAAATTGTGCTATTCTTGGTAAGAAATCGCCATATCTAACATAGAAGGTTTTTTCAGTATTTATTCCAATTTTTCCTGAAATAACTCCTCTTTCATTATATCTTAATTCTTTAACAATATCGCCACGAGCATTAATAATCGCTGAAATGCCAGTGTTTGCACTTCTTGCTACATACCTGCGATTTTCAACAGCTCTCAACTTTGCATAACTAAGATGTTGTTTATGTCCCTGCGTGTCTCCCCACCAGGCATCATTTGTAATAATGCTTAAAAAATTTGCCCCGTTTTCTATATAACCCGTTACATAATCTCCGTAAACCGATTCATAACAAATAATTGGTGCAGTGTTCACACTATCTTTCAAATTAAAAACTTCACGATCTTCCTGAGTGGTTTTCATGGCAACTGTTCCACCAAGATCTATCATGACATCACCTAAAATCGGTTTAAGGATATTTTGATAAGGGAAATTTTCAACTCCCACTACTAGCTTAGATTTATGATAAAGTTGCGTGCTGTCAGACCGAGAATTAGCAAGAAAGGCTGAATTATAATCATCATACCAATCCATGGGCCCGATTTGATTCGTTTGTTTCCTAACTTTATCTGGATCATTAAATCTTTCAAACATACTTACGCCACCAAGAAAGCTTACTTCAGGCTTTAACCGACTAATTTGCCTGGAAAAATAAACTGCTTCTGAATTTTCAAAATTAGAAAGCCTCGTGCCATCAGCAAATACAGTTTCCGGAGCAATTATCAAATCGGTTGAATCTGAAATCGCTTCTCTACTAAGCCCTAATAAAAGCTTGCCGATCTTTGTATCATTGGTATTGTATTTCTCTGTATACGGATTGATATTTGGCTGAAGGATCAGTACTTCCAGGTTTTTTTCAGGTTCTTCGTATGTATAATAAAGTCCCAGAGATAGACCAATAGGAAGAATAATTAGCAAACTGGTTTTTAAAATGGTTCTGTAAATAATTCCTTTTTCCTTGAATTGTAGATACTGAAGTATGCCTTTAAAAAACGCAATGTTCGCTAACCAAATCCATAATGTTCCACCGAAGGTACCCGTAAATTCATACCATTGAACCCAGCTTATATATTCAGAAAAAACATTCCCCAGGTTTAACCAGGGCCAGGAGAAATCCCAGTTAAGGTGAATTTTTTCAAATACCATCCAGATGCTAACTAAAAATGCAGAAGCCGCGCTAAAACCTGTCCGTTTAGCAACAATATGATATAATAAAAATACGATCGACATCAGGAGGGAATTGGCTAACACAGCAAATACTCCTCCAAAGAGTGTAGAATACGAAACCCAATAAGTGGTAATGAGATTCCATATAAAGAAACTTAAATATGCATGTCCGAAAACTTTCAATTTCATCCAGCTCTTTGAATAATTCCTTATTCGAAATTCGGCGAGCAGTAATGGTATGAAAGCGAAAAAGATAAATATCGGGAAGCCGTAAGTAGGCCAAGAGATGCCTAATAATAATCCACTTAAAGTAGCGTAAATAAAGTTCTTCATTAAAATTAAGTCTGTTCAAAAATAGGAAACTTAACTGTTAACTCAGCCAGGAATACAATTTCAGTATGTATAAAGGCTTACAATAACATTATTTTTGGATGATTTTGAATACAAAATAGTAGTTTAGTGTTCTCTAACTAAAACCAATCAATGGGAATTAAACGACATATCCCTAATTTAATTACTCTTCTGAATCTATTCAGTGGAAGTGTTGCCGTGATTTTTGCGGTAAAGGGAAATCTAGTATTAGCTGCAATTTTTGTAGCCGCCGGAATATTTTTCGATTTTTTTGATGGACTGGCAGCACGAGTTCTGGATGTTAAAAGTGAAGTCGGCCTTCAATTAGACTCTCTGGCAGATGTTGTAACCAGCGGAGTTGTTCCTGGTATAGTGATGTATCAATTACTTACGAAGGCACTTCCAGCGAGTGGAGGTTTAGGTTCAGATTGGAATTCTTCTGTATTCGATATTCAGTTAAAACCTTTTGCTCTCATAGGAATTTTAATAATTCTGGCATCAGCTTATAGATTGGCAAAATTCAATGTGGACGAACGTCAGACCGATTCTTTTATTGGTTTACCTACACCGGCAAATGCTTTGCTGATTCTTAGCTTGCCATTAATTCTAACATATCAGCCAGGTCCTTTTATTTCCGAACTTTTATTGAATGAATGGTTTCTCGTAGGGCTTACGTTAGTTAGCTGCTATTTGCTGAATGCGGAATTGCCTTTATTCGCATTGAAATTTTCAGACTGGGGATTCAAAGAAAATAAGCTTCGTTATTTCTTTATTATCAGCTGTATCGTATTGATAATCTTTCTAAAATTTATCGCAATACCAGTGATATTGCTATTATACGTACTACTATCTGTAATTTCGAATCGGAGTGAAGCGGTTTAACTAAAAAGCTTTTTCTTTCTTAGCTCAAAGTTCTGACCCAAATACACTTTTCTAACCATTTCATCTTCGGCTAGCTCTTCAGGGATTCCGTGCTTTAAAATACTACCTTCAAACATAAGGTAAGTTCTATCAGTAATAGCAAGTGTTTCCTGTACGTTGTGATCGGTGATAAGGATTCCGATGTTTTTATCTTTTAATTGCGCTACAATTCGTTGTATATCTTCCACAGCCACTGGGTCAACACCGGCAAAAGGTTCGTCTAAAAGAATAAAATTGGGATCTGTAGCCAAAGCTCTGGCAATCTCCGTTCTTCGTCGTTCTCCACCACTAAGTAGATCTCCACGGTTTTTTCGAATATGACCCAAACCAAATTCTTCGATGAGGGATTCCATTTTCATTACTCTTTCTTTTTTAGAAAGATCTGTAAGCTCGAGAACGCTCATGATATTATCCTCAATACTTAATTTTCTGAAAACAGAAGCCTCCTGCGCTAGATATCCAATTCCGTATTGGGCTCTCTTATACATTGGGAATTTGGTGATATTCTGTTTATCAAGAATAATATCACCGCTGTTAGGTTTTATTAAACCTACGATCATATAGAAAGACGTGGTTTTACCAGCTCCATTTGGCCCTAGCAATCCCACGATCTCTCCTTGATTTACTTCTACTGAAATGCCTTTAACAACATCTCTGCCTTTGTATGTTTTTATAAGTTTTTCAGCACGTAATTTCATAATCTATTTTTGTATTTCTGGTTCAGCAGAAATTATACCGAATTTATTGGTTGCTTTCCTCTAATGCTTCCCAATATTCAAATGCTCTTCTCAAGTGAGGTATAACGATCGTACCTCCAATAAGAGTCCCAATACTTAAGGTTTCCATGATCTCTTCACGGGTGATTCCCTCTTTATGACTAGATTCTAAGTGGTATTTTACGCAGTCATCACATCTTAAAACCGTAGAGGCCACAAGACCTAGTAACTCTTTCGTTTTTTTATCTAATGCGCCTTCACTAAAGGCATTAGTATCTAAATTAAAGATCCGTTTTAGAACTTTATTGTTCTCAGATAAGATCTTATCATTCATTTTGGCTCGGTACGAATTAAATTCGTCAACCTTATCGATCATAGCTTAATTTTTTATTTTTTCTTCTTCTTTTTTATACATGAACTTGGAAATAACAATACTTACTTCATACAAGATCAAAACTGGGATAGCAACAATAATCTGACTAACTATATCTGGCGGAGTAATCACAGCCGATAGAACCAATACAATTACCAGCGCATACTTTCTGTAGGTCTTTAAAAACTGGGGTGTTACCACACCAACCTTCGTTAAAAAGTAAATAACGATTGGTAATTCAAAGATCAGTCCACTTGCCAGAACCGAAGCTCTAACCAAACTTATATAGCTGCTTAAGTCAAATTCATTTAATACGATATCACTTACCTGATATTTACCTAGGAAATTAATAGATAGCGGCGTAACTACGTAATATCCAAATAACACTCCCAGGAAAAATAAAAAGGAGGTTACAAATATAAAACCTTTGGCATGTTTCCTTTCATTGCTATGCATGGCTGGAGCAACAAACTTCCAGAACTCATAAATAACGTAAGGGAATGCAATTATAAAACCGGCCGTTATTGAAGTCCACACGTGTGCAGAAAATTGTCCGCCCATGGTTCTACTTTGAATCTTAAAAGGTAGTTCTTCAAAACAAAAACCTCCGTCTATCCCTATAAAAGTAGACATACGACAGAGCATATTATAAGAGAAAAAATCACCTTTTGAAGGGCCGAAAAGAAGGATGTCAAATATGAAGCCTTTTAATAAAAATGCAATTCCTCCGGCAATTACAACTGCAAGGACAGATCTTATTAAGTGCCATCTTAGTTCTTCAAGATGGTCTAAAAAAGACATTTCATTTTCCGGTTCTTCCTGGGGGGCTATTCTATCCATTATAAAATTCCTTCTCTAATTAAATTATGTAAATGTACCACTCCTGCATATTTACCATTCTCCACCGCCAGTAGTTGTGATATTTGATTTTTTTCCAATACATCCAAAGCTTCAACAGCAAGTGTGTCTTGTTCTATAGTCTTTGGGTTTCTACTCATGATATCTTTCGCTTTAAGACCTTTAATTTCCTGATGATCTTTAAGCATTCTTCTTATATCTCCGTCTGTAATAATACCTATGATTTTGTCATTTTCCAAAACTGCCGTTACTCCCAGCATTTTTTCTGAAATTTCAATGATGGCATTTGCCACATCAGTATCGGGTGAAACCTGCGGGATCATATTCTGAGATGTAATATCGCTCACTCGTAAATAAAGCTTTTTTCCTAAGGATCCTCCAGGATGATATTTTGCAAAATCTTTGCTGCTGAAACCTTTAAGATTTAGTAGACATACAGCAAGCGCATCTCCAATAACCATTTGTGCGGTAGTACTTGTAGTAGGAGCGAGGTTGTTCGGGCATGCTTCTTTTTCAATAAATGAATTCAGAACATAGTCGGCTTCTTTTCCCAAGAATGATTCAGTATTACCAGTTAAGGCGATCAAAGTATTGTTGAAATTTTTAATTAACGGCACCAGAACCTGAATTTCAGGACTATTACCACTCTTAGAAATGCAGATTACAATATCATTTTCCTGTACAATACCAAGATCACCGTGAATTGCATCAGCTGCATGCATAAAGATAGAAGGTGTTCCGGTAGAGTTTAAAGTGGCTACGATTTTATTCGCAATAATGGCACTTTTTCCAATTCCGGTAACAACCACACGACCTTCTGAACGATAGATGATTTCTACCGCTTTGGTGAACTCTTCGTCGATGAAATTTTCAAGGTTGGCAATTGCTTCTGCTTCGTTGGAAATGGTTTCTTTTGCAGAGGAAATGATTTGATCGCTAAGTTTCAAATTTGATTAAATTAAGAATTGCAGGTACTAAAGAAATATGTATATTTAGTAATGCAAATGTATGTAAAATTGTAACACAATTGAATGGGTTTGACCGAAATTGATTTACACAAAGAACTGAAGAGGTACTTTGGATTTAGTCAGTTTAAGGGGCTTCAGGAAGAAGTTATTACTAGCATCGTGAAAGGGAATGACACGTTTGTGGTAATGCCAACTGGCGGAGGTAAATCACTATGTTACCAGCTCCCTGCGCTTATAACCGACGGTACTGCAATTGTAGTATCGCCCCTTATAGCTTTAATGAAGAATCAGGTGGATGCCATACGTAGTATCTCCTCTGAGCATGGCGTAGCTCATGTACTGAACTCCTCTTTAAATAAAACTGAAGTTAGTCAGGTAAAGTCTGATATCAGAAATGGTATCTGTAAACTTCTTTATGTGGCACCCGAATCCCTTACAAAAGAAGATTATGTCGACTTTCTAAAAGGTCAGACGATCTCTTTTCTCGCGGTTGATGAGGCTCACTGTATAAGTGAGTGGGGTCACGATTTTCGTCCTGAATACCGTAATCTTCGACATATTTTAAAAAGAATTGGTGATAATATTCCTGTTATAGGGCTTACGGCTACTGCTACTCCAAAGGTTCAGGAGGATATTCTGAAGAATCTTGGAATTACCGGGGCCAATACATTTAAAGCTAGTTTTAACAGGCCTAATCTTTATTACGAAGTACGCCCGAAAACAAAGAATATTGAAGCAGATATCACTCGTTTTGTAAAGCAAAATGATGGGAAATCTGGTATTATATACTGCCTTAGCAGGAAAAAAGTTGAAGAGCTTGCACAAACTCTTCAGGTAAACGGGATTAAAGCGGTGCCTTATCATGCCGGTCTGGATGCAAAGACCAGGTCTAAACACCAGGATATGTTCCTGATGGAAGATATAGATGTGGTAGTTGCCACTATTGCGTTCGGTATGGGAATCGATAAACCCGATGTTCGCTTTGTGATTCATCATGACATTCCAAAAAGTATCGAAAGCTACTATCAGGAAACTGGTCGTGCCGGTAGAGATGGTGGTGAGGGGCATTGTTTAGCATTTTATTCTTATAAGGATATTGAAAAACTAGAGAAGTTCATGAGCGGTAAACCTGTCGCTGAACAGGAAATTGGTCATGCTTTACTTCAGGAAGTCGTTGCGTATGCTGAAACTTCAGTATCCAGGAGAAAATTCATCCTGCATTATTTCGGTGAAGAATTTGATTCAGAAACTGGGGATGGCGCTAGTATGGATGATAACGTTCGTAATCCTAAGAAACAACATGAAGCTAAAGACGATCTTGAACTTTTACTGAAAACAGTTAAGGAAACCAACGAGCTTTACAAGTCTAAAGAAGTTGTAAAAACGCTTATCGGTAAATCGAATGCAATAATCCTCTCTCATAAGACAGACGAACATCCTTTATTCGGAAAAGGCGAACACCAGGATTCAAATTACTGGATGGCACTAACTCGTCAGGCTTTAGTAGCAGGATTTCTGAAAAAGGATATCGAAACTTATGGAGTAGTAAAACTTACTCAGAAAGGAAGGGATTACATTAAAGATCCTGTTTCATTCATGATGACCGAGGATCATATTTATAATGCGGCAACTGAAGAAGCAGTTAACAAAGCTGAAAAAGGAGGAGCTTCCGTTGATGCCCAGCTTGTTAAGATGCTTAAGGAGTTAAGAAAGAAAGTTGCTCATAAAAAAGATCTTCCTCCCTTCGTTATATTCCAGGACCCTTCTTTAGAAGATATGGCCTTGAAATATCCAGTAACGGTTGAAGAATTAAGTAATATTCATGGTGTAGGAGAAGGAAAGGCAAAAAAGTACGGGAAAGAATTTGTGGAGCTGATCGAAAGATATGTTGAAGATAATGACATTGTAAGACCTGATGATTTTGTGGTGAAATCTACAGGAGCAAACAGTTCCTTGAAATTATATATTATTCAGAATGTAGACCGTAAATTGCCATTAACAGATATTGCTTCTGCAAAGGGAATGACCATGCCTGAATTCATTAAAGAAATGGAGGCTATTGTATATAGTGGAACAAAGCTGAATATTGATTACTGGCTTGATGATATTCTTGATGAAGATCAGCAGGAAGAGATTCATGATTATTTCCTGGAAGCTGAAACAGACAAGATCAATGAAGCCATGGAAGAATTTGATGGTGATTATGATGATGAAGAACTCAGGTTATACCGGATAAAGTTTATTAGTCAGGTTGCCAACTAAACATAAAAAAACCCGGAATTTCCGGGTTTTTCTTTTCTATATTATTTCCGTTCTTAAAGTGCGTAAGAAACACTAAGTATCCATTGCGATGGTCTTGAATCGATTTGAAATCCCGAGTCAGAAGCAATATCTCCACCTTTAGCGAAATTATCCTGGAAAGAACCTTCATGTCTTAGATCAAAACCTAATCTTCCAATATCAAAACCCAATCCTAATTGATATCCTACCGTAATATCTTTTTCAACCTTTTCAATTTCAAGATCTGAACCTTCAATTTTATTATCTAAAATATACTGAAATGATGGTCCCGCTTTTATATTTAGCGGCCCTAGTACGTTTAGTCCTAATAATACCGGTGCATCGATTTTACTAAGTTTGTAATCGAAAGTACGATATTCGGTATTTAGTTCAGTATACATCAATTCAGGCTGAATAAATATTCCTAAAAGTTCAAATTGTGCAAACATTCCGGCATGGAAACCTGTTTTATCTTCACCATCTTCAAAAGAAGAAACAAAATCACCTGATACCTGGCTAAAAGATTCATATTCACCTGTTGCACCATAATTAAGTCCTCCCTTAATTCCAAAACTTGCACTTTGCGCGCTAGCACCAACACTCGTCAAAATAAGTGCAAGGATTAATAACTTTTTCATGTTCATTTATTTTTTATGTTCAGCTAATATAACGCTGTTTAACGATTGTTTATTTCCAAAGAATAAAAAAAGCCTTTCAGTTTATAAGCTGAAAGGCCTTTATTAATTGATTCTGAGAAACTTATTTTCTCTTTATAACTTTTTCACTTGCTTTTACAATGGCAGCGGCATTCAATCCGTATTTTTCCATCAGTTGAGCAGGAGTTCCACTTTCACCAAAAGTATCTTTAGTAGCGATAAATTCCTGAGGAGTTGGATGATTCTCAGCTAAAGTTCTGGCAACACTTTCTCCTAAACCACCAAGGAAGTTATGTTCTTCCGCGGTTACCACGCAACCAGTCTTCTTTGCAGATTCTATGATCGCTTTCTCATCTAACGGCTTTATTGTATGAATATCGATCACTTCAGCACTAATTCCTTTTTCATTCAGTTCAACTGCAGCCTGGATGGCCTCCCAAACTAAATGCCCGGTAGCGATGATCGTGACATCGGTTCCTTCGTAAAGCTTAACGGCCTTACCAATTTCAAATTTCTGATCTTCTGGAGTGAAATTGGCAACTTTTGGTCTTCCGAATCTAAGATAAACCGGTCCATCATGTTCAGCGATCGCAAGAGTAGCCGCCTTTGTTTGGTTATAATCACAAGTATTGATAACCGTCATTCCTGGTAGCATCTTCATCAATCCAAGATCTTCAAGGATCTGGTGAGTTGCTCCATCTTCACCTAAAGTAACTCCGGCGTGAGAAGCACAGATCTTAACATTTTTTCCTGAATAAGCTACACTCTGACGAATCTGGTCGTAAACCCTTCCAGTAGAAAAGTTAGCAAATGTTCCTGTAAACGGAATTTTCCCTCCAATGGTCATCCCGGCTGCCATCCCGATCATGTTTGCTTCGGCAATTCCAACCTGGAAAAAACGCTCGGGATGATTGGCTTTAAAATCGTCCATTTTTAGTGATCCTGTAAGGTCGGCACATAGTGCAACTACATTCTCATTGGTTTTTCCCAGTTCGGTTAAACCTGCACCAAAACCTGAACGTGTATCTTTACTTCCTGTATTTTTATATTCTTTCATGGTCTTTACAATTTTGATATTAATGAATTATTCTTTGGATTAATAATCTCCAAGAGTTTCAGGATTTTGGGCAAGTCCGGTTTCCAGTTGCTCATCGTTAGGAGCCTTCCCGTGCCACGCATGCGTGTGCATCATGAAGTCCACACCATGACCCATTACCGTATTCATTAATATACAAACCGGTTTACCTTTACCAGTTCTGGTTTTTGCTTCTTTAAGACCATCAATAACCTGTTGAATGTTATTTCCATCTTCAATTTCCAGTACATCCCAGCCAAAAGCTTCGAATTTCGCTCTAAGGTTTCCAAGAGGAAGAACATTTTCAGTGCTACCATCAATTTGCTGCCCGTTAAGGTCTACAGTAGAGATGATGTTGTCAATTTTATTTCCGGCAGCATACATGATTGCTTCCCAATTCTGACCTTCCTGCAGTTCACCATCACCATGAAGTGAATAAACAATATGATCATCATTGTTTAGCTTTTTGGTTTGAGCTGCACCAAGTGCAACACTCATTCCCTGGCCAAGAGAACCGGAAGCAATTCTAATTCCCGGAAGACCTTCATGAGTTGTTGGGTGTCCCTGAAGACGGGAATCAATTAATCTGAAAGTATTTAATTCATCTACCGCAAAGTATCCGCTACGCGCAAGTACACTATAATATACAGGAGAGATATGTCCGTTAGAAAGGAAGAATAGATCTTCCCCTTTTCCGTCCATATCAAAGTTGGTGTTGTAATCCATAACTTCCTGATACAGCGCAGTGAAAAATTCAGTACAGCCTAAAGATCCTCCCGGGTGACCGGAATTTACCTTATGAACCTGCCTTAGAATGTCCCGGCGAACCTGGGTAGCAAAATCTTGTAATTCGTTGATGTCTGGCATTTTAAATTGTGTTGTTTTATTGCCGCAAAAATAACTTTTTAAAAAGCTTTGACAAAGCAACAAGCTCGCAGTTATTAACTTTTTATTGAAAATACTAACAGCCTTAAGTTTTAAATCTGCTTCCAATTGATATTTACTTGAGTATCTTTGCAGCGATTAAATTGAACTATGGATTTTGAACTTTTAACTACCGATCCCGGTAGTAGAGCACGTGCAGGAAAAATAACTACAGATCACGGGGTCATTGAAACTCCTATTTTTATGCCGGTTGGCACGGTGGCTTCCGTGAAAGGAGTGCACCAGAGAGAATTGAAGGAAGATATCAATCCCGATATAATTTTAGGAAATACCTACCATCTTTATTTAAGACCTCAAACCGAAATTCTGAAGAAGGCTGGCGGACTTCATAAATTCATGAATTGGGATAGAAATATTCTTACCGATAGTGGTGGTTACCAGGTTTACTCGCTTTCTGCCAGAAGAAAGATCAAAGAGGAAGGTGTAAAGTTCAAGTCTCATATTGATGGCTCATATCATACCTTCACTCCGGAAAACGTTATGGAAATTCAGCGGGCAATTGGCGCTGATATTATCATGGCTTTTGATGAATGTACACCATATCCATGTGATTATAACTATGCAAAAAGATCTATGCATATGACGCATCGCTGGTTAGACCGATGTATCAATCATTTGGAAAAAACGCCTGAGATCTATAATTATAAGCAAACACTTTTCCCTATTGTTCAGGGAAGTACATATAAGGATCTCAGAAAACAATCAGCAGAATATATTGCAAATGCAGGAGCTGAGGGAAATGCTATCGGCGGACTTTCAGTAGGAGAACCTGCGGAAGAAATGTATGCGATGACTGATGTGGTTACTGAAATTCTTCCGGAAGATAAACCTAGATACCTAATGGGTGTAGGAACTCCAATCAACATTCTTGAGAATATCGCTTTAGGAATAGATATGTTCGATTGCGTGATGCCAACAAGAAATGGTAGAAACGGAATGTTGTTCACTTCACACGGAACTATTAATATCAAGAATAAAAAATGGGAGGATGATTTTTCTCCGATTGATCCAGAAGGAGTAAGTTTTGTAGATTCACAATATTCAAAGGCATACGTTAGGCATTTGTTCAGCGTTAATGAAATGCTTGGCAGACAAATTGCAAGCATTCATAACCTGAGCTTTTATCTTTGGTTGGTGAGAGAGGCTAGAAAACATATCTTAGCCGGAGATTTTCCATCCTGGAAAGATAAAATGGTGAAACAAATGGATAAACGTTTATAATTCCGGAATTTGAAAATTCTAGATTGGTACATACTTAAAAGATATCTGGGAACCTTCACGATGATGTTGGTTCTTTTTATACCTATTGGAATTACGGTAAACCTTGCGGAAAAGATCGATAAGATCCTGGAAAATGAAGTTCCGTTTATTGAGGTTGCCACTTATTACCTTGATTTTACGATCTATTTCGCCAATCTGTTATTTCCAATATTTCTTTTTCTATCTGTAATATGGTTTACTTCTAAACTAGCCATGAATACTGAGATCGTTGCTTTTTTAAGTAGCGGTGTTTCCTTTTACAGATTTCTTAGGCCTTATTTAATTGGTGCAAGTATCGTTTGTGTAGGAGCATTGATTCTGGCTATGTATCTGGCCCCTCAAGCCAGTAAAGGATTTAATGAATTTAAATACCAGTATCTAAAGCGAGGTGAACAAACCCAGGAAACCAGTGATGTATACAGGCAAATTAATGATAACGAGTATATCTATGCCAGTCACTTCCAGCCAAAGAGTAAATCTGCCAGAAACTTTACCTTAGAGCATTTTGAAGGCAACGAATTAAAGTTCAAAATTAGTGCAGCCAATCTTAGATATATTGAAGAAGACAGTATTTATGAACTAACTCGTGTAGATAAAAGGATCATCGGAAAGGAAAAGGATAGTATTATGTTTATGAGAAAATTAGACACTATTCTTCCATTTGAATTCGATGAACTTACTCCAGAATCTTATATAGCTGAAACTCTCAACTATACCGAACTCAACGAATTTATAGAAAAAGAACGACGACGTGGTTCAGGTAATATTAATAGATATCTTGTGGTGGCTTACAAACGTTGGAGTATTCCTATTTCAGCCTTTATTCTAACAATTATCGCGGTAGCCGTTGCCTCTTTCAAAAGAAGAGGAGGAATGGGAGTGAATTTGGCTGTTGGGATTTCATTGGCCTTTATTTTTATATTCTTCGATAAGGTTTTTGGTACCATGGCAGAGCAATCCACCTTCTCGCCGCTAATAGCCGTATGGTTCCCTAATATCGTATTTGGGGTACTTGCGGTAGTGCTTTTATTCCGCGCGAAACGTTAACTGCAAAAATCCTTTGAAAATTTAAACTTTATCGGGGAAATCTATCCTTTCAAAGTTGTTATATTTGTAAGCTATTAAAAAATAATTACCATAAACAATATGGAGTATTTAGATTTTGAAGAACCTATCAAAGAGCTTGAAGAACAGTATGCTAAGGCATGTAATATTGGAGAAGAAAGCGAGGTTGACGTTACAGCTACTTGTAAACAGATCGAGAAGAAGTTAATAGAAAAGAAGAAGGAGATCTACAAGAATTTAACTCCTTGGCAACGTGTTCAACTTTCAAGACATCCTAACAGGCCATATACTTTAGATTATATCAATGCGATTTGTGGAGATACTTTTCTGGAATTGCACGGAGATAGAAATGTAAAGGATGATAAAGCGATGATCGGTGGTCTTGGTAAGATCGAAGATCAGAGTTATATGTTTGTTGGGCAACAGAAAGGATACAATACCAAAACAAGACAATATAGAAATTTCGGGATGGCAAATCCTGAAGGATATAGAAAAGCACTTAGACTTATGAAGTCTGCGGAAAAATTCGGAGTACCGGTTGTATGTTTCGTAGATACACCAGGTGCTTATCCGGGTCTTGAAGCTGAAGAGCGCGGACAGGGAGAGGCTATTGCCCGAAATATCCTGGAAATGACCAGGCTTAAAGTGCCAATTTTCGTGGTGATCATAGGTGAAGGAGCTAGTGGTGGAGCTTTAGGAATTGGAGTAGGAGATAAGGTAATGATGCTTGAAAATACCTGGTATTCGGTTATTTCTCCTGAATCCTGTTCATCTATTCTTTGGAGAAGCTGGGAGTATAAGGAAAGAGCTGCAGAAGCACTTAAGCTTACTGCTACAGATATGAAAAAGCAGAAGTTAATAGACGAGATCGTAAAGGAACCACTTGGTGGTGCTCATGCCAATAGAGAAGAGATTTTCAATACGGTAAAAACTTCGATTTCCAAAGCTTATTCTGAATTCAAAAACTTATCACCAGAAGATCTGGTTGAAAAGAGAATGGACAAGTATTTAGACATGGGAGTATTTAAAGGTTAAGCTCTTTATTTATACAACATCGTTAGAAAATCCGGAGAATTGTTTCCGGATTTTTTTATCTTATTAACAGAAAAACTTACTTATCAACAGGTAGATTGTTCATTACCTGTTAAGTAACTAAGGTCGATTTTATTAAGATTGTCTTAACAAATTAATTATTTTCGTTTTATGGAAAAAATCACCTCCCCCCAAAATATTACCTACAAAAAATCGAATGTAGTAAGTCTAGAAAAAGGAAAAGTTCCGCCGCAGGCAGTTGATTTAGAGGAAGTTGTGCTAGGAGCTATGATGATTGACAAAAAGGGTGTAGATGAGATTATTGATATTCTAATTCCGGAAGCTTTTTATAAAAACAGTCACAAGCTTATATATGACGCCATTAAAAAGTTGTTTGATGCGTCTGAAGCGATTGACTTATTAACCGTTTCTAATCAATTAAAGAAAGAAAAGGTTTTTGATAAAGTAGGAGGAGACTATTATTTGATCCAGCTAACCCAAAAAGTCTCAAGTTCAGCTCATATTGAGTTTCATGCACGTATCATTCTTCAGAAATATATTCAGAGAAGTTTGATCAAAATCTCTAATGAAATCATTGAAGAAGCTTTTGATGAGGGAACCGATGTTTTTGATCTTCTGGATTCAGCAGAATCTAAACTCTATGAAGTTACTCAGGGAAACATAAAGCGTTCTACTGAGACTGCGCAGAGTTTGGTTATTCAGGCGAAAAAGAAAATTCAGGAAATTTCGAATAAAGAGGGGCTTAGTGGAGTTCCTTCAGGTTTTGATAAACTGGATGAGCTTACTTCCGGTTGGCAGCCATCAGATTTAATTATTGTGGCGGCTCGTCCTGGTATGGGTAAAACGGCACTAACTTTATCTATGGCGCGTAACATTGCCGTAGATCAGGGTATTCCAGTAGCTTTCTTCTCTCTGGAGATGTCTTCTGTACAGTTAATTACTCGTTTGATCTCTTCTGAAACCGGTCTTTCTTCTGAAAAGCTGAGAACTGGAAAATTAGAACAACATGAGTGGGAACAGCTGAACGTAAAGGTGAAAGACCTTGAAAAGGCTCCTTTGTTCATTGATGATACACCTTCGCTTTCAATTTTCGATTTACGAGCGAAAGCACGTAGACTTGCCTCGCAGCACGGTATTAGAATGATCGTTATTGATTACCTTCAGTTGATGACTGCTGGTGGATCTCAAAAAGGAGGAAACAGGGAACAGGAAATTTCGACGATTTCACGTAACCTGAAAGCTTTAGCAAAAGAATTAAATGTTCCTGTGATTGCACTTTCTCAGTTATCTCGTGCGGTTGAAACACGTGGAGGTAGTAAACGACCTTTACTTTCTGACCTTAGGGAATCTGGAGCGATCGAGCAGGATGCAGATATCGTATCATTCATTTATCGTCCTGAATATTATAAAATTGAAGAGTGGGATGATGAAGAAAGAACTCCAACTCAGGGCCAGGGTGAATTTATCGTGGCAAAACACCGTAATGGTGGATTGGAAAATATCAGGCTTAAATTCATTGGAGAACTCGGTAAATTTGATAATTTAGAAGACTTTAATTTCCCATCAGAAATTCCATCAAGCATGAACAGCGGAGATTCTGATAATGATTTCGGGAATTTTAATCTGCCGAATCCAAGTGCCGATGAGGCTTTTGGTAGCTCAATGAATAGCGATGATGACGATAATGATGTTCCGTTCTAATGATTTAAAGCTAAGATCAGCTAAGGAAACAGCTATATCTCAAAATATTAAAAGCAGCAGAATGTTCAAGATCATTTTGCTGCTTTCTTTTTTTATACTTACAAGTTTTCAAATGTCTGCTTCCAAGATATTAATTCCAATGGATGCAGAATCTCAGGGAAACCATCTCAAAGCTTATGGTATTGTGTATTATTCTCTGGAGAATCAACTTTCAGTTAACTGGCTTCTTAATTTTCGTGGGGGTTCTTTCCTAATTACCGATTCTGAAAAATTAAGAAAGGAATGCCAGATTCGAGGAGTGGATTTTGAAGTTCTAAGTGATGAACTCTCTAATTCAATATTAGAAGAAATAAGCAGTCCTTCAAAAAATATGGAATCTGTAGTATTGGAAAAGGCGCCGAAAATAGCTGTTTACAGTCCAACAGGTAATAAGCCTTGGGATGATGCAGTTACGATGGCTCTTACATATGCAGAGATCCCTTATCAAACTATTTATGACAGAGAAGTGCTGGAAGACGCATTAGTGCTTTACGATTGGTTGCATCTTCATCATGAAGATTTTACCGGTCAGTATGGAAAGTTTTATCGTGCATTCAGAACTACACCCTGGTATATAGAAGAGAAAAAGGAAGCTGAGCAATTGGCTAAGGATCTTGGTTTTTCAAAAGTTTCTGAAGAGAAACTAGCCGTTGCAATTAAGATTAGAGATTACGTGATCGGTGGCGGATTCATGTTTGCAATGTGTAGCGCAACTGATAGTTTTGATATTGCACTTGCAGCTGAGGGTGTGGATATTGCTGAAGCTATGTTCGACGGTGATCCTAGTGAGCCCGGCTATCAGGCAAAGATCAATTATGATAATACTTTCGCTTTTACAGATTTTGAACTTGAGCGGAGTCCAATGGTCTATGAGTTTTCCAGTATAGATATGACTGAAAAACGGCAGATACAGAAGGAAAGCGATTATTTTACCCTGATGGATTATTCTGCAAAATGGGATGTTGTTCCAACCATGCTAACTCAAAATCATACACGTTTGGTAAAAGGTTTTATGGGACAAACAACCAGTTATGATCCAGATACTGTAAAACCTGGTGTCTTAATTATGGGTGAAAGTAAATTGAATGGAGAGGCGAGATATATCCACGGTGTTAAAGGAAAAGGATTTTTTACTTTCTATGGCGGTCACGATCCTGAAGATTACCAGCATAGAGTGGGGGATCCAAAGACTGAATTAGAGTTACATCCAAATTCACCGGGATACAGGCTTATACTAAATAATGTGCTGTTCCCCGCGGCTAAGAAAAAAGAACAAAAAACATGACGGAATTTTATCAAACCGAAATAAGACTAAGACCCCGCTCAAGGGGTTTTCATTTGATTACTGACGAGATCGTAGATCAATTTACAGAGATCGAAGATATCGATATCGGTTTTCTACAAATTTTTATTAAACATACATCGGCCGGACTAGCCATCAATGAAAACGCAGATCCTACGGTAAGAGAAGATTTTAGAAGTCATTTTGATGAAATGGTTCCGGAAAATCAATCTTATTATAAACATACTACTGAAGGCTCAGACGATATGCCTGCGCACATCAAATCTTCATTAACCGGGACATCCCTACAAATTCCTATAACAGATGGTAAATTGAATTTAGGGACCTGGCAGGGAATCTATCTTTGTGAGCATAGAGATAGGGGAGGGTCAAGGATATTAGTGCTTACAGCCTTCGGTGAGGGTTAGAAACAAAAAATCCCGCCGTAAGGCAGGATTTTTCTATAAGAGAGTGTAATTGTTTATTTTACTTTTTCTACAATTGCTTTGAAAGCCTCTGGGTTATTCATCGCCAGGTCGGCAAGAACTTTACGGTTCAATCCAATATCACTGGTTTTAAGTTTCCCCATAAATTGAGAATAAGATAATCCTTCTTGTCTGGCTGCAGCGTTAATACGCATAATCCATAAAGAACGGAAGTTACGTTTCTTAGCTTTACGGTCTCTGTATGCATATAGCATAGCTTTATCAACCGCATTTTTAGCAACAGTCCAAACGTTTTTACGACGTCCGAAATATCCTTTTGCTTGCTTTAAAACTTTTTTTCTACGTGCCCTTTTGGCAACTGAGTTTACTGATCTTGGCATATTTTACATTTTTTTGTAGCAGGCGTTCGAAATTCGACACTTTTAAAACTTTTTCAGTTTTGCCCAACTCCATGGTTAAATAATTTAATTAAACCTCAAGAGCTTCAAATTACTTTAAACGTAATTGAAGTTTGACATTGTCCTTATCTGCATCATGTACTAAAGTACTATGAGTTAAGGCTAGCTTACGTTTCTTTGACTTCTTAGTTAAGATATGACTCTTAAACGCGTGCTTTCTTTTGATTTTACCAGTTCCGGTAAGCTTAAAACGCTTCTTAGCACTGGATTTTGTTTTCATCTTAGGCATTGCTGTCCTTTTTTATAATTAACTCTCTTATTTTCTTTATTTCGATTTCTTAGTAGGAGATAAGAACATGGTCATTCTCTTTCCTTCTAATTTCGGCATTTGTTCTACTTTACCGTATTCCTCAAGATCCTGAGCCAGTCTTAAAAGAAGGATCTCTCCTTTATCTTTAAAGACGATAGAACGTCCTTTGAAAAATACAAAAGCCTTTAGCTTTGCACCGTCCTTTAAGAATTTTTCAGCATTACGTTTTTTGAACTCGTAATCATGGTCATCTGTATTGGGACCAAAACGAATCTCCTTTACAACCACTTTACTGGCTTTGGCTTTCATGGCCTTTTCACGTTTCTTTTGCTCGTAAAGAAACTTTTTGTAGTCCATGGCCTTAACAACCGGTGGTTTCGCATTTGGAGAAATCTCAACAAGATCAAGTCCTAGTTCCTGAGCTATAGAAAGAGCTTTCTTAATTGGATATACATCCATTTCTACATTGTCACCAACCAGGCGTACTTCGTCTGCTTTAATCTTCTCGTTGATTCGGTGTTGTTCTTCTTTTTGACGGCCGAATCTGTTCGGTTTTCTTCTACGTATTGCTATGGCTTAAAATTTAAATTAAACTTCAGTTTTAAAAGGCTTTAAGGTACTATCGATTTCTGTATTTATCAAATTGGCGAAATCTTCGATCTTCATGGTTCCTAAATCACCTTCGCTGTGTTTACGAACAGAAATCGTACCATCTTTGGCTTCCTGCTCTCCAACGATGAGCATATAAGGGTATTTGTTAACTTCTGCTTCCCTGATCTTCTTACCTATCGTTTCATTCCTGTTGTCAACAAGGGCGCGAATTTCGTTATTTTCAAGCAAAGTTAAAACTTTTTGTGAGTATTTTTCATATTTCTCACTGAGTGAGAGAATAATAGCCTGTTCTGGCATTAACCATAATGGGAAATTTCCACCAGTATGCTCTAATAGAATGGCTACGAATCTTTCCATGCTTCCAAAAGGTGCTCTGTGAATCATTACCGGACGATGTGACTCATTGTCACTTCCCTTATATGTCAGGTCAAAACGTTCAGGTAAATTATAATCAACCTGGATCGTTCCTAACTGCCAGCTTCTACCTAAAGCATCCTTAACCATAAAGTCAAGTTTTGGTCCGTAGAATGCTGCTTCGCCAGTTTCTACGATGTAATTCAAACCTTTTTCCTTAGCCGCATTCATAATTGCATTTTCTGCCTTATCCCAAACATCATCAGATCCTATATACTTCTCCTTGTTCTCAGGATCTCTTAAAGATACCTGTGCTGTAAAGTTTTCAAATCCTAAAGATGAGAATACATATAAGGTAAGGTCGATCACTTTTTTGAATTCTTCATCCAGCTGCTCCGGAGTACAGAATATGTGTGCGTCATCCTGAGTAAATCCACGAACCCTGGTTAACCCATGAAGCTCTCCACTTTGCTCATATCTATATACGGTTCCAAATTCAGCAAATCTTTTAGGTAGATCTCTATAACTCCATGAAGAAGCATTGTACATTTCACAGTGGTGAGGACAGTTCATTGGTTTTAGCATGAATTCTTCACCTTCATTAGGTGTCGTAATTGGCTGAAAGCTGTCTTCTCCGTATTTCGCGTAGTGTCCAGATGTTACATATAGCTCTTTACTACCTATATGTGGACTTACCACCATTTCATATCCTGCTTTTTTCTGAGCTTTTTTCAGGAAATTTTCCAGTCTTTCTCTCAAGGCAGCTCCTTTAGGTAACCATAATGGTAGTCCCTGTCCAACTTTTTGAGAAAAAGTGAAAAGTTCCAATTCCTTCCCAAGTTTTCTGTGATCCCTTTTTTTGGCCTCTTCTAAAAGCTCCAGATATTCCTTTAATTCTTTTTGCTTCGGAAATGAGATTCCGTAAACTCTCGTTAATTGAGGGTTATTTTCATCTCCTCTCCAGTAAGCTCCGGCAACGCTCATCAGTTTTATAGCCTTGATGATTCCTGTATTTGGAATATGGCCTCCACGACAAAGATCAGTAAAGGTATCGTGGTCACAGAAAGTGATATCTCCATCCTGAAGATTTTCTATAAGCTCTACCTTGAACTGGTTTTTCTTATTCTTGTAAAAATCCAGCGCTTCCTGCTTGGAAACTTCTCTCATTTGGAAATCATGCTTTCCTCTGGCGATTTCTGTCATGCGATCTTCGATTTTTTTGAAGTCGTTTTCTGAAATCTTATGCTCGCCAAAATCTACGTCGTAATAAAATCCGCGTTCAATTGCTGGACCAATGGTTAGTTTTGCTCCGGGATAAAGATCCTGTATAGCCTGTGCCATTACGTGAGAAGTAGAATGCCAGAATGCTTTCTTGCCCTCATCATCATTCCAGGTGTATAATATAAGATTACCGTCGGTAGTTAAAGCCGTGGATGCTTCTACCGTTTCGTCATTGAATCTAGCCGAAATAACATTTCGGGCTAAACCTTCACTAATACTTTTGGCAACTTCCATTGGAGTAGTGCCGCTTTCAAACTCTTTAATACTTCCGTCTGGCAGAGTAATCTTAATCATTATATACATTTTTTCGAAGCCACAAAGATAAGGTGTTGAGTTTGGTTGCGCAATACATATATGTATATAGGTAATAATATAAAATAGCGTCTATATATTAAGGTATAGATAGAGTTATGGTAGATTGAATTTTTTTTAATGCGGAAAATGCTGATGAGCAAAGGCTTATGATTTATTTGAAAAATCTTTCTAAAAAACCTCAAAATTATTTTGGTTGTAATGAAAAAAGGGGTGTATATTTGCAGCCGCTTTGAGAGCAAGGCGTAAGTTCACTGAAAGTACTGAGAGTAGGCGATACCGAGTAAAAAGGGTTAAAAAAATAATTAAATTTTTTTCAATTTTAATTTGGTTGGAGAGCAAAACTCGTTTTATATTTGCACCCGCTTTGGAAACGAAGTGATGTTCATAGAGAGGGGTGATTAAGGAGTGAGCAAATTTGGGATTTGCGCTTTAAAAAAGAAATCAAAAATTTTTATTAAAAAGTTTTGGTTAGGAA
>NZ_JAVJIU010000010.1:0-5661 GCF_031344135.1 Christiangramia sediminicola
TATATTTGCACCCGCTTTGGAAACGAAGTGATGTTCATAGAGAGGGGTGATTAAGGAGTGAGCAAATTTGGGATTTGCGCTTTAAAAAAGAAATCAAAAATTTTTATTAAAAAGTTTTGGTTAGGAAATAAAAAGCGTTGTATATTTGCACCCGCTTTGCGAGCGAGCAAACGTTCAGGGGGACAGACTGAGAGTAACATAAAACGGCCGGATGGGGCATGAGTAGAGAGGTTCGATTCCTCGGGTTTTAACAAGAGAGATTGGGAGACCAATTAAGTTCATTGATATATTGAATTGACAACAATAATAGAATAGCGATATTTTATTATAGTGTATAAGAATTAAGACTAGAAGAAGTCATACTGAGCAATTTCTTTAGTAGTTGTTGAATATATATAAGATTTAACGATGAAGAGTTTGATCCTGGCTCAGGATGAACGCTAGCGGCAGGCCTAACACATGCAAGTCGAACGGTAACATAGAAAAGCTTGCTTTTCTGATGACGAGTGGCGCACGGGTGCGTAACGCGTATACAATCTGCCTTTAAGCGGGGAATAGCCCATGGAAACGTGGATTAATACCCCATAGTATGTAGACTTCACCTGGAGACTACATTAAACATTTATGGCTTAAAGATGAGTATGCGTCCTATTAGTTAGTTGGTAAGGTAACGGCTTACCAAGACCGCGATAGGTAGGGGTCCTGAGAGGGAGATCCCCCACACTGGTACTGAGACACGGACCAGACTCCTACGGGAGGCAGCAGTGAGGAATATTGGACAATGGAGGCAACTCTGATCCAGCCATGCCGCGTGCAGGAAGACTGCCCTATGGGTTGTAAACTGCTTTTATAGAGGAAGAAACCTCCCCACGTGTGGGGAGCTGACGGTACTCTACGAATAAGGATCGGCTAACTCCGTGCCAGCAGCCGCGGTAATACGGAGGATCCAAGCGTTATCCGGAATCATTGGGTTTAAAGGGTCCGTAGGCGGGATAATAAGTCAGTGGTGAAAGTCTGCAGCTCAACTGTAGAATTGCCATTGATACTGTTGTTCTTGAATCATTATGAAGTGGTTGGAATGAGTAGTGTAGCGGTGAAATGCATAGATATTACTCAGAACACCTATTGCGAAGGCAGATCACTAATAATGTATTGACGCTGATGGACGAAAGCGTAGGTAGCGAACAGGATTAGATACCCTGGTAGTCTACGCCGTAAACGATGGTTACTAGCTGTCCGGCCTAATTGAGGGCTGGGTGGTTAAGCGAAAGTGATAAGTAACCCACCTGGGGAGTACGTTCGCAAGAATGAAACTCAAAGGAATTGACGGGGGCCCGCACAAGCGGTGGAGCATGTGGTTTAATTCGATGATACGCGAGGAACCTTACCAGGGCTTAAATGCAGTCTGACAGGTCTGGAAACAGACCCTTCTTCGGACAGATTGCAAGGTGCTGCATGGTTGTCGTCAGCTCGTGCCGTGAGGTGTCAGGTTAAGTCCTATAACGAGCGCAACCCCTGTGGTTAGTTGCCAGCGAGTCATGTCGGGAACTCTAGCCAGACTGCCGGTGCAAACCGCGAGGAAGGTGGGGATGACGTCAAATCATCACGGCCCTTACGTCCTGGGCCACACACGTGCTACAATGGTAGGGACAGAGGGCAGCTACCCCGCGAGGGGATGCGAATCTTCAAACCCTATCACAGTTCGGATCGCAGTCTGCAACTCGACTGCGTGAAGCTGGAATCGCTAGTAATCGCATATCAGCCATGATGCGGTGAATACGTTCCCGGGCCTTGTACACACCGCCCGTCAAGCCATGGAAGCCGGGGGTACCTGAAGTCCGTCACCGTAAGGAGCGGCCTAGGGTAAAACTGGTAACTGGGGCTAAGTCGTAACAAGGTAGCCGTACCGGAAGGTGCGGCTGGAACACCTCCTTTCTAGAGCGATGCATGTTTACATGCTAGCGACAATTAGTAAGGGAAGTTTAGTTTGACCTTCGGGTCTTGATTCTTATGTCAATTTAATTATATGGACAGTCTCATAGCTCAGCTGGTTAGAGCGCTACACTGATAATGTAGAGGTCGGCAGTTCGAGTCTGCCTGAGACTACTTGAGAGAGTAAGCCATCAGGTTTATGACAAGTTCATTTGAAATACTTAAAGGAAATTCTAGAAGCTAAAGGATTCTAATTCTACATTCTGAATTCTATTCGGAATTCCATAATGGGGGATTAGCTCAGCTGGCTAGAGCGCCTGCCTTGCACGCAGGAGGTCATCGGTTCGACTCCGATATTCTCCACGATTCCTTGAGATACAGAGGGTATAGTTTTTACAAACAACCAGGAAACACAAGTTTTTAGTTTGTAGGATCATCGAGACTGTATTGTTGGATAAGGAAAAAAGTTCATTGACATATTGAGAAACAAAGAATACGAGAACACTATTAGATAGAAATATTTAATATAAGTAATACATTATAATACTTCTATTCTGATGCAAATTGGAATAGATTAGAGCATTAAGCAAAACGCATACAAGCTAGATAAGGGCGTATGGGGAATGCCTAGGCTCTCAGAGGCGAAGAAGGACGTGATAAGCTGCGAAAAGTCGTGGGGATTGGCACATACAAATTGATCCGCGAATATCCGAATGGGGCAACCCACTACATTGAAGGTGTAGTATCCGCAAGGAGGCGAACCCGGAGAACTGAAACATCTAAGTACCCGGAGGAAGAGAAAACAATAGTGATTGCGCTAGTAGCGGCGAGCGAACGCGCAGTAGCCCAAACCAATGAGTTTACGGACTTATTGGGGTTGTAGGACCACGATATTGTTTGTACAAGGAATTAGAACAGGTTGGAAAGCCTGGCCATAGACGGTGACAGCCCGGTATAGAAAACTTCGTATAAAGCATAGTGGTATCCTGAGTAGTGCGGGGCACGTGAAACCCTGTATGAATCCGGCGGGACCATCCGCCAAGGCTAAATACTCCTGAGAGACCGATAGTGAACCAGTACCGTGAGGGAAAGGTGAAAAGAACCCTGAACAAGGGAGTGAAATAGATCCTGAAACCATACGCTTACAAGCGGTCGGAGCAGACTTGTTCTGTGACGGCGTGCCTTTTGCATAATGAGCCTACGAGTTACCGTTGCCAGCAAGGTTAAGCAGTTCAGCTGTGGAGCCGTAGCGAAAGCGAGTCTGAATAGGGCGCCATAGTTGGTAGTGGTAGACGCGAAACCGTGTGATCTACCCTTGGGCAGGTTGAAGCTGTGGTAACACATAGTGGAGGACCGAACCCGTTGACGTTGAAAAGTCTTGGGATGACCTGAGGGTAGGGGTGAAAGGCCAATCAAACTCGGAAATAGCTCGTACTCCCCGAAATGCATTTAGGTGCAGCGATATAGTTAGTTTTATAGAGGTAGAGCTACTGATTGGATGCGGGGGCTTCACCGCCTACCAATTCCTGACAAACTCCGAATGCTATAAAATGATGCATATCAGTGAGGGCATGGGTGCTAAGGTCCATGTCCGAGAGGGAAAGAACCCAGACCATCAGCTAAGGTCCCAAAATGTATGTTAAGTTGAATAAACGCGGTTGGACTGCCCAGACAGCTAGGATGTTGGCTTGGAAGCAGCCATTCATTTAAAGAGTGCGTAACAGCTCACTAGTCGAGCGGTCCGGCATGGATAATAATCGGGCATAAACATACTACCGAAGCTATGGACTATAGTTTACTATAGTGGTAGGGGAGCATTGTAACAGAGATGAAGGTGAGTCGCGAGGCTTGCTGGATTGGTTACAAAAGAAAATGTAGGCATAAGTAACGATAATGCAGGCGAGAAACCTGCACACCGAAAGACTAAGGTTTCCTCAGCTATGCTAATCAGCTGAGGGTTAGTCGGGACCTAAGGCGAACCCGAAAGGGGTAGTCGATGGACAAGCAGTTAATATTCTGCTACTTGCCCCACGTTAAAGCGGACGGAGGCGTAAATTTGGTGCGTACTGACGGAATAGTACGTTGAATCCAGTGGTAACACGGAGATAGTACACAAAAGCTACGGCCGGCGTGATAATCCAGAGGAGCGACTTCCAAGAAAAGCGAGTGGAGGCAACCCGTACCCTAAACCGACACAGGTAGTTGGGATGAGAATTCTAAGGTGCTCGAGAGATTCATGGCTAAGGAACTAGGCAAAATTGGCCCGTAACTTCGGGAGAAGGGTCGCCCCCTTATGGGGGGCCGCAGTGAAAAGATCCAGGCGACTGTTTATCAAAAACACAGGGCTCTGCTAAATCGAAAGATGACGTATAGGGCCTGACACCTGCCCGGTGCTGGAAGGTTAAGGGGAGATGTTAGCTTCGGCGAAGCATTGAACTGAAGCCCCAGTAAACGGCGGCCGTAACTATAACGGTCCTAAGGTAGCGAAATTCCTTGTCGGGTAAGTTCCGACCTGCACGAATGGTGCAACGATCTGGATACTGTCTCAGCCATGAGCTCGGTGAAATTGTAGTATCGGTGAAGATGCCGATTACCCGCTGTGGGACGAAAAGACCCCGTGCACCTTTACTATAGCTTAGTATTGACTTTGAACAAGTGATGTGTAGGATAGGTAGGAGACTTTGAAGCGGTATCGCCAGGTATCGTGGAGTCGTTGTTGAAATACTACCCTTTACTTGTTTAGAGCCTAACTTCCAATGGAAGGACAGTGCTTGGTGGGTAGTTTGACTGGGGTGGTCGCCTCCAAAAGAGTAACGGAGGCTTCTAAAGGTTCCCTCAGCACGCTTGGTAACCGTGCGTAGAGTGCAATGGCAAAAGGGAGCTTGACTGAGAGACATACAGGTCGATCAGGTACGAAAGTAGAGCATAGTGATCCGGTGACACCGCATGGAAGGGTCATCGCTCAAAGGATAAAAGGTACGCCGGGGATAACAGGCTGATCTCCCCCAAGAGCTCACATCGACGGGGGGGTTTGGCACCTCGATGTCGGCTCGTCACATCCTGGGGCTGGAGAAGGTCCCAAGGGTTGGGCTGTTCGCCCATTAAAGTGGCACGCGAGCTGGGTTCAGAACGTCGTGAGACAGTTCGGTCTCTATCTACAGTGGGCGTTAGAAATTTGAGTGGACCTGATCCTAGTACGAGAGGACCGGATTGGACGAACCTCTGGTGTATCTGTTGTTCCGCCAGGAGCACTGCAGAGTAGCTACGTTCGGAAGGGATAAGCGCTGAAAGCATATAAGCGCGAAACCCACCACAAGATGAGATTTCTTTAAAGGACCGTGGGAGACTACCACGTTGATAGGCTACAGGTGTAAAGGCAGTAATGTCATAGCCGAGTAGTACTAATAATCCGTAAAGCTTGATGCGTATGGCCCGGGAGCCGCAAAACTTCCGGGCCGCCAAATGCTTACATTATGATGTTATTAGCTGTTCTTCTTATTTTTTGTTTCTTAAGTATGTCAACAATATTAGTGTCTACAGACACAGTTTTAAGCCGAATGCTTATAACTTACCTTTTAAGGTGGCTATAGCAACGGGGCTCACCTCTTCCCATCCCGAACAGAGTAGTTAAGCCCGTTAGCGCAGATGGTACTGCTATCATTGTGGGAGAGTATGTCGCCGCCTTCTTCTTGAAAACCCTTTATCTTACCGATAAAGGGTTTTTTTATG